>CAVXTJ010000001.1:0-529934 GCA_963764605.1 uncultured Alphaproteobacteria bacterium
GCCGTTGGTTAAGCGCGCGTAATCTTTCGGAATTTACGCATCAAGCCCGCTGACTAGAAAGTTGGCGGGCTTTTTTGTGATTGTTTTGGTAACAGTTGTATCGCAGATTCATTTGGCGCGATCCTGTGTGGCTATGGGCGAGTTGGCGTACTCAAATCGCCCTCATACTGGAGTACCAGAAATCGGTCAATTTGCATACGCCAACCCGCCTCGCGACGCGGCGTTAGGCCATGGCTGCGGCCGGCACAGTCAGGCCTGTTTCGCTCGCGATAGCTTTGACGCGGTTCTTGGCTTTTGCGAGGGCGTCTGTGAACGTCGCCACCTTGACGCGCGGCTGCGACCAGATTGGCTGCAACTGGTTGGCGGCGGCAAGCGCAAGCGTCACATGTTTATCGTACCAACCGTTGAGCACGGCTTTGTTGTGGTCGGCGTGTTCCTTGTCGTTGGTCAGCATATGAACGTATTCGACCGTGTTCGCCAAGTTGCGCTCGTAGTCGGCTTCGGCTGCTGAAACGACGCTTGGCGTAATGAAGTCGCCTTGGGCCGCTGCCATCTGCATGATGAAGCCGCTACGGAACAGTTCGCCGACCAGCGGTTCGAAGGCCAAGTTCGTCGCCATGTATTGTTCGGCATAGTCCGCCGAGCCCATGATTTCTTCGATAGCCCGGCGCGTTCCCTGCCAGATAGGATCTTCCATCCAGTGTTTTTTGCCGGCGTTCGGGTCGAGGCTCGTGTTGTCGAGGGCAATCTCGCCGATGTAGAGGGTGAGATCTTGGGCGAAGCGCAGCTTGTAGGACGAGTTCGTCAGAATCGCACTGTTGATCATTTGCGTGTAGCCGTAGCGCTGCGCCTGCATGGTCGAAGTGCCCAAACCGAATTCGGCATGCTTATAGGCGCCGAGATGATCCTGCAAAACCTTTACCCAGGCTGGGTCGAAGCGGGCGACGGCACCGGAGCGGCGGCCGTTTTCAATGACGCTCTGCACCGTTCCGCATATCGTCGATTGGCGCTGATAGTGGGTCTTCTCCCACTCTTGATCGACCGCGCGGAAGGCGTGCCAATTGCTGCTCCTTAGCTTGGTCCAATCCTTTGTGTAGGTCCGGTCGCCGTTCGGAAAATGGATGATCCAGTCCTGCAGCAGGTAACGCTCGGGATCGGGCTGAACGTCAACAGTCATGTCTTCGTAGTGCGTGGCCTTGCGGCCCTTGGGATCGTAGTAGTTGTATTTTCTGCTATCCGAGCCTGGGAACGTTGCGGAACCGGCGGCACCGGATTTCACGGGGGTTGATGTTTCAGCTGCCATTGTTTCCTCCTGGGTACTTCGTTTTTTGATTGTTACTGAGCGAATGATTTGGGTCCGGCTTCTTGTCTCACTTAATCGGCTGAGTGAATTTGTCGAAGTAGATGCGCGACGGCTCGACGCCTGCGGCTTGCAAGACGGGCAGGACGGCGTCGATCATAGGAGGGGGTCCGCACGAATAGGCATCCATGTCGCCACTCAAACCTTCCGCGCGCAGCGTTTTGGCAACTACCTCATGGACGAATCCTGTTTCGCCGGTCCATTCGTCGCCAGACGCGGCGTGCGACAGGGCGGGAATGAATTTGAAATCCGCGAGCTTCGCACCAACAGTTTCGATCTCGGCGAGATGGAAGAGATCCGCGCGCGTTCTCGCCCCGTAGAAAAAGCGTATGGGGCGATTTTCGCCGCTTTGCAGGTGGTCGTTTAAAATTGACCAAAGGGGTGACATCCCCGATCCCCCGCCGACCAGGATCATGGCGCCAGAGCGGCCTTCGCGTCTCAAGCATCCGCCATAAGGGCCCTTGGCCGAAATAGGTGTTCCGGTGGGAAGCCCGCCATCGAGCAGGGCCGAGAAGGCACCATCGGCATACTTCTTGATGATGAACTGGAACTTGCGCGGCTCATTTGGTGTGTTGGCCATCGAATAGGCGCGCGTCACGCCGTGGCCGGGAATGGTCAGATCGACGTATTGACCGGCCCAAAACTTCATTGGGCTTTCGAGTTCGATTTCGAGCAATCGGATGTCGTGGGTTAACAGCGTCACGCTTGTGACGGTGCCCGCGTACGATTTTACAGGGATAGAACGGCTTAAGAGCTCTTCGTCGAAATTCAGCAGCTCGATTGTGAGGTCGCTGTAAGCGTGCGTGCGGCACAGTAGAATGTGGCCGGTCTCACTCTCGTAGTCGGGGAGCGCGAAGGTCGAATATTTAAGCAGCTCAATGTCCCCATCGACCAGCTTGCTCTTGCATGCCGAGCACTGCCCTTCCTTGCAGCCGTGCATCAAAGCAATGCCTTGGCGGAACGCGGCGTCGAGAACCGTCTCTCCTTCTTCGACGTCCATCTCGATTCCAACGGGCTCGAAACGAACGTTATGAACTGCGCCGCCTGACATTCACTTTCCTCGAAACTTGAGTAATTTTTGCGGTGAGAAACGGAGGCCGCCGTAAGCGGCCTCCATCATGCTTCAACTAACCGGCGAACGGTTTGATCGTGAAGCCCTTGCGATATTCCGCAACGTGCTTCTCGCGATCAGCCGGGCTCATCTGCCGAATGAGTGTCAACGGGCTTTGAATGACGTCGCCCTTGACGTCGTCCAAGGTCCATTGATCCTTCGGTTCGAACCGGAGGTGCGGCTGCGCTACGATCGTCTTGCCATCGCCGCGGACAAAGCCGAGGTCCTTGATGCAATCGGCAAGTGTCCATCCGTGGTAGCATTCTTCCCAGATGCGCCTGCCTTTGAAGCGGCCCATGGCAGGCGTTGCGCGGCCTTCGTATTCGGCCTGGAACGCAACCATGTGGGTCCACTTACATTGCTCGGAGCAGTACGTGTAGATTTCGCCGTCAACTTCGCCGATGCAGAAGTCTTCACGGATCAACGCAGGAACCATGCAGCTCCAGCAGCGATGCGGGTAGGCGTAACCGTTCTCGGCATCGAAAAGCATGTTCTTCTGGCCAGGTACGCTCTTCTTCTCGTACCATTTCCAGTAGTCGCCGAACTCGGCATACCAACCCGGATACTTCTTCTCGAACCATTCGAAGTCTTTTTCCGTCTGGGCTTCGATGCGCCAGAAGTTTACCGGCCAGCCAACCGAGAAGAACTGTGCGGTCTTGTGCACGTAGTTCTTCTTGACCAGACGATCCCACGCTGCGCCGACGTCATCGTGATGGATCTTGATGCCGTACTTTTCGAGCGGCAGCATGTACGTGCGATAGTAATCCTCGTAGATCCAGCGGTGCCAGAGTTCGACGTAGGATTCCTTGTTTTTATCGCGGTTTGTCGTGCCGTATTCTATGAAGGTACCGATCGCGGCATCGACAATGGCGTGGTTCTGCCAGAATGCGTACTTGAGATCGCGCTCAAGCAGCTGGTGGTTCGACGGATCGTTGATCATCGCCATCAGCAACGAGTGGCCGTTACCGATATGGCGCGATTCGTCCGACTGCACCGAGAGGAACACGGTCGGCAAGGCGTAGTCGCCGTTACGAGCGGCTTCCGACGGCATGGCGACGAAGAGTGTGTTCGTGAATGCCGTCTCGGCGACAACCGTCAGATAGACGTTTGCAGCGGTGATGGCATCGCCAGTCAGGAACCCTTCGGCAAACTGCCGGCCGATGGTGCAGGCGTAGCATTTGCCAAAGGCGGCTTCCGTGATGTCGAAGCCGGCCGGATCGATGTAGTTTTCCATGTACCACTTCTTCAGGTTCATCTGAATTGTGGAGTGACGGAACTCATCGACCATCTGCATGGTGAAGCCGGTGCGGAGCTCTTCGCCGGGCGCCAAACGGGCGACCATGGCCATCGAGCGTGCAGCCGAGATTTCAGGGAACGGGATGATGGCCAAGAACAGCTTCATCCACTCAACCCAACGCGGCTCGACGTTGCGGAACATGTCGCCGCGAAGTGCCGCATCTAGCGCCCCGTAGACGCGATTGTCTTTTTCTTCCTGCATAGGGAAGTAGGAGCGAAGCACCTGCTTCATCGGATCGCGCGGGACTTTTGAGATTTTGTAATCCGTCGGGAAGGTCTGTGCTTCCTGTACAAAACTCGGGGTCCAGCCGAGATCGGCGATACGGGCGGTTGCATCGGCGATGCTCATACCCTTCTGCCCGGTTATTTTATTCAAGGTGAGGTTTGCTGCCATTTTAGTCTCCTCGTTTCGTGAATGAGGTTTCGTCGACTTTAATTTGTGTTCAATTCTTCTTGGGTGCGCGAGGCACCGGCCGTATCCTTTGAAGTTTCAGTTTTTGTGGTGATGGTCGTGATCTTGGCAGCCGCTGCCACAACCAGTGGCCCCATCTGCCGGCTTCGTGAGTGGTTTGCTTTCTGCGATGAAGCGCGCTGCAAGTACGAGAACTCCCATTGCGAAATCCCGGCCGTGAGCCGTGATCATAGCGTTTCCGAGAGCCGCAACTTCTTCGTAAAATTTCTCTTTCGAGCGATCCTCGTCGGTCAGACTGGCTGGGTTCGGTCTGCCTGCCGCTACGTTTTCTGTTTGAACTGCCATACGTCACGGGTCCTCTGCTTGATGCACTTCAATTCGTCTTAGGCGGCTGCAATTGTTCAGCCATCAGGCGATCGAACTCGCTGAGCGATGTTTCGAGCCAGTCCCGCTCTTGCGCGAGCTTGCGCTTCTTTTCTTCAACCTCTTGCGTGCGCTTCTCGACCTCGGCGAGCGCCTTTTGACTTTCGGGCGATCCCCCCGATTGCTCGACATCGCGACGCGCATTGAGCCGCTCGATATCGAGGCCGGCAGACTGACTGTCGCAACGCAGCTGCTGCGAATTGACCTCGATCATGGCCACCACGATTTTATGGCGCTCCATCATCTGCGACCGGTCTGCGGAGTCTGCCATCACGTCGCTCCTTGCCCGTTCCGTCCATATTTTCCAGGCTGGCGCGGCAAGCAGCTTTCGCAAAGCCTCTCGGTCCATTTGGCATTCCGCCTTGATGCTCGCCGTTGCCATCATGGGATCAGCACCGCGCGGCCGTGGATTTTGCCGTTGTGAAGGTCGTGCAGCGCCGTGTTCGCTTCGCTCAACTTGTATTCTTTGGTCTTGAGATTGACGAGGCCGCGGTCGGCAAGCGCCATCAACTCGACCAGCTCGGCATAGGTGCCGACGAGATTGCCGACGATTGTCTTTTCCGAGGTGATCATGTCGATGGTCGGGATATCGATACGACCGCCGTACCCGACGATGTAGTAGTAGCCATCGTTACAGGTCATCGCGAGGCCCTTGGCTATGGCGTCGCCCTCACCGACGAAGTCAATGACGGCTTCCGCGCCGCGGCCCTTGGTCAATTCTAGGATCGCCTGAACTTCGTTTCCGTTGGAAAGAATGCAATGGTCGGCCCCGCATGTTTTGGCCAGATCGAGCGACCCTTGCGATCTGTCGACGGCAATGATTTCAGCCGCGCACAGCGCCTTTAGAACTTGCAGCCCGATGTGGCCTAGTCCGCCGACGCCAAGAACGACCACGAACTGACCAGGCAGGAGATGGCGGGACGCTTTTTTTGCCGCGCGGTAGGCTGTTAGGCCCGCGTCGGTGTAGGGCGCGACATCCTTGGGTGCCAGAGTCTTCGGAAGTTTGATCAGCGAGCGTTCACCGGTCAACAGGTATTGAGCATAACCACCATTGGCGTTGATGCCCGGAAACGAGCTGTCAATTGCATGCATGTCATTGCCGCGCCGGCACGCGAGGCAATGCCCGCTGGTGACGAGCGGATGGCAAATGACGGAATTGCCCACTTTGACGCCCGTTACGGCCTTACCGGCGGCTTCGACCCACCCGGCATTCTCGTGCCCCATGATGTAGGGCAGAGCAACCGAGACCTTCTCGCGCCAGATGCCTTCGACGATGTGAAGGTCCGTGCGGCATACGCCAGCGCCTCCGATCCGCACGACCACGTCGGTCGCGTTGACGATCTTGGGATCGGCAACATCTTCGTAAGACACAAATTCAGGCGACGTCAGCTTCTCATCGTAACGGTGAAGTACGGCGGCCTTCATAATTTCCAACCCCACAGACAAAATCGCGCGCCGTTGACCGACACGTTCTAAGAGTAAATGGTAGCAAGGACTGTGCCACTTGTTTAACAAGCTGAAATTGCACAATATAACTTGGTGAGCCAAGCGTAGAGCTGTTGTTGTTCTCAACAGAAATTGTTGTGCGTGTGTGACGGGAAGAAGCATGGTGCGGCGCAAAGAAAACATGCTGCACTTGCGAGGTGCTTGAGTTTGATTGCAGAGTTGGCGCGCGGCTCAACGTCGTTCGCGCACCATGCCGGTGGCGTGCTTTGCAATCAGATCGCATACGCCTAAGTCAATGTTTGAAATGAGTTGAGCCCATTCGCGGCCCTGGGCAATTTCGCGCGTTCAGTTCCCGGCAAAATCGATAGCGTTCATTACGATGCCGTTGTTTCTTCCACGGGCGCGGGTTTTGCCTTTACATGGGGCCGCACGGACGGCAACATACCGTAGCTCTTGCCTTTGCAGGCCGAGCGGCCAGCGGTGCTGTGCTCTTTGTTCTGATTCCAAATAGCATTCTAATTCGCAATTGCTCCCAATCAGGATTGAGCTTTATGGGACGTGATATCGACCAGCACGGGGTTCGCAGGGCCTGGGAAGGTTTCGTCGAGCGCGGCATAGTCACCGATGGGCTGCGCACTGACATCGTCGAATCTTGGAAGCGCTGCAGCGAATTTCAGGTTCCCGCCAACTGCAACGCGGCCCCCCTCGTTACGGAACCGGAAGCTTTCAAGCATCGCGCCGCGCAAAGCCTGCTTGCCCGCTGCGCGCAGCCCGTTCTCGATAAGGCCGGCAAATTCATGAACGAGTTGATTTCCATGATGATCCTGACGGATGCATCGGGGCTGATCATGGAAACGCGGGGTGACGACCGCACCATCGATCAGGGGCGCGAAATTCATCTCGAATACGGGGGACGGTGGAGCGAGTCCGACATCGGTACCAACGCCATCGGCACAGCGGTTGCCATGGCGCAGCCTGTGCAGATTAACGGCGCCGAGCACTTCTGCTCCAAGGTGCAGCGCTGGAGTTGCGCCGCGGCCCCGATCCATCATCCAAGCGACGGCGAGTTGATCGGAGTCATCGATATTTCCGGCCCCGCGCAAACCTTCAGTTCCCAAAGTCTCGCCCTGGCTATGGTCATGAGCGACTACGTGCGCAGCCTGATGGCCGGGGCCTGCAAACAAGATAGGGATCGCCTGCTCGAGTACTACCGCTCCAAGCAATCGAAATGGCTGAACGACGAAGTTCTGGTCATCGATCGCCGCGGCATCATCGTGCATGCAACGGACAACGCGCTCAGCCTCACGAAGCACGCTCCGCCCGGACTGCTGCAAGGCAATACGCTGCCGATCCTGAAGCATCTTCCCTTCTGTCAGTGGCAATCGCGCCTGAAGGAGTTAATGCCTGGTGCCTCTACCGACATGGTCGCCAAGGACGAATGTGAACTTGGCGCACTGGTTGTGTTGCGCTCAAGCAAGCGCCGCGCTGCGAAGGCGGATGTTGCTCCGGCAGACGCCTCTCCTGAAAGTAACGAAGCCAAATGCCGGCAGAGCCGCGCCCATTTCGTCGCCGCAGATCCCGAGCTCGTGGCCATCGTGGCGCAGGTCGAGCGTGCGGCGCCGCGCAAGATGCCAATCCTCATTCGCGGAGAAACCGGCACCGGGAAGGAGGAGCTGGCGCGACACGCCCACGTTGCGAGCGGCCGCAAGGGAGCCTTCGTCGCGCTCAACTGCGCAGCCATGCCTGAATCGCTGATCGAAGCGGAACTTTTCGGATATGTCGAAGGCTCTTTCACCGGTGCGCGCCGCGGCGGCTCGCTGGGTCTCGTTAAGGAAGCCGATCACGGCACGCTCTTTCTCGACGAAATTGGCGACATGCCGATTTCCCTGCAGCCCGTCTTGTTGCGCTTCCTCGACGATTGGACGGCGCGCCCCATCGGCGGCTCCAATCATGTTGTCGATATCCTGCTGGTGTCGGCGACCAACGCCAAGCTCGATCATGCGATCGCCGAGGGCCGGTTCCGGGCGGATCTTCTGTACCGGTTGAATACGGTCGATGTGAAACTGCCGCCGCTGGCCGAGAGATCGGATTTCGAACAGCTGGTGAAGCACCTGCTCGCGTCAATCAATTCAAACCTCCAAATTTCCGGCGAAGCCGTCGCCAGGCTCGCCGCCCGTCGCTGGCCAGGCAATATCCGCGAACTGCGCAACATGCTATTGCGGCTGAGCTTGACGGCTAAAGACAACAGAATTGAACTTGCCGAAGTGCCGCCCGCGCCGCCAATAGCAGAAGTGAAGTCCGAAGCAATTGCCAGCGAGCCCGACCTCTGGAAAATGCAGAAGGCGCGCATTCTCGCCGCCTATGGGGAAACGCACGGCAACGTCAGCGAAACCGCGCGCCGTCTCGGCATTTCACGAAATACCGTCTATCGTGCGCTCGAAAAATTCACTGCATGATCGACTAGGCGGATCAGCAGAGTCTGCGTGACCGCGGGCGTAGAGCGGAATGCAATAAGCAAGCGATCACCATTGGTCATGGCCCGTCCAGGACCGGGTCGCTCATGTCGTGAATATACTGCGGCGGAGTGGGGAGCAGTGGTCTAGGTCGTGCGCGTACATCCAAGTGCCCAGGCAATTGCTGGCAACCCGGTCACGCGCGGGCCACAACTACGTTGCGGAAGGGCGCTACTTATCTGGTTATTACCGGAAAAAATGGTGGGCGGTATAGGGATTGAACCTATGACCCCACGCGTGTGAAGCTTAGTCGCACGGTTTTCTGGGGTTTCCGCTGGTTGCGCTAAGCTTCCTAAGGCCTTGAAAAACATGAACTCGGGCACCTTGACCATTGCCGGGGGCTTCCGTCAACTTCCGTTCTG
Organism: uncultured Alphaproteobacteria bacterium; assembly: GCA_963764605.1. GTDB lineage: Bacteria > Pseudomonadota > Alphaproteobacteria > Rhizobiales > Hyphomicrobiaceae > Hyphomicrobium_B. Next base: position 8,924 of record CAVXTJ010000001.1, read on the forward strand.
GTGCTTCCCAGGTGCTTCCCAGCCGGGCACCGAGCAGACGCAACGGAGCGGACCATGGCAACCCAAAAACTGACCAAGCGCTTGATCGACTGCACGGCTCCGAGCGCGCGCGATTGCTTCCTCTGGGATAGCGAGCTTGCGGGCTTCGGATTGCGTGTCCGGCCCGGCGGCGCGAAGACGTTCGTTGCACAGTATCGCGCGGGCGGCGGGCGAACGGGACAATCGCGGCGCTTCACGGTTGGCCGCTATGGCGTGATGACGGTTGACGAGGCGCGGCTTGATGCGCGCGCGATTTTGCTCGCGGCTGCGCAAGGTAATGATCCGGCAGGCAAGCGTCATTCGAAGCGCCGCGAAATGACCATTGCGGAATTGGTGACACAATTCGCCAAGGACGGCACCGATCATCTTAAAGAGCGCAATCGCCGCTACATGCTTGCACGCATTGATCACCACATAGTGCCGCTGATTGGCCGGAAGAAAATCAGCGAAGTCCGGGTCGGCGATGTTGAGCAGATGATGCGGGACGTTAAGGCGGGTAAGACGGCCAAAGATGAAAAAAAAGGCGCGCGCTCTCGGGTTCTGGTTAGGGGAGGTGCGGGCGCTGCAACTCGCGCGGTTAGAGATTTGTCATCGCTCTTTACGTTTGCCATACGCCAAGAGCTGGCTACTGCCAATCCGTGTTCAGCCGTGAAGAAGGCACCAGATAAGCGCCGCACGCGGTTCCTAACGTTGGAAGAAATCAAACAATTGGGCGCTGCATTGACGGCGCTAGAGGTGGACGGTGCAAACGCTAAAGCGGTTGCCATCATGCGGCTGTGGGCGCTGACGGGGTGCCGTCGCGATGAAATCGCCGCGCTCAAGTGGCAGGAAATCGACTTCGAACAGGCGTGCCTAATCCTTGCGGATAGCAAAACTGGCCGATCCGTTCGCCCATTGGCACACGCCGCAATTGCCATACTGAAAGCGCAAGCGCGCGTCGAAGGATGCGATTTCGTTTTCCCGTCCGAAGATCGCGAGAGCTTTTATCAAGGCACTAAACGCCATTGGGTCAAGACCGTGAAGCTCGCCAAGCTGCCAGGCGTCACACCGCACACGTTACGGCATACGATTGGCTCGGCCGCCGTCTCAACCGGGGAAACGCTTGCCATGACCGGCGCGCTTCTTGGTCATGCCAATCAGCATTCGACAAGCATCTACGCCCATATGCAGCAAGATCCCGCCCGCCGCGCCGCTGATCGCGTCGTTGGGCCGATTGCAACGGCGCTGGGGGTGCAGTCGAGTGCGGAGGTGATTTCACTGCCGCTCGACCGAAAAGGTGCGGCTTAATTCGCCTGAGAAGATTGGCAACTTTCAAATTTGGGGCCACTCAATCGCCCCTTGAAGGTTCTGCTGTCGATTGATTGCGAATTGCAATGAGTTTCTGCTATCTGGGGTGGACCGGCCGCGTTGCGGACGTTGAGCGCACGGAGAAAATTGACCCAGAACAGACAGAATGGCGACGCGATTGAAGCCGTGTGCTTTGACTGCTGATGCGCAAAGCAGAAGAACCATCCGGCCCTGTGCCGGCCCGCAGCTCGGCCAACTTCGCATGTGTAAATGATCTGGCTAGTGCCCCGCAGCTCACTGATCGAAATATGTGACGAGGCTGTTTTGTAGGCTCGTCAATGCACACATCAATCGACGTCAACGTTTGCACCCTGCAATAACGTGCAGGCACCGTGAACGGGGTGATCGGACGAGTCATTTCTTGCTATCTACGCGAACTGGTTTGCAAAATTGTCCAGTTTGGAACGCCTCAAAGTGCGCCGCTATCAGTGAGATCTGGAAATTGAGCATAATTGAATTGTGCCAAGACGACTAAGCGCGTCATGGAAAAGGAAGTGTGCGCCCGGCGAAAGACCGGGCGCGCACTCAGACATTATAGTCTGAACTTACATTCTGGCGAACCATTCATCGACGGCCTTCTTGGCTTCGTCCTTGCCGTAGCCATAAGAGGCCTGAATCTTACCTTCAAGCTGCTCGCGGCTGCCGTTGATCTTGTCGATCTCGTCATCGGCGAGATTGCCCCACTGCTCTTTTACCTTGCCTTTGAGCTGCTTCCAATTGCCTTCAACGGTATCCCAATTCATCTTCAATACTCCTGTAACAATTGGGCTGGCGGCGCTGGCACAGCGCCAACGGAAAACGCCGTTACAATCGAAAAGTTCCTGATCGCATCGTTCATTTCACAAGCTACCGCGGTTGCAGGTTCTGGATGCCGCTCGCCATAATGCAATCGAAGCTGCATTGATCAGCTTTTGCCCAGGCTGTTCGTGAATGTGTGCAGCCATGATTTGATCGTGTCGTAGGCCGGCGACGTTGTGACGGCCGACGCATCGATCCTGCTGATCGCTTCGACCACACGTTCAAGCCGCGAAGTTATGGGTTGCGAATCGACGCCATGCGCAACGGCACGTCGAACAGCGGCTGCTATATTTTCAGCGTTATAGGTCGTAGCGTCGTTGTAGCGAAAGTGCCCAGTCCTCTTAGGCATTATAGCCACGGCAAGTAGGGCTCCGGCCGCGGCAGCGGCTCCCAACGATGCCCAAGGCCGCGCTTCAATATTGGTGCGGAGATTTTCTGCGCCGCTGGCAGCGAGCCGCTCGACTTCCGCAACTCGCGTCGCGGTGATGCCGGCAACGGTTTGCGCCAAGCTCGTCAGCTCATGACGCAGCTCAGAAAGGCGGGCGGCATCGATCGGCATTGTGTCGCTGGCACTGGAGCCGCGCAGCAGTGGTGTGGCAAGCGGCGAATTGGAAAAATTCATTTTAGTCCCACCTTCCTGGAGAGTTCAGTCGCTTTTGGCCATCGCGGCGGCGCAGTCCGATCGCTGCTCGCAGATTGGTACATATGAGGTTCTGTGTCCCTAGGAACGCGTCAGGTCATTTCGGGTTCCCACCTCATACGTGGTTTGTCTGGTGCCTGTTGTTTGTCTGGTGCTCAAGGAACCAAACGATCAATGGCGCGTTTGAAAATACATACACAGCATAATTCACCCCTTACGGAGACCAATCGCCATGGCCAACCCAAGTCTTAGTAACCCTGGACCGGCGTCCTAACGGAGTTCCGCGCTAGGCCCTGCCGACAGTTACGACGCATTAAAGGGCGATATCGCAAACCTCGCGGACTCCGTGAAAAAACTTGCAACAGAGCACATGGGTTCGGCGGTTGAAGGCGCTCAGGACCAAGCAAAACAGAGGCTTGGCGATATCGAAAAGTCGATCCGGAAGAACCCGACACAGGCAGCACTCATTGCGGCGGGTGTCGGCTTTCTGGTCGGTTTGGTTGTCACGCGTTGAGAGTGCTCTCACATCTATGAACGAGGAGAATGTTCCATGACTTATTCGATGACGGATTCAGACGTTAAAGTCGCGGCCTCCCGAGTGGGTGCTGATGTGTCAAGGGCCGTCGGCGACGCCGGCGAGAGAGCGGGCGAGACGGTTGCGAGCGTGAAGCACGCAGCGGTCGAAAACTTCGACAAAGTCGAAATTTGCCATTCGGCGCAATCCTCTTGCTGCGGCCAGCATCGCTGGTGGCATTGGGTTCCTATTGGCGGTTCTCGCGCGCCGCTGAATCGATTTATGATACAAACCAAACGGGGACGCCATGATAAGCGAAGTTGTAGCCTATGCAGCAAGCCGGGCAACGAATGGCGCAGTTGAAAATATTTCGCGCCGTGCTGCCTGGTTGGCAGCCGGTAGCATTGTCTTGTTGTTCGGGCTCATCTTTGTTGTCTTGGCGGCCTTTTGGACCATCGAACCAATCTATGGGCCCGTGCAGACCGCAATGCTTATTGCCACGGCTTGTTTGGTTGTGGCCATGGTCTGCTTCGTGCTTCCAAGCGCACTCCAGTTCCTGCAGCGCCAGCGCGCAATAGCTAAATCCAAGGAGACCAACCCAGTGACCGAAACCATCGACGCCGTAAACGTCGAGGCGGCGGAAGCCATCGACTACTTTGGTCCGCTAAAGGTGATGGCTACAGCGTTCATGTTGGGATTTGGAGCGGCGAAGGAATTTCGTCGTTAAGTTTTCACTTGGCGCCACTTCTCAATGCGCGGCCTGCGTTCACGACCTGCGACCACAGCCGGCCCCACTTGAGTTTAGGCTCGGCTGCCTCGACGAGGCGCAACAGCCGCGCGCTGTTGGCTTCGGGAAGAAGTTCAAAAATCCGCTGCCGGACAGTGTCGATGTTGTGGAACGCGCCCGCGCGCAATGACACAGGAATAATCTCGCGCTCTGCAAAATTCAATTCCCTGGAAGCCGCCAGAATTGCGTCTTTGAGTGCTGCAACCACTGCATTGGAGGTGTCGTTCAAATCGCCGAGCGAGGGGGCGGCCGCACTGCTCTGCAATACATCAATATGGCTCAAAACGCACACGATCGGTTGCGCCTTGCGATCGACGCGGCGCGAAGCCTGCCGCCGGATCTGTTCAAGGATACGCAGTTCCGCATCGTCGCTCGTGATGCATGGCCGAGGTCACCCAAATGATTAAATCGCTTTGACCAACAGCGTCCAGCAAGAGCGTAGAACCTTTTTTGGCTGCGCTGAACCCGGGACTGTCAATTAACACAGTCTCCTCGCCGCCGGTTGGGCCCACGTAAAGAATGGGAGCGCTTGCGGATGAGGTGCTGCCACCGGAGGCAGACCGGTCATCCAGAAGCGCGCGGATGAGGCTTGACTTGCCACTACCCGGTGGTCCGGCAACGAGAATGCGAGTGGGGCCTTCTGCAGCGCCGCCCGCGCTGACGCCATCGCGTGCCGTGACCTCCAGCAACCTACCACCCTTAGGTAACCGCATGCGCCCGCTATAGAGATCAATCGCCGCGCGCCCTACTTCCCGGACATATGCCTGCACTAGGCGTTTGGCGAGTTCCTCGCGTCCCCAATCATATGCCCGCCGCGTCAGTTGCTCGCGGATTTCCTGCGTGGCCGCCGCCGCCGGATTCATCAATCGGACAATGCGCCACAAATCATAAACCTGTTCGGCGACGTTTATGGCCGAACGCCATCGGTACAGGCGCAAGAATTGCCCGACCGTCATACGGTCGCCTAGGGGGATGCTATCGCTAACAAACGCACTGAGTTGCGCGCTGACCCGTTCAATCAGGGCAAAAGCTTCCGGAAGCGTAAATTTCCAGAGTGCGTGTTCCTCACCTGGGTGCATTGAGCGCGCGACCGTTTCGATGGAGCGTAAACCCAAATCGAAGACCTCGTCACGACTCGCAATCTCGAGAGGCCGTACTTTGTTCGAGAGTTCTACAATGGCACTCCAGGCTGCTGCCTCTCTTGCCGACCAGCCGGGATCACCAGCCTCGCCGGATTGCACTTTGTCGACGGGTGCTGTCTCGGGCAAATCGACACGAAAGACCCATCTTTCAAAGGCGTAAGTCACAAGGGTCATGGAACACGCAGCGAGTGCCCAGTAGAGAACGTATCCATTCTGCCAAAGCCACAGGGAGCCCAGCAACGCCAGCGAAAGCAGTGGCAAGAAAAGAGCTGCCACGGCCATGGCTAAGCGAAAATAGAAAATGGCTTTGCGTTTCTCTTTCATCGTGAGCGGGCTTCCGGTTTCAGCCTCCAATAGAACGTGCGCCAAGCGCTTTGGTTCCGGTCTGGTTTCAGGCGGCAATGCATCCATGGAATGGCATCGTTGGGTTATGGAACAATCCCAACCAGCACGACGTTTCCCAACTAGAGCTTTGACACCCAAAGCTTCAGTTTTTCGCTTTTGAAAACATATCCTGGAGTACTGAACAATGAAGCACTCATTTCTAACTGGCGTGAGCATCGCCGCCCTGACCCTCGCTGGCGCCATTGCCGCCAACGCGGAAGAAACAGCAGTTGAGAAGAACAGTGCCGCAACAGTCACAGAAGCGCCGGCGGCCGTTACGCCCGCTGCAACTGGATCGTACGCAACCATGCAGTCTGCCAGCGATTGGCGCTCATCGAAGATTGTCGGCCTCAATGTCTACAATTCGAAGGCCGAGAAAATCGGTGACATTAACGATCTCATCATCGATTCCACCGGTGCGGTCACACATGCCATCGTCGGCGTCGGCGGCTTCCTCGGAATTGGCGAGAAAAATGTTGCCATTCCTTTTGCATCCGTGAAGATGACACGCGACAAAGATAGCAAGGTAACGGCCATGGTTGAAAGCACCAAGGAAGCGCTGCAGGCCGCTCCCGCCTTTAAGTACTACACGTCAGCTTCGTAAACGGGTACGCCCAAGAATAATGGGAGGAGGCACCTGGTGCCTTCTCCCTACAATTCAAAAATTCAAAGTTTGGAGACGTCAACTCAGGCGACCTTGCCCTTTTTTTCGTCCTTCAAGCCTGCTTTGGTATCGAAGAACAGTGCTTGACTGATGGTCGCCTTGACGGTGTCGGGCTGGAACGGCTTAGCAATTAAGAACGTCGGCTCAGGGCGCGTGCCTGTCAGCAACCTCTCGGGATAGGCCGTGATGAAGATCACCGGAATTTCAAACGACGTGAGAATTTCATTCACAGCCTCTAGACCGGAACTGCCATCGGCAAGCTGAATGTCGGCTAAAATCATGCCCGGACGTGATTTGCGCACCGCGGTCAATGCTTCTCTATGAGTGCGTGCCACATGACAAACCCGGTGCCCCAATCCCTCCACTAAGACTTCAAGATCCATGGCGATGATCGGTTCGTCCTCAATGATGAGAATATCGGTGGCCACTTGAGCCGCAATTTCCCTGCCGGCTTCGTCGATCAAACCCGTCAATTCCAGGACGGTACAGTCGAGGATTGCCGCGGCTTCCTCGGGCCGGAAGCCTTCGACGGCAACCAATAGGAACGCTTGGCGGGGACGCGGCGTTATAGCTTCAAGGCGGCGATCCGAAAGCGCCGGAACGTCCCCGGCAAGCGGCTCGTCTTTGAGGGTGTTGACATGGATTGAGTTCCAGACGCGGACGAACGTTCTATAAATCCCGATCTTTGGGTGGAGATCTGTCGGAAAACTTGAAGGATCGGCAATAATTGCTTCCAGGGCATGCACGACGTAGGCGTCGCCGCTGTCTTGGTTACCGCACATTGATCGCGCGAAGCGGCGCAGATACGGCAGGTGTGGGGCAATTTCTGTTGCGAGAGACATCCGATACCTCCTCCAAATTCAACGCAGCCGGGGGCCAGTGTGTCCGGTGGTTCCCTGTAATGGGAACGTGTCATTAAGAAACTAGTTCCATCTAAGTTGGAACTATTTTTCGCTTCCGGAGTTTCCTATACTCAATTCAACAGACCCCGGGGTTGTGGGGGTGAGGTTAATCGAAACGCGTTTATGCCTAAAGGGGATCTACATGACGTCAAGGAAGCAGCCAGATTCGTCCCGGCCGCTCATTTCGAAATCGTGACGATAATAAGCCGCGCGAGGGCGAGGCGGATATGGAGAGAAGTGAGATGATGCCGCGGCAAACTGGATCTGAGGCGGCCGATGGCGCGGGGCTTGACGCGCGATTGCAGGCAAAAATCGGTCAGACTCTAAAGGCCATGTATGACGAAGTCGCCAAAGCGCCGGTTCCCGACAAATTCCTTGACCTGCTCAACAAGCTTGAAGTGCAGGAGAAAAACAAGTGAGTACTGATAAGCTCAAGCAAGAGTTCATTGCAGCAATTCCGAATTTGCGGGCTTTTGCCGTCTCGCTCTGCGGCAATCTTGAGCGCGCCGATGATCTTGTGCAAGAGACCATGTTCAAAGCATTCAAGCACATAGGTTCTTTCAAGGAAGACACGAACTTGAAGGCTTGGCTGTTCACGATTTTGCGCAACACCTATTTCTCAGAGCGCCGCCGGCTAAAGCGGGAAGTCGAAGATGCGGATGGCTTTCACGCCGCGCGCATTGCAGTTCATCCCGAGCAGTACGGACACATGGACATGTGCGAGCTGCAAGACGCCATGAAGCGCCTACCAGATGATCAGCGCGAAGCTCTGATCCTGGTCTGTGCCGCTGGGCTGTCATACGAAGAGGCAGCAGCGATTGCAGGTTGCGCCGTCGGCACGATCAAGAGCCGCGTTAATCGGGCTCGTGCCAAGCTCAGCGAAATTATGGGTATCGCATCTGCCGAAGAGTTTGGCCCGGATGCGGCTACCGAATCTATTCTCTCCCACAGCGTCGGGCACGTCCGCACGGCTTGAACCCGAGGCCTGAGAGCCGGCGTTGGAAGTCTAAGCCGCGCCATCCAAACCCGCTCGAAATATCTGAAAAATTGCCGAGGACCGTTTCTGAACCGCCGGCCACGCGATGATTATTGGAGACGTGGCCGGCGATGTCTTTCAGCGTGTCCCGGCCCTGCCGATTTGGGGGCCGGTCATTCCAAGGCCTTATGCCAAGGCCTTATGGAAGTGGCGGGGTTCTCCCGTTTGCCAGATGCATAACGGCAGAAACCACAAACAAAACGATCGCGACGTAGAAGATCATTTTGGCAATTTCGACGGCGCTGCCGGCGATGCCGCCAAAACCGAAAGCCGCCGCGACCAATGCGACGACGAGAAAAGTCAGGACCCAGTTCAGCATGACGGTCACTCCGTGAGTGTTCGACACATTGCCAACCACTGGAGCAGTAACGCCAGGAACAGATTTTTGTTCCATATTTTTGCGCCATGAATGGCATCAAAAGCTGACTGCGCTGTACGGCCGGTCGTCGGGCGGCACCGTTGCAAGCGGCAGGTGAACGGCGAGGTGGAACTCTTTTCTCTGGCGGGCGTTTCAGCTCCGCAAGCAAGGAGACGTGTCATGAGATCAGCGGTACTTTGGATGATCGGTGTGCCGATCACGGTCATTGTCTTACTCAATGTTTTTCAAGTCATTTGAAGGCCAACGGCTAACCTCGGGGAAAAAAGATGACGGTCTCAACGATACTATTAGTGATTATTGTATTGATGCTGATCGGAGCCATGCCGACATGGCCCCACAGCCGGTCCTGGGGCTATGGCCCATCTGGCGCGTTGGGTACGGTGCTTTTGATCTTGCTGGTGCTCGCGCTGCTCGGGCGCATTTAATCGAAAATGCTGCACTTGGCGACGACTCAAAGCATGAATTGAGAGTCGACTCTCAATAGCGTGTTAGTCTCTTGTTATCGAAAGTTGCCCCACATTCGCTGAGGCTAGTTTGAAATGGGCGGGGTTGCCTCTGAAGCCTCATCGTTGTCTGACTCCGTGTGGCGGTCACGCGGAAAAGTGAGGGTCCAGGTGAGCCCGCTGGGACGGTAGTCGATAACCGCGGTGCCGCCAACCGACCTAGCCACGAGTGATTCCGTAATGCGGCTGCCGAACCCGCGCCGGGCCGGAGGTTTGACGGGGGGACCATCTTCTTCTCTCCAAATTAACGCATTCACCCCGCCCTCTTCGGCATATTCTTCTCTCCAACTGATATCCACGCGCCCCCCGGTAACGGAAAGAGCGCCGTACTTTGCTGCGTTGGTGCCAAGTTCGTGCAACGCTAATCCGAGCATCTGGGCTTCCGAGGCCGTGAATTTTATGGGCGGACCTGGGGCAACGGCGATGCGGCGGGTAATGTCCTCCGAAAAATGGCCCAACTGTCCAGAGATCAGATCTTCGAGTCTCACTTCACTCCAATTCTCGCGCACCAGAATATCTAAAGTGGAGCCCAGCGAAATGAGGCGGCTAGACAAGCCAGCCACGAAACGATCGATTTCTGGTGAGCTCTTTTCTTGGTTGCGCACAATCGCCTGCACGACGCTTATGAGATTTTTTGTGCGATGAACCAGTTCGCGGTTCATTACACGCATACGCAAGGCCTGCTCGGCCCGTTCCTGGGCCAACTCGTCGGCAGAATGCCTGTTTGCAACCTCAATCCGGAGCTGGGCCGCGACGCTACGAGCTTGAGCCAATAAATATAAAAGTGCCACAAAACCCGCGATGGTCGTGAGCTGAGTGTACGCAAACAACCTGCGAACGAAGGTATTCTGCGCGGCAATTGCTTCGGCTCGCGTCGCCATCGTGTTGGCTTCAATTTCAGAAACGACGTTCCGAATTCGATCCATGACAAGTTTCCCGCGACTATTGCCGACTGCAGCGCGCGCGGTTTCAATATCGATTTCTTTTGCAATCTTGATCTTCAACGTCAGCTCTTGGGACTTTTCCTCCCAGAGATTGCGCAACTCTGTTAGCCGCGGCAATTGCTCCGAACCGCGCCCTTCCAGATCTTCCAAGCGGCGAAGGTGGACTTGGGCCTTCTCTAAGCCATCGTTGTAGGGCGCCAGGTAACTGTCGTTCTGCGTGAGGAGATAGCCTCGCTGACCTGTCTCGGCGTCGACCGTGCTGGTTAAAAAGTCCTTGAGTGAGATCAGGACATCGTGGGTCGCCCTGACCCGCATCCGCGTATCTTCCATTGCCTGAAAAAAAAGGAATGAAAGAATTGCCGTTATGCCGGCCCAGCCGATAACGAGGGCAACCGGAACGATTCCTTCTTGCCATGTGCTGGTCTCAACGACTTTTGGGACTGTTTTTGGCACAAGACCTCAAGATGAAAACCGCGGAAGGCAGCGGCGCGTTCTGCCACCGGCGGAGTATGCCGTGCGCCGTCAAAGTACTGAGCTAAGTGAAACTTTGCAGAGCGCGGTCACGTTCCAAATTTCTCTCGAATTTTCTGATGATCATTGTAACTGACTGCAACCTATTTAGTTATCAATTTCTCTCAGTCAGTGGCCGCAACCTGAAAAAGCGGCAATCCAGGGTGCGACATGCTGCATTGGAGGACTGTGGGAACCTTCTGAGCCGCAAACCGTTGAATTGGCAGCTTACAGCTTTGGCCGTACCAAGGAGGCTCAAGATCGTGAAACAGCATCATTCGATCGCAAGGTCTACAGGTTCGGAGCTTAATCCGACGCCCAGACCGGCTCCGCGTTGCTATTCAAATTTGGAACCGCACAATGACGCCTCAGAAGGCGCACGCGAAGCCATGGACGATGAGAGGACGCATGAGCTTTACATGATTTTTCTCGCCTTTTTCGCAACTCTGAGCTTTGTATCGATATGTGCGGTCATAGCCTGAAAATTGGCTTAGCCGGCGGAAAAAAAGTCCACGACACACGACACAAGAACGCCGCAAGAGAATATACTCGTTGATCGCGCTTACCCCCGGCGCATCATGACATCTTGCGGTAGGCTGCGACTGGCGATCCCCCTCCCCAGTCGCAGCCACACTTTCATGACGTCGTATTGAGGCGTGTCGAGCAGGCGCCCGGGGACACGGCGCAATTTTAATCCGGAAATATGCCGATGTCCTTTCGGTGCCCGATCTCAATTCCATCGCGGAACGAATCCTGCTTCGAGGCGTTCTCAGAATTGACGGCAGAGCTTGATTATCTTGCGCCCAAGCGCAGGGGCCCGCAGTCAATATGGATGGAGTTAATTATGGGCAGCACCAAAGACAAAATCGCCGGCCTGGCCAATAAGGCCGTTGGCAACATCAAGCAGGGCGTTGGAAAAGTCGTCGGATCCGACAAGCTTCAGGTTGAGGGCAAAGTGCAAGAGATCAAGGGCGAAGGTCAGCGCGCCGTGGGCGCCGTCAAGGAAAAGGCGAAAGAGACCGCCAATAAAGCGGCTGACTATTTGAACAAAAAGCTTTAACGCAGCTCGCCCTGCTGGATAAATTTGAAACACGTCGCGGCAGTGGTTGCGACGTGTTTTTTTGCAAGCACCGGAGCGAGTTATTCCGCTGACCAATTGCTAACCACTGGGTCCCACCACCATCAGGCATTGAATGTTATGCGACGTGCGTGACTGGACGAGAAAATTGTACGCCGCCTGTCCCGGCTTCAACTACATCGCCCCGTGTTGCCGCTGCCGTGCAGAGTTCAGCGGCTTGGGCCAACGAAGCTGTTGCAAAATCAGCGCCAGCACTCGTCTGCCATTCTAGAACTTTGGCCGGATCATCTCCTAACATCCAAAATCCAGCCACGATCCTGCGTCTCCGGGGATAGCCGCTTTAACCTGCGAATGAGAAATCTCACGTGGAATGGATTGTCTGTTCCGAAGTATGACAGACAGATGATCGCACCTCCGGTCGGAAGCCGGTCTCTCATCAATTGCGCAGTCGTCGCCCGTCCAATGACGTCAGCGGCTAATCCGCGTTTGGTCAACAATTGAGAGAGCAAATGCGCCGCAGCCTCGTCGAGTGCGGTCCGTGTTGCAAGACACAGCACCGGCAAACCTGTTGGCACATGATTTGGGGAAGTGCCCATTGACTTGGACGTGCTGAGGGCCGGCGTGCTGTCCTGCACATCGCTTTCTGGCGCGGCTGGCACTGGTTGCAAGGAGTAGTCCGCGAGATCGGCCGTTACGTCGTGTACAGTGGCTAGCAACTCGTCTTGCGCGTCACGGGGAAGCCGGCCCCGCGCTGCATCGAGATGCGCCAAGGTCAACGCCTTCATTGCTATTGCGTCGTAATATTTTGTCAGACCCGGGCTCTTAAGTTCCTCTTCTGCCAAGGCCGACGCTTCACCGGCGTCGCCCGAGAGCAAGCGCTGATAAAGGCGCTGTTCTGGGGCCAGAGCTGGCTCGTCTCCCAACACAACGGCTAGAAATTCAAGTGCAGGGATATGCTTGCCAAGAACGACAAGGCACACTGTCAGTGGCGTCGATAATAATAATCCGACAGGCCCCCATAGCAGCGTCCAAAACAAAGCCGAGATCACGATAGCCACGGGCGATAGCCCGGTATTTTGACCATAAAGCATTGGCTCCAAGAAATGGCCGGCAAGCACTTCCGCTACAAGAAACATGGCGGCCGTCGCAAGCACCATGGACCAGCTCGGATCGACGGCGGCAGCAAGGGTGATAGGAAAAATCGCGGCAACGACCGATCCGACGTAGGGTACGAACCGCATCAGCGCGGCGAGCATGCCCCACAGCACCGGATTGGGAACGCCAATCAGAGCGAGGCCAAGCCCGATCACGATGCCGAAGGCAGAATTTAATGCCAGCTGAGTCAGAAAGAGCCGGCTTAGCCTATCGGCGGCGTCGTTCATCGCTAGCGTGGATCGTTGCAGATCAGCGGCGCCCGCCAGTCTTAACAGGCGGTCACGCAAATCTTCACGCTGCATCAGAATGAATATCAAGAATAGAACTACGAGCGCGGTTGTGGTCAGCGGCGACAAGAACGGCTTGATGAGGTCCTGATATGACTGGAGCACGGAGGGGGATTGTTCTTGTAGTTCAACAATAACTGGATTGGCCGGATTCCCTGCCGGTATAGCGGCCCCGCGGCGCAATGAGTTGGCCTGGGAGCCGGCCTGTGGCGGTACGCCTATAGAGTCTGCAGTATTGTCGCCTTTTTTGAGTTCGTCTTGCAGCCCTTGGATCGTGTCCGCAGCTTTCTCCATGGCGCGCGACGGCGACGATGCCCCTTTCAGCGCTCGCACTTTGTCGCGCAAATTGGCTTCATATCGCGGCAAGTCTCCCGCAAGGTCCGACACTTGGCCTGTCATGACGACGCCAAGACCGATAAGGCCGGAGATCGTCAACGCGACCGCTGCAAGAACCGACAAAACGCGTCCAACCCGGGCTTTACGCAGCAGCTGAATCACGGGCCACAAGACAAAACTCAGCAGGGACGCGAGAGCAAGCGGCACCAAGATATCGCGCCCAAAATGCAGGAATGAAACGACCAGAGCGCCAATTACTAGGGCCGATGCGACTGTTTCTATCGTCGGCGCCGGCCCGATGGATTGCGATCGAAGAACCACAGGAGGTGTTTGCACGGTTCTAATCTCCGTTTGGCCGCGCGGCTGACTTTGGACGCACGACACCACATGGAGTCACCGCACGCCAGCCATCAGGAAATCTCTAGACCTCCCGACACCCAGTCGCCCAACGCAATCGGCAAGGAAAAGTTCCGGCGCCTGCCGCAAATTACGAAGACGGACCGTCAATTGACGATGGCGTAAACAACGACAAGTGCCACCACGGCAATGCTCGCTGTAACCGCCATCAGTATTGGAAGCCGCGCTGACATGTTCGGTTACACTCGAAGAACGTTTGCTACTTACGTTCCAATAACCGCAGGAGCCGCCTTTTGTTCCCGCCATGGATGTGGCCTATTTCTACCAAGTGGTCTGCTTCGCCAGCTACGGCACGCAACGATGTTTCTCGCAAGAACGGAACCCCAACGCTCTTTGATGCGTTTGAGCATTCATATCGTCAATTACTGACGGGCCCCGGTGCCAAATCGTACCCGGGTGAGGCCTCAAATGCCGGGGCCAATTAGGAGACAAATCTCATGAACAAAAATTATGTCCGCGCCGGAATGGCCGGAATTGCACTTGCCGGACTAGTGTCTATGGTCCTGCCGGCGGTTGCCGAGAAATTGTCGTTTGCGGCAGACTTAAAAGCCGCAAACGAAGTGCCCCCCAACAAAAGCGCAGGAACGGGCGCTGTTGCAGCAGCATACGACACGGCCAGCAAGAAGCTTGAATGGACGGTGACTTACGCTGGTCTCACTGGCGCTGCGACGGGCGCACATTTCCACGGACCGGCCGACGCTACCAAGAATGCCGGCGTAGCCGTTGCCATACCTGGCACAGCCAGTCCGATGACCGGTTCAGCAACTCTGACTGACGCGCAAGCAGCTGATCTGTTAGCCGGCAAATGGTATGTCAATGTGCACACGGCCGCCAACAAGGACGGCGAGATCCGCGGTCAGGTGATGAAGAGTAAGTGACAGCTCACCTCGACCCCTGATGATCCGCCGAAGGGTTGCTTTGGCGGATCGTCTCGTTGCGATGCTTCCGCCATCTAGCGATGCCCATTTGTGCGCAGGCCAGCGTTTCAAATTAATAATAGGCCGATTACTCCGGCATTCAGCCACGTTGACACCCCGCCAATCGGAGAAAAGTTACGCCCACAAAATCCATTCCTGCACGCCTTCAGAAACCGTGAAAAGAGGTCAAAATGGCTACTCTGGACAAGAAATCGTTGCAAAAGACGGCGGCCCCGCTGGCAACGCCCACCGATCTCCCCAACGATGGGGCCGTGGCCGTTACCGCTGCATTGAACGGCCTGTTGGCCGATGCCTTCGCCCTGTATCTGAAGACTAAGAACTTTCACTGGCACGTCAGCGGTCCGCATTTCCGTGACTATCACGTTATGCTCGATGAGCAAGCGGCTCAGATTTATGCAGCGACAGACCCCTTGGCAGAGCGGGTGAGGAAGATTGGCGGCAGAACGCTGCTATCCATTGGGCAAATCAGTCAGCTTCAGTCCATCGAGGACAACGACAAGGATTTCGTCAAACCTCTGGATATGCTTCGCGAGCTCATGGCAGACAATAAGAAGGTCGCCCATGCCATGCGCGAAGCCCACACGATTTGCGATGATACGGGCGACGTCGCGACCGCAAGCTTGTTGGAAGTCTACCTGGACGAGACAGAGCGCCGCGTCTGGTTTCTTTTCGAGGCGAGCCGCGCGGCCGATGCAACGGGTCATTAGGATCAATACCCTTCCACACGTGCCGTGTTGTGGCTCTCACCAATGAGGTATCACATAGGTCTCTGATTCATTCCCGTTGCGAACGCTATCGGCTCTTCGCAGCAAGTTCCCAACTGAAGTGATGGCAATTCAAGCACCACTGCCATCACTTCTGGTTGGCTTGCTCCGTGCCTGTGCTGCGAAATCCACTGACGAAATGGAACTACTATCACCGCGGCCGCGTTGCACCCTTGAAGGAGATCAACATGGCAAAGCTCACACAGAAACTGACACCTACAGAAGCCCGGCAAGGGTCATCCCGCCGGATGAATTTGCGCGTCTTGATTGGGTCTCTCGCGCTCATGGTTGTTGCTGGACTTTTGTTCTATGTGACCATGTATTCCAGTCCGCAAGTGGAGCGCGCTCCACAGCAGGAAGGGGAAATCAGGTGATTGCTCTCATCGTCTCAGCCTGCTTTCTGGCCGACCCTGGCTCGTGCCGCATATTTCAGATGCCGCTGCCGGATCAACGGAGCGCAATCGAATGCGCCAAGGCAGCTGTTCCATTTCTGCCTCAATGGGCGGAAGAACATCCCGGGTGGCAGATCAACAGGTGGTCATGCGCCAATTCGAATATCGCCGACCTGTAACGCTTTCAGATTTTCGTTGGCGCATTCCCAAAGCCATCCGGCGTCTTGTTGCCGGGATCTAGCACAGCAAGTGCTTGGTTCACTGCGTCGAGGGGAGGCTGCTCGCCGCCGCTCATACTTTCATCCGTCGCGCGTTGCAGCGCTCGCGCGTCGAGTTCCCACCGCTTCAAGATCTCTATCTTTTCCGCTTGCGACAAGTCTGGGGCTTTCACGACTTCCATCGGCGTGTCAAATATCGATCCAGGCGTAATTAAAGCTTGATCGACCTCAGTCTTTGTTAATCGTTTTGACTCTGTTTTCATCGCAGCAACGTCCTCTATGTTGATGATTTGACCGTGATTCCGGAAGCGGTCCGGCCAAAGGATGTCCGCATTTGTTTTGCGTAGAGAATGCCAGACGTGATGTTCATTTACCGCATGCATGTCTATCCATTCCGAAAACGGCGAATTCCGCAAAGTTGCGGAATGAACCCGGGATGCGACTGCTCAAAACGTCATTGAAAAAGAGAGGCGTCATGCTTGACGACGCCTCTCTCGTGCTGCGTGTTACTTGGTCACGGTGCCAAGGTTGACATTAGCTTCCTTCATATGCCTGGCACAGCTGTCCATGTCCTTGGCGTTGAGGCTTTTCTTTGCCAATTCCAAATGACCCATAGCCATCTTTTGCTTTTCTTTGTCGGTCAGAGCGCCTGCTTTGGCGATCATTCCCGTCAACTCAGCTTGAGTGCAGGCGGCTGGCGCTGCGGCGGCGTTAGAATTAGCCGTTGCACCCTTCTCAGTCGTGGCGGCACCAGCGGCAGGCTTCATTTCGGGCACTTGTTTTGAAACGGCATCAGTCGGCCCTGTGCCTGGTTCGACTTTGACCGCGTCGTCGGCCGCAAAAGCCACGCCGGCGCTGAAGATGCTGGCCATGGTGAGGCCCACGAGTGTTTGCTTGAACATTGCATAAACTCCTATTTGCTTGAATGAATTGCGCCTTGGCGCCCAGTCGTTAGTCGCGTCGCTCAACGAACTTTGATGCGGCACTTGTTTTGCCGATCCATCCGCTGAGTATTGCCCCCAGCTTATGCTGGGGGCTTAGTTTCCGGACTCCATTGGAGGTGGAACGTGCCCGGACGTGATCGTCAGAGCGGTTTAGCCAATGCAATTATAGTATTGGCGGCGCCAGTAGCGGCTGCCGGTGTTCTGCCACTTGCGATAGGAATAGCGGCAGCCGGAATCGATGCTGCCGAGGTTGATCGAGATGCCACCGAAGCCGAGGCCACGGTTTCTGCGATGATGACGCCGGTAGTTATTGTTGTCATAATTGCTATAGCCGCTGAAGTTGCGACGCTGCAGTTGATTGCGGCGGTTGGCATGCCGAGTGCCGATACCGCGATTGGATCGCGCCGTGTTGCCGATATTCACGGAAACGCCGTTGTGCTTGCGAATGCCTTCTGCGGCAGATGCGGCGCTGCTGAAGCTGAGAGTGCTCATCAACGCAACGAGCGCAAAGCCCGCGGCGGTCATGAACTTCGATTTGGTCGTACGCATGGTATCGTCCTTTCGAAATTTTATGGATGGGGGCTTGCCGAGCGGCATAGTTGGCGCATCTGCAAGGTATCGAGATCTTCAAGTGCGCCTGTTGTACCGATTGCTTTCCCGGCACCTGTACTGACAACGCCGAGACAGCGCGATGGTTCCAAGCTTGGCTGCTCTTGAGGTGCCGCGCACAACGTCGCAGTCATAAACGCAGGTGCGCCGGCGTTGCGGGCGGAGTTCGCCAAGGTCTCTAAATATTTAGAACTAGCTGCAATCCCCGCATCTGGCGCAGTGGCGCTCCGTCCTAATACGAAACCATGCAACGATGCGTTGAGCCCTCACGTCGTACCGCGGGTTAGGTGACCGGCGAGCCACGTCGCGGCACATATCGAATTCAACGGTACATTGAGATCGTAGGTCAGTCCTTCGGTGGCGTAATCGAATGTCGCAGGACTTGACGCCGTATCGACAGCCCGTTGGAGCAACTTTGAGCCAAAGCCCTGGCTTAAAGGCGGCGTGACCGGCGGCCCTCCGCGCTCTTGCCATTTGAAAAAGAGACTGGGAGCAGCCGCAGGCTGATCGGCGATCGACCACGCAACTGATATTTTGCCGTCATTATTCGCCAGTCCGCCGTGTTTCGCTGCATTGGTGGCTAGCTCATGAATGATGAGCGCGAAGCCCTGTGTCGCGGCGGGTGTCAGGATGACGGATGGTCCGATAATCTTTACCCGGTCTGAGAAACTTGCGAGTTCGCCGCGCACGACGTCTTCGAGCGATGCGCCTTCCTCCAGATTTACTGTCAGCAGTGCGTGTGCCTTAGCGAGAGCCATCAGCCGTGCGGCGAACACCTCTCGTGCCTGCTCGATCGAACGATCGCCCGAAAGTGTACGATTAGCGATAGATGAGATGACCGCAAAAAGGTTGGCGGTTCGGTGCTGCAGCTCCTTGCCAAGCAGCACTTTGAGATCGTCGTCGCGGCTGCGCTCGGTGATGTTGAAAAACGTCAAAACAACGCCGTCGATCACGTTCGTCACCGTGCGATACGGCCGGATGCGCATCAAATACGTCGCGCTCAAGTCTTTCATCGAGACGTCGCGCTCGATGATCTCCTGGGAGGCGTAGATAGCGTCGACGTCGCGTTTCAAGTCTTGGTAGTCGATCAAATTGACAATATCGGTGATGGGCCGGCCGCGATCGCTGTCGCGCACCGGAAAAATATCAGTCAGCGCCGGGGTGAAATGCCGGATACGCAGTTCGTCGTCCAGAAATACGGCGGCGACGCGCGTCGAATTCGAGCAAGTTCTTGAGGTCGCTGTTGAGACGCATCGTCTCATCGTTCTTGCTCGACAACTCGCTGTTGACCGTCTGCAGCTCCTCGTTGATAGACTGCATCTCCTCCTTTGCGGTTTCGAGTTCCTCATTCGAGGATTGCAGCTCCTCATTGACGGCCTGGAATTCCTCGGTCGTTGACTTCATGTCCTCGATGGCGGTCTCGAGTTCATCGCTCGCGGCCCTGAGCTGAAACCTGGTCGCAATGAGTTCGTTCTCCAGCGCCGTTGTCGCGATCGGTGGTATCCGTCGCCGGGGTTATACCGTGTACGGCCTGAGGTGACAGGCGCGGCATCGCGAAACGCCACCACGCAAATTCCCCGGTCTTTGCCTGTCGGTCTCGATGATTGGCTCGACGATTAATGTCAGGTCGCGGGTCTTGCCGTCGATGCGGATCGAAAGGTTTCCGGTCACAACGGATTTGCGATCTGCAACGGCGGCTCTGCACGGCGGCGCGGACCGCAGGGCGCAGAGACTTGTGCAGAATGCTGAATAGCTGGAGATTTGCCGCGCCCGGTGACGGCTCAAGGTAATGGCGGGCTTCGCTGCCCGAGAAGCGCAGGATTTCGTGGTTGCGATCGATGACGAAGTAGGCGGGCGCATATTGCTCCATGATGCGCCTGACACTCTTGTCGATACGATCCTCGACGTTGGCCAGAGTTGAGATGGCGGGCTCAAGCGGAAGCGGCGCGCCCGCCGTCAGTGCCCCCGGCAGTTGAAATGGCGGCGGCATGCTGCGTCCGGCATCGTGGCGGCTGAGAATGCGATGCTTCTTGTCGAGCACGGTGAAAAAATTGCCATAACGGCCGATGCTTTCCGAAGGTCCCAGAAATAATGTGCCGCCGGGCTTGAGAGCAAAGTGGAAGGTTCGCGTAACGCGGCCCTGCAATTCGTTGTCGAAGTAGATGAACAGGTTGCGGCAGGAGATGAGATCGAGCTTAGAAAATGGCGGGTCCTTGATGACGCTGTGTGCCGAGAAAACGCACATTTCACGGATTTCCGCTAACGCGCAGATGTCAGTGCCGTCCTGGGTAAACCAGCGCTTCAGGCGTTCCGGGGAAAGACCTGCAGCCGTCTTTTGAAATCGCCCGGTGCGCGCAAAGCTCAGTGCGTTGGTATCGATGTCGGTTGCGAAGATCTTTATGTCGAGAATTGGAGGATTATTCAGCTCGCTCAAGACCTCCTTCAACAGAATGGCGATAGAGTAGACCTCCTCGCCCGTCGAACAGCCCGCAATCCAGACGCGCACGGAATCGCCCGGCTGCTTTGCAGCGAGCATCGGCCGGATGGCCGAGGTCTTGAGTGCCTCGAATGCATCCGGGTCGCGGAAAAATTCAGTGACCCCAATCAGGACCTCGCGAAACAGCGACGCAGTCTCATCCGGGCTGCCCTTCATGCGTTCGATGTAGGCGTCCGACGGTGTCGAGTTGAAGTACCTGCATGCGCCGCTGCAAGCGGCGAATAAGTGTCGTTTCCTTGTAGCCGCTGAAATCGTGTTTGACGCCAGCGTGCAACAGCGTGGTAATCTCAGCGAGGTGGTCGCGGATGTCCTTGCGTATTCCGTCGCCATCCTTGCGCTCTGCGACGTCGTTCATATGGCCGTGATAGCCGATCAGCATATCTGGCATGGCTTCGACCGCCATCACGTGATCGACCATGCCGGTGGCGGCGGCGCTGTGCGGCATTCCGCTCAAGGCGTGCGAGTCGAATTCGGCCTGGGCCATGGTCAGCCCGCCATGCGCCTTGATGGCGCGAATTCCGAGCGAGCCGTCGCTGCCGACACCCGATAGGATGATTCCCACGGCACACTCGCCCTGATCCTCAGCCAGTGACATAAAAAAGGAATTGATTGGGCGACGATGCTGACGCGCGGGCGCCGGTGACTCAAGGCGAAGTACCCCGTCCTTGATGGTGAGCGTCGCGTCCGGCGGGATCACATAGACGCAATTTTCCGCGACAGCGACGCCGTCCACCGCCGTGATGACTGGTAATGGCGAATTGGCACCCAATAACTCGACCAGCAAGCTCTTATGGTCGGGAGCGAGGTGCTGCACCAGCACGAACCCCATTCCAGGGTCAGGAGGGCATGTTGGCAAGGAAACTTTTGAACGCGGCAAGACCGCCGGCGGAGGCACCTATGCCGACGAATCAACGGACGCCTCTCGCGCTCCGGCGTTGTCATGGATTTCTCTTATGCGTGACTGGCCCTGAATAATTTATCACATCATTCGTCCTCGTGTTGCATGAAGTTAAGTGAACACGTGGCTTGTTAGCATGGCGGCGTCTGAACAGCACGGCTACTCAGCGCTCCAGCGAGACAACGGCAGTCTGTCTTTGCTCAATGTCAACGCGTTGAGAAGCGGCGTCCAACCGAGGAGGCCAGACTGCGTGTCGGCAAATTCGACGACCGAACTCGCATTCGTCGCAGCATATTGCAGAGCTTCACCCGGCATGATGCCGTTGGCATACATCGCCGTAAACGTTGACGTGAAAGCGTCACCGGCTCCTGCGGTTCCAACCACTTTGGTTGCAAGTGACGGGCAGAAGATGATTTCATTACCGACAGCCGCGTATGCGCCGCGTTTTCCATCTGTCACGAGGATACATTGTGGTCCAAGGGCGAGTAACGCTTCACAAAAATGCGCCAGCGTCATCTCGAATCCAGACGCCGAAAGGCCATGCCGGACGAGATCCATCGATTCCCGCGTCACGGCGGGCGAATACGTTCGCAACGGCTTCGGATGGCACTCCATCAGACGCGGTAAAAGAGTAGCAGCCTCCTCGCGGTTCATAGACAGAAGTGAGATTTTTGAAAGGGTTTTCTGAAAAGCGCCGCCGCGTGCTGCAAGCTGGCGGATGCCCGGATTTGCGGCAACAAATGCCCCTTGCGCTGCGGCGCGATCAACGATGTCCGGAAAAACGCCGGCCGACTGGTTGCTGAGACCGGTGATATAGACGATGCGTTGCGAGAAGTCCGCGCGTGCTAGGTCTGAAGTTTCAAGATAGCCATTTGCCCCGCGAAACGTGAATATTGCTGCATTTCTTTCATGAGCTGAAATGAGAACCGAAGCGCCGGTCCCTGCGGCGCCGGTCTCTGCGACCAGTGTCAGCGAAACACCTTCGGCATGCAAGGCGTCGCGCACGGCCTGGGCGCGAGCGTCTTTGCCCACTTTGACGAGTGCCGTCACGGAAAATCCAAGCCGGGCGAAGGACACCGCCGAATTAATGGCTCCGCCGCCCGCGTGCGTTGAAATGATCGAGGCCTCGGTTTTGCGGCCCTCTTCCAGCAACAGATAGGCGCGATCGGCATTATTCATGCTCATGCGTTCGATCAAGTCATCGTCGATGACTGCGATCGTGTCGATCATCGCCCCGCCCACGGTCAGGACACTTGTGCGTTTTTTGGCTTCGATCAGGTGTGCACTCATCGTTTCATCATCTGCGTCCACACCGCAAGAGCATCTCGGAGCCGAGAGTTTAGGTGCCGCTGCAGTAAATTTACGTCCGCCGCACCGCACCTGCCGCTAACGACAAACCTACTATTGCGAGTGAAAACCAGAAAAGCACCCGCGCAACCGGAGCCGCAGTGCCCGCCGCTTCACCGAAACCCAGCAGTGCTGCGAAAAATCCAATGACAACAAATGTCGCGGCCCAATGTGTGAGTTTTCCCATGATTGTTACCCAATAGCATAGATCGCATTACCTCAGAGGATTAAACGCGCGGCCGGGCAGGAAGTTCCAGCATTGAACCTGCTGAGAAACCGCTGAGCGCCAAAATCCGAAAAAAATTGTCCCTGGTGGAACTTATCCAGCCACCTGGCGTTAAAACCACCGGCACGGGCTGTACCCTGCACTGATATCCGAAATAATTTGATAGGGAATAGCGCTGCAATGGGAGTATGGGCGCGCTTCTTTGGGACACGGGCTGGTCTTCCTTGGGATAGTGAAAGTCCCATTCGCTCAGAAGTATTTGGTCGAGAGCGCCTTGAACAGCATGGTGAGAGTCTGGCACGGGCGCAGAGCATCACTGATCAGCCCCCCCGAGTTCTCCGATTGCACTTCAGGTTGGCTGAGAACGAGCAGGAATTGCTTGCCGCTCATCGGGTCATTGCCAAGGCCATTTCGGAGGGCCACTCGGTTACGCCCGGCGCAGAATGGCTGTTCAACAATTCACACGTAGTCGAAGAGCAGATCCGCGACGTTCGCAAGAATTTGCCTCCGGCCTACTACGAGCAGCTTCCAAAACTGGCTGAAGGACCTCTCGCGGGATACCCGAGAATTCTCGGCGTCGCCTGGGCGTTTGTTGCGCACACCGACAGCCGGATTGACATTGAGTTGCTCCATAATTTTGTGAATGCCTACCAGCGTATTGATGTCCTGAAAATCGGCGAACTTTGGGCACTACCACTTACGCTTCGTGTCGTACTCGTGGAAAACCTGAGACGCGCAGCGCGCCGCATCGTAACCAGCCGCGAGCAGCGCAAGAAAGCGGATGACCTCGCGGATCGTATTTCCTTAAGTTCGGAACTGATGAGCTCCGAACTGAAGTACACCCAGATTGTAGATGGACGCGGGGAACTCAAGGCCGCTTTCGTCGTGCAACTCATTCACAGGCTGGGAGACGGAACGGGCGACGTTGGTACGGCGCGGGACTGGCTCCGTGATCAGCTTGCACGGCTCAATTTGACAGCAGACGACGTCGTGCGGCAGGAGCACCATAGCATTGGCGCAACCAACAATAGTGTTCGGCACATTATTCGGAGCATGCGGGTGCTGCCCGACGCTAACTGGTCCGATTTTTTCGAGAGCGTGAGCCTTGTCAATGCTGCACTGACTGCCAACCCGACATTTTCGGAAATGGATTTCGCGACACGCAACTCATATCGCGATGTGATTGAGAGACTGGCGCGCGGTGCGCCATTGCCCGAGCTTGAAATTGCACTCTCTGCCGTTGAAATGGCAGAGAGTGCGCCGGCAAACACTAAAGCGCGTGAGCCTGGCTACTATCTGCTTGGTAAAGGCGTTCGCGACCTTGAAGCAAAAATCGGCTTTCGCCGGCGGCTGCGCGACATTCCGGCGGCTGTAACTCAAAAGGGCGGATTGACCGGCTACATTGCGAGCGTGGTCTTGCTGTCGTTTGTAATTTTGGCTCTGCCGATTCTTGCTCTCGTGGGCCAGGGTGTCCCGAGTTCAATTCTCGCTATTCTCATGATTGCCGGTTTTCTTCCAGCAATCGATCTGGCCATAGCGATCGTAAACCAAGCAATCTCACATGAAGTTCAGCCCCAAATTATCCCCGGCCTCAAGTTGCCTCGGGGTGTTCCCGATTATGCGCGCACACTCGTCGTCATTCCGGCACTGCTTGCCGATGCGGTTGGTGTCGATGAACTTGTCAATAGACTTGAAATCCATCACCTTGCGACACACCAGGATAACGTTTTCTATGCGCTCTTGTCGGACTGGACGGATTCACAGACTGAAACGGCCGAATACGATTCCGAACTTCTGAGCCGAGCCAGGGCAGGCATCGAGCGGCTAAATCGGCTTCACCCGTCAAGTATAGCGGATCACGAGACCTTTTATATTCTCCATCGCCGCCGGCAATGGAGCGCGGGCGAGGCTAAGTGGATCGGTTGGGAAAGAAAGCGCGGCAAGCTGCATGAATTGAACAGGCTTTTGCGTGGCGCTACCGGCACGTCATTCATTGTTGATGCCATCAATCCCAACGCATATCCGAAGTCGATCCAATATGTCGTCACACTGGACTCCGACACGCGGCTGCCGCGTGACACCGTGCGCCGCCTGGTTGGCAAGATGCTGCATCCGCTTAACGCCCCCGTTTTTTCGGCGATTGAACAACGTATTGTCGATGGTTACGCCTTATTGCAACCTCGTGTCACTCCGAGCCTGCCAACAGATCAAGATGCATCACTATTCCAACGCTTATATTCTTCGGCTGGCGGTATTGACCCCTATGCCGGCGCAGTTTCAGATGTCTACCAAGACCTCTTCGGTGAGGGATCATTTGCAGGAAAGGGCATTTATGACGTCGATGCCTTCGAGGCGGCAACGGCAGGCCGGTTCCCCGACAATGCAATTTTGAGTCACGATCTTGTCGAGGGGATTTATGCCCGCGCCGGGCTCGCAACCGACGTTGAAGTTATCGAAGAATTTCCAAGCCGTTACGACGTGGCGCGTGCGCGTGACCATCGATGGGTACGCGGCGACTGGCAGCTCTTGCCATGGATCATCACCGGTCGCGCCAAATTTGGCATCACTAGAGAGCGCGACGATCGTGATCGGATAGGTGCCCTTGGGCGCTGGAAAATGATTGATAATCTTCGCCGCTCGTTGACGCCGGTCGCGATTGTCATCGCACTTGTGATTGGCTGGCATCTTCCGTTCCAAGCGGCTGCGATCTGGACCGCCTTTATCGCTATTTCAATCGGTATCCCGACATTCCTATCGATTGCCGCCAATCTCACGGGCCGGAACAGTAGCACGACTCAAAAAAGCCACTTCGCCGCTCTCGCCGGCGATGCGAGGTTGGCGGTCGCGTTATCAACGCTGCATCTCGCGCTCATCGCGGACAAGGCATATGCCATGGCCGATGCGGCCTTACGGACCGTGTACCGGCTATTCGTGAGCCGTAGGCATTTGCTGGAATGGACGACCGCCGCTCAGTCTAAATCTCTGGCTGCGGCCACTGCGGCGGCCTACTACGAGCGAATGCGGGGCGGCGTTCTGGTTGGTGCCGTCGCGCTCGTTCTTGTCGCGCTCTCGGGATCAGACGGGCTGATGATAGCATTGCCCGTCATGTCCCTCTGGCTGAGTGCTCCGGCGGTCGCGCGGTGGGTCAGCTTCAGGTCAGCTGGCATTCAGCGCGAAGTTCTCACGGCAGAAAACAGTTTCAAGCTCCGGTGTATTGGCCGGCAGACATGGCTGTATTTTGAGGAATTCGTTACTGCTGAGAATCACTTCCTTCCTCCAGATAATTTCCAGGAAGAACCGCGCCCGGTTGTCGCTCATCGCACCTCTCCGACCAACATCGGCCTTTACATGCTCTCAACGGTGAGTGCCCATGACTTCGGATGGATTTCTGTTTTAGAGTCTGCCGAACGTCTGGAGCAGACGTTAAGATCGGCTGGTGACTTGGCACGCTTCAAAGGTCATCTCTACAATTGGTACGACACGCGCACCTTAGCCGTGCTCGAGCCGCGCTATGTATCCGCGGTTGATAGCGGAAATCTTGCCGGACATTTGATTGCCGTCGCCAGTGCCTGCAGGGACTGGGCGCAGAATAGCGGCCCCAATCACGCTGCTCGGGACGGCATTGCCGACAGCATGGCAATTCTGACAGCGGCGCTTTCGGCAACGCCCCAGGGAGCCGAGGTCACGATCGCATTCCACAGACTTAGCGATAGGTTGAGCGTCGCAGCATCCAGTGAAGCGGATGCGTTAGCAGCCAAATTAGATTGGGGCGAAGTTCACCGTAATGCCCTTGATCTGGCTGCACTTCTCGATCACGATCAGGCAGCACCAACTGCAAGCCTTTGGGCGCGCGCCGTGGCAAGGACGGCTGACAGCCACTGGCGTTACGCGCAACTGAGCACGGAAGAATTGCGAGTCCTGCGCCGCCGTCTGACGGCAGTAGCAGACGCTGCAGACTACATAGCCATGTCGATGGACTTTTCCTTTCTCATCGATAGCGACCGGGAATTGCTGTCCATCGGCTACTCAGTCGATGAGGGAAAAATTGACCAGAGCTGCTACGATTTGCTGGCGTCGGAAGCGCGCCTCGCTAGTTTCGTGGCCATCGCCAAGGGCGATGTCGCAACCCGGCACTGGTTCCGGCTTGGTCGAACACTGCTGCCGGTCAGCGGTACATCGGCTCTGATCTCCTGGTCCGGATCTATGTTCGAGTATCTGATGCCAGACCTTGTGACCCTCACTCCGCCAGAAAGTTTGCTTGGCAACACCGCTCGAGTAGCCGTCAGCGAACAGATGCGTTTCGGGGCGAGAAACGGAACGCCATGGGGCGTATCGGAATCGGCCTACAACGCCCGCGACCTCGATTTTACCTATCAATACTCAAGCTTTGGCGTTCCAGAACTCGGTCTTAAACGTGGCCTTGGTGAGCATCTCGTAATTGCGCCATATGCGACCGGCCTCGCAAGCATGGTTGCACCAAATGCCGCTGCAGAAAACTACGAACGAATGTCTGCCATAGGCGGTTGCGGCGCTTACGGCTTTTACGAGGCCATCGATTATACGCCGGCCCGCGTCGCTCCCTCGCAAAGATTTGAGGTGATCAAAGCGTACATGGCGCATCACCAAGGCATGACAATCGTCGCCCTCGCCAATACAATTCTCGATAATGCGATTGCGCGCCGATTTCATGCCGCGCCGATCGTACAGTCTGCAGAGTTACTGCTTCAAGAGCGTGCGCCGAGGCTCGTGCCAAAGCCTGTGCAACGGGCCACGCTCATACGAGCGCGACCCGAGGAGGACGCGCTCAGTCTTGCCGCCGTGCGGCGTGTTACCGTGCGTAACGGCCCGACCCCAGACTGCCAATTTCTTGCCAATGGGCGTCTTAGCGTGCTGGTGACGGCGGCTGGCTCCGGGTACACCCGTTGGAATGGCCAGGCCATCACGCGCTGGCAAGGTGATCCAAACCTCGACAACCTCGGGTCGTTTATCTATCTGCGTGACACACAGACAGGGGTAATTTGGTCCGCTGGAGCGCAGCCTACCGGTGCAGCAGCCAATACGTCGGAAGCCTTGTTCACAGAAGATCGCGTTCAGCTTATTCGTACCGACGGGACGCTAAAGACCGTTCTGGATGTGATCGTGTCGCCCGAAGACGACGCAACATGCCGGCGCACCAGCATCACCAATACGGGAAAGAAACCTCGCATCATCGATGTTACGAGTTACGAGGAACTCGTGCTTGGATCACCGGATGCGGACGCCATGCACCCTGCGTTCTCGAAGTTGTTCGTTGAAACCGAATATGACCATAACTTGGGCGCAGTCCTCGCGCATCGGCGGCGGCGCGGCCCGGACGACCGCAATATTCACGCGGCCGCGTTCGTTGTATTGGACGCCGCTGCTGGCGGCACGCTTGAATTCGAAACAGACCGGGCAAAGTTTATCGGCCGCGGCAGGACACTGGCCTCGCCGATTTCAATTATCAACGGGCGGCCTCTCAGCGGAAGCACAGGCGCTGTACTTGATCCGGTCTTCGCTCTCCGCCAACAGGTTGTAATCCCGCCGGGAGCCACTGTCCGCTTGTCTTTCTGGACTGCGGTGGCAGCAACCCGCGAAGCACTCCTGCCGCTAATAGAAAAATACGGAGACGCAACTGCATTCACGCGTTGCGCGACCTTAGCCTGGACCCAAGGGCTGGTGGAGATGCGCCATCTTGGTATCGATGCCGACGACGCTATGGTGTTTCAGAAGATCGCCGGTGCGCTCGTCTATTCTTCGCCGGCGCTGCGTGCTTCTGAGCTGGTCCTGCAGAACGGCGCGATCGGCTTTAGCGCCCTATGGCCAGCAGGGATATCGGGTGATCTGCCAATCGTTCTGGTGCGGATTGACGAAATCGAAGATATTGGTCTCGTGCGCCAACTGCTGCACGCATTCGAATACTGGCGTATCAAGGGAATTGAAGCCGATTTGGTGATCTTGAATAGTCATCCCGCATCATACCTGCAGGATTTGCAGACCGCGCTTGAAACGTTGTGTCAGACCGTTCCGAGCCGCCATCGCCTCGGACACGATAACTCCAAAGGGTCCGTCTACCTTTTGCGTTCCGACTTGCTGGAGCCACGAACTTTGACTGCACTTCCTGCGGCCGCACGTGCCGTATTCCATGCCCGCCGCGGCGCCCTTGCCGAGCAAATTGTGCGCTTGACATCCCGCTCGCTCGTCAACGCGGCACCGCCGCGCCGCCAAGCGCCTACGGAACTCTCAGCGCATCGGACCGATACCAGCAAACTCGAGTTTTACAACGGCTATGGCGGCTTTCGTGAAGGCGGACGAGAATACGTCACGATACTCGACAGCGGCCAGACAACGCCGGCACCGTGGATCAATGTCATCGCCAACCCGTCTTTTGGGTTTCAGGTTGCGGCTGACGGCGGCGGCTACACGTGGTGCATGAATAGCCGCGAACGTCAGATCACACCTTGGTCGAACGATCCGGTCATCAACCGCCCGGGTGAAGTGTTTTACGTCCGCGACGAGGACACGGGTGAGTTGTGGAGTCCCACTGCGTCTCCGATCCGGGACCACGCTGCGCCGTATGTCATTGCCCACGGGCAGGGTTACAGCCGCTTCGAACATATGTCGCGCGGCATTGAACTCGTTCTGGAGCAGTTTCTTGCGGGCGACGACCCGGTCAAAATCTCAAGACTGACGCTGCGTAACGTATCAGGCAAGCCGCGCCGCCTGTCGGTTACAAGTTACACGGAATGGGTGCTCGGAGGGTCACGACTGGCGACAGCGTCCCACATCACGACCGAGTATGACAGCACGCACGGTGCAATTTACGCGCGCAATCCGTGGAGCCACTTTTTCCCTGATCGCGTTGCGTTTTCCAGGCTCTCCGGAAACATCTCGGCTTGGACCGCGGATCGCGCCGATTTCATAGGGCACAATGGAACACTAGACAATCCTGCTGGCCTTGCTTCTCAGCGCCAGATACGTGCCACGGTTGGCACGGGACGCGACTCGTGTGCCGTACTCCAGACCCAGATCCTACTCCCTTCATCGGGGAAAGCGGAGGTCATCGCGCTTCTGGGCGACGCGGTGAACAAGGATGAGGCGCAGCGCTTGGTCGAGAAATATGTACGCGTTGATGCTGGAGCGGCGCTCGGCACCACGGTCGAAGGTTGGGACAAGATGCTCAATAAGGTTCAGGTAAAAACGCCGGACCGCGCCCTCGACGTGCTGATGAACCGTTGGTTGCCTTATCAGACACTGTCGTGCCGCCTCTGGGGCCGTGCGGGTCTCTATCAAGCGGGTGGCGCTTACGGGTTCCGCGATCAGCTCCAAGACGTGATGTCGATGGCCATGACGCACCCCGGCATCACGCGCGCACATATTTTGTTGGCGGCTGGCCGGCAATTCCCCGAGGGCGATGTTCAGCATTGGTGGCTCTCGCCATCGGGCCATGGCGTTCGTACCCGTATTGCCGACAGTTGCTTGTGGCTTGCCTACGTCACTGCGCACTATGTCAAGACCACGGGCGACGCCGCATTCCTCGATCAGGACGTGCCATTCATAGACGGACCTCGCCTCAAGGACCACGAACATGAAGTCTATTTTCTTCCCGAGCTATCTGATCAGTCAGGTTCACTGTTCGAACATTGTGCCCGCGCGCTGGACCGAAGTCTCGGTGTCGGCGAGCATGGGCTCGCCTTGTTTAGGGGAGGTGATTGGAACGACGGCATGAATCGGGTTGGCATTGAGGGCAGAGGAGAAAGCGTCTGGTTGAGCTGGTTTATCGTTACTTGCCTCAACAACATGCTGCCGTACGCTGATGCGCGCGAAGAAACGCAACGCGCAAGTGTGTGGCGCAAGCACGTCACTAGCGCTTCGGGCGGCGATCGAGACCCACGGCTGGGACGGACAGTGGTACCGTCGCGGCTTCTTTGACGACGGCACACCACTCGGCAGTTCGACAAGCGACGAGTGTCAGATCGATTCCATTGCGCAGTCGTGGAGCGTGCTTTCACGCTCGAACACAATGGCCGCTGATTCCAAACGCCCCCGTCAAGCAATGTCATCTGTTCAAGACCGCTTGATCGATCGCGAAGACAAGCTTGCCTTGCTGTTCACGCCGCCATTTGACAAGACCACACGCGATCCCGGCTATATCAAAGGATACCCGCCGGGCATCCGCGAAAACGGCGGCCAATATACCCATGCGGCAGCGTGGAGCATTATCGCGCTCGCAGACCTCGGCGATGGTGATGGAGCCGGAGAGATTCTGTCTCTCATTAATCCGGTTAACCTGTCAGCAACACACGCCGGCAGCCGCCGATACCGGTTGGAGCCGTATGTTGTCGCAGCCGATGTGTACTCGGCCGCCCAGAACAGAGGCCGCGGTGGGTGGTCCTGGTACACGGGTGCTGCCGGATGGATTTATCGCGCCGCGCTCGAGCACGTTCTGGGCGTGAGAAAGGAAGGCAATGTACTCATCATCTCACCATCTATACCAAGGCATTGGCCTGGTTTTGAAGTGACCTACAGCCATGACAACACGGCATACCATGTTGTTGTGAAAAACCCGTCGGGCCTTTCGCGGGGGCTCATCGCCGCGACCCTTAACGGCGTAACGCTGCAAATTCGTGATGATGCGAGCGTGACCGTGCCGCTAGCGGCCGCCGATACCGATCAAGTGATAACCGTGACGATGGGGCTCAAGGTGCAGAGTTCGATAGCGGTCTAGACCATGATCGGTTCTCCAACAGCCGGCGTTCAATTTGAGGCATAATGGGTACGATAGAGTCCGCTGTGCGATTTACATTCTGGTAATGAATGTAACGCGAGGCGCACCATAACAATCACTGAGCAAGCCGCGTATGACACCGCCGTATACCGTTGTCCTTGTCAATCTGTCGGACATCAACGCATGTGAGTCAGAACGCGCAGCTTGAGGAATGGAGGATTTTGGGCTCATCGTAACCACCTGAGGAGTGGACATGAGACCCAAATCCAACCCGCCTGGATCGCCAGAAAGCCCGTCAGCATCGGAGCGGCTCGTTCGCGACATCCGCCGCGTCAGCCGCAAGCACTATTCCGCCGAGGACAAAATCCGCATCGTCCTTGATGGCCTGCGCGGCGAGGTCACGATTGCCGAACTGTGCCGCCGCGACCGCTAACGCGCAGTGAAATAGTGGACGCTTGCGAACTTGCGCTTCGCTTTTAATCGGGCTTATAGCAGTAGCCGGAACAGCAGGCCCAATTCAGGTGATTAGCACGAAACCAGACGAAACGCTGGACGCTTGAAATTGAACCCAGACTGGCGAAGATATGCAGTCCACTACCCGAACGTTCTAGATCTGTGGCGCAGGCAATTTCCGCTACTAGCCCGAAGCTACCATTGCCTCGTTGGTCGCATCAGGTTTCGAAGTGGGCCTACTGCCAGCTGCTAAAGTCGCATAATCGGGATTGTCGCTCGTCTGGTTCAAGCCGCCACGCTGACCGGCGTTGGTAATGTCGAGCCGATCGCTAATGCAGACGAAGCCAGTCGTGAATTGACGAGGTCGTTGGTAGCAAAGCGACGTAACAGCGAGAATCGACTTCGCTCAGTCGATATCTTTCCCATCGCCCGGCGCGTCATCCTTCGGCGAATACCGCGCTTCCCACTCCTCTCGGGTTAAAGCCTATGGAACGACGATGTAGCCGATCGGTTGATCTGAGGCCTGCTGGGTGCCGTGGCGCATCACGCATTTCATGTAGAGCGTCGACGCAGCAGCGTGCCCGGTCGCGGTGAGTTGCTTAAGTGTCATGACTATGACCTCGAGCGTCGTGTAGCGAACGCGGGCGCCCTTCGGCTGCCCTGAAAGGCGCTGCATCTCGCCGAGCACCCGGGCCGCAATGGACCGGTGTCCGGCCGTCTTTGCCGGTCGCCCACCCGGATTGCCGGACTGGCCCTTCTCGAACTGCGATGCATTGGGCGGTCGGCCATAACCGACCGCCTCGTCATCATTTCGGTTGTATTCTTCCACTGAAGCACTCCAAAAATCGTTCAAAGCTGACTACCGAAAGCACATACCCCCAGATCGGAAAAATCGAAGTTTCCTGTCCGGATCCATAATCCGGGTCATCGAAGATTTTTCGTAGAAGTTCTTCGGGCAGCTCTTTCGGTACAATAAAGATGCCGCCCGTCGCCGCCTCAGGCGGCTCCTTGATGAGCTTGTGCTTCTCGGCTTCGCCGAGCACCCGCTTCATCGAGGTGACGCATTTGTCGACCAAGGACTTGCGCACGCTCTGGCGCAGCATGGCTTCATACGGATCGACGGATGTGATGCCGCCGTCGCGCTTGATGCGAACGGGGTCTTCCAGCGCAGCGCGAATATCGATCTGATAGTCCGTTTTTACTTTCAGCTTCTTTTTCGACGCACGCCGACCATCAACGCCGTTCGCTGCGCCGTCATCGATCGGTTCGGAACCCACTTTTTCCGTGCTCATTCTGCCGCCTCCGCTGCAACAGCTGCCGCGTCCTGAGCCTCGCTATGGTCGACTTCCCCTGCGTCGCCGCGTTCGGCGGCGACGGCCGCAAACGACTGGCCCGTCGCGACGAGAACGGCGTCAAGCTTGGCGACCGTGGCCATGCGGCGGAGAATGACGTCGCAATAGTGCGGGTCTAGTTCGATACCGTAGCCGCGGCGGCCGGTCTTGTGCGCCGCGACCAGCGTCGTGCCAGAGCCCGCGAAAGCGTCGAGCACAATGCCCTTGCGCTTAGAGCAATCGAGGATCGCGTCGACCACGAGCGCGACCGGTTTGACGGTCGGATGTGCGGCAAGGTCGTCGGCGCGGGTCGCGCTGAACGCGTTGGCGCCGGCGTACTGCCAGACGTTCGTGCGATAGCGGCCGTGCTTGCCGAGCTCGACGTTATTGATGTGCGGCGCTGTTCCCGCCTTGAAGACAAAGAACAACTCGTGCTGGGACCGATAGAGGCTGCCCATGCCGCCGTTCGTCTTCGACCAGACGCAGAGGTTCTTGAACGCGGCATAGGTGCCATCGGTCGCCGTCATGACCTCGGCGATGTGCCGCCAGTCCATCGCGACGAAATGAATTGAGCCGTCGGTCGAGGCCTCGACTAGGTTCGCGAAGACGAGCTTCAAAAAGCCCGCGAACTCAGCCTCCGTCATCTCGCCGGAGGCCATCGCGAACTCGCGATGCTTGACCTTGCCGAGGCCGCTGACGTGCCCATCGATGCGCACGTTATAGGGCGGGTCGGTGAAGATCATCTGCGCGGTCTCGCCATCTAGAAGCTGCGCGTAGATCTCGCGCTTGGTCGAATCTCCGCAAATTAGCCGGTTGTCTTCGAGATCGGAGATCAGAACGTCGATCTCGGGCATCGCGAAGCCGGTCGCAGAGATGTCGAAATCGAGTTCGAACTCCATCAAGTTCTGCAACTCAATGGCCAGGATCTCGCGATCCCAGCCGGCCTTCTCGGCAAGTTTGTTGTCGGCAAGAATGTAAGCGCGCTTTTGAGCTTCCGAGAGATGCTCGAGCCGGATTGTCGGCACAGTTGCAAGGCCGAGCTGTTTCGCCGCTTCGACGCGGCCGTGGCCGGCGACGATCCCATTGTCCTTGTCAATCAAGACCGGATTGTTGAACCCGAACGCCTTGATGCTGGCGGCGATCTCGGCGATCTGCTTTGGGCTGTGGATGCGCGCGTTGCGGGAGTAGGGCCGCAGATCGCCAATAGTTTTCGGAATGATCTGAAGTTCAGCCATGACAGGCTCCATAGGATTGGGAGCCCGCACGCGAAAAAATTGGCGCGACTCCTCGATGAACCTTCGAAGCCTGCGCACATGCGCCAACCTCGAACTCATCGGGCGTCACGCCCTCACTTTGGAGCTACTTCGCCGACTGCCGCACATGCGCCTGGGGCCTTCGACCACGTCCACATGGACGCTCTCCGGTCCCGTCTGCGCCTCGCTCCAGGCAAAAAGAACATAGGTGGAAGCTACTAGAAGGGAAGGTCAGAACCCGTAAATAATGCTGTTTTATTAATGAGTTGCCTTTTGCCTCCAGGGACACTGGGACAGCCACGGCTGCAGGAAACATCAGGCGCGTTCGTCCCTGTTATTCTCGCAGCGGCCCCTGATCTGACCGCAAACCACCCTGATCGCTCCGCAAAATTCCCTGTTATTTCCGCTGCCTATTTGCACTGTAAGTCGCTGATATTACGCATACAATGGGCCCATTTCGGCTAATTTCAAGCCCGGAAACCTCAAAAATACCCTGTTATCGAGACCCGTTCGCGCCAGACTGCCAGCACAGCCAACCAGTCGCCCTCTCTGCCGGTATTTTCGGGTGGACCGTGAGCGAGGCGCGCCGGATCATTGAAGACTGGCGGATCGACTACAACAACGAGCGGCCACACACGAGCCTCAAGGGGCTCACACCGAACGAGTTTGCAAGGAGGTCCATGCCGGACCATAACCAGAACTGAGTCCACATATAAACGGGTACCAACTGGGGGGCAGTCATGAAGGATGTGTTTTGCGATGCCCCTTAAACTGATGCTGGCTGCCGCAGCGTGCATCATAGCACTCGTCGCAATTGCTTTAGGGGTGACGGCGGTTTTCACCTTGACGCCTTTGGTCGCCGCGCTGCTTCTTATCTTGGTTTGGTTTTCGGATTCAGGTGGGGAGCAGAAGCAGCAGATCTCCTCGGACAACCAGGATCATACAACTACGGGCGCGTTGGATTTTTTGCCCGCGATGGCAACCTTGATCGACGCACTTGAGTTGCCAGTTGTCGTTCTGGATGATGCACTCGACGTCCGGTCGCACAATCGCGCCGCGCGAGAGATTTTCCCGCAGCTTAGGGTCGGCGGGTCGCTTTCTCCAGCTGTCCGTAATCCTGAACTTCTAGATGCTGCGAGGGATGCTCTCAATTCGAATTCAAGCCGGTCAGTGCAGATCGTGAATCGAATCCCCTTGGATCGGCAATTGCTCGCGACATTGGTGCCACTGTGCGTCGGACCACCGCTGCCAAGCGATGACGAAGGCCCAAGCCCACAATTCCTGCTTCTGCAGGTTCGCGACCTCACGGAGCAGTCCCGACTGGCACAAATGCGGTCGGACTTTATCGCAAACGCCAGTCATGAGTTGAGAACCCCATTGGCCTCTCTGAGGGGCTTCATCGAGACATTGCGCATTTCAGCAAGAGATGACGCCGTGGCACGAGATAGATTTCTCGGGATCATGGAAGAACAAGCGATACGCATGACGCGAATTCTGGATGATCTGTTGTCTCTTAGCCGTATTGAAATGCGTGCACATCTGATACCAGAAACGGCGGTCGACCTGGGTCAAATTATCGTCTCGGTCGCGCGTGGTCTTGAACCCCTCGCTAAAGAAGCCAAGATTGCAATTAATTGTCCGGCGATTTCCGAATTGCTTGAAGTGAAGGGGGATCGCTCCGAGCTGGAGCAGGTGTTCCAGAACCTCATGCAAAATGCGATCAAGTACGGACGTAAAGGCGGAAAAGTTAATATCACCTTTGAGCGCATGCTGGCTAAAGGAACTCGGCTGCCGCGCATTGAGATCAAGGTGACTGACGATGGCCCCGGTATCGCTGAAGAACATCTGCCGCGATTGACGGAACGATTTTACCGTGTCGATACAGCGGCGAGCCGCGACAAGGGTGGGACAGGGCTGGGCCTCGCCATCGTCAAGCACATACTTACACGCCATCGCGGCGAGCTTGAAATTTCTTCAAAGCCGGGTATGGGCTCCACGTTCACGGTGAAACTGGATGCATCGCCATTGGAAACGGGGCTCTCACAACGCGCGGGGGCACACTGAGAGCCAGCGATGCGTGCGGAAGGCTCAAAAAACGACAGGAAATCAAAGCATTGCGGTGTCATAAAAGCTTTATTCTGGGCGGTTAGAAGGTCACGAGCGCAACCGTCGGCTGGAAGGCGCTCTCCCAGCCGCCAACCGTAACTGGAGCATTTGAGGCACATGAAAAAAAGTATCACTCTGACCGCGATGTTAGTCGCCGCCACTTCAGCCGTTTCTACAGCCGCTATTGCTCGCGATCAGATTCGCGTCGTTGGTTCGTCGACAGTCTACCCATTCACGACAACAGTTGCTGAGCAGTTCGGTAAGGCAAATGGCGGGAAGACTCCCATCGTGGAATCTACCGGAACGGGTGGCGGTTTTAAGCTGTTCTGCGCCGGTGTTGGCGTCGATCACCCTGATGCCACGAACGCTTCGCGCACCATCAAGAAAAGCGAATTCGAGGATTGCCAGAAGAACGGCGTCAAAGAAATCGTTGAATTGAAGGTTGGCTTCGACGGTATCGTCATTGCAAACGCCAAGGGCGGCGCCGCGCTGGTGCTGACACAGGATCACCTGTTCCGCGCGCTCGCCAAGGAAATTCCCGGCCCGGACGGCAAACTCGTTGCCAACCCCAACAAGACCTGGAAGGACGTCGACGCTTCACTTCCTGCCGATAAGATCGAAGTGCTTGGACCGCCGCCAACCTCGGGTACGCGCGACGCGTTCCTTGAGCTCGTCATGGAGAAGGGCGCCGAAAAGAGCGACGTCTTGAAGGCTATGAAGGACGCCGATAAGAAGGATAACACCAAGAACTTCGAAAAAGTGTGGAAGTCTGTGCGCGAAGACGGTGCCTGGATCGATGCGGGTGAGAACGACAATCTGATCGTTCAGAAGCTCGAGGCCAATCCCAAGGCCGTCGGCGTCTTCGGATATTCGTTCCTCGAGGAAAACACAGCGAAGATCAAGGGTGCCAAAATGGGTGGCATCGAGCCGACATTCGACACAATCGCTTCTGGCAAGTATCCGGTCTCGCGTCCGCTGTTTGTCTACGTGAAGAAGCAGCACGTCGGCGTCATTTCTGGGCTTAAAGAGTTCGCACTGGAATACACTTCGGCGAAGTCTATGGGCGAGGAAGGTTATCTGTCCAAGAAGGGTCTCATTCCGCTGCCGAAGGCAGATCGTGACGCTGTTGCCAAAACGGCTGCCGATCTCGCTGCTTTGACGGGCGCGGGTTCGTGATTGGCCTCTTAGGGTCAAGCAAACGATTGGGCGCACTTTAGTCCTGCGTCGTGCGTCCAAGTAATAGCGAGGTGGGCCTAAACTTGGGTCCATCTCGCAATATGATTGCGGAGCGCGAGTACATGTTGTAGCGCGCTCCATCTGAACAGCGATGGTTGCGATGGAATTATGAACGTGATCCTTCCCGCGTCGGTCCTGGTTATCGCCTTTTCGGCCTATCTGTTTGGCAGCCGTAGAGGAGCGGCGCTGAGGGGGCGCGGGGAACGCGTTCATTCTCTGCCCGTTTATCACGGTGCTTTCGTCGCTTTAGCTGCCGCCCTTCCCCTGCTTGCACTTATCGTCGTCTGGCCGGCGGTTGCCAATTACATCATTGAGCATCGGCTCATTGAGGCCCTTCCGCAATCGATGCAGCCGGCGGACGGTCCATCTCGCGCGGCGCTGCTGCAGGATATATCGAATACTGCCTCGAGCGAGGCTCTCGCAGAAGGCGCATTGCCGGAAATACAAGCTGCCGCAAAGGCTTTCAAGAGCTTGTCGAGCCTCAGCACTTGGTCTGAGATGCTTGCCGTCTGTCTTCTCGCGCTTCTCGGATTGATGTGGTCTGTCGCGAAGATCCAGCCTAGCTTTCGCGCGCAGAGCCACGTCGAGGGGTTCGTCAAGTGGACACTGATGGCGTGCTCGGCTATCGCCGTTTTGACAACGGTTGGTATCGTCGCCTCGGTGCTCTTTGAGTTCATCCGCTTCTTCGCCCAATATCCGATTTTTGATTTTTTATTCGGAACAAAGTGGTCGCCGCAAATCGCGATGCGGTCGGATCAGGTTGGACAGTCGGGGGCTTTCGGCATCCTTCCACTCTTTGCAGGCACGATGCTGATTACACTTATCGCAATTACCGTTGCGGCGCCCACAGGACTTTTTGCGGCAATCTACATGGCCGAATATGCGTCCCCGCGGATGCGGGCCATCGTTAAACCGATGCTTGAAATTCTCGCTGGAATTCCGACCGTCGTTTTCGGGTTCTTCGCCGCGATCACTGTTGCGCCATTAATTCGGTCAATTGGGCAATCTCTAGGATTGGATGTCGCGTCTGAATCCGCGCTAGCGGCAGGTCTCGTGATGGGGATCATGATTATTCCGTTTGTCTCGTCATTGTCCGATGACGTCATCAACGCCGTGCCGCAGTCATTGCGCGACGGCGCCTATGCGCTCGGCTCGACGAAATCGGAAGCAATTAAGAAGGTCGTGTTGCCTGCTGCGCTTCCTGGTATCGTATCGGCCATTATGCTGGCAATCAGCCGCGCCGTCGGTGAGACAATGATCGTCGTCATGGCTGCAGGCCTTACTGGCAACTTGACGTTCAATCCGCTCGAGGCGGTGACGACGATTACGGTTCAGATCAAGACTCTGCTCGTAGGCGACCAGGAGTTTGATAGCGCCAAGACGCTTTCAGCATTTGCACTTGGTTTGGTGCTCTTCGTCTTTACGCTTCTGCTCAACTGGATTGCACTCAGGATCGTTGGAAAATACCGTGAGCAATATGAGTGATAATTCGCCATCAGCCGGACCTGCCGAGCCCAAGGCACCTGCCGCAGAGGCCGCGCGATTGCGCCGCGCAAAGCGGAGGCGCGCTGAATCCCGCTTTCAGGCTTACGGGCTTACAGCCATCGCCGCAGCAGGAGCCGTTCTCGTCGCACTGCTCGGCGATATCGTTATTAAGGCGTTGCCGGCCTTCACGCAGTCGGAGATCGCGCTTGATGTGCCCGTCACGGCCGATCTCGTTGATCCGTCGTCAATTGCATCTGGCGATTTTGAGGCCCTTATGCGCGATGCATTGCGCGCTGAGTTTCCGGAGGTGGAAAGCCGGGGCGACAAGAAGGCACTGGATAGTATCCTCTCGTCCGCCGCTGCCGACGTTCTGCGAGCAAAGGTCGCCGCAGACCCGGGCTTGATCGGGAAGCGGGTTAGAATTGACGGCCTCGTGGCTTCAGACGCCGATTTGTTCGTCAAAGGCATTTCCACACGAACGGTTATTGAAGCCGGGCAGGGCAATGCACGGCCAGCTATTTCCGAGGGTTCAACAAGCGTTAGTTTCGATGGAGGGGCCCTTGCAAAAATACTCCAACGCATCGGCGCCAAGAGTGGCGAGCAGGTCGCGCTAGACGCTACTCAACCTTCGTTGCTGATAGCCCTGAATGGCGGCGTTATCAAAGCGACGTCTGCATCCGCAGACAAGATTGAAGGTGAAGTCCTCGTGCCGTTTGCAGCCGGCGCGAACGGAGCGTCAGGCGCGTGGAAATCTATTGTCTTTGAAACTCCTGAAGGCAACCGAAAGATCACGGACAAACAGGCAGCGTTCGTGACGCTGCTTCAGGAAAAAGGTCTTATCAAACGGACCGCCAACGTCACGTTCCTGACCGGTGGCGATAGCCGGGAGCCCGAACAGGCAGGTATCCTGGGTGCCATCGTCGGTTCCGCTCTGACCATGTTGGTGACGCTTAGTCTCTGTCTCCCCATCGGCGTTGGGGCAGCGATCTATCTCGAAGAATTCGCGCACAAGAGCAAGTTTACGGACTTCATTGAAGTGAACATCAATAACCTCGCCGCCGTGCCGTCGATTGTGTTCGGACTCCTCGGCCTTATGATCTTCCTGAACCTCGCGGGTCTGCCACGATCCTCGACACTTGTCGGCGGTCTGGTCCTCGCACTGTTGGTCCTACCCACGATAATCATTGCGAGCCGGGCGGCTCTGAAGTCGGTCCCGCCTTCCATTTCAGAAGCCGCGCTTGCCCTTGGTGCCACTCAACAACAGGCGGTATTTCATCACGTAGTTCCGGTAGCGCTTCCGGGCATCTTGACCGGAACGATTATCGGCATGGCCCACGCACTTGGCGAGACAGCACCTTTGCTCATGATCGGCATGGTGGCGTTCATTGCTGACGTACCCAAGGGGCTGACAGAAGCCGCGACGGTTCTCCCCGTGCAGATCTTTCTCTGGTCCGACCTCCCCGAAGCCGGATTTCAGGCGCGGACCGCAGCGGCTATCCTGGCCTTGCTGGTGTTCCTGGTTGCAATGAACGGTATGGCCATTCTACTTCGTAGAAAATTCGAGAGGCGCTGGTAATGCTGCATGATCAAAGGGCTAATATGGACGCGATCACCATAAGAAATTCTGCAAATATGGCGACCCTGAAAAAGCCGAAAGTCACGGCGCGACAGGTCGACGTCTACTATGGTGAGAAGCACGCTCTGAAGGCGGTATCCGTCGATATTCACGAGCGCTCGGTCACGGCCTTCATCGGCCCATCGGGTTGTGGAAAGTCGACGTTTCTGCGCTGCCTCAATCGAATGAACGATACAATTCCCAGCTGCCGCGTGACGGGCTCAATAAAAATTGACGACAAGGACATCAACCAGCGTGACGTCGATCCTGTCGAACTGCGAACACGGATCGGCATGGTCTTTCAGAAGCCAAATCCCTTCCCGAAGTCGATTTTTGAAAACGTTGCCTACGGTCCGCGGATACATGCTCTTGCAACGACAAAGGCCGGGATTGAAGAAATTGTCTTGCAAAGCCTCATGAAGGCGGGGCTTTTCGAGGAAGTGAAGGATCGGTTGCACGACAATGCGACTGGTCTGTCTGGCGGCCAGCAGCAGCGCCTTTGCATTGCCCGGACGATTGCGATCAACCCTGAGATTATTCTGATGGACGAGCCTTGCTCTGCGCTCGATCCAATTGCTACTGCTCGCATCGAGGAGCTCATGGAAGGGCTACGGCAAAATTACACCATCATAATCGTCACGCACTCCATGCAACAGGCTGCACGAGTTTCGCAGCGCACTGCCTTTTTCCATATGGGTACGCTCGTCGAGGCGGGGGACACGGCAGCGATCTTCACGAATCCGAAGGACCAACGGACTCAAGACTACATAACCGGGCGTTTCGGTTAGGAACTTTGCGTCCAGATTGGAGAGCACTATGAGTCACCAGCACATCGTCAAGTCCTATGAGGCAGAGCTTGCACAGCTCGATGCCAAAATCGGACATATGGGCGGCCTTGCCGAGCGGCTTCTGAGCGAAGCTTTCGCCTCTCTCGAGCAACGCAATCCGCATCGTGCCCAGGTTGCAGTGGCCAGCGATCACTCGATTGATCAGATGCAACTGGAACTGGAAGAGCAAGTTATTTTGATGATAGCGCGGCGCCAGCCGGTAGCAAATGACTTGCGGCAGATTATGGCCGTTCTGAAGATTATTGGCGATCTTGAGCGAATTGGCGATCTGGCGAAAAACATCGGCAAGCGGGCATTAGCCACGGCTTCTGAAAATCAGCCGCGAGCACTTGTTGTGGGTTTGAGGCACATGGTGGACCTCGCATTGCGCCAGCTAAAGGACGTGCTCGACGCGTTCGCAGCTCGAGACGCCGAGAAGGCACTCGAAGTCTGGAATGAAGACGAGAAAATCGATGCACTCTACAATTCGGTCTTTCGCGAGATGCTCACGTATATGATGGAGGATCCGCGCAATATTGGCTTGTGCACGCACTTGTTGTTCATTGCCAAGAACGTCGAACGCATCGGTGACCATACCACAAACATCGCGGAAACAGTAACGTATCTCGCGCGCGGCACGCTCCCTCATGGTGACCGGCCAAAGAACGATTTGACAAGTTCAACACTCGTGACGAATCCGACGCGCGACTAAATCAGGACAATTGGGATGCCAGCGAAAATCGCAGTTATTGAAGACGAGGATGCGATTGTCACGCTCTTGACTTACAATCTCGAACGGGCGGGATACGTCGTCGTTTCTACGAAATCGGGAAGCGAGGCCTTGTTTCTGATCGAAGAGCACCAGCCCGATCTCGTAATTCTGGATTGGATGTTGCCAGGGCTCGCGGGAATTGAGATCTGCCGGCAAATTCGCACGCGCGCGAGAACAAAATCACTTCCGGTGATCATGCTTACGGCGCGCGGCGAAGAAGGTGACCGCATCCGAGGGCTCACTGTTGGTGCCGACGATTACGTCACAAAGCCATTTTCTGTCACCGAACTACTTGCGCGCGTGAAAGG
Organism: uncultured Alphaproteobacteria bacterium; assembly: GCA_963764605.1. Taxonomy (GTDB): domain Bacteria; phylum Pseudomonadota; class Alphaproteobacteria; order Rhizobiales; family Hyphomicrobiaceae; genus Hyphomicrobium_B. The sequence goes on from CAVXTJ010000001.1 coordinate 51,751, forward strand.
CTTGCTACGCCGAATGTCTCCGGAGCGCGTTTCGGATATTCTTGAGGGAAACGGCCTCGCGATCGATCGGGCCGCGCATCGGGTCACACGCGCCGGCCGGGACTTGAACTTAGGGCCGACGGAATATCGACTTCTCGAACTCTTCATGGAGAACGCAGGCCGCGTGTTGAGCCGCTCCCAACTCTTGGACGGCGTTTGGGGCAACTCCTCGGAGGTTGATGAGCGGACCGTTGACGTACATGTTGGGCGACTAAGGAAGGCAATCGTTCGAGGGAGCGAGCCTGACCCGATTCGCACAGTACGTGGCGCAGGCTATGTCTTCGATAAGGTCTCAGCGTTGGTCTGAGCGGTCTCGCTCGGTCAAACCGCAGAACCGCCTGCGTTAATACCTGACCGGTTTGCGTGTGCGCAGGACGAGTTTGCAATGACTTCCGTACTTTCATGAATCTTCGAAAAAGCTGGCGGCCGCCCGATGCCAGGTCTGGTCTGGGCGGCCTGCAGCAATCGCTGGAACGAAGACCTCGGGGGCCGGAGGCTTGTAGCCGAGCGAAGCATGTGGGTGGATGACGTTACAGCACGAGTAACGCGGTGCGCTGCAGTCCAGATAGTACCGATGCAACGTGCACTGCGACGGCCGCGTTTATGAGATCTGGGTCCTTCAATTCGGCACCCTCACGTTCGAACCTGATTTGCCCCCGTTGCACCATGGTATGAACAGAGTGTTCGATTTCATCGTGGCGACGCGTTCCATCGAGCAGGGGCAAGACGGCGCGTGCGACCAGCGAGAGCGGAACAGCCTCGTGACGGGCATTGGTCGTCCAGTCTTTGCCGTCTCTCGCGTCGGCCCGGGCTAACGATGTGGCTTTAGGAAGTTCAGAGATTTCGCCGTTGGCAATGACGGGGACGGTTGAAACGCTGGCGAGGCCAGCCAGCAGCATGTTGAAAAGCGATCTGGCGATATCAGCGGCGGTGGCGGCGCTTACCGGCACCGGACCGGCACGTTCACCCGCTAGTTCATCCACCGGTAGCGATAAGGGATACATGCTTGCGAGGTGTGCGACTGCTTCGCGGACAGCATCGGAAGACGTCGTCAGCGAGCGTTGTGCCGCGTCCTTGAAGACGAAGTTCTTGCCTTGATATTCCGGCTCCGGGTTCATTGGCGAGCTAATGTGGAGACCGTCAAGTCCGCCGGGGCTCAACACGCGATTGACGCGTGGTGCCTGATCGGCGCGGATTAATAGCGTCTGGCGAAAGGTTCTGCCCGTCAGAAAGTCAATGTATTGCTCCATCCGGTCAAGCCGGTTCTCCGAGAGCGTGCGCAGCAATTGACCAGTCTCGGCACCAAACGTCTCGGCAATCGATAAGTGCAGGTCACACTCAGTGAGATAGGAAAGGTTGAAGAGGCCGGCACGCTTTTGAAAATCACTGAAGTAGCAAGGCTCGTTGTTGGTTTCGAGGTACTCGTGGGTGACGTAGTAGTCTTCTTGGAGACGCAGGCTTTGCGCTTCCTGACGGAGCATTTGCCCATAGGCCGAGCCGGCGTTTGTGAGGTCGCTAAGTTGCGTTAGAAACTCACGGCCCAAACGAATCTTCTCGGACGGATCTTGTGCGCTGCTGCCATGAAACATCATGGCCTCGCGCAGCACCGAGCGCAGGCGCCAGCCTGGAAACACATTGTAACTTACATAGGCGATGCCCTGCGCCGATAAATTATCGTGGCTGATGCGCAGGATGGCGTCGCGAACTGCGGCTGGTACCCAGCTATAGACACCGTGGCAAATGATGTAATCGAACGTGCCGAAGCCCGCCGTTATGTCTGCTAACGACATGTTGACGAGACGGATATTGGTAAGACCCAGCCGCGCAATGCGGGCTTGGCCTTCGGCGATCTGAATGCCTGAGAGATCCACTCCGATAAAGTGCGCTTTCGGAAAGGCAACGGCGAGCGGAATGAGATTGCCCCCGGCTGCGCAGCCAAGTTCCAATATGCGGGAGGTTTCAACGTCAGGCGGCGTTAGTCCGAATAAGCGCCCGAGCGCCGCGAGTCTTTGGGGCTGTGATTGCGGAAATGGGCGCGAAGTGTAGGGCACTTCATCATAAGAGCGGGCGATTTCACTCGTAGCGCCGTCCATTGTTATGTTTCCCAATCTAATGTGCGGTTGGCCGGAGAAGGGGTTTCCTGGAACGAACGGGCGGCTTTTTTGCAGAGAGCAGCCCGCGCCATCGGTGTACTTGCGACTTCCGGATGAAGAAATGTGAAGCCGTGCGGCTGAGTGCGGTTCAGCCGGTTGTTTGAGGGCACATCGACGGCGCGAGCATTCCGCCCCCCGGCGAAAACTCGCAGGTCGTAGAGTGTTGCAAACTTCCAGAGCTTATTCGGTGTAGGCCGTGCTGAGCGCGACGACGACGCAACCGTTTGCGGCGGCTGGTATCAGCATGACTTGGGCGTTGGCTGCGTTTTGCAGGATTGGGATGCCGGCCAGATCGCCGAGCAATTTGCCTTTTTCCATGACCTGGGCCTGGATTTTACTGCAGGCATCCTGGGTCGGAATAATCTGCAAGGCTGCGGCATCGCATTTGCCGTCTTTGGTTGGTGCTGAAAATACGCCGCTGATGCCGTTGGTTGCGCCGGAGTCTGGCTGCAAGCGCTGACCAATCATGGAAACCGAAAAGCGGCTGTCTGGCTGTTTCGAGTGCCAAGTCGATGCGGCAGCATACTCGGTGCCAAACATGGTCGCTTGTCCGACCGCCTTGGCAATTTGCAGACAGCTTTTCACGCCTGCTTTCGACAACTGATCCATTGTCTGGATTTCAACTTGCGCTGCGGCGGGTGCAGCGGCAGCCGCGGGTGTGGTCACAGGTTTGCCAACGGGTACATCTTTTGGTGCCTCTTTGGTTTTGGAGAACCAGCTGCCCCCGCTGTCCTGTTTCTTCGAGTCTGCAGCCTGCGCTACGAGCGCCATGCTCGAAACGAGTGCCATTGAAACGGCAGTAAGGAGCGAACATTTGGTGCGTGGCGAATTAGTCATGAAAAGTGCCCTCCAGCATCTGATGATCCGATGCCGCCTTATACAATTTAAGGTATACGCAATGTCAAGTTGTGTAGTCGGAATCTTTAGCTATGACTGTGGATAAATACGTGATCCACAAGTCATGCACAGTAGGTGGCACGTTAAAGCACCGTCGCATTTGTAGAATAGGCAATTATATCAATCAATTTTTTACAATTCTCACAGCGCACGTTAAAGCTGTGATTCGTTCGATCATTATTACAACCATAAATTGAATGCTGCTGCGAATCACCGTATACAGCTAGAGATTGTATTTTTGCCATTTTGGGGGCCGACTATGAGCGCGCGCAAATTCACGAATGAAGTCACGCCCAATGCTTCATGTGCAGCGGTCCGGAAGGCTGGAGGTCATCATCGTATGGTGGGCGATTTGATCGGCGACCGCGCAGCCCATTGGACATTGCGCCGCCGCGTGGCGAGCCTTCTGCGCAAAGCTTTCCGCTTTGTCTTCATGGGCCGCCAGCGCGCACTCGGGCGCCTCTCTGGCGGTGGTGCGGCGGTAACCGCGCTGCTCATGAGTATGGGGCTGATGCTGTCAGCAACGGATGCCAACGCTCAATATGTTTCGGGTACGGGCGCTACGAGCAATGTCGTCGGCACGAGCACCACGTCATCGGTCAGCGCTGCGACTTCGGTCGGCTCGATCGCAATCGGCGGTGGCGCGTTGGCTGCCGATAAGGCGACGGTCGCGGCCAACTCGCTTGATGCAATCGCGATTGGCGCGGGTGCGAAAGCCACCGGCAGCAACGCTTTCGCAATTGGTGGCACCACGTCTGCAACGAGTGTTACGCTGGTCTCCGGTCAGATTATCCCGGCGATCGTCATGGGATACAACTCGACGGCAACGGCCACCAATACCGCCAACGGTATTCTTGATCGCGCAGCCGGCGTAGGTAACGTTGCGACGGCGGTTTCAGGCAGCGCGACGGGCATCACGCCGGCCGGCATCGCCTTGGGTAATGGCAACACTGTGACCGCGGGTGGCCTTGCTGTCGGCGATACCAATAAGGTTGCCGCCGCCGGCGTTGCTACCGCCGTTGGTTTTGAAAACAACATTTCCGGCGCCTTTGGCACGGGCATCGGTTACAGCAACACGGTAAGTGCGAGTTCTACGGTCGCTATCGGCACCGCCAACACGGCGAGCGGCAATACGGCGATCGCCATTGGCCGCCAAAATACGGCCTCGGGCAATTTCTCGATTGCGCAGGGCAACGTGGCGACCGCATCGGGCATCAACGCAATTGCGCTCGGTCACTCGTCTAATGCACAGGCAGATGGTGCCATCGCGATAGGCGGCGGCGGTGCCGCAGGCCGCGCCAGCTCGACACAAGACAAGACGACAAATACCAAGGCCCTTGGCGTGGACTCTGTGGCCATCGGCACGAGCGCACAATCAAATGCAACCGGCAACGTCGCGTTGGGCTTCAACGCGCAAGCTCTGTCTGGAAATTCGCTCGCCATTGGCCAAAATTCGCAAACCGGCGCGTCCGTCGGCGATGGCGTTGCCATTGGGTTTGGTGCGACGGTATTGAACTTCAGCAACGGTACGGCCGTTGGTGCCAGCGCATCGACCACAGGCGGTTTTGGCACGGCTATCGGCAGCAAAGCGCTTGCTGAAAACAACAATGGCATTGCACTTGGCTACAACGCTCAATCTCTGAATGCGTCAGCAGGGGCAATCAACGAAGCTGGTTCGATTGCGATTGGCAACAATTCGATTGCGCGAGCGAATGGAACAGACCCCTTCAATTTGGCATCTGCAACGGTCGTCGGAAATTCGGCAACGGCCATCGCCGACGGTGCTGTCGCGTTGGGTGAAGTTGCCAATGCCAACGCGTACTACAGCTCAGCTCTCGGCTCGTATTCTTCCGCCACAGGTGTCGGCTCGGTCGCCACTGGCGGCGGTTCGCAATCGACAGGAACGGGCTCTGTTGCCATCGGCGGCGCAACGAGCACGGGTGGCGCGTCGCTCTCAGGCTTTGCGACGGCGAGCGGCACCAGCGCTATCGCTATCGGCACAAAAGCCATTGCAAGCGCCAATAATACATTCGCCGGCGGTGTGTCGTCTGTCGCTGCTGGACAAGGTGCGGTCGCTCTCGGTGACAGCGCCAAGAGCTACAATCTCAACAACATTGCCATCGGCCGTGCATCCGTGGCTGGCGTGTCCGGCAGCGGCACCGTTGAAGCTTCGACCGCCATCGGTGATAGTTCGTCGGCAACCGGCAAGCGCGATACGGCCATCGGTTATCTCGCCACCGCCAGCGGCGGACAGGATTTCGCGGGCAGCGCGGGTGCGGTTGCCTCGGGTGGGCACAGTGTGGCGCTTGGTACGTTCGCAAAATCGAGCGGCTACACAGCCGTTGCCATCGGCGACAGCGCCCAAGCCACTGTCAACTTCGCAACCGCGATTGGCAATGGCGCAAAGGCGTCGGGTATCAGCGGCATCGCCATCGGCGGCGACAATGTCAATGCCACGACGGCCAGCGGGCAAGAACTCAATTGCCATCGGCTCCAATGCGCAGGCAACGGCCACGGACGCGGTCGCGATAGGCCATAACAGCACTGCCAAGAACGGCCAAGCCGTGTCAATCGGCGCCGGTAACATTGCAGACGGCGACGGTGCGGTCGCAATCGGCGACCCGAACGTCGCAACAGGTGCCGGCGCGCTGGCACTTGGCAAGGACAACACAGCCACGGGTGCCGGCGCGATTGCGCTCGGCAATACCAACACGGCGACAGGACAAGGTTCGGTCGCGGGTGGCTTCCAGTCGAAGGCAACCGGCGCGGGCAGCATTGCGCTCGGTGATGCCGCAACGACAGCCGCGTCGAAAGGCGTTGCGCTCGGTTCAGGATCATCGGCAACGCTGGCGAATTCCGTGGCGCTGGGAACAGGTTCAACCGCAGCAGCGGTGACGCTTACAACTGGCTACACAACCGCCAACGCGGTTGTCACCGGAAAAACATTTGCTGTCACGCAAGCTCCGACAAATGGCGTCGTCGCAGTCGGCAATCGGCAAATCCAGGGCGTCGCGGACGGCGAAGTCTCTGCGTTCTCGACCAACGCCATCAACGGTTCGCAACTTTACAACGTCGCGACGGGTCTCAACACCAACATCAACAACCTCGGCACCAACGTTGCGGCGTCGCTCGGTGGAACCGCTGCTTACAATACCACGACAGGCGCCTGGACCGCACCGAGCTACACGGTCGGCGCGACAACCTACAACGACGTCGGCAGCGCGCTGACCGCGCTAAACTCCACCTCAGGCAAAAGCAAATACTTCAACGCCAATTCAACGCTGGCGGACTCTACCGCAACCGGCACGGACAGTGTTGCCGTTGGGCCCCTGGCGGTCTCGAAAGCCGCCAGCGGCGTCTCGATTGGCAACGGTGCGACGGCAAACAACGCGAACGACGTTGCACTCGGTTCGAATTCCAAGACCGCAGCGGCCATCGGGACGGCCAGTACGGTGATTGCAGGCACGACATATACCTTCGCTGGCACCGCGCCGGGCAGTACCGTAAGCGTCGGCGCGGCAGGAGCAGAACGCACTATTACCAACGTCGCAGCCGGCAGCATCAGCGCGGCCTCGACGGACGCCATCAACGGTTCGCAATTGTTCGCTACAAACACGGCGATCACGACGGTCGCAACAAATCTCGGCACCACAATCCAGACCGCGCTAGGCGGCGGCATGATCATCAGTCCAGATGGTACGACCAAGACAGCGCCGGGCTATACACTTGGCGGCACGACTTATAACGACGTCGGCAGTGCACTCGCAGCGCTCGGAAATGGCGCGGCCGGTCCGGTGCAATTTGCCAACTCGGGCACGCCAACGACTCCGAACGGCGGCACGCCGACGAACAACGTCACGCTCGTCGGTGCGGCACCTGGTGCTGTGACTTTGGATAACATTGCGGCGGGATCGACGGTTGCCGGTTCGACGCAAGCTATCAACGGCGGTCAGTTGAACACCGGTTTAGCATCTGTCGCGGCCAGTCTCGGCGGCACGTCGACTTATGATCCGGTGACGGGCACGGTCACGGCACCGAGCATCAGCGTTGGCGGCACGACTTATAGCAACGTGACGGACGCCGTTCAGGCGGCGGGCGCAGGCTTCAACCTGACAACGGGCCAGTCCGGCACGGGCGTCGCGAATACGCCAACGACGGAAGGCATCGCGGCGGGTGAGACGGTGACGGTGGTTGCCGGTAACAACATGATCTCGACGCAGACCGGCAACTCGGTTGCGCTGGCGCTCAATCCGGCTCTGACCGGTCTGACGAGCATCGGCGTCACGGGCGGTCCGACGATAGACGGCACCGGAATTACGCTTTCTGCTGGCGATAATTTCGATGCTGGCGGCAACAAGATCACAAACCTGGCGGCAGGCTCCACAACTGGCGGATCAACCGAGGCCGTCAACGGCGGTCAGTTGAACACCGGTTTAGCATCTGTCGCGGCCAGTCTCGGCGGCACGTCGACTTATGATCCGGTGACGGGCACGGTCACAGCACCGAGCTACACGATTGGTGGCACAACCTTCAATAATGTTGGCGGAGCTCTCGGTGCCGTCGATACGGCAGTAACGAGTTTGACCAACGGCACATTGGGGCTTGTCCAGCAAGTCGGCGGGGCCCCAGGCTCCGGCCAGATTGTTGTCGGCTCGACAACGGGTGGAACATCCGTCAGCTTCACGGGAACAGCGGGCGACCGCACAGTTACAGGCATCGCAGCAGGCACGATCGCGGCAACATCTTCTGATGCCGTCAATGGCAGCCAGATTTTCGCCAACCAGACGTCGATTGCAACGGTGCTTGGTGGCGGCTCCGCTGTCAATCCCGACGGCACGCTCTCGACACCGACATTCAACGTTGATGGTTCGCCATACACGAACGTCGGTGCGGCGCTTGCAGCGCTTGATAAGGCAGGTAGCGCGGCGATTGACACCAACAACACGTCGGCGCTGTCGAATCCGACAGCAACGGGAACAAACGCCACAGCCATTTCTCCAGGCGCGGTGGCGTCGGGCGCGGATAGTTTGGCGGCCGGCAAGAATGCGCTGGCTTCGGGCGATCAGGCTGTGGCGATGGGCCAGGATGCGGAGGCTTCGGGCATCGGATCAACCGCGCTTGGCAACGGTGCCCAGGCATTGGGCGATTCATCAACCGCAGTCGGCGATAGCGCTCAGGCAACTGCCGCAGATGCGACCGCGCTTGGACAGAATACGCTGGCAAGCGGCGCGGCTTCGACGGCGTCGGGTTTTGGCGCGCAGGCCACGGGAGACAATGCACTCGCCTCGGGCAGCAACGCATCGGCCTCCGGCATTGGTGCAACGGCTTTGGGATCAAACGCAACGGCGTCCGGCATTGGGTCGAGTGCGCTGGGCGATGGCGCCAAATCTACGGGTACGAACTCCGTGGCCCTCGGTGCCGGTTCGGATGATGGCGGGCTGGCCAACGTGGTCTCTGTCGGCGCAGTTGGCGCTGAGCGGACGTTGATCAACGTCGCGCCGGGCGCGATCTCTGCAACCTCAACAGATGGCGTCAATGGCGGGCAGATTTTCGCCAATCAGCAGTCGGTCGCAGACGCGCTCGGCGGCGGTGCCAAGGTCAATCCGGACGGCACAATTGCAGCGCCGAGCTTCACCATCGGAAGCACAGCCTACAATAATGCAGGCGATGCGTTCAGCGCACTCGATACAGCGGTATTCGGCGGCGGCGGCATCAAATACTTCCACGCCAACTCGGTTCTGGCCGACAGCACAGCGACAGGTACGGATTCGGTGGCCATCGGCCCAAATGCGGTCGCGACCAACAAGAACGATGTCGCGCTCGGCACAGGCTCGACTACAGCGGCCGCGAACGCCGGCGCTTACACGCTCAACGGCGGTACGGCAGCGGGTATTGCAGTCGCCACCAGCGGCGTCTTGTCGGTCGGCGCGGCAGGAGCTGAACGTCAAATTCAGAACGTTGCGGCTGGCGTCGTTTCGGCAACCAGCACGGATGCCATCAACGGTTCGCAGTTGTATCTGACGGCAACGTCGGTCAACAATCTTGGCGCGTCGACAGTGGCGGCGCTCGGCGGCGGCATCGTGTTGAATGCGGACGGCACGACCAAGGTGTCACCGACATTCAATGTCGATGGTACGCCTTATAGCAATGTCGGCGCGGCGATTGCGGCGCTTGATAAGGCTGGCGGCGCAGCGATTGACACCAACAACACGTCGGCGTTGGCGAACCCAACGGCGACTGGAACAGATGCAACGGCAATTTCTCCAGGCGCGGTCGCGTCAGGTGCGAATAGTTTCGCTGCAGGCAAGAATGCCGAAGCTTCTGGTGCGCAATCGACTGCCACGGGTCCTGATGCCGTAGCGTCCGGAGATCAGGCTGTTGCACTTGGCAATGGTGCCACTGCGACCGGAGTAGGGGCAACCGCGCTTGGCAACGGCGCGCAGGCAACGGCAGATAGCGCAACGGCCGTCGGCGATAACGCGCAGGCGACCGCGGCGGACGCAACGGCGCTTGGTCAAAACACGGTGGCATCCGGTCAGGCCTCGACCGCGTCGGGCTTCGGCGCACAGGCGACGGCGGACAATGCGCTTGCGTCTGGCAGTAACGCCAACGCATCGGGAATTGGCGCAACCGCGATAGGTAACGATACGACGGCCTCTGGTGTGCAGTCAGCGGCACTCGGCGATGGCGCCACGGCATCAGGCGCTCAATCGTCGGCTTTGGGAACCGGTGCAACAGCGTCAGGCGATCAGGCTTTGGCGCTGGGTAACGGAGCGCAAGCGACAGCAACATCGTCAACGGCGGTTGGCGACAATGCCCAGGCGACGGCAGCTGACGCAACGGCGCTCGGCCAAAACTCAGTCGCAAGCGGGGCGCAGTCAACAGCCTCGGGATACGGCGCTCAGGCAACAGGCGATAACGCACTTGCGTCCGGCAGTAATTCTACAGCGTCGGGTACAGGCGCAACCGCGCTCGGCAACAACACGGTTGCTAGCGGCGCGCAGTCGGCAGCTATTGGCGACGGTGCCCAGGCGACTGGTGCGCAGTCTGCCGCCTTGGGATCGGGAGCAACCGCTTCTGGCGATCAGTCTTTGGCACTTGGTAACGGCGCGCAGGCGACCGGAACATCGAGCACGGCGGTTGGCGACAACGCCCAGGCGACCGCAGACGATGCAACAGCCCTTGGTCAAAACTCACTTGCCAGCGGCGCACAATCGACAGCGTCGGGCTTTGGCGCTCAGGCAACAGCAGACGACGCTCTTGCTTCGGGCAGCAACGCCAAAGCATCGGCAATCGGCGCGACCGCGCTTGGTGCCGATGCGGACGCGTCCGGCATTGGTTCGGTTGCGCTCGGTGATGGTGCAAAGTCGGGCGGCACGAACTCGCTCGCATTGGGTGCGGGATCAGATGATGGCGGTCTCGCCAATGTCGTGTCGTTTGGCGCGGTTGGAGCTGAGCGCACGTTGATCAACGTTGCGCCGGGCGCGATCTCGGCGACCTCGACCGACGCGGTCAACGGCGCACAAATCTATGCCAACCAGAAGTCGGTCGCTGATGCGCTTGGTGCCGGCTCGGTCGTCAATCCTGATGGCACAATCTCGGCTCCAGCGTTTGCGTTGAACTCGAAGACGTATGCGAATGCTGGCGACGCCTTCTCGGCTCTCGATACAGCAGTGTTCGGCGGCGGCGGCATCAAGTACTTCCACACCAACTCGACGCTGGCCGAACTCGACCCCAACCGGCACCGATAGCGTTGCCATCGGTCCGGCATCGACGGCCACCGGTGACAACGCCGTCTCAATCGGCAATGGCGCGGTCGCAACAAACAAAAACGATGTGGCGCTCGGCGCAGGTTCGGTTACGGCCGGGCCCAATACCGGCGCGTATACCATCAACGGCGGTACGGCGGCGGCGGCATCGCCGTCGTCAGTTGTGGCGGTTGGAGCGGCTGGCAGCGAGCGTCAGATCACCAACGTGGCGGCGGGTGTAGTTTCCGCCACCTCGACCGATGCGATCAACGGTTCTCAGCTTTATCTCACTGCAACGGCCGTCAACAACCTTGGCGCATCCACTGCGGACGCTTTGGGCGGCGGCATCGTGCTGAACCCCGATGGGACAACAAAGGTATCGCCAACATTTACAATCGACGGCACGGGTTACAATAACGTAGGCGCCGCCCTCGCGGCAATCGACAAAAACCTCGGCGCCGGCATCGACACCAATAATACCTCGGCTCTGGCGAACCCAACGGCAACTGGCACGGACTCGACGGCGATTTCGCCAGGAGCCGTGGCATCAGGAACCGACAGTTTTGCTGCCGGCAAAAATGCGACTGCGTCTGGAACCGGTGCAACGGCGCTCGGCAACGGCGCGCAGGCAATAGCGAATTCAACCACGGCCTTGGGCGACAATGCGGCGGCCACTGCAGCGGACGCCACGGCGCTTGGCCAGAACACGGTTGCGAGTGGTAACGCCGCCACGGCCTCCGGTTTTGGCGCAACGGCGTCGGGTGACAACGCTCTCGCCTCAGGCAGCATGGCCGAAGCTTCGGGCGTAGGTTCAACCGCGCTTGGCAACGGTGCCAAAGCGTTGGCCGATTCAGCAACGGCACTCGGCGACAATGCCCAGGCGACAGCCGAGACTCGACAGCACTTGGTCAAAACACGCTGGCGTCGGGCGCAAAGAGCACGGCCACCGGTTACGGCGCGTCGGCCTCGGGAGGCAACGCAATAGCCTCGGGTAATGGCTCGCTTGCTTCCGGATTGTCGTCGTCGGCTTACGGCGATGGCGCCGTGGCAAGCGGCGATAAGTCGATCGCGCTTGGCTCGGGTTCAAAAGCAACGGCCTCATCAGCAACAGCCTTAGGCGACAACGCGCAAGCAACGGCTGCGGACTCGACCGCACTTGGTCAGAACTCTGTGGCCTCTGGTGTTCGCAGCACTGCTTCAGGCTTTGGTGCAACGGCAAGCGGTGCCAACAGCACGGCGATGGGTGACGGTGCCACGTCAACGGGCACAAACTCCGTGGCACTCGGTGCAGGATCTACAGACGGCGGCAAAGCAAACACCGTCTCGGTTGGTGCTCCTGGCTCAGAACGCACAATCACGAACGTTGCCGCTGGCGCGGTTGCCAAGGGCTCGACGGACGCGATCAACGGCGACCAGTTCTATACAGCCACTCAGAAGGTTGCCGCGGTGTCGAAGGTCGCCAGTAACGCCTTACAAAAGGGCGGCGGAACGATGTCAGGCAACATCGATATGGGGGGGCAGTATAGGATGAAGAATCTGGCTGGTCCCGTGGACGCCGGCGACGCCGCCAACAAAGGTTACGTCGATAGCATCGCAGTCGGACTGAAGTCCGATATCAACCGGGCGTTCAAGGCCATTGATCAGGCTAACGGCGGCATTGCCATGGCCATGGCCATGGGCGGTCTGACGATGCCGGATAGCAAGACATTTGCGGTCAATGCCAGCATGGGCTTCTTCGAGGACCGTCAGGCCTTCGCCGTGCAGGCGGCTGCGCGCATCGATCCGAACTGGATCGTCAACGGTGCCATCGGGTTCACAGAAGACGGCGGTCAAATTGGTGGCCGGGTGGGAATCACTGCGGCCTGGTGAGCCGGGTTGGCTGGAGTTCATTGACAAGGCCAATTGAGTGGCCTCGCCGATCGCCGGATGTCAGCGACACTGGGGGGATGAGTACGCTCATGCATCGAGAGTTAAGCGTATTGCGCCGGGTTTTCATCGTAGCGGCGCTGATCGCCACTTCTCCTAGCGCCATGACTCTTAGCGCCATGGCACAGGTTAAAAACTATGCCCCGAAGTTGCCCATTGCGCTGCAGTCGGCAAAGCCGGTTCAGGCACCTGTGCAAATGCCTGCTCCGGTTCTTGCCATGCCGCCAGCAGAAGATCTGCTCGACCTTATCCGCTTGACCATCGTCGCATTGAACCAAGCGAACCAGACGGGCAACTATACGGTTTTGCGCGATCTCTCTGCGCCGGATTTCCGCAAAGCCAATGATGCCAGCCGCTTAGGCTTGATTTTTCAGGTGCTGCGCGAGCAGGCGATAGATTTGACTCCATTGCTCCATGTTTCGCCGGAAGTCTCTGAAACGCCGGTCATCAGCAGGCAGGGTCTGCTTCGCCTCGCTGGTTTCTTTCCGACCCATCCTTTGAGAGTCAATTTCGATTTGTCGTTCCAATATATCGACAACCGTTGGCGGCCTTATACCATCAGCGTCTATCTCGCGCGGCTTGAAGCCGAATTGAAAGCACCAGCGGTCACACAGCGCGCTGCCGCGCGAGCGAAATGACGTCAATGCAGCCCGACGTTAGATTGACGGATTTTTCTTACGGGTCAGATTGCCGTAACGCCAAGTGACGCGCGCACACGGGCCAGCGCGTCTCTACGCTCCCGCCGCGCGCCGAGTGCTTCATCCATCGTCACTTCGACAAAACGTACGGGTGTGTTCGGCTGAAGCTGGCCGACAAGGTCCATGTCGGCTGAGATGACGGTGCCGATCATGAAATATCCGCCGCCCGAGACGGCATCGCGATGTAAGACGATGGGCTCCGTGCCGCCGGGCACCTGGATCGAACCATAAGGATAGCATGCATCGACAATGTTTGAGGGATCTGAGCCTGCTCCGAACGGCTGGTTTCGCGGCGTAAAGGCAAGTGGCGTGCCGCCGCGAAAGCGATATCCGATGCGGTCGGCTTCAGGCGCGACCTTCCATGTATCGGCGTAGAACGCGCGTGCAGAATCCCGAGTGATGCGGTGATCATAGAGGCCGGGAAGCGTGCGCAGCTGAGCAGGGCTGGCAGGACCACGGCGCAAAGTTGCGGGGACGCTCTGTCCTTCTTTTGACAACGCAGCATTGCCAAGGGCGAGCTGATCACCCGGTTGCAATTTGCGGCCCTGGTAACCGCCAAGTGCTCCGAGCGCATAGGTTGACCGGCTGCCGAGCACGGCAGGGACGTCAATACCGCCCGAAATAGCAATGTATGCTCTTGCGCCACTTTTGATGACGCCAAATGAGAGTTTTTGCCCGCTTTGAACTTTAAATGACGTCCAGGTTTGTTGCACGACGCCATCGACTTTGGGCAGCAGCTCTGCGCCCGTTACGGCGACCAGCGCCGCGCTTGTGAACTCAAGTTCCGGGCCGGTGAATACGGCTTCTAAGACGGCTGCATCTTCGCTGTTGCCAACCAGCATGTTGGCCGAGCGCAGTGCGAACCGGTCCATGCCGCCCGAAAGCGGAATTCCGATATGATAATATCCGGGCCGGCCGAGATCCTGCACCGTGGTCGCAAGGCCGGAGTTCAAGACATTTATCGCCAAGTTTCTATCGACTAAGTTTCTATCGACCATGGAGAACCCCGTCGAGCTTGCGGTTGTAAGCGTCGATATCGCGATTGAAGTCTTGAAGCGAGAAGGTGACTTCGCGGATCAGCGGCACAAATCTCCCGGCATCAACATCGGCTACAGTCGCGTCGTACTCCTCGCGCCCGATCGGCTTCCACTTGACGATGTCGCCCGGCTTGAAGAGGCACATGAAGTCGCGGAGATAACTGATGGTCTGTGCGGGGTCGTAGATGGGCATAGGCGTTATGCCAAACATCTGATAGCCGCCGGCACCGCGCACGGAGTAGATGCATCCAAAGCAGCCGCCATGTCCGACCGTGAGCTTGGGCGTGTCGGTTCGGGGACGCAGATACTTCGGCACTTGGATTTGGCGTTGTTTCTCGACCATTTGATAGAGAAATGGCAAGCCCGCGACGAAGCCGACCATGGATACGAACCATGGCGCGCTGGAATGCGCTTTGATAAAGCCATCGACGCCATCGAGATTGTTGATGCGCGCTGCATAGGCGATATCGGTGCTTTCGGGATCTTGATGCCGTTCACGGAAACGCATCAATGTTTCGTGTGTCCACGGGTCATTGTAGTAGACCGGAATTTCGATGATGCGCGTTTTGATGACAGGCTCAGCAAGAGCCGCGGCGCTCTCGAGCGATTTCAATTCGGCCAATAGATCGGTGGGCTTAATTTCGTCTGGATCAAACTTGATCTGGAACGAGGCGTTTGCCGGGCAGATTTCGGTGACCCCGCGGATGCGGCTGTCGCGCACGGCGTTGGTCATCGAAAGCCCCTTGAAGAAGGCTTCAAGAGACATGGCCTCGTCGACCTCTACGAAGATGTGTTCGTCTCCACCGTGCGAGTAACGGGTATGCATGGTCATTCAGCTTTCACATTGTACAACATTACATCCATCAAACATCTAACTCAGCGAATGGTTCTCCCGGCATGACTTCGGCTTCGTGGTTGACGAGATAGCGGATAAGGCGCCCAGCGGCGTCGGCCCGCACCTCGTTAAATGATTTCATGACTTCGATGAGCCCGATCACTTCGCCCACTGCTATTTGATCGCCGGGTACTTTGAAGAGCGGCGATTCAGGAGACGCGCGATGATAGAAAATGCCGGGAAGGGGTGAGAGTAGTTGCGTGATCGCCATGACGTGGTCTCCGCGTCCGTGTTCAGATGTAGGGAGTGATTGCAGCGCGAATGGCACGGGCGATATCCGGTGCGTTAGGCGTATCGGAGTGCACACAAATGGTTTCGGCTTTAACTGTGATGTCTTTGCCGCCAGTGCTTCGCACTTTTCCTTCGCGAATGGCGCGAAGGCAATTCTCCGCGGCGATGGCCGGGTCTTTGGCATCGTGTTCCCGGGTTATGATGAGGCCGCCTTCGTCGTTGTAGTCGAGGTCAGCGTAGAATTCGGCGATGAAGCCGGGCCCACTCTGGCTGTAAACAGTCTCGTGCAATGTGCCCGTCATGCCTAGAATGGGGACTTTGAAAATTCGAGCCGCGTCGGCAACGGCGTGTGCCATGTCTTCCATGCGTGCCGCCATGCCAAAAAGCGAGCCGTGGGGTTTGAGGTGGTTGAGTGCCATACCCTCGGCTTCGAGAAATCCTTTCAGGGCGCCGACTTGATAGATAATGCAATTCTTAAGTTCTTCGCGCGAGATCTTCATTTCGCGGCGGCCGAAACCCTGGAGGTCCGGCAATGAGGGATGGGCGCCAACGCGGACGCCGTGTTCCTTAGCGAGGCGTACCGTCTTCGCCATGTGATTAAAGTCTGAGGCGTGAAATCCGCAGGCGACATTGGCGAGGTGGATGTGCTGCATCAGGGCCGCATCGTCCCCCAGTTTGTAGAGGCCGAAGCTCTCGCCCATATCGCAATTGAGGGTTACGCCCATTCCCATGCTCCTACAGCGCGTTCCGCGTCTTGTTTGGGAGGAGAATGCGCGTTCCATTCCCTGGCGTCTAGCGGGGTGCTGCCAAAGTTCCTGGGGCACCTTGCACATAAGTCGTCCAGCCCGGCAGCGGCCGCCTATCGAGCGCCGGTCCTTGCTTCTTTGAGGCGGGCGAAATCTTCGCCAGCGTGGTGGCTCGAACGCGTCAGCGGGCTCGCAGACACCAGCAGAAAGCCCTTCGACTGAGCGATGGCTTCATAAGACTTGAACTCCTCGGGTGTCACGAAGCTTTTGACTTCAGCGTGCTTGCGCGTCGGCTGGAGGTACTGGCCGATGGTTAAGAAATCGACGTTCGCGCTTCGAAGATCATCCATGACTTGCAGGACCTCATCGCGCGTTTCGCCGAGGCCCACCATGATGCCGGATTTGGTGAACATCTGCGGGTCTAGCTCCTTGACCCTTTGCAGCAGGCGCAGGGAATGGAAATAACGCGCCCCAGGACGGATGCGGAGATAAAGACCAGGCACGGTTTCGAGGTTGTGGTTGAACACATCAGGGCGCGCCTCGACGACCTTTTCGAGTGCGCCGTCCTTGCGTAGGAAGTCGGGTGTCAAGATCTCGATCGTTGCCTCGGGGGCCTCGCGGCGGATGGCGTAGATCACGGCAGCAAAGTGAGCAGCGCCGCCGTCGTTGAGGTCGTCCCGGTCAACGGACGTGATGACGATATGGGCAAGTCCGAGTTTGGCGACGGCAGACGCAACTCTGTCCGGTTCGCCGGCGTCGAGGGGCCCGGGCAGACCGGTCTTGACGTTGCAGAACGAGCACGCCCGCGTGCAGGTGTCGCCCATGATCATCATGGTGGCGTGGCGCTGGCTCCAGCATTCGCCGATGTTCGGACAGCTGGCTTCTTCGCAAACGGTATGGAGGCCGTGCTCGCGTACGATATTTTGGGTCTCGGTAAAGATGGGCGACGATGGTGCACGCACGCGAATCCAGTGCGGCTTCTCAAGCACAGCGGTATCGGGCTTGTGTGCTTTTTCTGGGTGGCGCGTTGTCCGGGTGTTGTCCTCGCCGGGCTCTGGACTGCGACTGTCGATGAGAGTGACCATGGGCGCCTGTGCAACGGGGATTCATAGAGCCCGCTAGATATGGCTGCAGCAAACGTCTTGCGCAAGCCAGACAATCGGTTGCCAGCCCCACCGGGCAAAGAAAAAGGGCCGCCCCAAGGGCAGCCCTCTCTGAAATCCAAAAGAAAACACCGGCCAACCCGACGGGAGTCGAAGGCGGCCGGTGTCTCCTGAAGTCAGTCCGGTGCGGTTGCCCGCACCAGATATTAAGTCTTAGTAGAAGATGACTGCGCCAGCGAGGAACATGTCAACGTCTTCTGCATCAAACACTGCACCGCCGGCGAGGTCTGCATCATATTCATGGTGGCGGTACTTCACCCACATGGACATCGCAGCCGCGTCGATTTCCTGCACCATGCCAACGCCCCAGCGGGTTGCGTCGGAGTTGACGATGGCGAGGCCGTTCAGTGTCAAACCAGCGTCGAAGGCGTCTTCGTTCTTGCCGTATTCGCCGTAGAAGTGCGTCGCGCCGAGCGAGTTGAACTTGTTCGACCAACCGGCTTTCAGGTAATAGCCTACGATGTCTTCCGGCTGATTGACGTCATCAACTTCGTTGATGCCGTACGTGCCGTGGACCCATAGACCCGAAGCAAGGTGCTTCACCATGCCGCCGACCTGGAAGTAGCTGCTGTCTGAGCATGTGGCGGTAGCACCCGTGCCGATGCACGGACGGTTACCTGCGTTGTCGGTCGTTTCAGAGTAGGCGGTCGCCAACGAAACTTTGATGCCGCTGAATTCGCCAGAGTAGCGAGCTGCGATATCCCAGTAGTCGTCTTCACCCCACGAAGCCGAGAGCGAGAAGCCAGCGAAGGTCGGCGTGTCGTAACGGACGCCGTTCAAGCGCAGACCGGCGCAGTCGTTAGCAATGCCGAGGCCCGCATGTTCGCACCAGAAGCCTGCGTTTTCCCAACGGGCTCCCTGAACAACACCGGTGTTTGCGTCAACGAGGTTAAAGAAACCGCCGTCGAAGGTCACGCCGTTTGCCGGGAAGAGTGTGCCCGAGAAGTCCGTGCCGAGTGCTGCGTTATCAGCAGCCAAGCTCTGACGGCCAACAGACACCTTACCGAGCTGGTCGGACTGGATGAACCAGTACGAGTTTTCGATCGCAAGACCGATGCCGCCGGTGTCGTTGCTCGTGTCCGACTGCAGTGAGTTGCCCGGATCGGCGTAGATCCAGAGGCTGTAACCGGCTTTCCAGCCGGGAGAGATCGTGGCCGAACCCGTGAACTTGAAGTTCGACGAAAGGTCGTTCGCGTTGTCGACAACGTAGACGTTGCTTTCGTTGCCGGCATCAAACCAATAGATCTGGCTCGAAACCCAACCCGTCACTGTCAGAGAAACCTTGCGGTTGCCCTTGCGTGCGGTCGTGGCTTCAAGTTCGGCAATGCGCTCTTCGAGATCGGCGCAGCAGTTCCCGCCGAGGTCGGCAGCAAACGCGTTGCCCCCACCCAGAACGGTAGCGGCAGTAAAGGCCGCTGCCAGTAGTTTTGCTTTCATGGTGTAGTCCCCCATCCTAATTTTACCCGTCTAGTGCCAAATTCCCCAAGCCGCTACGCCCTCACATGGCAGCTCGATCTGATACATTGTAGCGCTTTTGGGCGGGCGCTTCGCATCGATACTTGATTGCTAAACTCAACTTGACAATCCCGCAAGGACGCGAAGCGCTTTTCTACAACTCTGTGGCCTAAATAGCGCCCTTCTTAAGCTGGTCCGCTAAGTATTCGGCCTGACGTATCGCCAGAGCCACGATGGTCAGCGTCGGATTGCAAGAGGCGCTGGTCGTGAACTGGCTACCGTCAGAGACGAAAAGGTTCTTAATATCATGGGATTGACCCCACTTGTTGACCACGCCATCCTTGGCCTTATCGCTCATGCGATTGGTGCCCATGTTATGGCTGGCAGGGTAGGCAGGCAAGTTCCAGATTTCCTTAGACCCCATCGTGTCATAAATGGCACCCATTTGCTTATAAGCATGGTTGCGCATGTTGGTGTCGTTCGGATGGTCCGTCTTCTTGACGATCGGTACAGGCAACCCGTACTGATCCTTCTCGGTCTTGTGGAGTTCGATGCCGTTCTGCTCCTGCGGAAGGTCCTCGCCGCAAATCCAGACGCCTGACGTTTGGTCGTACTTTTCCAAAGCGCCAGCCAGCTTGCGTCCCCAACCGGTCGGTCCGGGCACCATGAAGGCCGAAAGGAAGCCAATGCCAAGGGTGAGCTTTTCCAGCGTATAGCCGCCGGCGAAGCCTCGCTTGGTGTCGTTGTGGGCTTCGTCACGGACGATACCCGCAACCTGCGTACCCCGGTTTTGGTGCACTTTGCCCGGCATGATGGCGTAAACGCCGCCGGTCATGTGGGTCATGTAGTTCTTGCCCACTTGACCAGACGAGTTGGCCAGACCGTCCGGATATTTGCTCGAAGCCGAGTTCAGCAGGAGACGCGGGCTCTCAATGGAGTTGCCAGCGACGCAAACGACTTTGGCTTTCTGGCGCTGCTGCTTGCCGTCTTTGTCGGCATAAACAACACCTGTCACCTTGCCGGTATCGTCATGCTCGATCTTAAGCACCATGCAGTTGGTGCGGATTTCGCAATTGCCGGAATCGACAGCTCTTGGCAGTTCGGAATACAGCGTCGACCATTTTGCGCCGATTTTGCAGCCCTGCATACAGAAGCCGATCTGCTGACATGCGGCACGTCCATCGCGCTCAACTGAGTTGATCGCCATGGGACCTGCGGTCAACTTACTGTAGCCGATGCGCCGCGCGCCTTCCGCCAGGACCTTGAAGTCCGTGCTCCAGGGCAGATGCGGCATGCCGGTAACGTCGCCGGTAACGCCCATTCTGAGTTCGGCCTTGTCGTAATAGGGCTTCAACTCGTCATAGCTGATCGGCCAGTCCTTGATGTTGGCGCCTGGAACGCCGCCGGTCGTTTCCAGCATCTTGAACTCGTGCGGTTGATAACGGATCGAAACACCGGCCCAATGGACGGTCGAGCCGCCGAGGCCTTTGACGATCCAAGCCGGCAAGTTCGGGTGATTGACGGAGCCATGCCAGGTGCCGCCGGAATATCTCTTGTCGAGCCAAGAGATTTTCATGAACATCGCCCATTCGTCGTTTTCGATGTCGTCGAGACTGAGCGTTTTACCGGCTTCGAGAACAACCGTCTTAATGCCCTTTGCGGCGAGTTCGTGGGCCATTACGCCACCACCCGCTCCTGATCCTACAATGACGACAAGGCTGTCGTCGGTCAGATCAAATTTTGCTGCTGCCATTGTTGTTTTTCCTTCCCTGAGGCTCAGAACCAGTCAGTTTTGCCGAAGCTCGGATCCTTCGCGAAACCGCCCTTTTCCCAGGACGATCCGTCGTAACCGAATTTCGGATAAAGGGCCTTGTTGTTGTAAAGTCCGAACAACAAGCCGCCGCGGATTTTCTGGAAGAAGTCGGTCAGTTCGATCGACCGCAGAATTCCTTCGCGGCGCTCAGGTTCTTTCACGCTGACGTAGTTTGTTTTGTAAGTCGCTTGCGCCCGCTTATCGACGTCGGCAAGACCATCGGTCACGAGTTTCGCGACTTTTTCGTCTTTGTCGGCTTCGCCGAGAATGGCATCGACGACAGCCTGGTAGGGCCCATTATCCAAGAGTGTGTCGTGCGGATAAACGTCCCGTGCGATGCGCAGCATAGCGAGCTTTTGCTCGGCGCTGAACGTGGCGGCGGCTACCGCGTGGCGGCTGAACGGTGTGGTCAACATGCCGGCCGTCAAGGCGACCATAGCGGTCGACGTGAGTAGCTGCCGGCGTGTTGGGGCAGTAAAAGCTGACGGCCTTGCGGCAATCATGGAGAGATCGTGAAGCATGGCGCCGTGTTCCTCCCTATTATTTTTGGGTATTGTCCAGGGCCGACAAATGAATGCAATCGGCCCCTTGCCTATATAAGGAGCAAGGCGCGTGCCAAAAATTGTACCCTCGTGGCGCGCGCGATAATCGTGAGTTGCGGATTTGGCCAGCGGTGACGAGCCAAAATTTTCAGAATACGAAATAAGATCAGAATGTTGGAGTAAGGCGCTCTGCTTGGATTGGTCTCGCGGCTGCTTTCCTCGCGCGGCAAGAATTCCACCTGCCTTGCTATGAGCTGTTCCTATTGAGCCACACAACGGCAGGTGCTGAGCAAGTGCAGCAAAGGGAATCCGTTGCGCCGCTGCGACAACTATATGAAATGACTGAGACACTTGTTGCAAGCAAGTCAGCGAATTGCGCGACACGTGCGCACGATGTGCCGGATGCAGGCCGTGATGTGAATCCGCCGCCAAATGCAAACGGTATCCCGATTGGGCCCGATTGGGAGTAATTGGGAGCGCCGCCGCCCAATGCGCGTGTCCATTCAAAGAACTGCTGTCGCAGTGCCGGTGCAGAGCCGGTGCACAACGGCGCTGTATGCGACGGATGTAGCAAGAACGCGACGATGCGACCGCGGTTATACGCCTGAAATCATATTGAAAGTTTCTGGCACGGCACTTGCCAGTAGACTTACGACTAAAGTTTTTTGCTCATGGCCCTTTTCGAACGGACAAATCGAAAATTCGAGAGAGCCATTCGAGTGAACCAAGAGTGCCGGCACGTTCATGCCGGCAAAAAACGGCACCAATCTGCGATACCCGAAACAGCGAACCCAAGATGGAATTGGATCATGACAGACGCCCGGCTCTATGCATCTCGTCCGGCCAATAGGCCGCTTAGCGATGCCAAGGAAAGTCCAACGTCGAGTTCGGCTCTCGATGTTATATCGCGCCCCGCTCATGCGCCGGTTGCGGCGCCGATGTGGAACCTTACACCACAGCAATGGCGAGTTTTCCTACTTGTTGGCAAGGCGATGTCAAACAAGGCCATCGCTCACGAGCTCAATGTTGCCGAGTCCACGGTCAAGGCGCACGTGTCAGCGATATTCAAGCTGGCAAAGTGCCGGAACCGCACTGAAGCAGCACTACTCTCGCAGCGTGTGAGATACGGACTGTTGGATACCGAAGAAACGGTCGCGATGCCGTTTGTTGCATTGGCCGGTTCTAAGTCGATCAAGCATAGGCCGCACTACAAATAGTCGAAACAACGATGTGCCTGAAATTTCTCTGCGCCGGTGACGGCTCGGCGCAATAGCAGTCGCGTGGCTCCAGGTTGGGGGCCTAGAAAAGGCGATCCACCGCCGTGAGGATGAATGGTTGTCGTCGACGCCCCGCCCTGCACAGTCAATTACTCATCTCGCGTTCGGGTTCATCTTCTCGGCAGCCCTGGCGACCGAAACAAATGAAACGTTAGAAAAAAAGTTGCAGAACCTGCGCGCTTTATCGCCTCCTCGGCCGAAGATTCGTCTTGATCGGTTAGCCGCAACGAAACGATCCAGTAAGTTCCGTCAAATAAGTCGAATCGGAGAAAATTCGCATGTCTCAAGATCCAGGGATGACCTTGATTAATCTGATGTTCGGCTACATTCAGACGGGCGCGCTTGCCTGCGCGGCAAAGCTCAAAATTGCCGATAAACTCGAACAAGGCCCGAAATCCATCGAGCAGCTCGCCAAAGAAGCAGGCGTTCACACCCAGTCGCTCTATCGCGTGCTACGTATGCTTGCGAGTTGCGGTGTCTTCCGTGAGGACGAAAAAGGGCTTTGGCACCTTACGCCCGCAGCAGACCTCATGCGGACCAGCCTGCCGCATACATTGCATCATGCGGTGCTGATGTGCGCCCAGGACATCTTCTGGAAACCGACGGGTGAACTTCAGGACGTGGTTCGCACCGGCGAGAACGGCATGATCCCGATCTTCGGTGCACCGTTCTTCGAGTATTTCAAGAAAAACAAAGAAGCCGGCGAGACCTTCCATCGCGGCATGTCGAGCCTTTCGGACATGGAAAACGCGCCGCTTGCAGGTGCTTATGACTGGTCGGGCATCAACACGATCGTCGACGTTGCCGGTGGCCATGGCGGCCTTTTGATCGAGGCTCTGAAACTCGCACCCGGGGCCAAGGGAGTCCTTTTTGACGAGGCTATCGTTCTCAAGGATGCACGCGTCGACGAGGAAAAAGGCCGTTGGACTTGCGTCGAAGGCGACTTCTTCAAGAGTGTGCCGGCCGGTGCCGACGCTTATCTGCTCAAGCGCATTATTCACGACTGGAAGGACGACGATTGCGTGACGATTCTGTCGAATATCAGAAAGGCGATGAACCCGGGCGCCCGCGTCTTGGTATTCGATTGCGTTATCCCACCCGGTAACGACCCTCACGGCGGTAAATTGTTGGACGTCCTGATGATGTCGGCGCTGCCCGGCTTCGAGCGCACCGAGAAAGAGTTTGCGGCTCTGTTCCAGCGCGCTGGATTGAAGCTTAGCCGGGTCATTCAGGCGCCGGCGTTGCTTAGCATTACCGAAGCGGTGGCGGCCTAATTCAAACACGAATAAGGAGCTCATTTCCTTCCCGGTTGCTATTTAAGATCGGAGGCCGGATGACCGCATTCGGACCAAGGGACACGGCTCGTCGCTCTGCTGATGCGCATGTGGCAATGGGGCCGCGCTACAGGTGAAACATCATCGCGACACACGTATCGATTTGGGGTTGCAAGTTTCAATACAAATGGCTGAAATTCCAGAAGAAATATTGATCCAGATGAGGCTCGCAATTTGGCACGCTCGATGCTTAACTTCTACACAATATAAAACCGTGCCGATCTGCTTGAAAAATGCAGACGTCAAAAAACGATAGGGAGGTTGATCGTGCAGCCAACGAGGGACCAAAAGGTCTGGATGTATGAAAACATGATTGTCAGCCGGTTCTTCGAGGAGACGATCGAGCAGATCTATCTCGAAGGCAAAAAGCCGGTGTTCAACATGGCGAACGGGCCCATTCCGGGTGAAATGCATTTGTCCAACGGACAGGAACCATGCGCGGTCGGCGTTTGCGCCCACTTGACAGCAGAAGACACTGTGACGGGTACACACCGGCCGCATCACATTGCCATCGCCAAAGGCGTCAACCTTAAGAAAATGGCCGCCGAGATTTTCGGAAAGAAAACCGGTCTTAGCGGCGGCCGCGGTGGCCACATGCACATTTTCGATCCAGCTGTGAACTTCGCCTGCTCCGGTATTATTGCACAGGGCATGGGACCTGCGGTCGGTGCCGCACTGTCGCGCCAAATGCAGAAAAAGCCGGGCATTGCCGTTGCCTACATTGGCGAAGGCGCGGTCAACCAAGGTGCCTTCCACGAGGCCATGAACCTAGCGGCCGTCTGGAAACTGCCATTCATCTGCGTCATCGAAGACAATGCTTGGGGCATTTCTGTTTCCAAGAAAGCGTCGACTGCGGTGCCGGACAACGCCATCCGCGCTCAGGCCTACGGCATTCCCGGTTATCAGGTGAAGGGCAACGACCCATACGAAGTATTCCGCGTCGCGGGTGAGTGCGTTGCGCGTGCCCGGCGCGGTGACGGACCATCTCTCATTGAGATCGAGACCTCGAGGCTTGCCGGCCACTTCATGGGTGACGCCGAAGGCTACCGGCCTAAGGGTGAACTCGACGCACTCCGCGCGCGCGATTGCATCCCGGCAATGAAGGCCCGCATGATGGCCGAAGACGGCATGACCCAGGCTGAGAACGACGCCATCGTTGCGCGAGCGCGAGCGAAGGTCGACGAAGCCATCGAATTTGGCCGCCAGAGTCCGTATGCCGCACCTGCCGAAGCCATGGAAAAGGTATTCGCCTGATCGATTTGCGCCGGGGCAGATCAATCGCCCCGGCACTTCAAACGTCAACAAGACTATAAAAAAACTAAATTCACTCCCTGGGAGGAGCACCCATGTCAACCGCGACAGCAACAGCAGTAAAACCTCAACAGAACGAGCGCCGCGTCACCATCGCACGAGCGATGGCTGAGGCTGTGGCTCAGGAAATGCGTATCGATCCGCGCGTTTTCGTCATGGGCGAGGATATCGGACAACTCGGCGGCGTTTATGGAAACACGCGCGGTCTGATTGAGGAGTTTGGTCCAGAACGGATCCGCGACACGCCAATTTCGGAAACAGCATTCATGGGTGCGGCCGTTGGTGCGGCGTCGGACGGGATGCGCCCCGTTGTCGAACTGATGTTCGTCGACTTCTTCGGCGTCTGCTTCGATGCGATCTACAATTTGATGGCCAAGAATATCTACTTCTCGGGCGGGAACGTCAAAGTTCCGGTTGTGCTCATGACGTCAACGGGCGGCGGGTATAGCGACGGTGGCCAGCATTCGCAGTGCCTCTACGGCACTTTCGCGCATTTGCCTGGCATGAAAGTGGTGTGCCCCAGCAATGCCTATGACGCCAAGGGCCTAATGGTATCCGCGATCCGCGACGATAGCCCGGTCATTTACATGTACCACAAGGGACTGCAGGGCATGGGCTGGCTCGGCACCGAACCAGCGGCAACGGTGCACGTTCCCGAAGAAACCTACATGATCCCGTTTGGCAAGGCGGCGATCGTGCGCGAAGGCACCGATGTGACGATCGTCGGCGTTGGCATGGGTGTCCATAATGGCCTCAAAGCAGCCGACAAACTCGCAGCACAGGGTGTTAGCGCCGAAGTCGTCGATCTGCGCACGCTCGTACCTCTTGATCGTGACGCGGTGTTCAACTCGGTCAAGAAAACCGGCCGCTTGATCGTGGTCGATGAAGACTACCAAAGCTACGGCTTGACGGGCGAAATCATAGCTACCATCGCCGAGCGCGATGTCAGCGTATTAAAAGCGTCGCCGCAGCGCGTAGCTTATCCCGATATTCCGATCCCGTTTGCCCGGCCGATGGAGCAGTTTGCATTGCCGAACCCGGACAAGATCGTAGACGCATTCCACGCAATGAAGAGGGCTTGAGAAAATGGTAGCCGTTAAAATACCAACTGATCTGTGGGAAGAAGACACAGAGGCCGTCATCACGACATGGCTCGTGGGCGATGGTGGGGCGGTTAGCGAAGGTCAGCTCATTGCTGAAATCATGGTCGAGAAAGTGCAGCACGAGGTTCGCGCGCCTGCGAGCGGCACGATCAAGATCTCGCAGCCCGCCGAAGCGGTCGTCGCCAAAGGTGGTGAAATAGGTACGATTTCTTGATGTGCTTCTGGGGAGAGCCGTTCTGCGGCTCGCTTCAACTTCTGAGAATTTCATAATTCTGGAGCGCATTTGCGGCTTTTAAGCCGCAGGTCGCTCCAGTCTGCTTGAAGGTGACATGTCATGACGGATACCACGCCTGCATCAGCTCCAGTGCCGGCCGATAAAGTCGTCAAGTTGACGGCCATGCGCGGTATGATTGCCAGCAAGATGCTTGAGAGCTTGTCGACGACAGCGCAGCTCACGCATTTTGCAGAGTGTGATGCGAGCGGCATGCAGGCCATGAAGGCACGTCTCGCGGGCGAAGGTTTGAAAGCGTCCGTCGAGGATCTGATTGTGGACGCCGTGGTGCAGTCTCTGCGCCGGTATCCGGCGTTGAACGCCACGCTCCAGAACAACGAGGTGACGCAACGTGCGGATATGAATGTTGCTGTTGCCGTTGCTCTGCCGGGCGATCTGCTCGTGGCGCCAGCGATCTTCAATGCCGGGACATTGACGCTTGAAGAGCGCGTGAAAGCACGCCGCGATCTTGTCGATCGATCGAAGATCAACAAGCTGACTGTCAAAGAAATGACCGGCGGTACTTTTACGATATCCAATATTGGTTTGACTCGCGTCCGGCACTTCACGCCGATCCTGGCCATCCCACAGGTGGCCATCCTCGGCGTCGGCGAAACGGCGCTGCGTCCGTGGGTGATCGATGGGCGGATCGAACCGCGGCCAATTATGGGTTTATCGCTGACCTTTGATCATCGGGCGGTGAACGGTGCTCCGGCCGGCGATTTTCTGACGGATCTTTGCAAGACCATTGAAGGCATGGCATGAGCGCACATGCCAACCGATGCTGCGCAGCAATCTGACACTTCAAGTTCTGTATCTCTGCTTGGGATCGTCTCCTTCGAAGAAGCGCAGAAGCGTGAGCGCGAACTTCTTGACAGGTGCGTCCGCCCTTTCGCCTGGGATCGCGCAAGTTCTGGTCTGGCGCACAGAGAAATCCATCATCGTGCCCCGTGGTATGCCGGCCAGAGATGGCTTTGCCGAGGCAGTTACTGCGATGACGGCCCGCGGGTTCCCGGTCTACGAACGCGATACGGGAGGTGATCTGACGCCCCAGTCTCCGGGCATGGTCAATCTTTCGATGGTGTTCCGGCTCGATGGCGCCAGTCCCAATATCAAGGGCGCTTATCTCCGGCTGGTGCAGCCGGTCATCGATTTTTTGCATTTCCGGTACGGTATTGCCGCTGACGTTAGCGCTGTGCCCGGTGCATTTTGTGATGGCGCCTACAACATTGCTTATCAAGGCAAGAAACTTGCCGGCACTGCGCAGAGGTGGCGCTTAATCGGCGGCGAGGGACCCTCGCGCCAGGCGGCTGTACTCGGCCACGTTGCTCTGATGGCGGATGTCGATCTGAGCCCGGCTATCGACGCATTGAATGAGTTTTACACGGTCGCCGGGATGGACCGGCACATCGAATTGGATAAGCACATCACGTTAGCTGAGCTATGCGGACACAGCAGTGCCGACCCATCACTCCTCGCGGAGGAACTCTCACGCTTTGTCGCTCAGTCGCCAAGCCTAGTGGCGGCTGATGCGTCTCAATTCTGATTGTTTGGGGACGTGATCGCGTAGCGGCGGATTTTGCGATGCAAGGTCGCGCGGCTGATGCCGAGATGTCCGGCTGCTTCCGTCACGTTCCATTTGTTGGTGCGCAAAACCTCAACGATCCGGCGGCGTTCAGCCGTCTCATTGGCTTCAAGCAACGTTGTGCCGGTCGGTGACTTCGTTTCGACCGTCAAACTCGTGCTCGGCAACGGCAACACCATCTCCTGCGGCGAGTGGCGCGCCCGACTTGGAATAGTCCAAGAGTTGGTCCGGCAGGTCTTCAACGAGAATGAGCTTGCCGGCATGCAGCGAAGTGACGAAGCGAACGACGTTGCGCAGTTCGCGAATATTACCGGGCCAAGGATATGTCCGGAAGAGGTCCATGACCCCTTCCGAAAATTCGATTGCTGGCGCGCCCGCGCTGTCTTCTTCCCGGACGATCTGACCGATAAGTTCGGCAATGTCGGCGCGATCGCGCAATGCGGGCAGCACAATCTGCGCGCCGCGAATGCGATAATAAAGATCCTTGCGGAAGTGTCCCTTGGCGATGAGGTCGGGCAGGTTGCGGTGGGTGGCGCAAATGATCTTCATATCGACGGGGATTGCGTGCGCGCTGCCGAGCGGCGTTACAGTCCGTTCTTCTAGCACGCGCAAGAGATGGGCCTGGAGCTCAAGCGGCATGTCGCCGATTTCGTCGAGGAACAGCGTGCCGCCGTGGCTTGCGAGAATTTTTCCCGTCCGGCCGCCTTTTACTCCGCCGGTAAAGGTTCCGGGCGCGTAGCCGAAGAGTTCGCTCGCCAAAAGCGTTGCGGGGATCGCCGCACAATTGACGGCAACGTAAGGTTTTTCGGTGCGCTTACTTTCGTTATGCAGGGCGCGCGCCAACGTATCTTTGCCAACGCCCGTTTCGCCGAGCACCAGCAGCGGAATGTCTTTGTCGATGATTTTGCGGCATAGGCCGATGTTCTGGATCATCAATGGATCGGCGCCAGCGACGCGGTCTAGCGGACGGCCCTGCGCGGGTTGGGCTTTTCGCAGCGCGTTTGTCGTCGTGGGTATGGGCTGTCCGGCCCGAAGTTGAGGCGGCCTTCTTCTTTGGCAGAAACGCCGTCACAAACGTGTTGGAGCCATTGCGGTTATTCATGCGGATGCTGTGCCCGCTTAGCGGCTTCGAAGTTCGCTGAACGAGACATTCCAAAGGTCATTGATGAGCTTGCCGCCGAGATCGCTTAGATCGGGAACGCCGAGGAATGACAACGCCTCCTGGGTGGCACCTAAGATGCGGCCCTCTTCGTCGGTTGCAACGAGTGCCTTGACGGACATAGGCATTGGGTCCGGCTCGTTAGCAAGTGCCACGATGCAATCGTTACAGTGCCATTTCCGGAATAGCATCATGCTGATCTGCGAGGCAGCTTCGCGCACGAAATACTGTGCAAAGCTTCCGTCGCTCGAGCCTGGCAGCGCTCTGCCCGACATATCAAACGCGGCAACGACGCGGCCGTCAGGGCCGAAGATAGGTGCCGCAGAGCAGGTGAAATGCCGGAACGATTCATTGAAGTGCGCGCCGCCATAGACTGTGATGGGCTGCCGGGAAATCAAACAGGTGCCGATGCCGTTAGTGCCAACGCGGCCTTCTTGCCATACGGAACCTGTTTCCAATCCTTCTCGGGCAACTTCCTGACTGGCGTTCGAGTCTGCGAAGCTGGTAACGACGATGCCATCCGAATTGCTGACAAGTACGACGTTGCTCGGTGTCGGCCGCGATGCGGCGCACGCGTTCGATCACTGGCGAGGATTCGGTCAAGACGTCTTCCATTTGCCCGCGCAAATCGCGCACGGTCGCCTGTCCGACGCGCTCAATTGGCTTGCGCATGGCCCGGTCGAGACCGTAGTCCGTGAGGCACCGGCGCCACGAGGCCTTTACAATGTCAGCGCCCAGGCATGGCGAGATGTCAAGAGCCGTGGACATTTCGCGGAGTTCCTCACGCATGCGTCTACCGATTTCCTAAGACTTATGGCGGAGGGACTGTGCCAGGACGCCGCAATGTTTACAAGGTCTAGAGAGGGGATCGAAAAAAATTTGCTGACGCCGGTTTCATGCGTTTCGCTCTGCAGAATGACCGCGCAAGCCTAAAGGAAACCGGCCTCTTTTTGGCCCAGGTGGAAGCATGGGGCTGCCGGTCGTGCTCAACCTTAATTCCAGGCTCCCATCACTGAACCTGCCGGGATTGCTTGGTCAGGCCAAGCGCGGGTAGAGGGCGAGGGCGCTCGCCGATGGATCAAGAATTGCCGCGAGCCTTGCCCCCGTCTCAGGCATGATTTGCCCGGAAAAATAATGCGCGACCGCAATTTTCTCACTCAGGAAGGCAGCGTCGCCCTCGCCGCGTTTCAACTTTCCGGCGGCACTCACTGCGCCGCGGGCCAGCAATGCTCCGCCAATAGCTAACCCAAAGACGTGAAGGGTATCGACGGCTGCGGCGGCCGCCCGGGCGGGGTCGCGCCGGCCTTCCGACATGAGCCAATCAATGACGAGTGCCATTGCATTGCAGCCGTTGGCAACCGCCCCGTGGATAGCCGTCCAATCGGCCCCTTTGTGCTGGGCCAAGTCCTTTTCGATGGCGCGCAGCTCGTCGATCATAGCGCGCGCGGCAGCAGCGTTATCGCGCTGCATCTTGCGGCCGATCAAGATCATTGGCCTGAATGCCGGTCGTGCCTTCGTAGATGGTGGCGATGCGTGCGTCGCGGAAATGCTGTGCGGCACCGGTTTCTTCAATGTAGCCCATACCGCCGTGAACCTGAACGCCGAGGGAAGCCACATCGCAGGCAGTTTCCGTGCACCAGCCTTTGACAACGGGAATGAGAAGATCGAGGCGGGCTTGATGCCGGGCGCGCGACTCGGGGCTCTCAGCGGCCTGTGACAGATCGAGAGAGTGGGCCGCTGTATAGGCGAGTCGGCGCATGGCTTCGCATTTGGCGCGCATGGTCATGAGCATGCGGTGTACGTCAGGGTGATGCGCGATTGGCCTGGGCGCACCGGACTTGTCCCCAATGATGCGTCCCTGGATGCGATCATTCGCATAAGCGCTTGCACGCTGGTAGGCGCGGTCGGCAACGCCGAGACCCTGAATGCCAACGCTGAGGCGCGCCTGATTCATCATCACGAACATATATTCTAGGCCGCGATTTTCTTCGCCAACGAGGTAGCCGGTCGCGCCGCCGTTGTCGCCAAATGAAAGGACTGCCGTTGGGCTCGCATGAATACCGAGCTTATGCTCAAGCGAAACGCAGCGAACATCATTGGCATGGCCGGGCGTGCCATCGGCTTGGGGCAAAAACTTCGGCACGACGAAAAGGGAAATACCTTTGACGCCTTCGGGGGCATCGGGAAGGCGCGCGAGCACGAGGTGGATGATATTGTCAGTCAGGTCGTGATCGCCATAGGTGATGAAAATCTTCTGGCCCGAGATGAGATAGTGATCATCTTTGCGAACGGCTTTGGTGCGTACGGCCGCGAGGTCGGACCCTGCTTGGGGTTCCGTCAAGTTCATCGTGCCGGTCCACTCGCCGGAGACCATCTTAGGCAAGTAGACTTGTTTGAGTTGGTCAGAGCCATTGAGCAGGATTGCTTCGATGGCACCCTGGGTCAGAAGCGGGCAAAGCGCGAAGGCCATGTTGGAGGCGTTGAGCATTTCGTGGATCGTTGCGCCGACGATCCAAGGCAGCCCCATGCCGCCGTGCTCTACTGCGAACACGACACCGTTCCAGCCGCCATCTTTGAATTGGGCGTAGGCTTCAATCCATCCGGGCGCGGTTTTGATGCCGAGAGTCGGTGCGCTTTGCCCCTGTCTTGTCACCGGGGTGATTGAGCGGACTCAAAACGCCGCTGGTAAATTTAGCAGCTTCCGAAAGGACAGCCTCGACCGTATCCGGCGTGGCATCTGCGAAGCCGGGGAGCGTGCTGATCTTATCAAGCTCACAGATTTCAGTGAGTACGAACAGCATGTCTTTGAGCGGGGCTTCGTAGGTCATGGGTGGCGCCTGGAATGTGAGCGGGGAAACGGAGCATTGACTATGCCCGTTCACCGGTACCGCCACATCAGTCGCGTTTCAACAGTTCCGTTTCAGCTCCCGCACTTTAGCCGGCCTTTGCGGGCGCGGTCTTGGCCGCTGGAGACTTCGGGCCCTTGAAGTAGTCGTGCGCGGCTTCCAGGAAGAGCGGGTCCAGGTCTTTGCCGCTTTTATCAATATAGGCCTTGAGTTGATTGCGCATGCGCGGATCCCAGAAGAGGTGCACGTGCTTGGCAATCCCGTCAACGGCTTCGGTCTTCGGGTAGGCGGCGAAAAAGGCCGTAATCTGGTTGGCCATGCGAATGAGATCGGTATCGTTCACGTGATTTTCTCCCTGGCTCGCACCGAGCCGGTCATCGGTTGAAGCTTAGGGATTGAAGACGACAATCCCGCCGGCGCCAAGCGCCGCGAGAAACAGGTTTGATTTTCGAGCAAGCTCAAGAGCGAGTGTGGTTGGAGCGGAAACCGTGACGAGAGCCGTAATTCCGGCGCTTGCCGCTTTCTGCACGAGTTCGTAGCTGCACCGGCTCGTCATCAGAGCAAAACCCTGAGTAACGTCTGTGTCTGCCAGATTGAGCGCGCCGATCAGTTTATCAAGCGCGTTGTGGCGGCCCACGTCTTCGCGCACGAGCTGGATTTCGCCATTGAGCGCGACCCATGCAGCGCCATGCACGGTGCGATTGAACCGGTTCATGGGTTGATGGTTCGGCAGGTCTTGCGCGGCCTTCAAAACGGCAGCTGTCGATGGCACTGTATTGCGTTCCAGGCGGCGGACCGGCTTGATGGCGCCGGCAATATCTTCAACGCCACACAGCCCGCAACCTGTGCGCCCCTCAATAGAGCGGCGCACGAAGCGCGTTTCATCCAGTCCGCCGTCCCTCACCGCGATGTCGATCGCGATGCCGTTTTCGACCGGCATGACGAGCACGCCCTTAATGTCGTCTGCAGATTTGACGAGACGTTCGGCGAGTGAAAATCCTACAGCGAAATCGCGCAGGTCTGCGGGAGTTGCCATCATGACCGTGAAGGGCTCGGAGTTGAACTGAAAGGCAACCGGTACTTCCTCTGGCACTTGCCAGACGATCTCGCGCACGCCGTCATGCGCCGAACGCACTTCGCCCGTCGCGGGTTGGGAACACATGTCCCCACGAGTTGCGGAAACGGGAACCCCTTTCGGCATCAGGTTCATGCCTTGCGCATCCTATTCCGCGCTCATTACTCGGCCGGCTCCAGTTTCTTCTTGCCGATACGTTTGTTCTCGACCTCGCGTGTCTCCCACTCTTCCTGCCATTCGGACGGGTGGTTGGAGACGGTGACCTGCACGGCTGTCACTTTGTATTCAGGGCAGTTCGTGGCCCAGTCCGAGTTTTCCGTCGTGATGACGTTGGCACCTGTTACGGGGTGGTGGAAGGTCGTGTAGACCACGCCCGGCGGCATCCGTTCGGAGACTTTAGCTTTCAGCGAGGTGGCGCCAACGCGGCTCGCAAGCGAGACCATGTGGCCGTCTTTGATACCACGCATTTCCGCGTCGCTTGGGTGGATCTCAAGAATGTCTTCGGGATGCCAGGCGACGTTTTCGGTGCGCCGCGTTTGTGCGCCGACGTTGTAGTGCGCCAGAATGCGTCCCGTTGTGAGAATGAGCGGGAAGTTCTTGTTGGCGCGTTCCGCCGTTGCCACGAACTCGGTCAACATGAAGCGGCCCTTGCCGCGCGTGAACTCTTCCTCGTGCATGATCGGCGTGCCTTCTGGGAACTCGTCGTTGCACGGCCATTGGATCGAGCCCAATTCATCGAGGCGATCGAAGCTGACGCCGGCGAACGTCGGTGTGACGCGCGCGATCTCGTCCATGATCTCGGCCGCCGACTTGTAGTGCATAGGGTAACCCATCTCGGTCGCAAGGCGTGAGACGACGTCCCATTCGGCCATGCCCTGTTTTTCGCGCATGACTTTACGCACGCGGTTGATGCGCCGCTCGGCGTTGGTGAAGGTGCCGTCCTTTTCCAGGAACGAAGTGCCCGGCAGGAATACGTGGGCGAAAGCTGCCGTCTCGTTCAAGAAAAGATCCTGCACGACGACAATGTCCATCGACGTCAAAGCGTGTTCGACGTGGTGCGTGTTCGGATCAGACTGCGCGATGTCCTCGCCTTGAATGAAGATGCCGCGGAACGAGCCGTCGCCGGCTGCGTCGAACATGTTGGGAATGCGTAGCCCCGGCTCATGGTCGAGTTTCACGCCCCATTCTTTCTCGAAGACGGCGCGTGCTTCGTTGTTTGAAACGTGGCGGTAGCCCGGCAGCTCATGGGGGAAAGAACCCATATCGCACGCACCCTGCACGTTATTCTGACCGCGCAGCGGATTTACGCCGACGCCTTCGCGGCCGATGTTGCCGGTTGCCATCGCGAGGTTGGCCATGGCCATGACCATGGTCGAGCCTTGACTGTGTTCGGTGACGCCGAGGCCGTAGTAGATTGCGCCGTTGCCGCCGGTTGCGAACAGCCTTGCTGCGCCGCGCACGAGTTCTGCGGGAACGCCGGTAATGGCTTCCAAGGCTTCAGGCGAGTTCTTGGGCTGCCTGATGAATTCTTCCCAGCGGAAGAAATCGCCTTTTTCGCAGCGGCGTGCAACGAACTTGCGGTCGACCAAGTTCTCGGTCGCGATGACGTGGCCGATCGCGTTCATGATGGCGACGTTGGTGGAGGGCTGAAGCTGTAAGTGATAATCCGCTTCGATGTGAGGGCTTCTCACGATGTCGGTGCGGCGCGGATCGATGACGATGAGCTTGGCGCCTTCGCGCAGGCGCTTCTTCATGCGGCTCGCGAACACGGGGTGCCCATCGGTCGGGTTAGCGCCGATGATCATGATGACGTCGGCTTTATCGACGCTCTTGAAGTCTTGCGTTCCAGCGGACTCGCCAAACGTCTGCTTCAAGCCGTAGCCTGTTGGCGAGTGGCAAACGCGGGCGCAAGTATCGATGTTGTTGGTGTTGAAGGCCGCGCGGATCATGCGCTGCACGACGTAAACTTCTTCGTTCGTGGTGCGCGACGAGGTGATGCCGCCGATGGCACCCTTTCCGTATTTAGTCTGAACGGCCTTGAACTTTCCGGCTGCAAACTTGATTGCTTCGTCCCAGGATACGACTTGCCACGGCTCGGTGATTTTCTCGCGGATCATCGGATTGAGAACGCGGTCCTTGTGGGTCGCGTAGCCGAAGGCAAAGCGGCCCTTGACGCAAGAGTGGCCTTCGTTGGCGCCCCCATCCTTATGGGGCATCATGCGGACGACCTTTTCGCCCTGCATTTCGGCCTTGAACGAGCAGCCAACGCCGCAATAAGCGCATGTGGTAACTTTGGAGTGTTCTGGCTGGCCATGATCGATGATGGATTTCTCCATGAGCGTGGCTGTCGGACAGGCCTGGACGCAGGCGCCGCAGGAAACGCATTCGGACGCCAGGAAGCTTTCATCCATGCCGGCCGAGACGTGGGAGGCAAAGCCGCGGCCATCAATTGTCAGCGCGAAGGTGCCTTGAACTTCTTCGCAGGCGCGCACGCAGCGCGAGCAGACGATGCACTTTGATGGGTCGAAGGTGAAATAGGGGTTCGACTCGTCCTTTGGCTTGAAGTGATCATTGCTGACGCCGCCGCTCTTGGCAAATACATGGTTCTCGCCGTCATAGCCGTAGCGCACGTCTCTGAGGCCGACAGCGCCCGCCATATCCTGCAATTCGCAGTCGCCGTTTGCGGCGCAGGTCAAGCAGTCGAGCGGATGGTCGGAGATGTAGAGTTCCATGACGCCCTTGCGCAACTTCGCGAGGCGCTCGGTTTGCGTCGAGACCTTGATGCCGGGAGCGACGGGTGTGGTGCAGGACGCGGGCGTTCCCTTGCGGCCATCAATTTCGCATAGGCATAAACGGCATGAACCGAACGCTTTCATGTTGTCTGTGGCGCACAGCTTCGGGATCTGGATGCCCATATGCATCGCCGCATTCATGATCGACGTGCCTTCGGGCACCGTGATCTCCTGGCCGTCGATCTCCAGCGTCACCATGTTCGTCGAGGTCGAATTGGGTGTGCCGTAGTCGATCTCTTTGATCAGAGTCATCGGCTTTACGTGGGTATTCATGGGTTGGTCCTCGCAACTAAGCGATGAAGTCGGGCGAAAAAGGTCTTGTCACTCTGCAGCTTCGGCAACTTTTTTCTTAGGGGCCTTGCGCTGGAAATCTTCCGGGAATCCTTTGACTGCGCTCATGACCGGCATCGGCGTCAGGCCGCCCATGGCGCAGAGTGAACCGTCAGTCATTGTTACGCACAGATCTTCAAGCAGTTCCAAATTCTTGGCGCGGTTCTCGTCACCGATGATCTTATCAATTACCTCGACGCCGCGCTGGGCGCCGATGCGGCAGGGCGTGCATTTTCCGCAGCTTTCAATGGCGCAGAATTCCATCGCGAAGCGGGCCATCCTTGTCATATCGACACTGTCGTCAAATACGACAAGACCGCCGTGTCCGACCATAGCGTCAATTTTGATGAATTCTTCGTAGTCCATAGGCACGTCGAGTTTCGATTGAGGCAAGTAAGCGCCAAGCGGACCGCCAACTTGGACCGCGCGGACAGGCTTACCTGTTGCCGTGCCGCCGCCCCAGTCGTCGATGAGCTGGCGCGTCGTCACGCCGAACGCTTTTTCAACGAGGCCGCCTTGCTTGATATTGCCAGCGAGCTGGAAAGCAAGAGTGCCGCGTGAACGGCCAACGCCATAGTTTTTGTAGAACTCACCACCCTTGTCGAGGATGATCGGAACAGCCGCAAAGCTCATCACGTTGTTGATGATCGTCGGCTTGCCAAAGAGGCCTTCGATGGCGGGAATCGGCGGCTTGTAGCGCACGATGCCGCGCTTGCCTTCGATGCTTTCCAGCATCGACGTTTCTTCGCCGCAGATATAGGCGCCGGCGCCCACGCGGACAAAGAGATCGAAAGAATAGTTCGAACCCTGGATCTTGTCGCCGAGCCAGTTGGCTTTTTTTGCGATTTGAATCGCTTCGCGCATCACCTTGACTGCGTGCGGGTATTCGGAGCGGATGTAGATGTAACCCTTGGTTGCCCCACCAGCGACGGCGGCGATGGTCATGCCTTCGATCAGGCAGAAGGGGTCGCCTTCCATCAGCATGCGGTCGGCAAACGTTCCACTATCGCCTTCGTCCGCATTGCAAGCGATGTACTTCTGGTCGGCCTTGATGTCGTGAACGGTCTTCCACTTGATGCCGGTTGGGAAGCCCGCACCTCCGCGGCCACGAAGTCCGGACGTTGTGACTTCCGTCACAATATCGATGGGCTTCATCTTGAGTGCTTTGCTCAAGCCCACAAAGCCGCCGTGCAAGCGATAGTCTTCAATCAATAGCGGATCAGTGATGCCGCAACGCGCAAAAGTCAGTCGCTCTTGCTTCTTGAAATAGGGAATTTCTTCGGTCAAGCCATGACCGAGCTTGTGCTTAGCGCCGTCGAGAAATCCAACTTTGACGAGATCTGGCACGTCGTTAGCGGATACGGGACCGTAGGCAACGCGGCCCTTGGCCGTTTGCACTTCGACGAGCGGCTCAAGATAGAGCATTCCGCGTGAGCCATTGCGCACGATTTTCACCGGCTTATTCTGCTTCTTGGCTTCTGCGGCAATGGCGGCTGCAACGCTGTCGGCGCCAACAGAAAGGGCGGCTGCGTCGCGGGGAACATAAACCGTAATCATCACGCGACCTCCTTGCCGAGTGACGCAACAATTTCATCGAACCGTTTCGGGTCGACCTTACCATAAAGGTCATCACCAATCATGACGGCAGGAGAGAGGGCGCAGTTGCCGAGGCAGTAGACGGCTTCAACAGTATATTTGCCATCCTTGGATGTGCCGCCCATTTCAGTGCCGAGCTTCTTTTCGGCGTGGTCGCAAAGCTTGTCCGTGCCCATCGCTTGGCAGGCCTCTGCCCGGCAGATTTTGATGGTGTGGCGGCCTTGCGGTTCGCGCTTGAAGTCATGATAGAAGGTGACAACGCCATGGACTTCTGCGCGCGACAGGTTCAGCGCGTTGGATATCACCGGCAGCGTGCTCTCGGGCACGTAACCGAGTTGGTGTTGAACGGCGTGCAGGATTTCAAGCAACTCATCGGGCTTGTTGCCATGTGCTGCACACGCGGCCAGCGCTATCATGCCGGCCGGATTGGCGGGCGCTTTCACCTGCGTAGACGCCGGTGGGGAATTGAGTTTTTTAGACATTTTTTCGCATGTTCCTGGGGGCAGATCTAGCTAGCCCTTGCCGACGCAACTTTGCATTGTTTGTCGCACGCTGGAGAGTCTTCTATTTACCGGTCCAGATCAAATCGGTTCTTTCGATCTTATCATAGGCCGCACCTATCGATCAATTGCGCAACTGCGACCGCAGCCGCAGTTTGGGCGTGATGCGGCCCTTCACACTGTTCAGACTATTTCGGCCGACGAGAACGACTTTGCAGCCTCGCAAAATGCCCTGACAAGGGGGCCTAGGGGGTCGCGATCGACGGCCACCAGGCCCACGCTATGAGCGACTACGGGGTCTTTAAGTGGGATGGCGGTTATACCCGGGTCGCGTCCCAGAACGTCCAGGATGTAATCGGGCATGATGCTGGCCAAACCCATTAACCTAACGTTCGAGCAGAGGTTAATGACCGAGTTGGTTTCCAGTGCGGGGGCTGGGTGACAATTGGCCGACTGAAACGCGCGATCGACGATGCGCCGGTTTTGCATATTCGAAGTCAAGAGACCAAGTGGCAAGCTCGCTGCTTCTTGCCAAGTCACCCACTGCCGCCCAGCAAGCGGGTGATGATCGGGCACGAACAAGCAATAACGTTCCGAGTAAAGCGGCCACGAGAGCAGACCCGTGATCGGTTCGTTGTCGAGGTAAGTGATGCCGACGTCGATTGAGTAATCTTGCAGTGCGCGCAGAATTTCTTCCGAACTCAGTGACATGACGGTGAAGTCGATATGGGGATGCAGTGCGCGCATGTCCCTTGTCAAAAACGGGATCATTGGAAGCGCGGATGGAATGCCCCCGAGTACGAGGCGACCCGTCAATCCGGCATCGCTTGACGTAATCTGTGCCAGCTCTTGGCTCATGGAAGCCCAGTTGTTGAGAATGAGCTGTGCCCATTTAAGCACCCGCTCGCCCTCGGCGGTCAGCCCTTGATAGCGCTGGCCGCGTTCGACGATGGGAATGCCGAGCTCAAGTTCAAGCTGCCGGATGCGGCCAGAAAGAGTGGGCTGGGTGACATTGCAGGCTTGTGCTGCGCGGGTGAAGTGTTTTTCGCGCGCAAGGGCCACCAGATACTGCAATTGGCGAATGTCCATTGATGG
Organism: uncultured Alphaproteobacteria bacterium; assembly: GCA_963764605.1. Lineage (GTDB taxonomy): Bacteria > Pseudomonadota > Alphaproteobacteria > Rhizobiales > Hyphomicrobiaceae > Hyphomicrobium_B. The sequence continues at coordinate 91,368 of CAVXTJ010000001.1, forward strand.
GTCCTGACAAGTGGCACTAAGTCAGTAATCATCGAGAGTTTGCCAGTCAAAGGCAAACACTGGGGCAAACACTGGACCGGGCTCGTGCGCTGCTAAGTGCTAAGACGCCGAACGCACTGCCATGGTAGCCGGTTCTTCGGCCGGCGTTTCTGACATGAGCGCGGTGGCAACCTCGGCAAATGCGGTCTCAATGCTCGCAACGAGCGGTATAGCGTCCTCTTCTTTTTGGTCGCGCGACGCCATTTCAAGATCGCGGCAAAGGGACGAGAGGCGCGTGGCACCAAGATTGGCACTCGAAGATTTAAGGCTATGGGCGATGCGGCCAAGGGTCGTGAAGTCATGGGCGTCGCGTGCGGCGCTCATTTCGGCAAGCGCGGTTGGCGCATAATTGAGGTAGGTCGAAATCAGGCGTTTGAAGAGGTCCGGCCGGCTCTTCCTCAAAGGACCAACCACACCCTCGTCGATGGGCGGAGCTTTAGAATCCGGATCGCTGCATGGGCCGGCGCATGAGGCGTCTTGATCATGCGACGCGCTCGCGCAAGCGGTCTCTTCGGTGGCAGTTGCGAGCCACTTCTTGAGCGTCGAGCGCAGTTGGATTTCAGTATAAGGCTTGCTCAAATAATCGTCCATGCCGGCATCGAGGCAGCGCAAGCGATCTTCCGCATAGGCGTTCGCCGTCATTGCAATGATGGGGATACGTGGCATTGCGTGCGCGCGTTCAATCTCTCTAATCCGGCGCGTTGAGGCCAAGCCATCCATGATGGGCATCTGACAATCCATGAGGATTGCCGAGAATTTTCCGTGATTGAATTGCGCGATGGCTTCGAGCCCGTTCCGGGCGACCTGAAACTGACATCCCATCGCGTTCAGCAATTCACATGCAACTTCGATATTCACCTGGTTATCTTCGACCAACAGGACCGGTGCGTTGTGTCTGCCGACGATCTCAGGCTGTTCTATTGCAGGAACATCGGGTGATGATGCCGGGCTTTTGAGCGACCAGCCGGGGTGCCTATTGCCCGAAATCGCACGAGCGACGGCACCCACCAATTCGTCCCGTCGAATGGGCTTGGTCAATACGGTGTCTATTCCTGCGTCCCTGATACTCGCGAGGTCGCCTTGCCAGTTCAGCGAGGTGGCAATAATGACTTTCATCCGCGAAAGTTTTTCGTGCGATTTTATGCGAGCTGCGAATTCGATGCCATTTTCGTCTGGCATAACCATATCAACGACAGCGGCATGAAATGATTTATCCGTTTCGAGGGAGGCGACGAGCAACGGCCAGGCTTCGGCCGTGCTTGAAGCAAGTGCAACCTTACAGCCGGCGGCGCTTAGATAATTGGCAATGATTTCGCGATTGGTTTCGCGGTCATCGATGACCAGAATGCGTGCGTCCTCTAGGACGCCCGGGTCGCCGTCGGCCGGGGCCTTAGTCATCTCTCCGTGTTCGAGGTCGAGGTTGAATGACACGCGCGTTCCCTTGCCGAGTTCGCTGTCAATCTCGATGCTTCCGCCCATGAGCTCAACAAGATGGCGGGAAATCGATAGGCCAAGACCGGTTCCACCAAAACGGCGGCTGATCGAAGTTTCGGCCTGCGTGAATGGCTGAAAGAGTTTGTCGCGAACGGCGGGATCGATACCGATGCCGGTGTCGCGGACTTCGAAACGAAGGTGCGAGGAATTGTCCGTGTGGCTTATGCGCGTGACGCGCATGGATATTTCGCCGTACTTCGTGAACTTCAGTGAATTACCCAGAAGATTTAGCACGATTTGCTTAATGCGGCCGCTATCGCCTTTGACGACGAGTGGCACGTCTTTGTCGATAAATACCGATAACTCCAGCCCTTTGGCGCTCACCTGGCCGCTAAATAGATCGGTCGACCTTTCGACGATGTTGCGGATGTTGAACTCGTGGATGTCGAGTTCCAGCTTGCCAGATTCAATGCGCGATATGTCGAGAATATCGTTGATGATCGTCAGTAGAGATTTGGCTGAATCGTTGATCGTACCAAGAAGCTTCTGCTGACGCGCGTCTAGCGTTGTCCGCATTAAGAGATCGGTCATGCCGAACACGCCATTCATCGGCGTCCGGATTTCATGGCTCATGTTGGCAAGGAACTGACTCTTTGTGCGGGCTGCCGCCTTGACCTCATCCATTGCCAAGAGGAGTGCCGCTTCTGTTTTCTGTCTTTCTTCGTTTTCTTTGCTCAAAGATTGGTTGGCGCGGCGGTTTTCTTCCGTTTGTTGCGATAGCTCATCGAGCAGGTCTTGGTTTTCGAAGCGAAGGCGCATGGATTCAACGATGGCACGGGTGTTCTTGCGCGCAGAGAGGCTCATGGCGGCGATGAATGCCAAGCACATTGCGGCCATGGCGAGATTGAGAGACTGGCCTTCTATGACCAGCCGCACCATGTAGGGGGCTATCGCAAGGGCAAGGTAGATGCGGTAGATCTTGTCGTCGGCGGCCATAGAGCCCGATGCACCAGCCGCCATTCCTGCAAGCACAAATCCGATAAAGGCCTGATGCTGGTAGCTTGAGTCGGGAAATAGAAATGCGCCGGCGGCACCCCATGTCAGCGCCGTTGCCGTCGCTCCGGCTTGAAAGATGCGGCCCCATTTGGAGGCGTCGAAAGCATTGGGATCTTCAGCGCGAAACTTCTTTAGAGCTACATAGCGCAGGGCGCACAAGCCGAACATCACCGCTGTCCAAATTGTGATTGTCGATTGCGGTACGACGGCCAATAAAATCCAGGACATCAACGAGCTGTTAACGGCTGTCGCAATCAATCCCTGTGGAAGTTGATTGTAGAGAATTGAAATCTGCGTCCGCTGGACCTTCAAGTCCATTGCTTCCGCCGCAGCGTTATGTGGCAGCGCTTCTTCAGCAGCGTGTCCGGTAATCGGGAACATGGATATTACTCGTTTTTGTCAAGTCGGAAGATGGCGGCCGGCGCCGGGCGGGAGTAAGCTTGGCGAAGTTGGAGCAGAGATATTAGTGCGTGAAGAAGAGGCGGGTTGTGCTTGATATTCGGCAGGTCCTCCAAGCCGGACGCGGGGATCCGCCGAGAGAGCCAAAGTTACCGCAGCGAGGCGCTGAGCCTGCAATGCCGCTTGAGAGTCCGCAGTTGCGGCAGCCGCAGCGGGCGCTCCAACAAGCCGTTCTTTGGGGATATCCAAGCTCACAACGTTACCGTTGGCGGCATCTGAAGTGATGTTGAGCCGGCCTTGATGTGCTTCGGTCAGAATTTTGGCGATCTTGATGCCGACGTCGCGCGTTTCAAAATCTTGAGACCGGGCATTTTTATTGACTGCCGGGCCGTTGATTTCAGCCATTAGGCTGGCTGGGATTGCCGGGCCGTGGTCAACAGTCCAAAGCCTGAAGTTGCCATTGCTGCTAATGCCTGCATGAACTTCAACGGTGGTGCCGCGCGGAGCAACTTTAACAGCATTGCTTATGACGCTACGAACGGCCTGAAGGAGAAGTACGGGATCGGCATGAAGGCAGGTATCTTCGGGCAAATCAAAACTGTTGGTGAGTTGAATGCTATTGCGGTCTGCCAGGTCTCCGGATTTATCTATTGCATGGTGAATGACGTCTAGGATACGGACGGCTTCAGCTTTGATCTGTAATTGCTCGGTGAGCGAATTCCCGAAATTTAGAAGCGACAGGAATGCTACATTGAGTTTTTGTGCGGCATTTCCCATATCTATTGCCATGTCCCGGTACATGGGAGGAGCTAGTGGGCCGTAGACTTCTTTGCGGATGAGTTCGGCAAAACCAAAGATCGTTTTAATGGGCGTTTGGAACTCACGTGCGAGGGCGCCCATCATCTGACTCTTGAGGTCGCTGAGGAAGGCTGCGGCGGCCGTTGCGTCTCGCAACTCGCTTTCGATTTGCCCTGATCGAAGCACGAAGTTTACGTGTGGGGTAAAGAGAACCCAATTGAGCGGTTTGGTTAGAAACGATGTCGCGCCGGCCTTGTAGGCCATCTCAATGGCGCTTGCATCATCATGGCCGGTTACTACAATGATCGGCGTGGTGACATTCGGCCCACCTGCCCGGGCGGCGGAGATAACGGCAATGCCATCTGCTTTTGGCATATTGAGATCGATTATAGCCGCATCGAATTGAATGGCGGCGACCGCCGCAATTGCCTCGACGCCGTCCGCTGCGACGGTCACGGCGTGGCCAGCGGTTTCAAGCGCTTCTTTCGCAACTTCCCGGTAGACCGGGTCATCGTCAGCCACCAGTATTCGCGTTCTCGAATTCTTCATAATTATTGCCAGACTATTGCCATTTGCTCAATTCGGAGTGTTCATATTGGAATAATTATATCCAATAGTTTTCATCTTGATTAAGCATATGGAATGAGGTCTGACATTTCGCCTCATTTCGGAATAATGGGACGAAGCCCTCTTATTTGCCAGGCTCGCAGCTGTGTTCTCGCGGGGATTATGCAGGTTTTTAATGAAAGACTATCTTAGAAATGGAATAAGAGGCTGGAATTACCAGCCTCTTATTGTCTGAATCCGTAATTTATCAAGAATTGAGCGCAGAATTACGACTGGCTGCCAAAGCCTCCATCGGCGTCGAATACATGACCTGACAAAGTCTTGCCCCGGCGCGATGCCAAATATAACGAAAGTGCCGCGATGTCTGGTTCGTTCGTCAACGATGCGCCCGTTGTCTGCTCTGTCATTGATCGGGGGCCGACGCCATTGATCCGGACAGCCTGATCTGCCCATTGTCCTGCCTCGCCACGAGTCATCGCGGCAAGAGCGGTGCGCGCAATTCCGGCGATGGCCGCCTCGCGCGCGTTCTGGGGGCGCGGCGCCGCCAAGATATTGAGAACGGAACCCTCGCTCAAAACGACGCGCATCCGGTTGGCCGCGACGTGCGTGATGTGGGTCAAAGGTGATAGCTTTGATGCAATCAGCGTTTCAACCTGGCTCTGCGTTGCAACGTTCTGCATCTCTAAGTGTGAGATTGATTGCAGGTTAATAACGGCATCTAGGCCACCAAAGGCTTGCTGAGCATTTTGTGCCAATCGAATGGCATCATCAGGCCGGGCAATGGGATCCGTATACAACTTCATTTCGGCTGCGCTCTGCGAGAGCAGCGCGACAAGCGCGGTCACTTCGGGCCGCATGTCGGTTGTGTGGATGATAAGGCGCGTGTTGATCTCAGCGAAGGCCCGCGCAATATCGACGCCGGCAACGGCGCTGAGGCCGGTAATAAGGACGCGCGCTCCGCGAAGCTCGCGCAGAATCTCAATTTCAGGACTCTTGCCAATCACGCCCATGTACATACCGGTGTTCCCTCCTGACGCGCTCTCGATCACCGGAACTTCAGGGAAGCACCCGGTTAAGACGATAGCACGCCGATTCGCCTAACGAGACATAAACAGCCCCTCGATTCGGGTGGGCATCGGGCTGAGCGGCGGCGGCATTGCGGCGGGGTGTACGGGAGAAGCATGCCCAGTAAGAAACTCCTGAATTATTCGGATTATTGATGTTGGGAACGGCAATTCTAGCGGGCTGATTTGGCGGCTCAGACTAGGGGAAGGGTGACATCGAAACCCACCTAGGGTTGTGATTTTTTTATTTTCAAAGTTAGGGTTTGAGAGCGCAGCGAGCGTGAGATTTGCTTGTTGCGTGACCCCGAACATTATTCGGCATTGGAATTGTTCGAAAATTGATCACGTGCGGTCCCGCAACAGTCCCGCAAGGGTGTGGCTTCGCAGCATTGCAACCCACCTAAAGGCCCCGGTGTGCCGTCCAGACCGGTGAATTGTGGTGACAAGCAAACCTCATCACATTGCGCAAGCCGGTTCTGGGTTCGAAGCTTGGGGGTAGCGAATCAATTTTTTGCGCGAGTACAACTGACACATGACTATTTCAGCCTCTATAAATTCAAAAGGCACCCAAGCACAGGGCGCATTCCAGCCATCCGGGCCAAATGCGGGCGCTTCGCCGGCTGGGGCGATGGTCCCGGCTGCTGGGCTAACAGTGGCAGCCCACGAACTTCAACAAACGCGCGAGCGTATCGTGCTTGTGATGATGGCCATGGTTGCGGCAGCTTTTGCTGCCGTGATGCGCATGCATTTTGGGTATCCGGTCGTATCGGCGTCGATTTTGGGCGGCATGCTTTGGTCTGCCTTCTTGGCGCTCCACATCCTCAAGAAAAGGTCGGTCCAAATCGGGCGCCTGCGTCAGGATGTTTCTCGATTGGAGCAGGAGCTTGGCCGGCTACGCTCCCAAAGTCCGGGCTCTCAAAGTCCGGGTCAATTCCGAGGCCATTAAGCTCCAACGTTTCGGAATTGCCCCAAGTGGCCGGGGTCATTCCAGCGCAAAAAAAATCGCCCGCTCGCGTAGCTGCACAAACGGATCAGAAACGCACTTCCATCGCCTCAGCGGGTGTGATGGAGGCTCAATCGCCGCCGCATTACTCCGGGCAAGAAGCGGGTAACGATGTTGCGCCGGAACGCATTTCGCCTGACGCGCGATGGGAGGCGCCAGAACTCGGCCGGTTGGGCAATTTTGTGCCGGCATTGAGGGCCGATACCTCTCCACAAAAGGACCCTTCGCTTCCTTCAGCAGCGGTGAGCACACCGCGAGCCGCAACTCCTGCTTCTGCGACGAGACAGGCCGCATCACCTTCGTCGCAACTCGCAGCGCGGCCGCACGCGCCAGAATTGTTCGAAGCTCCATCCTGGTCTGGAACATCTGTCACGTCGGCGGATCCCCTGCGGGATGCTTGGTCATTCCGGCCAAAAGAGTCCGTCGAAGCCCGGTCGTTTGCCCCTGATGCCGGCTCAACTGACGAGAATGCGCTTCAGAGTTACGCTCCTATTCCGGTGCCACCTGGTCCCCATAGCATCGAGTCCGATCTTGAAGTGGTCCAGCGCAAGATCAAGGCGATGGCCGATGAGGTGAATGCCTCCGAAGCAAGCAGAATGAAGCCCATTGCAGAGCAAAAACCTGCAATCGAACCCAGCCGCACTTACACCGCCACGGCGCTACCTGCTAACAAGGTAGCATCACCCCAGGGTAGTGCTGGTTTCGGAACGGCGGCGATGGCCATCGAAGATGGAATTTCAGCGTTAAAGTCTGCCGCAGGCGCAATGCGGGCCCCCGGGGCGCCGAATTCCGCAACAGTGGAACCTGCGACTGGAGGCCGTGCAAAATCAATGTTGCCGCCCGCCGATCTCCTTATCCCCGCTTCGGCACAGACGATCGCTGTTTCGGCACGGCCCGCTCCAGCACAGCCTGAGGCAACTCTTGCCTCTCGGTCCTCTGGCGACGCCACTTCTGCGTCGAAACAGACAGATATGCCGCCGGCGTTCGACATGGAGATGCAGGCCCTAACCGCAAGTGCACCAGTTCGCGACGGGCGCGTCGCGGAGATCGCCAAGGCGATCGAAGTCAAAGGCCATGGATGTCTTGTTGACACCTATCGTCGGCCTCGGTGACTACGCTGTCACGCACTTTGAAGTTGCGGTCCGTCTATTAGGTGGTGACGGAGCGATCATTGACCAGTCCGAACAAGCGCTGACATTGGCAGGCAATCATCTCCTCGCCTTGTTCGATGCCGAGCGGTTGTCGCGCACGGCGGCCGTTGCCGAATTGCTGGAATCGCGCGGCAAGAACGGATCCGTAATGACAGCCGCAACGGGCGCGTCAATGTCAGACACCAACTTCCTTGAAACATTTGCGCGCGTATATGAAAGCCGCAACAGTCATCTCGGGTCAGCTTGTATTGACGTTCTCGCAGGCCGACGTTGAAGCGTTCGGCAGTGGCACGTGGCAGGCGCTGAGCGACATGCATTCGTTCGGCTTCCGCTTCGCGCTCGATCACGTGACGCACCTTGGCATGGATTTCGAGTATTTGGCGCAATGCGGTTTCACATTCGTGAAATTGCCAGCTCACGTTTTCCTCAAGGGACTGCCGTCAGACAGCGGGTTCATCACCGTCAACGATATCTGCCGCCACCTCGCGCGCTGTGGACTGACATTGGTGGTCGAATCGGTTGATGACGAAGCGGTGCTTGCAAAGGTATTCGGATTTGGCGCTTTGTTCGGTCAAGGGCAGTTGTTTGGTGCTCCGCGCCAGATCAGCCTTGATACGCTGGCACCGGCCCGATCTGCGGCTGCGTGACATGGGGCGCGCCGCCGGGTATAGCGCTTGCTCATGAGTTCAATTCCACTCCTTGATTCAATTGCACCGCTCTATGGCGAGGCCGACGTTTGGTTCCTCGACATTTGGGGCGTGCTACACAATGGCGTGCGCCCGTTCCAAGGTGCGGTAGACGCTTGCCGCGGGTTTCGCGCACAAGGCGGCCAGGTGATCCTCGTCTCCAACTCCCCTCGTCCGCGCGCCGGTGTCGAGAAGCAGCTCGACCACATCGGTGTGCCGAAGGACGTCTATGACGCGATCCTGACGTCGGGCGATGTTTCACGCGTTTTGATTGCCGGGTTCGAAGGCCATCCGGTTTTTCATCTCGGGCCTGAGCGCGACGTTCCGGTTTTTGCCGGAACGGGCGTCGAACTCGCAAGCGCAAACGAAGCGATCGCGATCGTGTGCACCGGGCTTTTCGACGACGAGACTGAAATTCCGCACGACTATGACGCGCGGCTCAAAGCATTTGCCAAGAGGCGGATGCCGATGATTTGCGTCAATCCCGATAAAACCGTCGAGCGCGGCGGGCGCATCATCTACTGCGCGGGCGCGCTTGCCGAGGCTTACGAAAAGCTCGGCGGCAACGTGGTCTATGCGGGAAAGCCCTTCGCGCCGATTTACGAGGAAGCGTTTGACATCGCGGCCCGCCTGACCGGCGCGCCGGTTGATAAGTCGCGCGTCCTCGCCGTCGGCGACGGGGTCAGCACCGACATCGCGGGCGCACTTGATGCAGGCGTGCGCGCCGTCTACATCGCGAGCGCGGTGCATGTGGCGAAGGGCGAGAATATTTCGGACGCGGCCGCGCGGTTGTTCCCCGACCCCGCAATGCGGCCGATCGCTGTGATGATGGCGCTGGGGTAGGGCGCCAGCCTTACGTAATCCTCGACAGCACTCTACTCGTGCCGTTTCAATAATGCCGCTCGCTGATTGTGGCGTGTGGGACGTTCGGCATGAGTTTATGGAAGTCCCGGCCTCTCACGTGCACAAGCGTGCGATGATCACCACCCTCGAAGTAGATATCGTTGAATCCTTCGAGCGTGTCGTCCATGACCGCCTCAAGCCCATATGCATTGGCGATCGGTGGGACGGCCCCTGTCTCGCAGTCGGCGAAAATCTTCTCCACCTCCAATTCCGTGGCGAGGCTGACCTGCCGTTCATAGAGGGCCCCAATTTCGTCGAGGCGAACGTGATGCGAGGCAGGTACAATGGCCAGGATGTAGCCGTTGCGATACTTGATCAGGACGCCTTTGGCCAAATTATCTTCGGAAATTTTGGCTGCACGTGCGGACGCGGATGAGTGGGATGACGGCTCGTGAGGGACGGTATCGTAGTCTATGCCGCGGCCATCGAGATATTTCTGAAGTGACATTGCAATGCCCATTGTACTCTCCCTTTTTCAAGCGAGGCCACCGGACAGGCTGGTCCTAGTATAAGAATGATGCCGAGACCAACTACTTTCGGGCCTGCGCATTTTCATTCCAAGTGAAGATTATAGCATGGGTTCGTCGATGTTAATCGACATTTTTTGTTTGTGGAGGCCTAACCGATGGCGGTCTCGCGCAAATTCCTAGTCCCGCGGCGAACTTTGTTGTCCTTTTTAGAGTTTTGGGTTCGCAGGGAACCGGTATAAAATTCACGCAGCCATGCCGCAGTCGCGGTCCGACGAGTAACCCGACGAACAGATGACGGAGTCGCCCATGAACCCGAACAAGGCCCTTTGGGACCGAGGAGACTTCACTCGCATCGCGGCCACCATGCGCGAAAGTGGCGAAGCCCTGGTCGCCGGCCTTGGCATCACGAAAGGCCTCAAGGTTCTCGATCTCGGCTGCGGAGACGGAACGACCGCATTGCCAGAGGCGCGACTGGGCGCGGATGTCACGGGCATTGATATCGCAGGCTATCTTGTCGACGCAGGCGCTAAGCGCGCGGCGGCCGAGGGCCTGACGAATTGCACCTTTCAAGTGGGCGATGCCTCCGATCTCAGCGAGCTAAGTGACCAGAGCTTCGATCTCGTCGTCAGCATCTTCGGGGCCATGTTTGCGCCGAAACCCTTCGATGTGGCTAAGGAAATGGTACGCGTGACCCGGTCTGGCGGACGGATCGTTATGGGCAATTGGATTCCGGGCGATCCGACGTTGGTTGCGCAAATCTTGAGGATTAGTTCGTCATACTCGCCGCCGCCGCCCGAAGGTTTCGTCAGTCCGATGACGTGGGGAGTCGAGAGCAACGTGGTCGAGAGATTCTCGGCGGCTGGCGCAAAGCCGCAGGACATCTCCTGTGTCAGGGATACCTACACATTCAACTTCCCTGGCTCGCCGTCCGAGTTTGTTGCGGCGTTCCGCGGTTACTACGCTCCGACCATGAATGCGTTCGATGCCGCGGAGAAGAACGGCAAGGCCGCCGATCTGCAGCGCGAGTTGGAGGAGCTGTTCGCGGCCCAGAACAAGATCGGGAGTGCGGGCGCCACGGCGATCCCGGCGACGTTTTTGAAGGTGACGGTGGTGAAGTAGGGGTAAAGTCACCCCACCAATACGATCTTCCCGATGTGCTGGCTGCTTTCCATACGTGCGTGGGCTTTCGCGGCGTCAGCCAAGGGATACGTGCTGTCGATCAGGACTTTGACTTTGCCTGATACGACCAGTGGCAATGCCTTCTCTTCCACTGCGCGCGCAATCCCCGCTTTGACAGCAGGCGTTCGGACGCGCAAGGTCGAGCCGGTGATGGTCAGGCGCTTCAGCATCACGCGCATGAAGTCGATCGTCGCGGTTGAGCCCTTCTGGTAGGCGATGTTGACGAGACGGCCGTCGTCGGCGAGCGAGCGGATGTTTTTGTCAATGTAATCGCCGCCGACCATGTCGAGGATGACGTCGACGCCCTTGCCGTGCGTCTCGGCCTTGATGACCTCCGTGAAATCTTCCTTCGTGTAATCGATCGCGCGATCAGCTCCGAGTGAGAGACACGCCGCGCATTTTTCCGGCGAACCCGCCGTGGCGATGACGCGCGCGCCGAAGGCGTTGGCGAGCTGGATGGCCGTGACGCCGATGCCGCTGGTGCCGCCATGGATAAGGATCGTCTCGCCGGCTTTCAACGCGCCGCGTTCAAACACGTTGTGCCAGACGGTGAAAAACGTTTCGGGGATCGCCGCGGCCGTCGCGTCGTCCAGGCCTACTGGAATGTGCAGCGTGGTACCTTCCTCGGCGACGCAATAAGTGGCGTAGCCGCCGCCGTTGGTCAGCGCCATGACGCGGTCGCCCATTTTGAAGCGCGTGACACCGGCGCCAACCGCGGCCACCGTACCCGCAACTTCCAAACCCGGCAATTCGGAATGCCCCTTGGGCGCGGGATACAAGCCCTTTCGCTGAAGCACGTCGGGCCGGTTGACGCCGCTCGCAGCCACTTTGATGAGCACTTGCCCAGGCCCCACTTGCGGCACGGGCATGTCCCGCGCTTCCAGAACCTCGGGCCCACCCTTGCCGTTGATGAAAATGGCCGTCATGCTGGCGGGGAGATTTGTCATCGCGGGAGCGTCCTTGTCCGCTCCCGTCTCGGCGAAGCTTCCGACACATGCAACAGGGCAGGGACGCGCACAAGTGCGGCGCGCCGTCATTCTTTTAGAAGGGATAGCGTTCATGGACTGGGACGAAGCAAAGCCAAAACCCAAAGCAGAGATCGGGGAACCGCTCGCCAATTTCGGCATTGCGGAACTCGAAGCCCGCATCACCGCGCTCGAAGTCGAGATCGTGCGTGTCAAAGCCGAACTTGCCAAAAAGCGCGCCCACGAAGCTGCGGCGAGTGCGCTGTTCAAGTCTTGAAGAATTCCCTGTCCGCATTTCTGCACTAATGGGGAGAGTGGAACTTTCGCGCGCCTTAACAAGAACTTGCAGTAAGCGCTTTACTTCAAACTGAATTGTTAGAATTTGCTTGGCAGTGGCCGTGTCTTAAACGTGACAAATATTTATCACGCTGTCTTCGTGCGCATGCTGCCATTTAACTCGCGATTAAGCATGAGCGTTCATACTTCGCCTCATCCAGCCATCTGGATCGGCAAGCGGCTTACCCGCCGCTTTGTTTGACGCCTCCCTGTTGACTTCGAGCCGCTTCGCAAGAGCGGCTCTTTTTTTGCATTGTCCACAGGCAAGACAAAAAGTGCCCCGTTTTGGGCCTTGTTGTTAACTATGGTGTTCTACGCTCAAAGCGTGGTAATTGGTAATTGGTGGGTTAGCGTTTGTGTCGTACAGGGTCATGAACAACAAGTATCGAGTTGATGGCTCCCTCTCGGGAAGCCCTACAACCGTCTCCTTTGGCGAGCGGTTTCAATCTTCGGAACAGTTTGATCACATCTTCAAAGAGGGGATGGCGCTCGTAGAGCGTACAGCCGCTTACCTCGATGGGCCTGGCCGTAAAGAAGCCAAGGCGCTCGTCGGGCGGCGCTGGTGTCCTCTATGCAACCGAAAGCATGCGTCTGACGACGCGGCTTCTCGATCTTGCATCCTGGCTGCTTATTCGCCGGGCCTTGAAGGAGGGTGAGATCACGGATGAAGAGGCGTCTAAAAAGCGCCGCCGCGTCAAGCTTCAGGCGTTCGGCCGTCCGGCCCACGTCAAGGGCTTCAGCGATCTCCCCGATGGTCTCAAAGCGCTGATCGAAGAGAGCTTTTCGCTGCATGACCGGATCGTACAACTCGATCGCGCTATGAGCGTCGGGGCTGATCCGGATGCGGTTCAAGATCGCGCCGGAAAATCCGGTTGCCCAGCAAATGTCGATGCTTGAACACGCTTTCAAATCGAAGGCCAACTGACGGTGCCGGCTCACCGGGCGGTCGTTGATGGTTTAGATGAATCTGAAATAAAAAAGGCCCGGGTTTTCCGGGCCTTTTTCGTTTCGGATGCTGGCTCGCTTCGGGATCGTGGCCGCGAAGCGCAACTTAGAAGATGCCTTCGAACTTCTTCTTGAAGCGCGACAGTCGGCCGCCGCGGTCCATGAGCTTGGTATCGCCGCCGGTCCAGGCCGGATGGGTGTTCGGGTCGATATCGAGCGAGAGCGAGTCGCCCTCTTTGCCGTAAGTGGAATAGGTAATGAATTCCGATACCATCGGTCATGACCACCTTGATCTGGTGGTAATCGGGATGGACATCAGCGTCTTTCTTCATGGCACTCCGCCTTTGTTTTACGAAAAAGACGCCTCTGTCCGGGGCCTGATACCTCAAGCTCAGCCGGCGCGCCTTGCGAATTCTCGAAATTTCAGGCCCCTCTCTAACCGAGATGCCCACCAGGCACAAGGGCAGGGTGACGGCAAAGTAGGCGCTTCCCAGCGTCTTGATGTCTCTTGAGCCTGCCCTGAGGCTGGGGCATGGTCCGCCTCGCCTGCCCCGACCGGCTGTCAGCCGGTCGGAAAAAGGCAAATTCTGAACGGGCCGGTCTCTTAAGATGCCGCGCCCCTGCCTGCCGAATAGGGCGACACATAACCGATGAAGAGCCAAGACCGGGGCCGCAGCCAGGCCGCGAATGAGCGGCAGCAGCTGAGGACGGCAAAAAGAGCCGGTCGCTCCGGCCCTTGCTGCAGCTCAAACCCTATCTCCTTGCGCACAAGGGAATGCTGGCGGCTGGCGGCCATCGCGTTGGTGGTCTCGGCGCTCGCAATGCTCAGCGTGCCGCTCGCGGTTCGCCGCATGATCGACAATGGCTTTGGTGCCAGCAACGCGCAGCTGATTGACAGCTATTTCCTGACGCTCATCGGTATTGGTTTCGTGCTTGCGATCGCCAGCGCCTCGCGCTTTTACACCGTGAATTGGCTAGGCGAGCGGGTGATCGCGGATCTGCGCGCCAATACGTTCGCGCATCTTGCGCGGCTTGGTTCCGCGTATTTCGATAAAAGTCACTCGGGCGAAATGATGAGCCGGTTGACGGCAGACACCACGCAAATGAAGGCGGCGGCCGGAACAGCGCTCAGCCAATTCGCGCGCAATGCCATCATGCTGATTGGCGCTTTGGTGATGATGTTCATCACGAGCCCAGGACTGTCGGCGTTGGTGCTAGGCGTCATTCCTATTATCGTTCTCCCACTTGTCGGCTTTGGCCGGATGGTGCGCAAGCTTTCGCGCCGGGCCCAGGACAGTCTCGCCGGGGCGTCCGCCTATGCGGCTGAAAATCTTTCGGCACACCGGACGATGCAATCCTTCGCCAATGAGGTTCCGGTCAGTCAGCGTTTCGCCAAGGCCGTCGAACAATCGTTCGAGGATGCGCGTGCACGCCTCAAGGCTCGAGCATTCTTAACGGGGCTTGCCATCTTTCTGACGGTCGCCAGCGTGACCGGCGTCTTGTGGTATGGGGCTTCGTCTGTAATCGCCGGCGACATGACTGGTGGCCGCCTTGGCCAATTCGTGCTTTACGCACTTTTCGCGTCCGGTGCGCTTGCTGAGTTGTCTGAGGTCTGGGGAGAGATGAGCCAGGCGGCGGGCGCTGCCGAACGTATTACTGAAATCCTGGCCGAAGTCCCGGCCATCCGTTCGCCTGAGCAACCCGGTGGTACTGCCTCAGCCGCCGCTCGGTACTCGTGGCATTCGAAAACGTCACGTTCGCCTATCCGAACCGTCCCGACACTCCTGCGTTGAAAGCGGTTTCCTTCAACGTATCTAAGGGTGAGACCGTCGCGCTTGTTGGCCCATCGGGCGCTGGAAAAACAACAATTTTCAGTCTGTTGCTGCGCTTTTACGACCCCCAATCGGGAACTGTCAGCATCGATGGTGTGCCTGTTTCGCAAGCACGCCTCGATGAACTTCGGGCTCGCGTTTCCGTGGTGCCGCAAGACGTTGCGCTCTTTGCCGACACGGTTGCCGAGAATATCCGGTATGGCACCCCCAATGCTACGATTAAGTGACGTACGCAAAGCGGCGACCGCTGCCCAGGCCGATGATTTCATTCGCACTCTGCCAGAAGGCTACGATACCCAACTCGGCGAACGCGGCATCACCCTTTCGGGCGGCCAGCGTCAGCGCATTGCCATTGCCCGCGCAATTTTACGCGACAGCCCTATACTGCTTTTGGATGAAGCAACCAGTGCACTCGATGCAGAGAACGAGGGCGCAGTGCAACGCGCGCTAGAAGGCGTCATGAAGGATCGCACCACGATTGTGATCGCGCATCGCCTTGCAACCGTCCAGAAAGCTGATCGTATCCTCGTTTTGGACGCCGGAAAAATTGCCGAAGTCCGGGACACATGCAGAGCTCATGCGTAAGGGTGGTGTTTATGCCCGGCTTGCTGATTTACAGTTTGGGCGCCAAGCCGCAGAGTAAGCAGTCGCGCTCATGCTTCAAATGCGCCACGGCGTGACCTTCCATTAGCCCTGGCCATTAACCCTGGGAATGCCCTTTTTGCGGGGAGAGTGGCAGATTTCCATCGCTCTCAACCATTTTGGGAACATTCCTACGTCAGGGCTTTGAATAACCGCTACTACGGGGCACACTCATTCCGTGTTTTGCCGAAGGGCGTGTTGGTTTAAATGTTCCGCGTATCGTTTCGAATTTCTCTGGCCGCAGGCGCGGCGCTGCTTCTGGTGCAGACCGCCGGGCGCGCTGCAGGGCAACTCGCAATACCCGCTGCCGTGAGTTTGAATGCAGGGATGCTGCAAGCTGCCGGATTGCCGGCTGATTTCGCTCAGACAATCGATCGCAAACTTGCGTTTCGCCGGGATCTTGCTGAAAGCGAAACGCAAAAGGCCTGGTTCGCGCAGCTCAAATCTTTCTACAGTTCCCGAACAGGTATGCCGGTTTGGATTGATAGCCGCGGCTACAACAAGTTTTCGGAATCGGCCATGGCAGAGTTGGCCAACGCCGGAAATTGGGGGTTGGATGCTACAGATTTTTCAGTCCCATCGCTCGATGCAGAAATAGCTTCACCTGAAAATCTTGCAGATGCAGAAATCGAGTTCTCACTTGCTGTTGTAGAATACGCCGATCAAGCCCGGGGCGGACGCATCGATCCATCCGCGCTTAGCCTTTGGCTTGATCATCCGAAGGTAACGACGTTCGCAACTGGAGTGATGATTGAGGTGATTTCGAATGCCAACGCAGGAGAAGCGTTGCGCAAGATGCATCCCCAATCGCCGGCGTTTGAAATGTTGCGCCAGGCGTATCTTAATATGCGCCAGGCAATTATTTCTCCCGCGCCGAGGGATCCTGCCAGCATACTTTCGCCGGGTCCAAAGCTGAAAGTGGGCCAGTTGCATCCAGACATTGTCATCATCCGGCAGCGGTTCGGTCTGAAGGCAGCCGCAGGCTTCGAGTCTCAGTTTGATGAAGATTTGGCAAGTGCGCTCCACGACTTCATGGGCAAAGCTCGCATACGGATGCGGTGGGGCATTATCGATGATCGTGTCCGCGACGTTATCAACCGGCCTCTGCCACCGCCAAAAGAATCGGATCTTCGGCAAATTCTTGCCAATATGGAACGCTGGCGCTGGGTTCCGGCTGAGCTAGGAAAGCTCCATATCTGGAATAACCTTCCCGAATATATGACGCGCGTTGTGAAGGATGGCAGGATCATTCACGAAGAGCGCATCATCATTGGCCAGCCCGATACTCAAACTCCTGTTTTCTCAGCTCCGATGCAACAAGTTGTTTTTCAACCGGAATGGGGCGTTCCGCCGTCTATTAAGATCAATGATCTTCTGCCGAAACTTCAGAACGGTGATTTTGAGGTTCTCGATCGCCGCGACATGAGAATTCTCAACCTGAAGGGCAAGGAACTCAATCCGGAGCGCTTTAACTGGGACAAGGTCGATATCCGCGATGTTGGTATTTATCAACGAGCGGGCGATGCCAACCCGCTTGGGCTTGTCAAGTTTCTCTTTCCTAACAAGCATCACGTCTACATGCACGACACCAACAACCGGGCACTCTTCAAGCACAACGAGCGCACGTTCAGCCACGGCTGCATTCGCGTTCGCGATCCGCAGAAATTTGCCGAATTGATCCTTGGCGAAGACCAGGGTTGGGACAAGAAGAAAGTCGAGAAGAACTTGTTGAACTGGGACAAGCCGAGCAACAAGATCGATCTTGAGCGCCCGATCCCGGTCCATAATGTCTATTTCACGCTGGTGCCGGCTGAAGACGGCAATCTGAAAACACTCGATGACATCTACGGCCACGACAAACGCATTTCTCAGGCCCTCTCAGGCGTTCCTGTGCAGAAGATCGCTGCAAGCGATCCGGCGCGCAATCAGCAACGCGATTTGGACGAAGCCGCGCCGCCGCTCGTCAAAAAGTACTTGCGCGCCAGCGGGCAGAAAAAATATGAAGATGATGATGACGAGTGAGGCCTCCAGCTGCGGTGCGGTCGCCGGTCTCACGGGTGAATTCAGAGCACAAAGTCCTGTGCGGTCAGGCCGATAAGGCCTCTAATCTCAATTTGAAAATCCGCGCGTGCATCGCCGTTGATATCGCCCTCGACGATCGTTTTGTCGTTCGCAGTGCCTGCAACATTAATCCTCACGGCATGCAGTTCACCTGCGTGACGAGAGAATGCGGCTTGTCCATTCCAGAAGAATTTACCGTTGCCGGCGGTGGCCAAATTCGCATCCAGCGAGTAAAGGTCAATGCGGTCCGATCCATGTTGGAAGCCGGTTATGAGGTCGCGCGTTGCGGCCGTTTTTCCAGTCTCGGTCAAAAAGTTATAATCAAATCGGTCGCGGCCAGGACCGCCTGCAAGAATATCACGCCCGGCGCCTCCGAGCATGTAGTCGCTGCCCTCGCCACCTGACAGTGCGTCGTTTCCGGTGCCGCCGATGATTACATCGTTTCCTATGCCGCCGGTCAGTTTATCGTGCCCCGCACCGCCATGAATCTTGTCGCGGCCCTGGAAGCCAAACAGCGTATCGTTGCCACCTCGCCCCCAGATGACATCCGCCCCGGCCGTGCCGGCAACGAGATCAGATTTTTCGGTTGTCGCATTGATCGCCCTGAGCGGCGCTAACGTGCGGTCGAGGTCTCGGTTGCCGGCAACGGTCGGAATAAAGCCGTCTCCGGTCGTTGCCTGAACAAACTGCCCCATTAGTTCGATGTTGCTAACGTAATCGACCGAAAACACGGGCTTGCCATTGGCGATAAAATCACGCTGAAGGATTGAGATCACCGTCTCGTCCGGCAGAAAGCCGTTGTTTTCTGCGTTGCTGCCGTTGCGCAAATATACGTCTTCAACAGCAATAGCACCAACTGCTTCGAGTAGCGCGGCTTTGCGGGTGGGGTCGGCATCTGCAAGTGCGTCAATTATGAAGGCACCGTTTTGCAAAATGACGAAAAAGTCCGGATTGGTCAGTCGCGCGTGCGCCGTCATCTCGACAATGAAGTCGATCATACGGCTCGCAGCTTCTGTTTCATTTAAGGGATCACCGGGCAAGCGCTGAACCGTCGTCGCTTCGGCGGCCCAGAAGTAATAGGCATCCACGATGTCCAGATAGGCAGCGTCGAAGCCTTGAGCGACGATCTGATCGAGCCAGCCTGTTTTTGCGTCGTTGAAGACAATGTTCTGCCATCCGTCGTCCCAGTACCGAACCTTGCGGCTCTCCGGCCAATCAGGATTGGTGGGGCCAAGCCAATCGGGAGTTGCGGCGGTATTTGCACCTGTTGCCAGTCCTGTCGTGGTCCACGCTGTGTTCCAGAACGAGCGGAACTCGCTGGCCTCGCCAATCGAGATGTAAGAGACAGCTACGGCATTGGTCTTAATAGCGGCAACTTCGGTGGCGGTAAGTTTTGCTTCGTCGCTTCCGTCGCGCGAAAAATCGGTCACGATAAGATCGAAGTCCAATTCAGCAAGGGCTTCCGGATTGAGCTGTGCACCATTTAACCCCTGAAGCTGATAAGCCCAGTTCGAAACGCTCATATCACCGTGTGAGGTATGGAAGACTGCCATGGACAACCCGTGCCTGAAAATCCCGGCAAATATCGGGTATACGTATTAATGGCGAATTAGCATTTGCCCCGCAATTGTTACAACCCGGCGAGAATACGGGTTATCTGTTCGTCAGTTTAAGCTCAATGCGCCGGTTTTTCATCAGCGCTTCGTCGGACGAGCCAGCTTCAATAGGCTGGAACTCGCCGTATCCGGCCGCCACCAGCCGGTCAGGCGGCACGCCTTTCGAGATCATATATTTGACGACAGACGAGGCGCGCGCGGTCGAGAGTTCCCAATTGGATGGGAATTGCGGGCTCGATATCGGCCGCGGATCCGTATGCCCGTTGACCTGCAGGGCCCAGTCTATTTCGGCGGGGATTTGCTTTTGAAGCTCGCGAATGGCGTTGGCTAGTTGGTCCATGGCATTGACCCCCTCTGGGGTTAAAGTGGCCGAACCTGACGGAAACAAGACTTCACTTTCAAATACGAAGCGGTCGCCGACGACACGGATGTCCTTTCGATCCTTCAAGAGATCGCGCAAGCGGCCAAAAAAGTCTGAGCGGTAGCGCTGCAATTCCTGCACTTCGCGTGCGAGTGCGGCATTGAGGCGGGAACCCAGATCCTTGATGGCCTTGTCGCTGTCAGTGCTTTTTTTCTCGGAAGCCCCAAGCGCATCGTTGAGCGCGGCAATCTGTTGGCGAAGGGCGAGCAGCTGTTGATTAAGAAGGTCAACTTTTGCGAGCGCTTCGTTTGAAGCGTTCTTCTGAGACTCAAGATCGGCCGTCAGCGAGGATATACGCCCTTCGGCAAGCGTTGCCTTTTCTTCTGCGCTGATGCCGGTGCCAGAGAGTTTGGTGTTTTCATCGCGCAAAGCGGCAAGTGACGCCTGCAAGGCTGCAAGTTCGTCTTCGGTGCTTTTCGCTTTACCTTTTTCCAGATTGAGGATGCTTGTCAATTCGCTGATCTGGCGCGTCAAGCGTTTCAGGGCAGAGTCCTTGCCGCTGGCTTCTTCTGCCGCAAAATATTGTGCGATCATAAAGATCGACATCAGCAACGTTACGACGAGCAACAGTGTTGATAGGACATCGACATACGCCGGCCAAAACTCGCCATACTCGGCACTGCGTCTGCTGCGGCCGCGCGCCATCGGCTTTTAGCTCCTCGGCTTCATGTTGCTGGCGAGACTTTTCAGCATGCTGGCAACTTCGGCTTGTTGCGACGCTTGCTCGTCCACCCATTCGCGCACGACCTTCTGCTCTGCACGCATTTGGCTGACGAGTTGATTGACGCCGCGAGCTAGGTCGCGCACTTCATCGGCCGCCGGAGCAGCACTTCCTGCGAGTATTTGGGGTGGCGCGATGGGCTGTTCGCCGAGCCGATTGGAGAACTCCTCCAACGCACGCTGCATGTCGACGACGGCGCTCAGCAGCTGGCGATTGACAAAATCGGTCGACGCCGAGCCCGTCGCACCAGACGGCGTAAGTTCGGTAATTCCAGAGAGCCACTCTTCCAGCTCGTTATAGAACCGGTTGTGGGCGTGGCTCGCTTGCAGCTCAAGAAATCCAAGGACCAACGAGCCCGAAAGTCCCAATAGCGATGCTGAGAAGGCCGTTCCCATGCCCTTGAGCGGAGCAGAAAGACCAGCTTTCAGCTCGCCGAACAATTGAGCGTTATCCGACCCCTGTGTGCCGAGCGATTCAATGGCTTTGCCGACCGATTGAATGGTCTCAAGCAGGCCCCAGAAGGTGCCGAGCAATCCCAGAAAGACAAGCAGGCCCACGAGATAGCGGCCGGTGTCGCGTGCTTCGTCCAACCTCGACCCGATGGAATCCATGAACGATCGCATTGCGGCCGTCGAGAGTGATAAGACACCCGTGCGATCGCGCAGCATTGTTGCCATCGGTGCGAGCAGAACCGGTTTGTGAGCGATCGATAGTCCAGGATCGGCAATGCGGTATGCGTTCACCCATCGGATCTCAGGATAAAGGCGGATGACCTGGCGAAAGGCGTAAACGATACCAAGGCCGAGTACGCCAAGAATGAGGCCGTTGAGGCCTGGGTTGGTCATAAGCGAGCGTTGAAGCTGCTCGAAAAGAATGGCGGCTAGAAATCCAACGAGAGTAAGAAATATGACCATGCGCAAGAGAAAAACACCCGGCGGGGTCAGGCGGCGGGATATAGGCGCAATCGCAGCATCCCCCTGGCGTTTCTTGGCCATACCTTATCCTCCCGGATCAAATTCCCCGTCGTCCCCGCTGCCGAGCATAGCTGATGGCCATGTGATGTGAAGGCAATGGCAGCGAAAACCGGCAAGATCAAGCCAATGCTGCACGAAACCCGGCCCACGTTCCTATGGCCTAGGTTTTTTGTGGCCCAGTGCCAACGAGGGGCATCAAAGCTTTGATTAACGTGCTGTTTGCGGCGATGACGTCACCACTCTCAAGCATCGTGTCTTTACCATTCAAATCGCTGACGAATCCGCCTGCTTCGCGGACAATGACGATGCCTGCCGCGAGATCCCAAGGTTTCAAGTTGCGCTCCCAGTAAGCGTCGAAGCGTCCGGCAGCGGTAAACGCGAGATCAAGGGCGGCCGATCCGGTGCGGCGAATGCCCGATACTTCGCGCATCACCGTCTCCATTTCTTTGAGGAATTTGGGATGGCCCGGCCGGCCGCGATGGGGGATGCCGGTCGAGACGAGCGCGTCGGCGATCGATTTTCGGTTGGCGACGCGCAGGCGTCTATCGTTGAGGAAAGCGCCCTTGCCCTTCTCTGCGGTAAAAAGTTCATCGCTCGCGGGATTGTAAATAACGCCCGCGACCAGCTGCCCTTCGCGTTCTAATCCGATCGAGATGGCGAACATCGGGTTCGAGTGCAGGAAGTTTGTTGTGCCATCTAAAGGATCGACGATCCAGCGATGGGTTTTGTCCGCACCTTCAACGAGGCCGCGCTCTTCCATCAGGAAACTATAAGCGGGCCGGGCTTTGTTCAGCTCTTTGAAAATGATTTCTTCGGCTTTGGTATCTGCAATTGATACGAAATTCGCCGGGCCTTTAACCGAAACCTGCAACTGCTCGACTTCACCGAAATCACGGATCAAGCTGCGCCCGGCTTTGCGTGCCGCCGTGATCATTACATTGAGGAGAGGTGAAACAGCCATCGTTGAGGGGTCCGCGAAATCTTTGCCAGCTGCGTGCCGTGTTCGCGGTGACTAGCGGCTTATCCGCTCCATGACAAGGCGGCCTAAACGCAGGCCGCCGCGTTAATACTTTACTCGAAGGGCTGCACCTGGATGCGGTCGGCCCATTCGGAGGCTGCTTTTTCAGCAGCCATACGGTCAGCCTTTGAAAGTTTGGCAATCGTTTCGTCGAGCGCTGCATCCTCGACGCCATTCTTTTTGGCGATTGAGCGCCATTTAGCGGCTTCGACCGGGTTCTTGTCGGTGCCGACGCCTTCGAGGTGAATGTAGGCTAGGCGGTTTTGGGCGCCGGAAATACCCTTTTCGGCGGCAGCTTTCATATAGCCGATGGCCTTCGGCTCATCGCGCGTCAGGCCCAGACCTTTGAGCAATAATACAGCATAGTCGTATTGCGCGGCATCGTGACCCTGTTCGGCGGCTTTCGACAGCCAGCGGCCGGCCTCTAGCGCGTTGGGCTCAATTCCTTCGCCGCGTTGATACATGGCAGCCAAGTCGTATTGGGCTTGCGAGATACCTTTTTCGGCGGCGTATTGGATGTGCTGGAAGGCGCGGTAGGGGTTCTCTGGTTTGCCGTCGCCTTTTAGGAATAGCAGTCCCAAATTATAGTTCGCGGCGGCGTGTCCGGTTAGCGCTGCTTTTTCAAACAGAGCCGCCGCGGCGTTGCGATTTTTCTCAATGCCACGCCCTTCGGCCAGCATAATAGCGAGTGAGAACATCGCTGGGACATCGCCGAGTTCAGCCGCGCGCGTGTACCAATTGGCGGCGGTCTTTTCATCCTTGGCGACGCCGAGTCCTTCTTGATGTATGCGCGCGATGAGGGTGTGCGCTGTAGCGTCGCCTTTTGCGGCCGCAGCTTCCGCTAGTTTTAGTGCCGTCAGATATTGGCCTTGGTCGAACGCAGTATAGGCAGCATCTTCTCCAGTCGCCGGGACGGTCGACGGAATGATCTTTTTTTGCCCGCTTGATTCTTGGTTTGGCGTAGCAGGCTTGGCCGCAGGAGCTGCTTTCTTTGCTGGCGGTTCGTCGGATTTTCCAAACCACGAACTGCTTTCGGAATGGGCCGGAAGAGAAGCGGTCAATGCCCAAGCCACTAAAACCGGGACAATCGCTGCCAGTGCAATCGCAGATTTGGACCGCATTATACGATCTCCTTGGCGGCATTGACTGCTGCAGCAAACAACTTCACCTGCGCACGCGCGGCGTCTGGCGTATCGGAGGCTTTGACTGTCACCGCGACGAAGTCGGCGCCAGCGACAGCAAGGCGCGCTGCGGCTGTGGCATCAGCTGCGTCGAATGCCACGCATGGGATTTCGAACAGTTCGCTCCACCACGAAACCAAATCAATCTGTCGTTCTGCAGCTGTTGCACGGTCCTCGACGTGCGGCGGAATGCCGAAGGCAACGTAGTCTGCGCCGGCTTCCCCCAATGACATGGCATCGTCTCGCGAGCGCCCGGCATCCACGCCGATGATAAATCGCTCTCCCAGTATTTCGCGCGCGTCAGTGAAACGCCCCGCTTGATCCTTTGACCACGAGAGATGTACGCCGTCGGCGCGCAGTTGGCGTGCGAGGCTGGCGTCATCCGCAATTAAAGCGGCGATGTTTTGGGACTGCAGCAGATCGACGATGGAATTCGCAAGCGGGATCGCAAGTGGTCTGCCGGCTGGAGGCGTGATGAGAACGCTCGCAAATGGTGCAGCGCTGAGTGCTGCCTCAAGCGCGGCGCTGGAATGAGCGCCAGCTTTTTCATCGATTTCGAGCACAAGGTAGAGTTCGGTGGGTATCAAGGTGTGGCCTCCAGTGTCTGCAAGGCTATCGAAGCCCAATGAGGCGGAAAGAAGAAGGGCCGGTTTAGAGTGTTAACCTCTTGTTAATACGTCGAGTTTTCAGAGCCACACCGCGGCTTTTTCACATACCTTACACATTCGGCAGTTTACCGCTGCGCTAAGTGCAGTCATTGTTGGTGCGGGTCTTGGCGGCGAGACCTCCAATCCGCCATTTTGCGGGCAGAGATGGGCGTCCTGGTTTGATCGATTTTACAGTGAGAGCACTGAGGGTGGGAGTTTATTTAAGATGAGCACAGTAAAGGCCGGAGGCTGGCCAATTCTGTTTGCGGCGATTGTCGCGTCATTGGCGCACTTGGCAATTCCAGCCAAGGCTGAACCAGATAGCATTTCGAACGACACTCCCTCAGGTGCGACAACCTTTTACGGTTATGGATCGCCTTCAAATCCAGTGAGCGCTCCGGCAGCTGTTGCGGCCGCGCCCAGGGAGCCCGTTCTCGAAGCAGCAGGCCGCAAACTTGACGATAAAGGGTTCGCCTCAAAAACAAACGCGGAAGACCGAGCCGCCCTATCGTCGTTTTATCAAAGCCGCAGCGCGCCTCTTTGGGTGACGGACGGCGCTTTCAACAGTCGCGCTACATCGATCATCGCTGAGATCAAGAAGGCCGATGATTGGGGGTTGCAAGCGTCCGCCTTCGAACTGCCGGATCTCATTGCGGGCGCTTCGCCCGAGGCGCTCGGCGAGGCCGAAGCACGATTGTCGCTCGCAGTGCTGAAATATGCGCGCCATGCGCGCGGCGGCCGCATCGAACCGCTTTCGATCAGCAATATCTGGGATATGAAACCGGCGCTGAAGGATCCGGCGACGGTCTTAGCTGAGATTGCCGAACATGCGGCACCGGACGCCTACCTGACGTCGCTGCATCCCAAGCACGCCGGATTCCAAAAACTACGCCAGGCCCTGTTGAAAGCGCGCGGACCGCAGGAGCTTGAGAAAATCGATGAAGCTCTGAAAATCAAGATCCCTTCCGAAGGTACGATTAAGCCGGGTGCCGAACACGCAGACATCTCGCTGTTGCGCAAGCGTTTGAAGCTTGAGGCCAATTCTGCGTCGAACGAAACGCTTTATGACGCGCGCCTAGAAGCGGCCGTCAAAGCCTTTCAGGGCGAAAACGGCATCAAGGCCAACGGCATCTTGAATGCCAAAACTCGCAGCGCGTTGAACCGCGAAGCCGAACCAAAAAAAGCAGACCCCTCGCGCGGCGCTGATCGTATTATCGTTAACATGGAGCGCTGGCGCTGGCTGCCAGAAGACTTGGGGTCCATGCACGTGATGAACAATATTCCTGAGTTCATCGGCCGAGTGCATAAGGGCGACCAGACGATTTGGGAAGAAAAGATAATTGTTGGCTTGCCAACATGGCCGACGCCGATTTTGACTTCGAGCATGCAGTTCGTGATTTTCAACCCTGAATGGGGCGTGCCCGATGGCATCAAAGTCAAAGAACTGCTGCCGCGTCTGAAGCGCGCATCCGGCAACGGCGGCGGCGGATTTTTTGATCAGTTATTTGGCGGTGGTTCATCAAGCGGCGGCGCGCGCGTGCTTGCGGCCTATGGATTGAAGCCGAGCATCAATGGGCGCCCGGTCGATGCCAATTCCGTCGATTGGAACCGGGTCGATATCCGCAGTTTCAGTTTTGTGCAGCCATCTGGCGGGCAAAATCCCCTTGGAACCGTGAAGTTCCGTTTCCCGAACCGCCACGACGTTTACATGCACGATACGACACAGCGCGGTCTATTCGCGCAATCGCGCCGCGCTTTGAGTCACGGTTGCATCCGCGTGGAAAATCCGAGGAAACTCGCTGAAGTTTTGCTTGGCGAAGACAAGGGCTGGTCGTCTCAGAAAGTGGGATCCATGTTCTCGGGTGGCGGCGGATCGAATGAAGTGACGCTCACAAAAGAAGTGCCGGTTTATCTCACCTACTTCACCGCGAGTGCGGACAGCGATGGCAAGATCAAATCATTCGGCGATCTCTACGGTCAAGACAGCCGCGTGATGCAGGCGCTCGCTGGCCGCGCGGTCAAGTACGACGCGCCCGATCACTCAAATGACGATGACATCGTGGCTCAGTCTTCTGGTGAGTACGTTCCAGCGGCTGGACCCGGCTCCAAGAAGTACGGAAACAAGAAAGCGGCGCAACAATCGTCCCGGCATCGGCCGCAGAACGAAACAGCGGGTGATATTCTTTCAAACGCGCTGTCAGGGTTGTTGTCGAACTAGGGTCTGTCCGGTTTTGATTGAATCATGGACAGCCCCTAGCTCTTTGTTTTGCGTGCTTCTTTTTGGAAAACCGGTTCCCACTTTTCCGGAAGCACTCTGGCAGCGCGCCAGTTTGGAATTAAAAAAGGCGGGCTCCAGAGCCCGCCTTTTTGTTGCACGTTGTCCACCGAATTAAGCCGCTTTCTCTAGGTTGCCGTCCCATTTTCCAAGCGCCGCGAGGCCGTTCATTTTGGCGCGGTGCGCGAATGCGCGCTGACCGGCGGCGACGTTTTCGGTCTTGCCGCCCCAGGCTGAAAGGGCGGCGGCTTGCAATGCGCGGCCATACGAGAACGTCAATGCCCAGGGCAGGCCGCCCATGGCGTTCATGAGGCTCAAGTGCTCGGTGGCGATTTTATCGGATTGTCCACCCGACAAGAACGCGATGCCGGGAACGGACGAAGGCACTGTGGCCTTGAGGCACTTCACCGTCTTCTCGGCGACTTCCTGAGCACTCGCCTGCTTCGACGACTTCTGACCGGCGATGATCATGTTGGGTTTTAATATCATGCCTTCGAGGTCGACGCGCGCATCGTAGAGTTCGCGGAACACGGCGCGCAGCGTCCATTCGGTGACGCGATAGCACTCGTTGATGTCATGGCTGGAATGCTCGCCGTCCATCAGGACTTCGGGTTCTACAATGGGAACGATGCCGGCTTCCTGACAGAGGCTGGCATATCGGGCGAGTGCATGAGCGTTGGCCTTGACGCAATTCCACGTCGGGCAGCCGTCGGCAATGGTGATGACCGCGCGCCACTTGGCGAATCGCGCGCCAAGCTTGTGGTATTCCGCGAGACGCTCGCGCAGGCCGTCGAGGCCTTCGGTGATGGTTTCGATTTTTGCGGTTGGGCCCGCGAGCGGCTTGGCGCCCATGTCGACCTTGATGCCGGGAATGGAGCCCGCCGCGCGCATGATATCGACCAGCGGCGTGCCGTCCTTGGCCTTCTGGCGGATGGTCTCGTCATATAGGATGACGCCGGAGACGTGGTTTTTCATGGCGTCGGTCGAACGGAACAACATCTCGCGATAGTCGCGGCGCGAATCGTCTGTCGAGACCGTATTGATCTTGTCGAAGCGCTTCTTGATGGTGCCGGAGCTTTCATCCGCGGCGAGAATTCCTTTGCCGGGCGCCACAAGAGCGCGGGCGATGTCTTCAAGGCGTTCGGTCATATGTAAGCCTCCGTAGGCGCATTGTTTGGGTGGTGGAATGACGAAACACGCGCCCGTTTCCGTGGCACCTGTCGCTTTCGACTAAAGTAACTTTCCCATGGCAACCGCCGTATCGGCCATGCGGTTCGAGAAGCCCCACTCATTGTCGTACCAAGAGAGGACGCGGACGAGCTTGCCGTCCATGACCTTGGTTTGGTCGAGATGGAAGATCGATGAGCGGCTGTCGTGGTTGAAGTCGCTTGAAACGTTCGGCTGGTCGGTGACGCCGAGGATGCCCTTCAGCGCGCCATTCGAGGCTGCAATGATTGCGGCGTTGATTTCGGCGACCGTTGTTTCGCGCTTTGGCACGAACTTGAAATCGACGACCGAAACGTTGGGCACCGGCACCCGGATGGCCGTGCCGTCAAGGCGGCCGTTCAACTCAGGGAGCACGAGGCCAACGGCCTTGGCGGCGCCGGTCGAGGTCGGGATCATCGACAAGGCGGCGGCGCGGCCGCGATAGAGATCTTTGTGCATGGTGTCGAGCGTCGGCTGGTCGCCGGTATAGGCGTGGATCGTGGTCATGAAGCCTTTGTCGATGCCGACGAGGTCATGCAAAACCTTGGCGACGGGCGCGAGGCAGTTCGTGGTGCATGAGGCATTCGAGACGATCAGGTGATCCTTCGTCAGCTTGTCGTGATTGACGCCAAAGACGACCGTCAGATCTGAGTTCTCGCCCGGTGCCGAAATCAGCACGCGCTTGGCGCCGGCAGCGAGATGAGCTGCGGCCTTATCGCGTCCCGTGAAAATGCCGGTGCACTCAAGCGCGATATCAACGCCCATAGCCTTGTGCGGTAGCTCGGCCGGGTTCTTGATCGCGGTCACCTTGATCGGGCCGCGTCCGACGTCGATTGTGTCGCCCGATACAGTGACGGTGTGGGGGAATCGACCGTGCACGCTGTCGAAACGCAGGAGGTGAGCATTAGTTTCAACAGGGCCGAGGTCGTTGATTGCGACGACTTCAATATCTTTGCGGCCGCTTTCAAGAATCGCGCGCAGCACGTTGCGGCCAATCCGGCCAAAACCGTTGATCGCGACCTTAACAGCCATATCGTGTCCTCCGGAGGATAATCTCGTTTTCGAGAATGGATTACTAAGTTGCTTCTAAGCCACGGCCGAGCGCACATGCAAGCAACGCGCGCCATTAACCGGAGCCGTCATAGCCCTGTCAATGCGTCAATCGGGGCACATTCGCAACAAGGTTTCCAAGGGTCCTATCAGCTTTCCACGATCAGGATCGTCTTGTCACAGGTACTTGGTTGACGCGGTTCACTTCCGGCACGTAACGTGTGCGTCCGCGGGCCAGTTGGCTGTCATGTCATCGAACGGTGCAGGACGGCGATCGGAAGAAGGCTATGGCTGAACGCAACACAGCGAAAAGTAAGCGCAGCGACGCCGGGAAAGCCGCGCCCAAAGAGGGGCTCGGGGTAGACCTTGCCAAGGACAACGCGCGCCTGGAGGCGGAACTTGCCGCTGCGCGTGCCAGAATTGCCGAGCTTGAGCAAAAACACGAGGAAATCGTCAATCGCATTGATTGGGTTATCGATTCGCTGCATAACCTCGAATCTTGATGTGCTTTCACGAGTCGGGGGAGCGGCGGAAAACGCCGGTAGAGCCGTTGGCCCAGGTTGCCATCACCTTCAATAAGCGATCGTACCGCTTCGAATGCGGGGAAGCCGACGTCGAGCGGCTGGAAGCTGTTGCCAATTATCTGAAGGTGAAGCTCGATTTGCTGATGCGCGAGCATGGGCAAGCGGGCGACGAGCGCATGGTGCTGATGGCTGCGCTCATGATCGCCGACGAATTGTTCGACGCGCGCGCAGACATTGACGAACTGCTAGAGGACGGCACCGAAAAGCTGAAGGCCGTCTCGGAAAATGCCAAGTCTTCAAAAGATAATAGCACTTCAAAAGATAACAGCCGCAGCGACAACGGGCGCAAAACAGGTTCGTGAGTGACGGGACGGCCCGGTTGATGTCTGAGATCTTGCTCTCAATGCGCTTTGCCCATGTTTGATGATCTGCGTTCCAAACTTGTGGCCTGGGCTCGCGCGCTCAAATCCGAAATCATCGTCCTTTCGGCGGCCGTACGTGACCCGCGCACGCCGCTACTTGCCAAGATGCTCGGGGTTATCATCGTCGCCTACGCATTGAGCCCCATCGATCTCATCCCCGATTTCATTCCGGTGCTCGGGTATCTCGACGAGTTAATTCTGCTGCCAATGGGACTTTGGGCAGTGAGGCGCATGATCCCGGCTGAGGTTCTGGCAGAGCATCGGGCGCGGGTGGACCCCGGCGCACGCTTGCCACGAAACAAATATGCCGCTGCCGCGATTGTCGCAATTTGGCTCGTGGTCCTGGCGGCCGTTAGCCATTGGCTGTGGGACTGGTGACGCGCGCGGGGTTGGAGGGGCGGCCGCGCGCCAGCAAAAAAGGCGAAGCTCTGGATTTCCTGACATCTTTGCACTACATCTTCGGTGCTGCGGGGCTCGTTAGGGGCAAATGACCCGGGGGCCTATAAGATCCGCAAGGGTGCTGTCTCTGGCCGGAGCCGTGGTTCCGGACATATGGTGCCCACCTACACTCGTAGGGACCACGCGGGATCATGATCCCGACGGCCTTCGCGGCACTTTTCGCTTTGTAGCTAGGCGTGATGCAGGACGCAAAAAAAGACCTCCGCGCTGGCGCGGCTCAAACGCGCAAGGCCGCGTTTGCAAAACATGGACCCGAGGCTGGGCGCCTGCTCGCCGCGCATGGGTTGGATTTTTTGCGGGTGCCGCCGGGTGTAATTGTTTCGGGCTTCGCGGCAATCCGCGATGAGATCAATCCTGCAGACCTCATGACTTGGCTACACGAGGAAGGGTTCCGCATGGCGCTCCCCGTGATGGTGGGCAAAGGACAGCCGCTTGTGATGCGCGCCTGGGCACCGGGGGACATCCTTGAGCCGGCGGCCTGGGGCATTGCTGAGCCCAGCCTCGACAAGTCGGAAGTTGAGCCGCACGTTGTGCTCGTACCGCTGTTGGCTTTTGACATGAATGGGTACCGGCTCGGCTATGGCGGCGGGTTCTATGACCGCACACTGGCGAAACTCAGAGCTAAGAAGCCGGTTGTTGCCGTTGGTGTCGCGTATGACGAACAACAGGTCGACGCCGTGCCTGCTGAAGGATATGACCAGCGCTTAGATTGGGTGCTAACGCCGTCGGGCCCGAAGCGCTGTCAGGGAGACTAAATGCGCCTTTTGTTCCTCGGCGATATCGTCGGCCGTATGGGCCGGAACGCCATTATTGAAAAGTTGCCGGGGCTGATTCAGCGCTTCGCTTTGGATTTCGTCATCATCAATGGCGAGAACTCGGCTGGCGGGTTTGGCATTACTGAAGCCATTGTCAACGAGCTGCTCGATGCAGGTGCCGATTGCGTCACACTCGGCAACCACGCCTTCGACCAGAAAGAGACACTCGTCTACATTGAGCGGCACGACCGACTGATCCGTCCTTTGAATTTTCCCAAGGGCACACCGGGCAAAGGCGCGACCCTCGTGAAAGCCAAGAACGGCGCAGACGTTCTCGTCATCAACGCCATGGGCCGCGTTTTCATGACCGAACTCGATTGCCCCTTCCGCGCGGTTGATAACGAAATCACCGCTTGCAAACTCAAAGACGGCGCGGATGTCATACTCGTCGATTTCCACGCCGAAGCAACGAGCGAGAAGCAGGCGTTCGGCTTTTTTGTCGATGGTCGCGTCTCGGCGGTCGTTGGTACGCACACGCATACACCAACCAGTGATTATAGGGTCTTGCCGGGTGGAACGGCGTACATGTCGGATGCGGGGATGTGCGGCGACTACAATTCCGTGCTTGGCATGGACGCAGAAGAACCTTTGAGCCGGTTTCTCACTAAAATTCCACGCACGCGCTTTGAGCCAGCGCTGGGGCAGGCGACACTTTCGGGCTTAGCAGTCGAGATTGACGACAAGACGGGATTGGCGACGCGCGTATCCGCTTTCCGCCAGGGACCGCATCTGGAACAGGCAGTACCAGCATTTTGGACTGAGAATGTCACCTCTTGACCTTCGCCGCCTGGCTCCCGCAAAAGACGGGCTTGGATCAATTGTAAGACGCGGAAGACTTGTCCCATGGCCGGCCATTCAGCATACAAGAACATCATGCACAAGAAGGGCCGGGCAGACGCCGCCCGCGCCAAGATGTTCGCCAAACTCGGCCGCGAAATAACCGTTGCGGCCAAGATGGGATTGCCCGACCCCGCCATGAATGCCCGCTTGCGCTTGGCAATTCAAGAGGCGCGCGCGGAGAACATGCCGAAGGATAACATTGAGCGTGCCATCAAGAAGGCAGCAGGCAATGACACGGCGAACTACGATAGCGTCCGTTACGAAGGCTATGGGCCAGGCGGGGTTGCGGTTATTGCCGAAGCGCTGACCGACAACCGTAACCGCACGGGCGGCGCCGTTCGCTCCGTGTTCACGAAGTATGACGGCAATCTGGGCTCGACAGGTTCGGTCAGCCATATGTTCACGCATGTGGGCGAGATTTCCTACAAAGCCGACAAAGGGACGGGGGATGCTTTGCTCGAAGCCGCCATCGAAGCCGGGGCTGACGACGCAGTTTCGGACGCTCAGGGGCATCACATCACATGCTCATTCGATTCACTCGGCACTGTTGCAGCCGCGCTGGAAGTAGCACTTGGCGAAGCACACAGCGTCAAACCGGTTTGGAAGCCCAACCTGACGACGCTTGTCGACGAGGAAAACGCCGAGAAAATTATGAAGATGATTGCGGCTCTCGAAGACGATGACGATGTGCAGAACGTCTATGCCAATTTTGAAATTACAGAAGAATTGATGAAAAAGCTGACTGCCGCTTGACGTTTTCACCGTCCATTGAGGGCTGGCGAGTTGCAAAAATTGATCAAACATTTCGGAAAATTTCAAGTTGGACGTCAATTGACTGCTCATACTCCCGTGGCATAGTTGACCGGTAACACTGTTTGGAGATCGAGGCCCTCACATGGCCCATCACGGTTCGCCCGGTTTCGAAGCTTACACGCGCAATTTGCGGCGGCTGCTTTGGGCTGACTTCATCGAAGCTCAGATGACGGCCGCAAGACCCGCTCAGTTTCGCGCCTCGCTGGTGGATAATCCACTGCCTGATACCGACAACTTGGCCCATTCCTTCGAGTATCACCGCCATCGTGGCGGCGGCGTTTCCGGCGAGTGAACGTCACCTCCAGAAACTTCCAAGCGCCGCAAGTGCTAGGCCGCCCAAAATAG
Source organism: uncultured Alphaproteobacteria bacterium (assembly GCA_963764605.1). Classification (GTDB taxonomy): domain Bacteria; phylum Pseudomonadota; class Alphaproteobacteria; order Rhizobiales; family Hyphomicrobiaceae; genus Hyphomicrobium_B. The sequence continues at coordinate 124,225 of CAVXTJ010000001.1, forward strand.
AAATGATGCCCGCAACGCGTAGCACGCTCGCCATGGCTTCACGCGCCGCCATGCCCGCAACCTTTTTTGCTATTTCCGTGTTGGACGCTTCCGACACGATATCTGAGGCCGTGTTTTCAATGTGTCGACGAAACGGCGCCGCTTCGCGGTTCTTGAGCGACTCCCACGCAGCATCCTTAGTCGCATCAACGATGCTCTGACTCTTGGCGCGGCGGAGCAAGAACAAGCCAACAGCCAGAAAGGCCAGCCCAATCATTAACAACAGGGGGTTGGCGATCAGGTCCATGTTCATCTCTTGTGGCTCTCATGTAGCTGTCCAGGCGCGAAATGAGAAAAACGCTGCCACCTGTGTCGCAATACAATTGACTCCTAGCCAATACCGCAAAACACTCCGGCCACATATTCAAATAAATTTATACGTGTGTGGTGGGAGGCGTAAATGGCCAGCGGGGACGGGGGCACGCAGCATGCGGGGCAACACCGGGTCGGGCTGGTGGTCATCCACGGTGTCGGCGAAACGGAGCCTGGCTACGCGGTCAACACGCTGCTGGAAACGCTCTCGAGTAAGGTTGCCGACTACAAAGTCTCGCAGTTCAGTGCCTTCCAGCGGCTTCGTGAAAATGTGAGCGACGAGGGTTCGCCGACTTTTCCTGTGGTCTCGCGCCGGGCGACGCACACCGATGGTACCGAGCTGACGGGCATCGAACTGCATTGGGCCGATTTGACCAATCTGCAGCCGGGCCGTTTGAACGCCCTTGCAGGGCTGTTCCGTGTCATATTTGAATCTCATCACCTGGTTGATGCCATGCTGCGGCGTGGCAACGAGATTGCCGCAAATGCCATCCGGGCGCTGTTGTGGTTCGCCAGCTGGATGATGCGTGGCCCGATCGCGGCACTGACCATTGCAACTTCCGCCATTTGTCTCTTTCTGTTGTTTGGTCCGCTGCCATATGTGCCGCGCGATGACAGCTGGTTGAATATAGCTTTAGGTGATGCCCGCCATCGTTTTGTGCTGATCGAAGCATTTCTGTTCGCCACGTCTGCTATGGCCCTGGTTTGGATTGCGACCAAGCGCGACATTTCTTGGTATGACACGGTCTTCTGGCTTGCCATTGTGACCGCCGCGCTGCTGTTTCTGAATTACAAGGGATGGCTTGCCCAAATTCTCGATCAGGTGCCCAGTCTCAAGATTCCGGCCGCAGACGGCGGCACCACGGGGAAAGCCGACTGTTCGAAAGCCGATGATCTTGGCGGCTGTTATATCGACGGTCTGTACAGGACGATTATCTGGGGCTGGCGCGTCTATGGAGCGGTGCTGCTGGCTGCTGTCATAACGCTGGCGTTTAAGGCGTTTCGCTCCAAAGGCGGCCCTGATTCGGCGCGCGATGCAATCGCAACGAGTATCGGCATCGTTATTCTGCAATTCATGATGTGGACGACGATTGTGGTGACAGCGCTCTATACGATGCTCAATCGTGCCGAGCTCAACCGCCAATTGTCCCCTGTGCGGACGGATATCGTCGGCATCTTTGTCGAGCATGGCGTTCCCGATGACAGCGCCGCGTTTAAACTGTTCCAATTTCCGAGTATTCCGTTCGACTGGATCGACCGGTTCAAATTCGTCTATCTGATCACTGTGGTAACGGTCGCCATTTGCATCATTCTGACGATGATGCTCGTGTACAAACGCAGCCGGATCGCCCGGTCCGGAGCCGGCGACTTGCCCGCAACCGCCAAGCGGATGTCGCGGGTGCTCTTCAATCCGGCGTTGACCGCTACGTTGATCATTCTGTTTCTGGTTCTCATAAGTTTGATTTACTTCCAGCCGGAGCTGGAGAAAATCGCGCAGTTCGAAAGCGTCAGGAAAGAGTTGCTGCCGATTGCAACGATCATTGCCTTGGGGATGCCATTTCTCGCCGGGCACCGCATCAGTAATATCGTGCACATCGCCCGCGATCTGATCGATCATCACTATGTGCCGCGCATCGAGTCTGCCACGTATTTCTTTCCATGGCAATTTCGCGCACGCCATACGCGGCCGCGCCGCTCGCTTATTCAACAGAGGTTGCTGACCGTACTTGAGCAGCGCGTCATGAAAGAGAAGTTTGACGTCGTGATTTTTGCCGCACACAGCCAGGGCTCGGTTGTTGCCTTCGACTACATGCGCGATCAACTGGCTGGGCAAGGGGCACTCGGCGGCGCCCGGCCGCAGTTCATGTCGTTCGGGTCTCCGCTCGGCCACATCTACCAGAAGTATTTCTACGAATACATTCCCGATGGGCCGGCCTGGCTCGATGTCTCTGAGCGGGTCGAACATTGGATCAACCTCTATCGGGTGGACGACCCAATCGGGGGGCTTGTCGCGGTGCCGGAAGGCGCTGACATCGACAACGTCGTGATGCCCATGGGCGGGCACATGGGGTATTGGAACGAACCCGAGCTGGCACTGGCGCTTCATGAGTTGATCCAGAAGAGTAAAGCTCCAATAGCCAAGGCCGGCCCGCCGCCACCGCCCCGGGATATGCCGCCGCTTTGGACCCAGATCACGAACGCGGCGCCCCGTGCTATGCCAGGGGCATGAGAAGCAGAACGATTCGCATCCTCGGCATCGACCCGGGTTTGAGACGCACGGGATGGGGCGTGCTCGACAGCGATGGCGTGCGGCTGATTTATGTCGCATCCGGCGTTATTACCTCGGCGGCGGACGACGATCTCGCGTATCGCCTGCGCGCTTTGTTCGAAGGCGTGATGGGCGTCATTTCCAGTTTCGATCCCGTTGAAGCGGCGGTCGAAGAAACCTTCGTTAACGACAACCCGCGCTCGACCTTAAAACTTGGACAAGCGCGCGGCGCGGCCCTGCTGGCACCTGCCATGAAGGGCTTAAAAGTGGCCGAGTACACGCCAAACCAAATTAAGAAAACGGTGGTCGGCGCGGGCCACGCAGAGAAGCAACAAGTGCAAGCCATGATATCATTTTTGCTGCCGAAAGCCAAGTTTGAGAGCGCGGACGAAGCCGACGCTTTGGCGATAGCGATATGTCATGCCAACCAGCGCGGCGCGACGGAGTTGGCCTTGCGCGTCTTGAAGGAAGCGCGGACATGATCGGCAAATTGCGCGGCAAGGTGGATGCAGTCGGCGAAAGCTATCTCCTCATCGATGTCAATGGCGTTGGCTACGAAGTGCAGGCTTCCGCCAAGACGTTGCGCATTCTGAAGGCGGGCGATGACGTCACGCTGACGATTGATACGCATGTGCGCGAAGACGCGATTAAGCTGTTCGGATTTCAAAGCGAGCATGAGCGCAGCTGGTTCCGCACGCTGCAATCGATCCAGGGCGTTGGCGCCAAAGTCGCGCTTGCGGTTTTGAGCGTGCTGGCACCGCAGGATTTGGCGAACGCTATTGCATTGGGAAATTGGGCGGCGGTGGAAGAGGCACCGGGCGTCGGCAAGAAGTTGGCGCAGCGCATCGTCATGGAATTGAAGGACAAGGCGCCGGCCCTGTCGGTCGCGGGGCTTCATGTGCCAGCGGGTGCGGGGGGAAGTGCGGCGTCGGCTGCGACTATTGCCAACCATGCGGCGGCAGAGGCGATCTCGGCCTTGACCAATTTGGGTTATAATCCGCAACAAGCCTCCACTGCCGTTGCCGTGGCGATGAAGGAATTGGGCGAAACGGCCGGGACCGCTGGCCTCATCAAGCGCGGCCTAAAGGAACTAGCGAAGTAGACGCCGCCGAATTTACTTCGCACTCTTTTTCCAGAGCCGGACAGTGGCGATCGATACTTGCGTGTAGCCTGAGGGCTCCGACTCCGTTCCAAAGAGTTTCGGCGATGACACCGAGTTGGTCGTCAGCTGGCCGCCAACATATTCGGGTGGAAGCTCGTAGAGTTCGAAGATGCAGCCGAAGAGATTGATGCCCTTCTCGGGAAAATCCGATTTCTGCCGGTGGCATTTGCCAAACGCCTTTCCGGCAATGCCATGCACTGCGAATTCGCCATAGAGTTCGAGCACGGCCGCATCCGCCGTCCTGCCGAAGCAAGCATGAATGTCTCCTGCCGGTTGTGTGGTTGCGTCGAGCACGCGACCGTCGGCGGCTTGGGTGGCGACCGCGCGGAACGCGTAATTGTCCTCGTAGGCGGGATCACTGAGTTTGGTTTTTTCCTTCGCGCAAAAATCGCTGGGAGGCATCGTGCGCTTTTCGCGAACGGAGCGCAGAATGTAGATCTGCTCGACGTCAGACGTTGAGGCTGCTGCTTTAGCAACTTGCGCCTCCTCGCTATGACCCGTTGTGCTGGCGCATAAGAGGAGTCCGAGAAAAACCAGCGCACGCGTCACGGGGTTGCGTGCGCGGCGATCAAAAGTCCCAGTCATAAGTTCCTCCGCGCGTTAACGCTTTGTGCCATGCAGGCATCGAGCGCTCAGCCAAGTCTAAGCCCGGGACACGCCGCCGTCACACGCATTTTTCTAGTCAGCGGGGATTGACCGCGTCATTTGGCGCTGCAATGCGGGACGCTCTGAACCTTTGGATGCGGTCGGTGAGTTCTTTTCTCTTCGCTTCGGCGCAGACGCGCCTATTTTGTTTGAGAGCGTTGAGCTTCATACGAGCAATTTTTGCCTCGATGCCGCCGGACTTGCTCTCGGCGCGCAGCCTAAATTCTTCCACTGTGGGATCGCCGCGTGCGTCGCGTTTCTCTTTCCGGGTTCTCGCGCGCGCGGCGCGCATTTCGCGAGGCCAGTTTTCGCGTGCGCCGTATTTCTTGGCACCCGTGCGCGTCACACGGAAACACCACGGCTTGATGGGTGGAGTTTCGTTCGTTTTGGCCGTCGTCTTTGTCCTCGTCATGGCGATACAACTTTCTTGTGCTTTTGCTGCTGCGTCCTCCCTTCAATTTTTGAAACAAGGAGCGGACCGGCCGCGAGGGCCGCGTCTGAGCTCAGTAAAAAATGCGTCCCTTTTGGCCGGTCCGCGGTAAAACGGAGTGTCAAGTCTCTGCGCCGCCAATTGGCTAGGAGGCTGCTCTCCACGTGTGCGTCTCACCACACGCAAGCGGCGGTTGCTTTAAGCACGAGCCCGTGCGTTGCGGGCCGCGCAGTCCGTTACCTCCGCTCTCGTAGCGTCCAGCGCCCCGGACGCCCCCTTTTAGAGAAGCGGATGGGTGTGAGTATCGCTCATTTTCGATGCGCTGGGAAAACTGAACGTGCAGGTTTGGTTGATGGGCTTTTGGATTCGGCAATCGGCAATCGGCATTAGGCAATTGGGTTAGGGATGAGGAGAAAAAGTGGAGGCTTCGCTATTCGGGCAATGAGCGCACGGCAGTGTGACGAGTAACGCGCGTAACAGCGCGCTTCGGCGTCAGGCCCTAAAAGTCCCTCGCAACCAGTGAGGGAGTTTTCATGGAAACACTTGTGTCACTTTCCGGAATAGTCGGCGCGATATGCTGCGTCGGCATGTATGCGGCGGTGAGCTTCGGAAAAAGTCTGCGCCGACAAACCACTGTTTTATTTGGTCAATGGACTGGGCGCCGGTTTGATATTGGTCGGCGCTTCGCACGAGTTTGACCTCGGCGACTTGGGTACCGTTGGCCAAGAGCTCATTTGGGCGGCCATCAGCTTGATCGGTGGCGTGCGTGCATGGAAACGGGAAAAAGGCATTTCCAAACAGCTGGCGTAGATCGCACGGGATAAGTGATCGTGGCGTTCGCCGCCATGGCGAGCGCATGACGCCATACTGCTTGTGACATGCTATGGTTCGATTGGTTTGATTGAGCAGCGCTGCACGCAGTGAGGATGTCCGATGTACCTGGTGCAGATCTTATTGCCGCTCAGGGATGGCCAGGGCCGGGCTTTTCCGAAATCTAATTTCGACAAGGTCGCTGCCAAATTGACGAGCCGTTTTGGCGGCGTGACGGCCTACACGCGCACGCCGGCCGAAGGGCGCTGGAAACACGGGGAGAACCCGGTCAGCGAGGATGACGTCATCATTGTCGAAGTCATGGTCGCGGAGCTTGATAAGGCGTGGTGGCGCAGCTACCGGCTTTCGCTCGAGAAGACGTTCAAGCAGCAGCACGTCATCGTCCGGGTTCAAGCGATCGAGATCTTGTGATAAAGCTCACGTTCGCTGATGCGCAAAGCAATTGGAATAGGCGGGTGAACTAACATGGCAACATTCGTCGTCGCACACGGGGCGTGGTCGTCGGGCTTTGTGTGGAAGAAGATGCACCCCTTAATGCGGGCGGCGGGGCACGAGCTTATCGCGCCGTCGTACACGGGGCTTGGCGAGCGCTTTCATTTGGCGACGCCCGAGATCGATCTTGAGATGCACATCCGCGACGTGGTGTCGGTACTGTTTCATGAAGACCTGCGCGACGTCATTTTGATCGGGCATAGCTACGGCGGGATTACTGCGACAGGGATTGCAGACCGCGCGGCAGAGCGGATTTCGCAGATCGTTTATCTCGATGCGTTCATTCCCGCACATGGGCAAAACATGTTGGACCTCGCGACGCCGGAATCCCGTGTGCGCTGGTTGGAGGGTGCGAAGACGCTGGGCGAAGGCTGGCGCGTGCCGTCCAATCCGCTTCCCCCCGATACCAGCGCGGAGGATGTGGCCTGGATCACGCCGCGCCGGCATGGGCAGCCGGTCAAGACCATGACACAGCCGCTGCAGCTGTTGAACGGCGAGACCAAGCTGCCGCGCAGTTACATTTATTGCACGCGGATTGGGCCGGGCGACATGTTCGGGCCGTTTGCCAAGCGCGCGAAAGCTGATCCCGCGTGGCGCTATTTCGAGATGGACGCGAGCCACTCGCCGCACATCACGGCGCCGGCAGCACTGATGGTGATCTTGAACAGAATTGCGAGCGCGCCGGGCACTGGTGCCAAGCCATAATGGCGCTGCACATCTACATCGATGCCGACGCGTGTCCCGTCAAAGAGGAAGCGCTGAAGGTTGCAGACCGGCACGGACTTGCGATCACGTATGTTGCCAACTCGTGGATGCGGCTGCCTGAAGGCGAGCGCGTTGAACGCATCGTGGTGACGGAGGGTCCGGACGCCGCCGACGATTGGATCGCGGAGCGTGCAGGCAAAGGCGATATCGTTGTGACGCAGGATATACCGCTCGCCTCGCGCGTTTTGAAAAACGGCGGTAAGGCCATTGGCAATACGGGCAAGCCTTTTACGGACGCGTCCATCGGCATGGCGTTGGCGATGCGCGAACTCTCGCAACATTTACGCGAGACGGGCGAGAGCAAGGGGTTCAATGCGGCGTTCACGCGGCAAGACCGGTCGCGGTTTCTCGAAGCCTTGGAGCAAGCGGTGCAGGCGGCGAAACGCGAGATGTGAGGGTGCGGATTGCGGGCACCATGGTTAACGCTGCGAATCGTAGCGTGTGCCAATGAGGTAAAGGGTTCTTTAACCGCTGCTGGTGCTTAATCGGCGTTATTCAATTCAGCCGGCAGAGTGGGACGAGGCGATGCGTTCAACAGACCTTCAGCGTGCGAAAATTGCTGCGATCGACGGTCCCCGGGAGCGACAACCGCTTTGCGCCGCGCCGCAAAGGACAAATGCCGGCTTTGATCTATCTTGAGGGTGCGGTCGAATCTGTGCCGTGCCTGATCAAGGACATGTCGACCACGGGCGCGAAGCTTGAACTTCGCACCGGCTGGGACAATCCCTTCAAGTCGAACGTCAGCCACATGGATCGCATCAAGCTGGTCGTGCGCATGGACAAAGTTATGTACGACTGCAAGATCGTGCGCCGTGGCGAAACCGAGCTCGGCGTCAAGTTTACGTCCATGCCTAAGCCCTTGGCCAAGGTCGTGCGCTAGGTCAACAGGCGCGCGGCTAAAGAATTGACGAATTTGGAGGTGCTGGCGTTGTTGCCGGCATTTTTTTTGCGCGCGAAGCAGAATGCGTATCGGGAGCTCAAAAAACATCAGATAGCTGCGAAGCGAACAAATAAGTAAACAGTTCTTTAACCGACCAGGGAGCTTAATGAGGTGTCATCTCGATGATGTCTCACTACGGAAAATAAGCGCACACCCGGATACCCCACGATGCGTTTAATAAATCGAAATCTGGATAATTCCGACCCTGCGTCGCTCACTCAGAGCGAACATCGTTTTGCCCCGCGGCGTAAGGGGCTGACACCTGCCGTGATCTACGCCGAGGGTGCTGCGGATGGCATTCCGTGCCTGATTAAAGATATGTCGACAACAGGCGCCAGGCTCGAGCTGCAAGAAAAGTGGACCTATCCATTCAAGTCCACTTTTGGCCATATGGATCGCGTCCGGCTCGTGGTTCGCGCAGACCGCGTCATGTATGACTGCAAGCTCATGCGCCGCAAAGACAACGAGTTCGGCGTCAAGTTCACCGCCCCGCCGAAGCCGATCGCCAAGGTCGTTCGCTAGCCGAGCGTTCAGTGCGGAATTTGCAGAATGCCGGACGGGAACGCCGGCATTTTTTGCGTTTGGGGTCAGGCTTATGGCCGGTTGGGTGGTAGGATGTGGCCCAACGCAGCTTGACGGGGCAAGCGAATAGCCCCACGAACAAACCATGACCGACAGGCTCGTCAGTTCAGCAAAACGCGAAGCGGACGCTTATGAAGCGACCATCCGGCCGCAGTCGCTTGCCGAGTTCATCGGGCAGGAACAGGCGCGCGCCAATTTGCGCGTGTTCATACAGGCCGCGAAGGCGCGCGGCGACGCCTTGGATCATGTGCTGTTCGCGGGACCGCCGGGTCTCGGTAAAACAACGCTGGCGCAGATCATGGCCAAGGAATTGGGTGTTGGGTTTCGCGCGACGTCTGGCCCGGTGATTTCGAAAGCCGGCGATCTTGCGGCGCTTCTGACCAACCTCGAAGAGCGTGATGTTCTCTTCATCGACGAAATTCATCGCCTCAACCCGGCGGTCGAAGAAATCCTTTATCCGGCCATGGAAGATTTCCAGCTCGATCTTATGATCGGCGAAGGCCCGGCGGCGCGGTCTGTGCGCATCGATTTGCAGAAGTTCACACTCGTTGGCGCGACGACGCGGGCAGGGCTTTTGACCAATCCGTTGCGCGACCGCTTCGGCATTCCGGTTAGATTGAACTTCTATTCGATTGAAGAGCTTGAGCTTGTCGTGGCGCGCGGCGCGCGGGTGCTGGGTGCGCCGATGGCGCCGGATGGTGCCCGCGAGATTGCGCGACGCGCGCGGGGACTCCGCGCATTGCAGGGCGGCTGCTGAGGCGCGTGCGTGACTTCGCGGCGGTCGATGGGGCGCCCATCATCAATGCGGCAGTGGCCGACAAGGCGCTGCGGATGCTTGAAGTCGATAACGAAGGCCTCGATGCGCTCGATCATCGCTATTTGAATTGCATCGCTAAGAATTATGATGGTGGGCCGGTTGGCATCGAGACAATGGCGGCGGCGCTGTCGGAGCCGCGCGATGCACTCGAAGAAATTGTTGAGCCGTATTTGTTGCAGCAGGGGTTCATTGGCCGCACACCGCGTGGGCGCGTGCTGACACTCAAAGCTTATCGTCATTTGGGGCTTTCTGGTCCCGCTCGGCAGGCAGCGCCTGAGTTACCTATTTTCGATGATGAAACCGGCGGGGAAACGGGGACGGGGAATTAGTGTTCACGCGCAGGGACATTCTCAAAATGTTGGCGGCATTGGGCGCTGGTGGCACTATGTTTGGCGGGTATGCGTTGGCCGAACCGTTCCGGCAGACCGTCAAGACTTATGCGTTGACGCCGCCGGGTTGGCCCAAGGGCTTGTCGCTGCGGCTCGCAATTCTGGCCGATATTCATGCCATTGATCCCTGGGTCTCAGCGGAACGCATTGGGCGCATCGTCGATCAAACAAACGCACTCCAGCCGGACGCAATTTTATTGCTCGGCGATTATGTCGTCGGACACCGGTTGGGCCGCTTCGGCCGCGCGGTTCCGCACAAGGAGTGGGCGAACGAGCTTGGCAAACTCAAGGCGCCGCTCGGCGTGCACGCAGTGCTCGGAAATCATGACTGGTGGGAAGACTACGACGTTCAGGTGCGCGAGAAAGGGCCCGTCCCGGCGGGGCTTGCGCTCGGAGCGGTTGGCATTCCGGTTTATGAGAACAAGGCCGTGCGGCTTGAGAAGGACGGCAAACCGTTCTGGATCGCGGGACTTGGCGATCAATGGGCCTTCTGGCCGAAGAAGGAAAATTATGATCGCTTTTGGAGGCGCGGAAAGATCGACTATCGCGGTGTGCACGATCTAGCGGGCGCGCTCGGCCAAGTGACGGACGATGCGCCCGTTATTCTGATGGCGCATGAGCCGGACATTTTCCCCGAGGTCCCGGCGCGCGTATCATTGACGTTGTCGGGACATACGCACGGCGGGCAGGTGCGGGTTTTGGGTTATTCGCCAGTCGTGCCGTCGCGCTTTGGCACGCGCTATATCTACGGGCATATCGTCGAAGAGGGGCGAAATCTCATCGTCTCCGGCGGGCTCGGCATGTCGGGGTTGCCAGTGCGATTTGGATCGCCGCCGGAGATTGTGGTGGTGGAGTTGGGGGGCGGAGCGACTGGCGTTAAAACTCCGGCACTTGGCTAAGCAAGCTCACGGACGTGGGCGATTTCCCGGCGGCCTACAGCGCGGATGGCGTTCGAGGCAAGCGTTGCGACTGCGATGGTCAAACCACCGAATGTTGAAAACTCAACTTCGTACCCGCGGCTCATGTCATGAATCATGACCACGGTGCCAACATCACCCTTGCGCAGGCCCTTATCCGGCATGTCATTGAGAAGTACGACAAGGTCGAGTTCGTTAAGCATGGGTATACTCTGTCAGTCTGGAAATGCAGTGACCAATCGCGGGGGTGACTGGCCGGTCTCGGTAAACCATACCACACAAATGCGGGCCGGAAAACCGGTGGGTGTTTGCAGTGGTCCAGCGACAATGAACTTCGTGCCAAATTCCGTCACAATTGTTTCTTTGATCGGATTTTGGCTGGCATGGATCAAGAGCGCGGCCTCAAAGACTTCGGGCGCGTCTTGCGAAAAGCCAAACCCTTCGAAGAAGGCCGCTTTGGCCCGTCCTGTGGGGTGGGCGCGGGCAAGCAGATAGTCCGTTACTTTGCGGCGGTCTATGGTCGCCTTGTGGAGATTTGGCAAAACGGACATGGATGTCTCTGTGGGCCTCTGAACCGCGAATTTGGAGTAAACGATGACCTCCGGCAAGTGGCCCGATATTTCTGGGCGCATAGTGAGCGATGAAAATGGTCAGCGTCATGTGCTGCCGGTGCGCGTGTACTTTGAAGACACCGACGCAGGCGGCATCGTCTATCACGCGTCCTATATTCGCTTTGCCGAACGAGGCCGCACGGATTTTCTGCGGCTGCTTGGGTCGGACGCGCGCGGCATGATCGACGGATCCGACAGCAAAGAGCCGGCCGCTTTTGTCGTCCGCCGCATGAACATCGATTTCTTCAGGCCGGGACGCATGGACGATCTTTTGATTGTTGAGACCAGTGTCAAGGATCTGGGCGGCGCGAGCGTCACGCTGCGTCAGACGATTTTGAATGAGGACAAGCGGCTGTTCGAAGCCGATGTCACAGTCGTGCTTGTGTCGATGTCGGGAAAGCCCTTGCGCTTGAGCGATCGGGTGCGCGGTGCGTTTGAGGCGCAGACAGCAAGAAAGGGCAGCTGACGTTACCCGCCTGGATTTGATTTTTTCCAATTTTCCCATTGCGTGCGGGCAAGGCGATAGGCGTCGGGGATTGAGAGCGCCCACACGAACAATCCGATGGCCGCGCGCCCGATGAAGGAGCGGTCGGGCGGTGTGATTTGCCAGGTGAGCAGCGCAAGCAACAGCGTGAAAAACGCAAAGCCGAAGCCGCGTTGGGGCTGGCCGGCCGCGACGTGACCCATGCCCGGCAGCACAATTGCGAGCGCGAGCACGGCATATGGATGCCACGGCTTCTCCGGCGCGGCGGGTTGCTTGCTCATGATGTTGGCCGGTTGGTGCGCGGTACGAGGCTCGAGAGCAGTGCTTGCAGATTGTGGACGATTGTATCGAGACGTTCGGGCATTAGGGTTGCGCCTTCAAAATCGCATTGGCGGAGCAGCAGGTGTTGCCCGCGCTTGCCTTCGGCGAGCTGGGTGACAATGCGCACGCCGCGCTGCGTTGCGGCGATTTCTTTCACGCGCGGGTCGGCGAAGATGCGCGCGGCGTCTGGTGTGATGGCAGCGAGCGTGGATGCGGATGCGCTCGTTTCTCCGCGCACGAGGCATTCCCATGGCAGGGACGGTGGCGGGTCGATGCGCTCGTTCATACGCTCGGTCAGCGAATAGAAATCGGCGCCCGAGGGCCGGATGAGAATGGCGATACCGGTATTGGCGATTGGCAGAGGGTGGACGGCTGTCACCGACAGCCAGAGCTGCGGCAGGCGCTTAATCGTCATCGTGTCGGGGATGAGATCGATGTTCAAATCGAGCCCCTGATACCGGCCCTTGAGCTTCGGGATGCCGGAGCCGTCTGTGGTCAGGCGCGGGGTATCGAACAGCGGCACGATTGGGTCGAGGATAGCGCGGCGGCTGCCCCGGATGGTTTGGCGATCGCGGTGCGCGAGCCAGGCAACGGCGGCCGTTCCTGCGGCGGCGGATGCGAAAACCAACTCCAGTGACACGGCCTAAACCTCATGCAGAAAATGACAACGGCGCGCCGCTCATTGTGAGTGGCGCGCCGCGACATGGTTCCTGTCTCAACTTAGTAGCCCTGCGGGCGCGGCCAATTCATAGTGAACTGGTCGCCGCGCTTCACATATTTGTAGCGGTGGAAGGCGAACCAGAGAGACGCCGCGATGTAGAACACCATCATGGCGACGAGCTGCGTGCCGTACCCGAGGAACACCGCGAAGTAGGTGACGATGCAAAGGAGCAGCAGCACGATGGCCGGCAGCGGATGGAAGCGGGTGAACATAGCCGCGCTTGATGCTGTCGAGCGGCCACTTGTTGCGGAACATGATCATGTTGAAGGACATGAACGTGTAGCCCAATAGGCCTGACAGGATCGAGAACGTAATGACCTGATCGAGCGGCACTTGAAGCGCAAAGACAAGTGCCACGGGGATCAGGAACACGATTGCCCGGAAGGGCGTTCGGTACTTCGGGTGCACGGCGCCGAACCAGACGGGCAAGTAACGGTCGCGGCCCATGGAGAACCAGGCGCGGGACGCGTCGTTGATGCAACCGTTGGCGGAGGCAAGGGTCGAGAAGATGGTGCCGATAAAGAGAAGCACCATCAGCGGACCCGAACCCGTCATGCGCGCGGCGTCAAACAGCGGCGTGACGGCTTGGCCGAGATATTCCCAAGGCATCAGACCGGCGCAGATGTACCACGTCATGGTTGCGGCGATGAGGAGCGTAATCATGCCGGTCATGGTGCCGAGCGGAAGTGCGCGCGCTGGCGAGCGGACTTCTTCGGCCGCCTGCGTCGTGCCTTCGATGCCGAGGTAGTACCACAGACCAAAGTGCATGGCCGCGATCACCCCGAGCCAGCCATATGGCAGTGTGTTGTTGTTGATCATGGCCGCATGATCAATCTGACTGGAGTTCACCGTGATCATAACAAGGAACAGCACGACGACGGCAAAGAAGGCGATAGCTGTGATGACAAGGTTGAAGGTCAAGGTCGCGTAGACACCGCGATAGTTGAGCCAGGCGAGAAACATGATGGTGAGAACGATAAATGGTTTGTCCCACAATCCTTCTATGCCCGTCATGCCGGCGACGGTCTGCACGAGATAGCCGAGCGTGATGGCGTTACCGGCTTCCAGCATGGTGTAGGCCATGACCAGGAACAGGCCGACGTTGAAGGCCATGAGCGGCCCGACGATGTGTTTGGCTTGCGCGTATTGGCCGCCCGCGGCCGCGACCGTGGAGGTTACTTCAGAATCGATCATGGCGACGCAGGTGTAGAGAAGTCCTGCGAACCAGCAGGCGATCAAAGCGGCGAGCGCCCCGCCTTTACCGACTGCGAAGTTCCAACCCATGAATTCGCCGACGAGAACGATACCGACGCCGAGCGCCCAAACGTGTCCGGGCCCAAGAACGCGGAGCAGCGAGACTTTCTCGCCATGAATGGCTGTTGTTTGTGTCATGGCTCTCAACTCCTGTGGGTCGGATCGATGACGAGCGCGTCCTCAATCTCGCCTTCGCGAGAGGACATCAACACGTCTTCGGAGTAGGCGGAGTTGGTGCGGATCAGATCGATCAGCATCCACAGACCGAGAATGGCTGAAATGGCCCAGGCTGCGAGTTCGAGCGGATGTATTGCTGAAATGTCTGGCATGGCGGCGGTTCCCTTATTTCTTATCGCCGAAGCGTTCGCGGATGACGTCGCGGTATTCCTGGTCCGAATAGCGCACGACGAAGATGAAGTAAGCGGCAATGACGGCGGCGGTCACGGCAAGCCATAAGGGATCGAAGGTGTAATCAAATTTCGATCCGATGATGGGTGCGGCCGTTTCAGGCGTCTGGCCGAGCTTTTCCCATGCGGACGTCTGGGCCGCCGTTTGGCCCATGTCGGTCCAGGATTTGCCGGTGAGATCGGTTGCAGTCTTGGCACCGGCCGCCAACTTGAGAAAGACAGGCGCGAAGAGAGAGCCGAGAACGAGTGCGAGAAGAAAGAGCGTGTCGAAAATTTGCCCGAACGCCGATTGCTCGGGGGGCGTGTATTTGCCGTTAGCCATGGAAGCCTCCCTCAGCCTTTGTTCTTATTCATTTGGTCGAGATAGTGCAGGTCGAGGCCGTAGATGTGCTTGCGGTCCTCAGAGTAGTGCGAGAGCATCGCGATGATCGACGCGGTATTGAAAAGCAGCACGAGGCCAACGCCAGCCGCCAGCACGTAGAGGACGGTTGGGTCGCTCGCGAGCGGAATGACGCTGATGAAAACGAAAAGTAGAGTGGCCCAAAGGGCAACAAGCGCAATAAGTGATGCGAGGCGGTCGCCGCCATACATGGCATCGACCCTCGGATCGTGATCCGGTGTCATTCTAAGCTCCTCCCCTAGTGTTCCGGTCGCGTTTTGCGGCCGGTCCCGGCTTGCTTGCCGGGTTGTTTCTCAGGTTGCTTCTCAGGCAATTTTGTTTTGTAGAGAGAAAGTGTGCGACGTAAGGACGCGAGTTGTCAAGGCGTTGTTGCGCGGGGATTGCCGGGCGCGATTTGATTTTTGTTAGAATACAATGGCCGGGTACGACCTTAGGATTGGGACAGGTGACGGCGTGCGGGAGTTGTAATCGATGACGGCCACAGACGCGGACGCGACGCCGGCCGAAAGCGATGCGGACATCGGCGAGACCATCGAAGGCTACGGGCGGTTTCGCGAACGTTTCGAACAGGACCGCAAGTTTTTCGAGAGCTTGGCCCAGAAGAAGCAGCGCCCGCGCTTGCTCTGGATCGGTTGCGCCGATAGCCGCGTGGTGCCCTCCGAAATTACCTCTGCCGATCCTGGCGACCTTTTCGAAATTCGCAACATTGCCAACGTCGTACCGCCTTCGGGTTCAGCGGACGACAGCGTGGGAGCTGCGATCGAATACGCGCTTGGGCATCTAGGAATCGACGACATTGTGGTGTGCGGACACACCGGCTGCGGCGGCATCGAAGCACTGAGCCAACCAATTCCACCCGGCGAGGAAGCGCACCTCGGGCGCTGGGTTGATTACACCCGGCCCGCACACCGGCTGATCAAAGCGTCCGCCGTACCCGAAAAAGACCGCCACATCGAAACTGTGAAGGCGCACATAGAGTTCCAACTCGACAACTTGAAGACCTATGACGC
Organism: uncultured Alphaproteobacteria bacterium; assembly: GCA_963764605.1. GTDB lineage: Bacteria > Pseudomonadota > Alphaproteobacteria > Rhizobiales > Hyphomicrobiaceae > Hyphomicrobium_B. The sequence goes on from CAVXTJ010000001.1 coordinate 140,023, forward strand.
AGTCAAGGAAGGGGTCGAGGAGGGGTGGCTGGGGTTGCACGGATGGTTCTATGACCTCGAAGCGGGCGTCATCAAAGCCTACGACCCGGAAAGCGGGGAATGGCTGGAACTTGGGGCGAAGGCTATTCAGGGGGCGCCGGCCACGGTCTGAAGCGCCGTCTCATTCTGGAGATTATCGTGGATAAACCGAAAGATGGCTGTTCTGCGCGAGCGAATCCGGGCCCTCGTTTGGCCCTATTGCACGGCAACAAGGACAGGGTACGGGAAGGCGTGCAGCGGGGCACAGCCTGAGGGTCCAAGCGTTTGACGCTGACTCCGGCAAATCACGGGGTCGCAGCAATTTGGCCGTCTCGCTGCCCTGTTCGAGGTGTGAAACCTACGCGTGCCTTTGACCGCGTTAAGTTGTGCGTTCTGACCAAACAATTCGATCTCGATACGGATGGCCCGATGAATCCCGTTGACGTTGCCCAAGGTGCGATCGCTCCCGTGACCGCCGGCGGCTTCTCGTTTTTCGAACTGTTTTCGCAAGCTCACATCGTCGTCAAGATGGTGATGATAGGCCTGCTGCTGGCGTCGATATGGTCGTGGGCCATTATTGTCGAAAAGCTTTTCGCGTTTCGCCGCGCCCGCATTGAGAGCGACAAGTTCGAGGCCATGTTCTGGTCCGGGCAATCGCTGGACGAACTCTATGCCGGCCTGTCGCGCGGGCGCACGATTACAATCGCGGCGCTGTTTGTAGCCGCCATGCGCGAATGGAAACGATCTGTTGAAGGCAATATCCGCGCGCTCGGCGGTATTCAGTTGCGCGTCGAGAAGGTCATGGACGTCACGATCTCCCGCGAGATGGAACGCTTGGACCGCAGGCTATTGTTTCTCGCAACCGTTGGATCGACAGCGCCGTTCGTCGGCTTGTTTGGCACGGTGTGGGGCATCATGACAAGTTTCCAGTCGATTGCGGTTTCGAAGAACACGAACCTTGCTGTTGTTGCGCCGGGTATCGCGGAAGCGCTATTTGCAACGGCGCTCGGCTTGATGGCGGCTATTCCAGCGGTTATTTTCTACAATAAGTTTTCAGCGGACTCGTCGGCCATTTCGCAGCGTCTTTATGCGTTTGCCGATGAATTCGCGGCCATTGTTTCGCGCCAGATCGACGTTCGGAACTGATCGGAGCGGGTTATGGGCGCAAGTATCAAATCAGGCGGATCGGGCGGCGGGCGCGGCAGGGCCAGGCGCCGCCGTCATGCGCCGATGAGCGAGATCAACGTCACGCCCATGGTCGACGTTATGCTTGTGCTGTTGATCATCTTCATGGTGGCGGCACCCATGCTGCAAACCGGCGTCGATATCGAATTGCCGGAAGCCAAGGGCACGCAGTTGCCGCAGCCCAAGCAAGAGCCGCTGCAAGTGATCGTCAAGGGTAATGGCGATACGCTGATCGGAGAGACGGTTGTGCCGCTCGACGAATTGGCGGCGAAGTTGAAGGCCATCGCCAAGAACGGTTTCGATGACGTGATCTACGTGAGTGCCGACAAGAACGTGCCCTATGGCGTGGTGATGCGTGTCATGGGCCGCATTCAGAGCGGCGGATTCCGCAAGCTCGCTTTTGTTGCGAACGACGAGAAGGGAGGCTGAGGGCACGTGCCTTTCGGGCTCATATTTTCGTTTGCGTGTCACGCGGCGCTTTTGATCTGGGCTTACGGGTCGATGCGCGCCGTGCCGCATCTGCCTGTCGAGGAAACGCCGATGATCTCGGCTGAGATTATCACCCCGTCAGAATTCCTGCGGTTGAAGCAGGGCAGCGAAGACGCCAAAAAACTTGAGACCAAAGCCAAGGACGAGCCCAAGCCCGACGACAGCAAGAACGATACGAAGAAGCCGGACAACGCGCTCGCGCCGCCACCGCCTCCTCCGCCGCAGGAGGTTGCCAAAGTTGAGCCGCCGCCAGCTCCTGAGCCGCCAAAGGTAGAGCCACCACCGCCGCCGCCTGAGCCGCCGAAGGTGAGACGCCGCCTCCACCGCCGGAGCCAGCTCCGGGCCCGACGCCCGACGAGCAGAAATTGCTTGAGCAGAAGATCGAGGAAGCAGCCAAAAAGGCTGAAGAGGACGCTAAGAAAAAGGCTGAAGAAGAAGCCAAGCAAAAAGCCGACGCCGAGGCCAAAAAGAAGGCTGACGAAGCTCTAAAGAAAAAGCTCGCGGAAGAGGCGAAGAAAAAGAAGGCTGAAGAAGCGAAGAAGAAGGCTGAAGCCGAAGCCAAGAAGTTCGACGCCAACAAGCTCGCGAACCTGATTGATAAAGCCCCCGATGACGCGCAACAGAAAGCGCTGCTCGACAAGGACCCGACCAAGAAAGGTCAGCAGGCGGCGGGTACAAGCCAGACGGCGAAGGAGACTGGACTGGAGGCTGGCACCAAGACAGGCAAGGATACGGTCTTGTCGGCGCGCGAGCAGGATTTGATCGCTGGCATGATCAAATCGCAGCTTCAACGCTGCTCGAAAATGCCGGGCGGCGGCGGCGGGATCGATACGCCCGTTGTCACGGTGCAGTGGCATGTGCGTCAGGATGGGTCGCTCGACGGGGAACCGGTTGTGCTTCAGCCGCAAAATACGCCGCTGTTTCGTATTGCCGCAGAAGCGTCCGTGAACGCCGTCAGAAACTGTTCACCGCTTGATTTGCCGCCCGATAAGTATGGGGCATGGAGCAAGATCACGTGGGATTTCGACTGGCCGAAAATACTTGGGCTTAGATGACTTGGGCTTAGATGACTTGGGCTCAGATGATTTGGGCTTAGATAAAAAGTCTGGGTCATGGATAAAGGGTGCCTTCGAGAAATGGTGTTTCGCCAAATGGCCATGGTCCTTTGCTTTCCATTGAGCCATCGCGCGTGTAGGCACGTAGATTGAGAACGTCGCTGTAAGGACTGGGAATTTGAGACGCATGCAACAGACCGCAAGAATGCCGGACAACGCGATGCGTTTTCTGCTCGCGGCCGCCTTGGCGGCTTGCGTTTCCTCGGCGGCTTTCGCGCAAGGCAAGCCCGATGACAGCTATAAGGGCCCCGCGCCATCCGGCGGGTTCAACGAGCAAATTGGCCGGCAACCTGCGGCACCAGCGCCCGCACAAGCAGCACCCGGAGCACCACAGGGCGCGGCTGCAGCACCAGGCGGCGGCGTGCGCGGCAGCCAGACAGAGGGAAGCATCGCCCCAATCCCTATCGCTATTCCACTTTTCCTTGGCGACGATCCGCAACTCGCGGGCGAAATTGCCAATGTCGTGCAGGCCGATCTCGAGCGTTCGGGCTTGTTTCAGCCCTTGGATCGTGCATCGTTTTTGGAGCAGATCCGCGACGTCAATGCTGCGCCGCGATTTCCCGATTGGCGTGCGGTACGCGCCGATAACCTCGTTGTGGGTCGCATTTCAAAAGGAGCGGACGGAAAAGTCGGTGCTGAATTCCGCTTGTGGGATGTGGCATCCGGCAAGCAGCTTGCAGGGCAGCGCTTTTCAACTGCGTCACAGAATTGGCGCCGCATCGGGCATTTGATTGCCGATCAAGTCTATGAGCGCCTGACCGGCGAAAAGGGCTATTTCGATACGCGCGTCGTGTTCATCGACGAGACGGGTCCGAAAGAGAAGCGCATCAAGAAATTGGCCATCATGGATCAGGATGGCGCCAACGTTCGTCTCTTGAGTCAGGGCCAGGATCTGGTTTTGACGCCGCGCTTTTCGCCGACGAACCAGGAAATCGCCTACATGTCGTACACGCGCGATCAGCCCAAGGTTTTTCTCATGAACCTTGAGACCGGCAGACGCGAACTGGTTGGCGATTTCCCCGGCATGACGTTTGCGCCGCGCTTTTCGCCCGATGGTCAGCGGGTGATTATGAGCCTTGGCACGCCCGAAGGATCAAGCAGCATTTATGAGCTGGATTTGCGCTCGCGTCAGTCGCGGCGATTGACCAACCAGGGAAATGCCATCGACACCGGCCCTTGCTATTCGCCCGATGGGCGCCAGATCGTGTTCGAGAGCGACCGGGACGGTTTCCAGGGCATGTATGTCATGAATTCCGACGGGTCAGGCGTCCGGCGCCTTTCAGGGGGCGACGGTGGGCGGTACTCGACACCGGTCTGGTCGCCGCGTGGAGACTACATTGCTTTTACCAAGCAACTCGCAGGGCGGTTCCTGATCGGCGTCATGCGTCCCGATGGAACGGGCGAGCGCATTCTGACCGAAGGCTATCATAACGAAGGACCGACCTGGGCGCCCAATGGGCGGGTGCTCATGTTCTTCCGCGAATCGCAGGGCGCAACCGGCGGCCCGCGAATCCATTCGGTCGATTTGACGGGTTACAACGAGCGGGTTGTCGGTACGCCGTCCTTTGGCTCAGATCCAGCCTGGTCGCCGCTGCTGAATTGATGTGCGCCTTTAGGGTCGCATCAGGGCAATCAGAGAGCCTCAAAATATTAGTACTATTTTAAATATTTTCAGCAGGTTGAGCATGCAGACTGTCTGTGGATAAACGGCCTCTGTTTGTGTGGACACGCCCGTGGTATTTTCGCATCTATTGGCTTGGAAAACAGGGACAAACGAGTGTCTGTTCTTGATCCCGTGCCCCCCCCCAGAGTACCCCAGAGTACGGCTTCTGCCGGAATCGTATCAGGAGACATGACCATGCATGGTGTAAAGGGGCTAATCGTTGCTTCAGTGGTATTGGTGGCAGTTGCTCTCGGCGCATGCCGTCGCGAAGCCGAACATACTCCAATGAAGCTCGGTGCCGACGTTCCGGCGACCGTGCATGTTACTCACTAAACTGTAGAAGCCAGGGATACTAACTAGGAGACTAATATCATGAAGGGCGCTTTCCTTATCGCCACGCTCGTTGCCGCTGTTGCTCTCGGTGCTTGCCGCCGCGAAGCTGAACATACGCCAATGAAGCTCGGCGCTGACGTTTCGACCGTTGAAGTCGCACGCTAAGCGATTTTTTCTGTCTGCGTGAGCAGAATCAACAAGACCGAGTTGTTGGCAACTTATGTTGCCACCATCTCGGTCTTGATTGTTTTTGGAGGGCCGTGACAGCGTTGTGTTCGTCAGTCATCGGTCTTGTTCGTGTTGCCTGAAGTCTGTAGCCGTGTTTTTGAAGTGACCGGCCGATGAGGCGGTGAAGAAATATGGAATTCCCCTTCAGGACCGCTTGGTTGGAGCGCGCACCGAAGCCGTCTGATCACTCTGGAACATCAGGCCGGGGGAACATCAGGCCGGGCGCGGCTCAGGGAATTAGGCCGTGGGCGGCCAAGCGAGAGCCTCCACCCTTGTTGAATTTGCATGAGATTGCAGGGGATTACCGTCGTTTTTCCAGTTCGTGAGGCCGTGCTGCGCATGGAATTCTGATAGAGTTACCGGGTGCCGCAGCGCCGCAGGCCACTGAATTGGCCATATTTTCGGCGGATGGTGGGGTTAGATGAACGTAGAGTTCACGAGGCGTGATAACGGTTTGATATGGCGGCGTCTGGCGAGTTCGCGACGCGCCATGCTGCAACGAGAGGGAATTCGATGTTCGGTCTATTTGCGCGAAAGGCGTCGCTCAGGCTTGCCGTTGTATCGGTCCTGGCGCTGACGGCTGCGGCTTGCGCCAACAAGGAATCATCGCCCGAGGCTGCATTGAACGGAGCCGGTGGCAAGTTTGCACCCGCAACGCCCGGTACGCAACGCGACTTCACGCAGAACGTGGGCGATCTGGTTTATTTCTCAAGCGATAGCGTGGATCTGACACCTGAAGCCGGCCAGACGCTCGCCAAACAGGCGCAGTGGCTGCAGCAGTACCCGCAGTACACAATTACGATTGAAGGCCATGCCGACGAGCGAGGCACGCGTGAGTATAATATCGCTCTCGGCGCCAAGCGGGCGACGGCGGTTCGCACGTACCTGTCACAGAATGGCATCAACGCTCAGCGCATCCGCACCATCTCGTATGGCAAGGAACGGCCCGTGGCGGTTTGCAATGATATCTCGTGCTGGTCTCAGAACAGGCGGGCGCAAACGGTATTGAACAGCGGCGGACAAGTGAGCCAGCGCTAACCGTTTCAAGCCACCAAAAGTAACGAACACGAGTAACGAACACGAGTTGCGAACAAAAGTGACGAGCGCGACGCGGCGGGAATTTACCCGCCGTTTTGCTGTCTCTAACCCGGCACGAAGCCTTGATGATCCAATTCCTCATGGCGGCCGGATGCCCGCTGGATACCTCCAGGTTACCTTCGGGTTACCTCCAGGATACCTCCAGGATGCCCCCAGGCTGCCCAAAGACGACGGGCCGGGGAATGGGGCGGCGGCATACTTTAGCCCCAATAAACCGGGATAAAACGCTTCGGCGGATAAAGCGGGATTTATCCGTAAATGGTTTTGATGATGCGTGGCGCTTTCAAACGATTTGCACTCTTTGCAGTAACAGCACTTCTTTGTGCGCAGCTGCCTGCAGTCTTTGCCGGGGCGCAGGCGGGGCAACCCGTCGTTCTCGAAGTTTCCGACGAGTTGCTACAAGACGGCCTCGATGCGCTGCGCGACAGCCGGCCCGATCTGGCGCGGCAGATTTTTCAAAACCTTTTGTCGTCGCATCCGCGTACTCTGGCCGCGCGCAGGGCCGCAGCTGAATTGGTCAAGCTCGACGGCAAATCACACCAGGAACCAAGCCACGGAGCGGACGGCACGGGCCGCGCAGATGCAGTCGACGAGGCACTGGGTTCGCGTCCAGACTCTTCTCCAGATTCGGCACCGGACGTGGCAAGTGCGGAGCAAATTCGCAAGTTGAGATTTCGCTTGGTCAGCGAAGTCGGCGACCGCGTGTTTTTCGCAGAGAGCAGTGCAGTTATCGGCGGCCGTGCCCGGGCCATCCTTGAAGCACAAGCGCGATGGTTGAAACGCGCGCCTTCAATCGGCGTTACAATAATTGGGCGCGCCGATGATGGGGGTTCCAGTTTGGACGCCACAACGCTCGCGCGCCAGCGGGCCGAAATTGTTCGTGCCAAACTGATCGAGGGTGGTGTTGAGGGTCAGCGCATAAAAATTGAATCGCGTGGCGGAAATGATCCTGTTGCGACCTGCCGTTCGGCACTTTGCCAAGCGCAGAACCGGCATGCCGAAACCCGGCTGCGTATTCCCGGTGTTGACGAGGTTTCACATGGCGTCAGGAGCGCCGCTCCGGAAGCGCGCGGTGCAGAAGGATGGGGCGCAGATGCAGCGGGCGCCGAAACCGGTCTTGGCGCGGACAAGTCAGTGGCGCGCTGACAGCGACGGGTAATATTTCAAAGAGCTGAGGAGCTGAGGGGCAGCAATCGTGGACGGTGTGACCGCTGGTCTGCGTGAATGAGGCAGGTTAATTGGCCGATTTATTGGCCGATTAACTGTGTGTGTTGCAAGGCGCGCATTGAGAGCGGCGAATTGGACCTGTAGACTGCATTTGTGTGGCTGCTCCGGTGGCTGCAAACTATGGATGTTCAGCGGCATGAGCACGAAGGCATGAGCACGAAAAAGGGCAACAGGATGCGATTTGGATTGAGCACGGCCGCGGTTTTGCCGCTGGCTGGACTATTGCTGACCGGTGGTGCCGCGGCACAGCAAGCACCGGCCCAGGATCCGAAAGCGACGCCGCCGGCGGCAACAGCCGCTCCTGCAACTGCACCTGCGAAGTCCCAGGCTCCAGCGAAATCTTCGCAGCCGGCAGCGGCTGGCGAGGCAGGCTTGAAGGCGCGCGTTGAAAGTTTGGAAGAACAACTCGTCGATATGCAGGTTGTTGTTGGCACGCTCGAGAGCCTCGCCAAGCCGGGCGGATCGTCATCTTCGCCCGCGTATCGCGCGAGCGCAGGAGGTGAAGGAGCGCGTGTCGAGAGCCTGGAAAATCAAGTTCGGACTTTATCGGGTCAGGTTCAACAGCTGTCGGAACAAGTGCGCAGTCTCGGCGGCACGCCACGTCGTGCAGAGACCGCACCAGTAGCCCCCCCACGGGTCGCGGCGGAATTCGGATCGACCTCGGTCAGCCAAGGCGATGCCATTGGCAGTCAAGGCGACGCCATTGGCGGCGTTATCGCCGGAGAGATGCCAGCTGTATCGTCGGGTCCGCCAATTCCGGATGCGGGCGGTGTTGCGGGCAGCTCTGCTACGACCGGAGCAGGGGCACCTCCGCCTGTTACGACAGCGGCACTTGCTCCTCCGGGCGATGGCTCAAATCCCAAACAGCTGTACGAAACAGCGTATGGCTACTTGCTGCAGCGCGACTATGGCGCGGCCGAAGCGGCGTTCGACGATTTCCTCAGGCGCCATCCGAGCGATTCATTGTCCGGCAACGCCCAATACTGGCTGGGTGAATCGCACTTTGTGCGCGGGCAATACAAGGCGGCGGCAAGTGCGTTCCTCAAGGGTTATCAAACCTACGGTCAAAGCCAAAAAGCGCCGGACAGTCTTTTGAAGCTTGCCATGTCGCTCGACCGGCTCGGGCAGCGCGATGCCGCGTGTTCGTCATATGCCGAACTCTCGGTCAAATTTCCCAACGCACCCCAGAGCGTCAAAGCGCGCGCGCAGTCGGAGCGCCAGCGCGTCGGATGCCCGTGAGGTGGGCGAAGCGCTGAGCCAGCCACTGGACGCCAGCGCAGTTGCAGGCCGCTTCGAGCTGATTTTTGGCGGATACAGTCACGTTGTTCTCGCGGTCTCGGGTGGCGTCGATTCCATGGCCATGATGCATCTGGCGGCAGGCTGGCGTGCGGCGTGCTTGGCATCAATCCCCGCGCAATCAGCACCAATCTTTAGCGTGGTCACCGTTGATCATGGCTTGCGGCCAGAGTTGGCGCACGAGGCGGCGGCGGTTCGTGTGGTTGCTGAACGCCTGGGGCTCACACACACAACACTTGCTTGGACAGGCTCAAAGCCGGAGAGCGGAATTCAGGCTGCTGCCCGCGCGGCGCGTTATCGCCTTATTGCGGGCCACCTCGACACACATCGCATTGCAGCGGTGGCGACCGCTCACACGAGCGACGATCAAGCAGAAACCGTCTTGATGCGACTGGCGCGCGGCAGCGGGGTCGATGGACTAGCGGGAATACAAGAGATCAAGAAACTCGGCCACATCGCGGTGCTGCGCCCGATGCTGGTTTTCGCAAAGGCTGACCTTGTCGCGACGCTCACGGCGATAGGCAAAACTTGGATCGAGGATCCGAGCAATGACAAGCCGGCGTTTGAGCGTGTGCGATTGCGGCACCAGAGGGAAAGCTTCGAAGCGGCAGGCCTTTCAAACCGGGCCATCGCATTGAGTGCGCGGCGTCTTTGCCGGGCACGGGCTGCACTCGATGAGATGACTGCGTCTTGCGTCAAGCAGGCGGCAGGAATGTTTAGCTTCGACGATCTCGGATACGCCGAATTTTCGTGGGACTGGATGTTGACGCTGCCGGAAGAGATCCGGTTGAGAATTCTTGGCAGATTGATTGCAACGATTGGCGGCGGTGACGAGCCGGTTTCGATGAGTGGGCTTGAAGCTATGACAGAAGGCATTGGATGGAAGCCGCCGGTGGGGCATACGCTCGCTGGGACCGTATTCGGTCAGGGCCGTGCGAAAGGCGCCATCCTGGTGACGCGAGAGTTCGGCCGCAAACATCACCCGCTACCATCCCTTGATCTCAAATCTGGTCAAACGCAGGAATGGGATCATCGCTTTACGGTTGTTAATCGCTCTGAGCCTGCGCGCGATTTTCGTGTTTGTGCTCTGGGCACCGAAGGGATCGCAAGTTTGAAGGCGGTCCAAGTGGAAGCAAATCGGGATTTGATGACCCATCCGCTGCTGGCACTTCGCACAATTCCGTCATTTTGGGATCGCGACCGTCTCGCGGCCGTGCCGCTTTTGAACTATTTCGAGACCGGGATGGCCGCTGCCGAGGCCGGGAGTTATTTAACCATCCAGCCTTTTTCAGTCTAAAGGGCCGAATTTTGGGGCGCGACGCGGGTTCCGGCGGGGCACGCTCATTGCATTTGTTGCTTCGTGATCCCGTGTGTCGCCTTGAAACCCTTAACGCGCCTGGGTGCGGCTTGAGAGAAGTGAGTGGTAATCTCACCAGCCTTGCTTGTGTACGGGGGTCGGGCAACCTATGTTAACGCCTATGGCTATAGACTTATGGGAGGCGTCCAATGCCATCCAGCTTTCCGCCAATGCCGGTCTGTCTCATCAGGAACCTAAATGAACCAGAATTATCAACGAATTGCCATCTGGGCTGCGATGCTGGTGCTGGTTTTGGCACTTTGGAACTTGGCGAATAGTACCGCGCAGCCGCGTAAAGGCACCGACATTGCCTACTCGGAGTTCCTGGAGGCGGTCGAGAAAGGCACGGTTTCAGAGGTTGTGCTGGCTGGAAACCGGATTACGGGCACCTATCGCGATACGGGAACCGCTGGCGCAACCTTCAGCACTTTTGCGCCGGAAGACGCGGCTCTTGTGGGCAAGCTGCGCGACAAGGGCGTGAAGTTCCGCGCAAGGCCTGCGGACGATGAAATGCAGTCGATTACCGGCATTCTTTTGAGCTGGTTCCCGATGCTGCTGCTGATCGGCGTATGGGTGTTTTTCATGCGCCAGATGCAGTCGGGCTCGGGCCGCGCCATGGGTTTTGGGAAATCGAAAGCCAAGCTGCTGACAGAACGCTCCGGCCGCGTCACGTTCGACGATGTGGCTGGCGTCGACGAAGCCAAGGCCGACCTCGAAGAAATCGTTGAATTCCTGCGCGACCCGCAAAAATTCCAGCGCTTGGGCGGACGCATTCCGCGCGGCGCACTGCTGGTCGGTCCTCCAGGTACCGGTAAGACCCTCATTGCGCGCGCTGTCGCCGGTGAAGCCAATGTGCCATTCTTCACGATCTCGGGCTCGGACTTCGTTGAAATGTTCGTTGGCGTTGGCGCCAGCCGCGTGCGCGATATGTTCGAGCAGGCGAAGAAGAACGCGCCGTGCATCATCTTCATCGACGAAATCGATGCTGTCGGCCGTCATCGCGGCGCTGGGCTCGGCGGCGGCAACGACGAGCGCGAGCAAACCTTGAACCAGTTGCTCGTGGAAATGGACGGCTTTGAGGCCAACGAAGGTATCATCATCATTGCGGCGACGAACCGTCCCGACGTGCTTGATCCCGCCTTGCTGCGTCCTGGCCGCTTCGACCGGCAGATCACGGTTCCGAACCCGGATGTGGTGGGCCGCGAAAAAATCCTGCGCGTGCATATGAAGAAAGTGCCGCTTGCACCCGACGTCGACCCAAAAACGCTTGCGCGCGGTACGCCTGGATTTTCAGGCGCCGATCTCGCCAATCTTGTTAACGAAGCAGCACTCCTTGCCGCGCGCCGCAACAAGCGGTTGGTCACGCAGAACGAGTTTGAGGACAGCAAAGACAAGGTCATGATGGGTGCCGAGCGCAGGTCCATGGCCATGACGGAAGAGGAAAAGCTGGCAACAGCCTACCACGAGGCAGGTCACGCCATTGTCAACATGGTGGTGCCGGGCAACGATCCCCTGCACAAGGTGACGATCATTCCGCGCGGCCGGGCCTTAGGTGTGACCATGAGTTTGCCGGAACGCGACAAGCTCAGCTACTCGAAACAATGGTGCGAAGCCAAGATCGCCATGGCATTCGGCGGCCGCGTCGCCGAGCAGATTATCTATGGCCGCGAACACTTGAATACGGGCGCATCAAGCGACATCAGCCAGGCGACCAATATCGCCAAGCGCATGGTCAGCGAGTGGGGCATGAGCGATAAGCTCGGGCCGCTGCTCTATAGTGAAAACCAGCAGGAAGTGTTCCTCGGCCACTCCGTGACACAGCGCCAGAACATGAGCGAAGAGACGGCAAATCTCATCGATGAAGAGGTGCGCCGCATCGTGACGACGGGCGAGAAGAAGGCCTGGGAAGTTCTGGGCGCCAATAAAGTAGGGCTTGAGGCCTTGGCGCAGGCACTGATGGAACACGAGACGATCACGGGCGAGGAGTGCGCGGCGCTGATGCGCGGCGAGCAAATCGTGCGCCGCTCGGATGATGACGGCTCAAAAGGTTCGACAGGTTCGGCTGTGCCATCGACCGGCCGGCCAGCACGCCCCAGGAGCGAGCCGTCTGGCGGCCAATCCGGCGGGATGGAACCGCAGCCGCAGGGTTGAGATGAGGGCGGCCTAGGCCCGGGCTCGTAATGAGAGCTCTATAAGTTCTACGGCCGGTCTCGTAAGGGGGACGGGCCGTAGGCCGGCGCCTTAACAAATACTGAAAGCACTTGCAGCCCAAGTTCTCGCGAACTCAAGTTCTCGCGACCCAAGTTCAGGGGTGAGCGGACGTCTATCTGTGCGTCAGCGCTTTTCATTTGCAGCGCTTTGTTCCGGCAACTCTGAGGTTGCCAGCAGCGCGTCCGGATGTGCCGCAAAAAGCAGGCATCGGAATAGACGCAATTTTAATTCATAAAATTTTATTGGTTCTTTAACAGCGCGGTTCACTCGAGCGCAGGGATGTTGCAATCAAAAACTATCACCACTCTCCCGAATTAAGTTTTTGTTCAGCGCATGCGGGTAATGATCACAGCGCTCGTCAGGCCTCTGAATTTTGCGACCCCCCTCGTGGATTGAGCCTGCAGCGCACGAGAGAAACAATTTTGGGATAGTGGAGCTTAGAGTACAATGGCAAGAATTAGAGGCACAGCAGGCGCTGAAACACTTACGGGCACATCATTGGCCGACACGATCACAGGTCTGGCTGGCAATGACATTCTCCACGGCGGCGGCGGAAACGACTATATGGATGGCGGCACCGGCAACAACTCGTTGAACGGCGGCGACGGACACGACCGCCTTTATGGCAGCTACGGCAACGACGCCCTGATCGGCGGCGCAGGACTTGATCGCCTTTATGGCGGCAACAACACCGACACCATCTCCGGCGGTGCCGATAACGACCGTCTCGACGGCGGCGCCGGCAACAACTCCCTCAGCGGCGGCACTGAGAACGACACCATCTATGGCGGCGCTGACAACGACCTCTTGAACGGGGATGACGGTAACGACGTGCTCCTTGGCGGCACGGGCAACGACACCCTGAACGGTTCCACCGGAGACGACATGCTCTATGGTGGCGCTGGCAGCGACACCATCAATGGCGGCGCCCACACTGAGATGGCTGCATCGACCACGGGCTTTACCGGCGGCGACTGGCTTTCCTATTCGGACTCGGCGAGCGCAGTCGTCGTCAACATGGATACATTTGTTGTATCGGGCGGCGCTGCGGGCGATGTCATTAGCGACGTCGAGCATCTCATAGGCTCCGCAAAAAACGACACGCTCACGGCCTCAAACACAAACAGCGGTTGGATTATGGGTGGCGCGGGCAACGATACGATCAATGCTGGCGCGGTTAGCGGGTTGATGGCAGGCGATGCCGGCCAGGACACGCTCAACGGCAGCACAGCATCCGATGGCTTCGTGGCTCAGTATGACCTTGGTCTCGACCGCTTCGAAGGCTTCAATGCTCTTGCCGATTTTATCTTCGTATCGAAGGCGGCGTTCAAGCTGACCGGGGCTACGGCGACGGCTGCTGACGGCGGTCTCAACGTTGAAGCAGTGCAGTCTGGCAACAGCCACTTGGCTGCAAACTCAGACGTTCGCTTTATCTTCGAAGAAGATACGCACATCCTCTGGGCCGACCTTGACGGTTCGGGTTCGATCTATCAGTCGACGGCGATCGCAGTCATCAACGACGTCACCACCATCGACGCGACATGGTTCAACGTTATGGCCTAAGTGAAAACTTAGGACTGTAAGGCGGCAAATTGCGGGCTGGAGTTCAACCGAACTCCGGCCCGAATTGTATTTGGGGTAAGATAATGGGGGCGAAAGTGGGCCCAATCGCTTTTCCGCACCGATGTGTTAAACGACGCCTCGCGGGAAAGCCCGCCGCGATGTTGTTTAGCAATCCGGAATTCCCATGCAGCGTTCAACCTATCTCCAGCCAGCGGCCATGTTTTGGGACCGCACGGCAAAGCGCGCAATAGATGAAGCGGATGTGCCGGCTTGGCGTGGATTACCTCTCGCCGGGGGGCGCCTGTCGTTTGCCGCGCTGGATATACTCACACGTTGTACGGCTGGCACCGCGCGCAGGACAGTGGTGCTTGGCGACGCCTTCAGCGGTGATTGGGGACGCGATGCGATTGCGGCGTCTGATTTACTTGGGCACCTGACCGAACCAAGGCCGCGCCTTGCAGGCCTCGCGCTCGACCGGCCGCGCATCATGGGCATCGTCAACGTCACGCCCGATAGTTTTTCGGACGGCGGACAGTATGCGAGCACGCAATCGGCGATTGCACACGCGTTGCGGCTGGCAGACGAAGGCGCGGACATTCTGGATATCGGAGGGGAAAGCACGCGGCCCGGTTCTGTGGCTGTTGTCCTCAAAGATGAACTCGCGCGCGTCATTCCCGTGATCGAAGGATTGCGGGGGAAGACGGACAAGTTGATTTCGGTTGATACGCGCAAGGCTGAAGTGATGCGGCAAGCAGCGGCGGCAGGCGCAGATATATTGAACGACGTTTCGGCCCTAACCCATGATCCTGAAGCGCTTTGCGTTGCGGCTGAGAGCGGATTGCCGGTTATGCTGATGCACGCGCAAGGCGATCCCAAGACCATGAACGACGATCCGCAGTACCGGGACGTGGTGCTCGACGTTTTTGATTTTCTCGAGCAAAGAATCAGAGCGTGTGAAGCGGCGGGTATTCCAAAAGCCAAGATCGTCGCTGACCCGGGCATCGGCTTTGGCAAGCATCTGCACCACAACGTGGCTGTGATGGCCGGGCTTTCGCTCTATCACGGGCTAGGCGTGCCGATACTGCTCGGGGCAAGCCGCAAGAAAATGATCGGGCAATTGTGCAATGTCGATGACGCGAAGGCACGCGTTCCGGGATCACTGGCGTGTGCGCTGGCTGGCGCCCAAGCGGGCGTTCAGATTTTTCGCGTCCATGACGTCAAAGAGACGAAGCAGGCGCTGGAAGTGTGGCGGGCGTGCCAAGCGGGGACGGAGAAAGATCTTGGCTGATCGTGATTTGCTGCGGCTTAACTGGCAGCAGCGCGGCGATCGGCAAGGCGCTGTTCGGCGGCGTGCAGTATGGCTTTGCGCAAGTCATCGATTTTTGACAATTTGCGATCAATGCCGAGATGCTGCGCCTCGGCAAACTTGCGCAGGTTGTCCGCCCCTTTGATTTCCGAGAGTCTCTTGGCAAGGCCCTCGCGGCCAGTCTTTGTGAGCACCACCATGGCGCTGAACGCGTAGGGGTCGAAGGGGACTTCACTTTTTGCCTCGGACGCTGGTTTTTGTTTTCGAGTGTCAGGCGCGGCGGCGGCTGGCGCGGCAATGTCTTCCGGCATTTGCCAAACGCGCATGAAGTTGACCGCCTTGGTCAAAGCTTCGACGAGTTTTTCCGACGCCTTCTCGTCAAGCGCTGTTTCGCGCCGGACATGGGCGCGGAAGAACGCTTTCATGCGCTCATTTTGCCAAAGCTGAGATCCGTTGGACATCGCCGTATCTTCGTTTATTGCGCCGCGACCTTATCCTTTTGCGCTGATTTGGCGGCATTCTCCAGAAACTTCTGGATTTCGCCGTGCAACTCTTTGACGTCGCCGATGGCGTCGCCGTATTTGGTTTCTATGGAGCGGCGCTCGGAAATGAAGTCGAAGGCGTTGGCGATGCCGTCGCGCTGGGGCAGAAACGTGTCGAGCAGGGGATGCACAAGCCCGATTTCCTCGATCAGCATGTAGTCGCGATTATCGTCGCGCACGTAATTGGCGAGGCAGGTATAGCGCCGCTCAACGAGTGGGATTTCCATCAGATCATCGAGATTGCGCTTATCTTCGATAAGAAGCGCAATGCGGTCGACGGCGAGCTGGGAGACGTAATCGGGGCGGAATGGGACGATCACCTTGTCCGCGGTCTTCAATGCGGCAAGAGCTGCGAATGAAAGGCCGGGCGGGCAATCGAGGATCACCACGTCAAAGTCGCCCTCGAAACGCCGGATCAGGCTTTCTATGCGGCCGCGCACGCGGTTTGCCACGACGTCGGGCACGTGGCTTTGGTTGGCCTGCTTCAGATAGAGTTCGCCCTGGATGTCTTCGAGTAACAGGGAGCCGGGTACGAGCGAAACAGTGGCGGGCTTGTTGCCGGGCCCCTGAACGTCGCCGACGTTGCGGGCAACATAGTCGCGAGCGTCCGCCGGGATGCCGTCGAACAGGTCATAAAAGTAGTCCGAGATCGTTTTGCCGTCCTTGCGGGCTTCATTCCAGCCGTGACCACCCATAAGGATGAGCGAGGCGTTGCACTGGGAATCGAGATCGAGCACAAGCACGCGCTTTCCCCCGTAGACGCTCAGGGCGTGTGCCAGCATCACCGCAACGGTGGATTTGCCGACGCCACCCTTTCTATTCGCCACTGCCAGAAAGAAAGCCATGCTACCTGAACCCCCTATAAACTGAACCTAATGCCTGCCGGCGTACCCCGCCGCACTGTTGCTACCGGCTAGCCGGTCTATGGGCCGATTCCGTGGCCCAAGGCCATGCCCAAAGACCCAAGGTCAATGACCCAACACCATGGCTCAAGACCAGGGTAGCGCAGCTATAGCCGTCAAACTCGAATGTCGATGCAACCGAGACGTGAAAGTGGTGCGAAAATTGCCTAATCTCAACGTGAGAGATGCAAAATGGTGCAAGTTGTTCAGAAGTGTTGCGCTCTTGCCCACAACGGCTGGCCCGTTAGCGTGAAAGACCCTTCGCCTGCGTCCTGGGCCGGAGTATGGTTGGCGCTAAATTGGCACCAATTTCAATGAACTGATGAACGGAACGAGGGGTCACATGTCGCGCCGCTATTTTGGAACCGATGGCATCCGGGGCCTTGCGAACCAGCATCCGATGACCTCGGAAATCGCCCTCAAGGTCGGCATGGCGGCTGGTAAGATCTTCCATACCGGCGCGCATAAGCACAGAGTGGTGATCGGCAAGGATACGCGCCTGTCGGGCTATATGCTCGAAGCCGCGCTGATGTCTGGTTTTACGTCGGTCGGGATGGACGTATTTCTACTGGGTCCGATGCCAACACCGGCCATTGCCATGTTGACAAAGTCGCTGCGCGCCGATCTCGGAGTCATGATTTCCGCCTCGCATAACCGGTTTGACGACAATGGCATCAAGCTGTTCGATCCGGATGGTTACAAGCTGTCCGATGATATGGAACGCCAGATCGAAGTATTGATCGACGCGGACAGTAGCACCCTTCTTGCCGCCGCCGATAAGATCGGCCGGGCGACGCGGGTTGAAAGCGCACAAGAACGCTACATCGAATTTGCCAAGCGCACGCTGCCCAAGAACCTGCGGCTCGACGGACTGCGCATCGTCATCGATTGCGCCAACGGGGCCGCCTATAAAGTGGCACCCGAAGCACTTTGGGAACTGGGTGCCGAAGTCATTAAAATCGGCGTTGAACCCAATGGCCGGAATATCAATTATAAGTGCGGTTCAACGGCTCCCGAAGCTTTGATCGAGAAGGTCAAGGAACTGCGCGCCGACATCGGCATTGCGCTTGATGGCGATGCCGACCGGGTCGTGATCATCAATGAAAAGGGACAGATTGTCGATGGCGACCAGCTGATGGCCGTCATTGCCGAAAGCTGGCTGCGGAGCGGGAAACTTGCGGGCGGCGGAATCGTCGCGACCGTCATGAGCAATCTCGGACTTGAGCGCTACCTCAAGGATATTGGCCTTTCATTGGCTCGCACGCCCGTCGGCGATCGCTATGTCACCGAACATATGCGCAAGCACGGCTATAATGTCGGCGGCGAACAGTCCGGGCATATTGTTCTGTCGGACTTCACGACGACGGGTGACGGCTTGGTATCTGCGTTGCAGATTCTGGCGTGCGTGATTTCAACAGGCAAACCGGTTTCAGAAGTATGCAGCCGGTTTGAACGATTGCCGCAGATCTTGCAGAACGTCAGATACGGCAGCGGCAAGCCGCTCGAAGACAGCCGTGTCGTCAAAGCCATTGAGTCAGCCAAGGTGAAGCTCGGTGATCGCGGCCGGCTGGTCATTCGCCCGTCCGGCACCGAGCCCGTCATCCGCGTGATGGCGGAAGGCGATGACGAAAGCATGGTGACGAGTGTCGTCGGCGACATCGTTGATGCCGTTCGTTCGGCTGCTGCTGCATAAGTATTTGCCGGTACTCTGCGGCTGTTTTGGAGGCGCGCGGCGGCCGTTTCGCGCCCATGGCGCATGCCATCCGTCTTCACGCTGCGTTAACACTTGAACGTCACACGCGTTCCAAATCGATACGGCGATTAAGCCTCCCTTAAATCTTGTGCGCGATAGTCGGTGGTGAATTCACGCTTTCATCACCTCGCGTGACGTGCGCAACGCACTTCATGTGATCCTCAAGAAAGGGAAGTAACATGTCTTCTACGCGCGCAGTCCTTACACTTGGCGCCGCCCTCGTCCTTGGCAGTGGCCTTGGCGCGTCGGCGGCTGATCTCTACGGCGGCAGCATGAAGGATGGCCCGGTTATGGCCCCGATGGCAGCCCCCGGACCTTCGATGTACGTTCGCATTGATGGCGGCCGTTCGTGGTTCGACACGCCGTCGATCACCGAAGACCACATCTATGATCTGACTGAAGCCTCGATCGACAGCGCTTGGTCGGTTGGCGGCGGCGTCGGCGTTTATTTCCGCAACGGCTTCCGCGGCGACATCACTGTTGATCGCCGCTTCGAGGCTGACGTGCAGGGTAATCTCAGTGACCACAACGCCGATCTCGAAGGCGTGCGCCGTTTCGGACTTAAGAGCACGGTGGCACTTGCCAACATTTACTACGACTTCGACTTCGGCAATCGCTTTACGCCGTATCTCGGCGTCGGCCTCGGCTTCACGAAGAACGAGACCACGGCCGGATCTGTCGAAACCTGCGGATGCACCACCGCGACGATTGACGGTGACTCGGATACGCATGTTGCGGGCGCTGTTATGGCAGGTGCTGCCCTCAAGTTGCGCGGCGGCAGCACGGTCGTTGGCGGTGGCATGAAAGATGCGCCGATGACCGTTGATAACGGCCGAGGGCTCTATCTCGATGTTGGCTACCGCTTCCTCTATCTCGGAGACGCGGCGACCGGCCCGATCAATGCTGTGACGGGTACCGTTTCTGATGATCCGACGGTTCACGAAATCCATTCGCACGAATTCCGCGTCGGACTTCGCTACGACATTCGCTAATGCGCAAGCGTTAGCAGGGGCGGAGCGATCCGCCCCATAGGACAAACGGAACGTGGCGCGCACCCCAAAGGCCGCCGTCACGTTCCGCAAGACGCCGATAGAGCGGTTTGCTCCAACGGCTTTTCGCGTTCGATTTCCTGTTCCCTTGTACGCGTACGGTGCTCACTTTTTTATCGAGCGCCCAGGATCGTCGTTCAGGGAGGCTCTTAAGGCTTGCCGTCTCAGAGGCCCGGTCAATCTGGGCCACAAGACAGTTGAGCATGGTCAGGGCTTAGCGGCAGTTGCCGCGGGACCCTAAGAGACGAGGGAACGATGATTATGAAAGTTCGGATCGCGTGCATTTCGGTTGCGCTCGCAGCGGCCCTGCCAGCAACGGCGGCGGATTGGAATGATGGGGCTGGTAGCCTCAAGGATATGGGCGGATCAGCGGCTGTGGCCGTTCCGGCACCCGTGCCGGTCCAGACCTATCGCGGCGCTTGGTACTTCCGCGTCGACGGCGGCATCGGCTCCATCGGAACGCCCACGCTCTCTGAAACCGGTCTCGATATCGGTGATCGAGACGGGCCGGGGCCATTGACCGGGCCTGACTTTATGGCGACCAACCCTGTTTGGTTCAGCGGTGACTTCAGCACATTCGCGACCATCGGCGGCGGTGCTGGTTACAACTTCGGCCGCGGCCTCCGCATGGATGCAACGCTTGAAAAACGTTTTCAAGACTCCGTTGAACTGTCGGGAACCGGCCAGTGGGATACGCATTCCTTTTGCGGCGGCGGCTGTTGGACGCCGAACGGGAATACGACCAACTTCGAAGTCACGGACTCGACCAAAATCGACAGCACGATTTGGATGGTCAACGCCTACTATGATTTGTTCTCGAACCGTGGCTTCACGCCCTACATCGGCGCAGGTATCGGCTTCGCCTGGAACGAGTTGAACCGCCGCCACGACAGCACATATACGGTTTGCGGCGCGGCAGACCCGGCGTGTGCCACCACAGCAGGCAGTACTGAGACCGAGGCCGCCTTTGGCCGCGCCAACAAGTTTACGCTTGCAGCCGCTGCAATGGCGGGTGTCAGCTATGACCTCACCGAAATGACGTCCGTCGATCTTGGTTACCGTTATCTCTTCATCGCCGGTAGCGACGTAGCCATTGACATCGGTAACGAAACTTCCCGTGTTGAAATTGGTGACCAACACGTCCACCAGTTCCGCGCCGGTTTGCGCTTCAACGTGAACTAAGCGCAGTAGCGAACTCCTAAACAATTTAAAGGGCGGATCCTGTTGGGTCCGCCCTTTGTCTATGGCGGCGCTGCTTGACGTGCCGGGCCACGGGCCGTAGACCGCGCTGAGGACGCTTGGACGAGCGTTGGCCCGGATTGGAACCATGACACGCATAGAAAAGCCGAGTGAGCGGCCCGCTAATCCGCAATTTTCTTCGGGGCCGTGCAGCAAGCGGCCCGGATGGTCGCCGGCGGCATTATCTGGCGCATATGTTGGCCGCTCGCATCGCTCCAAGGACGGTAAGGCGCGGCTCAAATCCGTCATCGAGACGACAAAAGAGATTTTGGCACTGCCGCCCGGGTACGAAGTTGCAATCGTTGCGGGCTCAGACACGGGCGCGTTCGAGATGGCGATGTGGAACATGCTCGGCGCGCGCGGCGTTGATGTTTTCGCCTGGGAGATTTTTGGCCGCATTTGGCTGAAGGATGCGCTCGAACATTTGCAGCTTGCAGATGTGCGCACGTTCGAAGCCGATTGGGGCCGGCTGCCGGATTTAGCGCTGGCCGACTTTTCGCGCGACGTCGTCTTCACCTGGAACGGGACGACGAGTGGCGTGCGTGTTCCCAATTCGGACTGGATACCAGCTGACAGGGAGGGCTTGACGCTCTGCGACGCAACGTCTGCTGTGTTCGCACAAGACATAGATTTCACGAAGATCGATGTGCTGACCTTTTCCTGGCAGAAGGTTCTGGGCGGAGAAGCAGCGCACGGCATGTTGATCCTGTCGCCGCGAGCTTTCGAACGGCTTGAGACGTATCAGCCGGCGTGGCCAATTCCTAAAATCTTGCGGCTCAAGGGGCCAAGCGGCGTCCTGCGCGATGCTTTCGAAGGCATAACGATCAATACGCCGTCGATGCTGTGCGTTGAAGACTACGCCGATGCGCTCCGATGGATTGAAAATACCGGCGGAATGCCGTCGCTTCTCGCCCGCGCCGATGCCAACGCAACCGCGATCTACGATTGGGTCGCGCGCACGCCTTGGATCAAGGTGTTGGCGGCCGTACCCGAGACGCGATCCAATACGTCGGTGTGTTTGAGGTTTTCTGATTCAAATTTTAGCGCACGCAGCGAGGACGAACGGCTCGGATTCGTGCAAGCGATGGTCGATCTTCTTGAGGCCGAAGGCGTGGCCTACGATATCAATGCCTATCGCGGAGCGCCGGCAGGTTTGCGGATTTGGTGCGGGGCAACTGTCGAGAGGAATGATGTTGTGTGCCTGACGCACTGGCTCGATTGGGCGTATCAAGAGGTCAAGGCTCTTCGCGCAATGTAATTTTATCTGCCTGTGGTTAATGCCGAAGCCCTGTCAAGGGCTTATATCGCAATAAAAAGCCGGTCATTATCCAAAGGTATGCGATAGCCGCGCCGTCTCAATTGCATCGGCTTCATTTGCTGTTATCAGACAACTTGAAAACTCAAGAAAGGCGCTGCCGCCATGCGTATTATTCTCTCAGCTTCTGCATTGCTTTTATTCTCAGCGAGTAGCGAAGCGCTTGAATTAACGGCGGCATCGCGGGTTGAATCCGTGACAGTGTTTCTCTCCGGCGCCGAAGTGACGCGCACGGGGAAAGTCAAAATCGAAAAGGGCGAGCATACGATTACGATTGTCGATGTGCCAGCGAGCGCCGTTCCCGGCTCCATCCGGGTCGAGGGCAAGGCGACGGGTAAGCTCGATATCGGTTCCGTCGATACGCGCAGAACTTATATAGCGCGTGCGGAGTTGCAGGCTGCCGATAGCGAACGCAAGAAGCTCGAAGAGGAGATCGAAGCGCAGCGCGATCAGAAGTCCGCGATTGAGGCCCAGGTTCATGCCGCCGAAACGCAAAAAGCGCTCATCGGCAATCTGGCGCAGTTGCCGGTCCGGCCAGCGCCGGGTGCCGGGCAAAACGGCAACGCCGAAGATTGGCAGCGCGTGCTCTCCATTATTTCCCAAGGAACAGTTGACGCGAGCCGGTCGCAAATCGAAGCCCAGGCCAAGATCCGGGATATCGATCACAAAATCGAGGACCTGGAGAACAAGTTGTCACTCTTGGTGCCGGCAAAAACCGATCAGACCGAAGTCAAAGTTCATGTCGAGGCGGCGTCTCCGCTTGAAGCAGATTTGACTATTCGCTACCAAGTGGCGGGTGCCGGGTGGACGCCGCTGTATGATGCTCGGCTGCAAACAGGCAACAAGACGACACCAACGAAACTCGACCTCGTGCGCCGCGCTTCGATTACGCAGAAGTCGGGCGAGAACTGGGATGGCGTTGCCATTCAGTTATCAACAGCGCGTCCGTCGGCCGGTGCCGCAGCGCCCGAATTGTCGCCGCTGACAGTCGATTTCGAGCAGGAGTATAGGCCGGTGCCGACGGCGGCCGCGCCGCGTGCCAAGCGCATGGACATGGAAAAGGCGCGCGAGCAAGCTGCGGCCGAAGTGGCTCAAGATTCCCTCGCAGGACCCGTTGCCGGTGCTGACGCCGCGCCTCCTCCGCCTCCGCCCGCGCCTATTGAGGAAGTTCAAGCCGCCGTGACGATTGCGCCGTTCGAGGCGATGTTTGCTGTGCCGGGCCGCGTGTCGGTGCTGGGAACAGGTGAAGCAAAGCGCGTTCTTCTTGCCAGCGAACAGATTGAGCCGGCACTTTCCTGCCGCACCGTTCCGAAAGTCGATCCGAAAGCCTATCTCTACGCCAAGCTGACGCTTGCCAAGGGAACGCCGCTCCTTCCCGGGCAGGTTCACTTGTTCCGCGACGGGACCTTTGTCGGGACAAGCACCATTCCGTTGCTATCGCCGGGCGAGGAGCACGATCTTGGCTTTGGGCTCGACGATCAGGTTAAGGTCCGGCATTCCGTCATTGAAGAAAAGCGTGGCGAGACTGGGTTGATTTCAACGTCGCGCACGGATTTGCGCAACTACCGTGTCACGGTCAAGAATATGCACGAGCGGGCCATCAATCTGGTCGTCCTCGATCAGATGCCGGCCTCCCTCAATCAGGACATCAAGGTTGAATACGCGGGAAAAGTGCAGCCCACTAAGTCCAACGTCGACGACAAGCGGGGCGTAATGCGGTTTGATGCCAAACTGGAGCCGGACGAGGAAAAGGTCTTTGAATACGGCTATCGCATCACATGGCCGGCCGCCAAGTCGATCGTATTCGGGCAGTGAGAAATTTAATTCTTGGTGTCGTGCCCGAGCGTCAGCACCCGGTTTTTCACAGGAACGGGGCTGACTTCTGCGTCAAAGGTGCTTGCGCGGTGTAAAGCCCGTCGGTTTGCGCTTGCTCGAGGCGATTCTAGGCTATAACCGACGGCAAGGAATTTGATGGGCCCTGGCCAATGCCGGGGCTTCTTCACGAGCAGGGGTTGGAGCATGGCCAACGTCGTCGTCGTCGGCGCCCAATGGGGCGATGAGGGCAAGGGAAAAATCGTCGATTGGCTTTCGGAACGCGCCGACGTTGTGGTGCGGTTTCAAGGCGGGCATAACGCCGGCCATACGCTCGTCATTGGACCCAATACATATAAACTGTCGCTGCTGCCGTCCGGCGTTGTGCGGCCGGGCAAGCTCGCCATCATTGGCAACGGCGTTGTCGTCGATCCGTGGGCGCTGTGCGCGGAAATCGAAAAGCTCAGAGCACAGGGCGTTGCGATCACCCGCGATAATCTGCGCGTGGCCGAGAACGCGACGCTGATTTTGCCGTTGCATCGCGAGTTGGACCAAATTCGCGAAGATGCAGCGGGTGCCGGCAAGATCGGTACCACAGGGCGCGGCATCGGGCCCGCTTACGAAGATAAGGTTGGCCGCCGCGCGATCCGTGTGCAGGACCTGAAAACACTCGAGACGCTGGGCCCGAAGGTCGACCGCATCCTGGTGCACCACAACGCTTTGCGCCGGGGACTCGGACAACCTGAGATCGCCAAAGACAAGTTGATGGCCGAACTGACTGAAGTGGCGCCCAAGATCCTCGCTTACATGGATGTGACGTGGGAACTTCTGGACAGCGAGTACCGCAAAGGTAAGCGCATCCTGTTTGAAGGCGCGCAAGGCGCGTTGCTGGATATCGACCACGGCACGTATCCATTCGTGACGTCGTCGAATACGGTTGCAGCACAAGCGGCGACGGGGTCTGGCATGGGGCCGCGCGCCGTTGGTTATGTGCTTGGCATCGCCAAAGCCTATACGACGCGCGTTGGCGCAGGGCCGTTTCCAACAGAGTTGCATGACGCCATCGGCGAACGGATTGGCGAGCGGGGCCATGAATTTGGAACTGTAACAGGACGAAAAAGGCGCTGCGGGTGGTTTGATGCGGTGCTGGTGCGTCAGGTTGCCAAGGTTTCGGGCATCGACGGCATCGCGCTGACCAAGCTCGATGTTTTGGATGGCTTCGAGACGATCCGGATTTGCGTCGGCTACAAGCTCGACGGTGAGCGCATCAATAGATTGCCGGCGGGCTTCAATGCCCAGGAACGGATTGAACCAATCTGGGAAGACTTCGAAGGCTGGTCGCAATCGACGCGCGGCGCACGCAGCTGGGCGCAGTTGCCAGCCCAAGCGGTGAAGTATGTGCGCCGGGTTGAAGAGCTGATCGAGTGTCCGGTGACGTTGTTGTCAACGAGCCCCGAGCGTGACGATACGATCCTGATGAAGGATCCGTTTCAGAGCTGAGTTCCAGAGCTGAGTTCCAATCAGGGGGTGCGCTGCCGCTTGAGAACAAGGAACGGCCATAGAGCCACCCATTTCGTGCCACGGGCTTATGACACGTGTGGAGGCTAGAAAGCCAGTTCTGGAGGTGCGTTTCACATGGTGCGGACTGCAGCCACGATCGTGCTGGCACTTTGTGCCTGCTTCACTGGCGCGGCAGTAACGCGTGCTGGCGTACCACAGGGTTTGACGCTCGCGGCGAATGAGCAGATCGCGGACGAGACAACCGGCGAGACGATTGCCCGCGGCAACGCTGAACTCAACGTCGACAAGCACCGGATCCGCGGCACTGCCGATACGATCGAGGTGCGCCCGAAGATCGATGAGATTTTGTTCGTTGGCCGCGCGGTTGTTCAAGTTGGCAAGCACAAGTATCAGAGCGACAAGGTTTCGTGCACGTTGAATTTCGCACGCTGCACGGCCGTCAATGCCGATCAACCCTTGCCAGCGTCCGCCTTAGGTGCGGCCGGTATCAAGCCGCAATAGTTGGGCCGCAGTAATCTGCCCGCGATAATTTGCGAGCGCGCCCGGCTCAAGTTCCACCGCCAGAATGCGTGCCGGATTGACGGGGGCCGGGAACGTGATTTGCTCGCGCGGTACCGGCTTAAAACCAAGCCGGCCGTAATAGGGTTCGTCGCCAACGAGAACAACGATTCTGAGGCCTGACTTTTTCATGTGCTCAAGCGCTTCAGAGACAAGCTTGCGGCCATAGCCTTGTCCGGCAAATTCGGGATCAACAGTTAGCGGACCAAGGAGTGCGGCATTCTTTGTGCCACCAATGATGACGTCGGTAATGCGCAACGTCGCAATCAAGCGGCCATTCAATTCGGCAACGCGGCAATACTTTGAGTGTAGTCCTTTGCCTTCGCGCACGCGATACGCAGAGCGCACAAACCGGCCCGGCCCGAAGACGTGCGCGTGAAGTCTCGAGATGGCTGGCAAATCGGCAGGCGTAACGGAGCGCGTGAGGACGTCTTGGGACATTGAGGTTGAATTATGCTGCATGTTGGAGGGAAGGGCCTTCTACCACAAGTCGGCAGGCTGGCGACCCTGAATAACTTCCTTAACGCGCTCGGCTGTGGGCGGGTGAATTGCCTCAGGCAGTTTGTCCGGGGTGAAGAATCCCTGTTCGGCAATTTCGCGGTTTGGCGGCGGAATTGCGGGCTGGCTCCAGGATCGCACAACGAAGAGAGCGATGTGGTCGCCTGGGAAAGCGTGGTGGTTGGCGTAAATCCCAAAAAGTTTGGGGCGGCCTTCGAGCACGATACCCGCTTCCTCGTCGAGTTCCCGCGTAAGCGCCATCACGATCGTTTCGCCTTTTTCGACGCCGCCGCCCGGGAAGTGCCAGCCTGGCCGGTAGGTATGGCGGACCAGGAGAACGCGGTTGCTGGCGTCGAGGACGCACCCCTGGGCCCCAAGCGTCAGTCCGCGTGAGACGCGCCAGTATCGTTGTATTGATCCTGTGACGATCTTTTTCAGGGGCAACGGTGGTCTCTCGCTCGTTCGTGCGAATCTCGTCTTCACTTTTTGAGCGTGTTCGGCCAATCATTGCAAGCAGCCTGTGCTAGTGTTTCCGGGATTGTCCGGCGCACCGTCCACAACATATCCAAGAATGACCGCATCTTTTACGCTTGCCCATCTCTCCGATGTACATCTCTCGCCTGTGACGGGGTTCTCCCCGCGTCATTGGAATGCGAAGCGTGCGCTTGGGTTTCTCAATTGGCAACGGGCTCGCCGGGCGGTGCATCTGCGCAATGTGGCGGATCGGCTCGTTGCCGATGCGACAGCCCTGCGTGCCGATCACATCGCCATCACCGGCGATCTCATCAACCTCGGGCTTCCCTCAGAGTATGACGCGGCATTGCATTGGCTGAAGAGTGTTGGCCCGCCGGAGCGCGTGACGGTCATTCCTGGCAATCATGACATCTACACCCGGCTGCACGGACACGGCGGCGTGACGCGCTGGGCCGCATATATGGGCAGCGAAGAACAATCCCTGGCTTTCCCGTTCGTGCGGCGCGTTGGACCTCTGGCGCTCATCGGGCTCAATTCCGCTGTCGAGACGCCGCCCTTTGTTGCGGCGGGACGTCTTGGTGCACACCAGATCGAAGTGGCTGGCGAGTTGCTCGATCAGCTGAAGAGCGAGGGCGCGATCCGCGTTGTGCTCATTCATCATCCGCCCTTGCCCGGCCTCGCCAACGCGCGCCGGGGATTGCGTGACGCGGCGCACTTTGCCCGCATGCTGGAGAAGAATGGGGCCGAGCTTGTGCTTTATGGACATAACCACCGCGAAGCCTTGAATTGGCATGGCGCGACAATGAAGGGGGATGGCCATCCAATACCTGTGATCGGCGTGCCGTCGGCGTCGGCTGGAAGGTTGCACAAAGACGAGCCTCTGGCACGCTATAACATGTTCACGTTTTTCCAAAGCGCTTCGGGTGTTCGCATTCGCCATGCCGTGCGTGGCCTTGAGACCGCGGATGGTCCGGTGGTAAGAATCTCAGAGGACGTTTTGGATTTTCCCTCATGACCGCAGGCGCTACTCAGGAACGATCCTGGTGGATCGTCGTCATTGCAGCCGCGAGCATCGCCGCGATTGCTATGGGCCTGCGCCAGGTCATGGGTCTTTATATGAAGCCGGTGACGACGGATCTCGCCATCGGGCGGCAATCGTTCTCGCTCGCGATTGCCATCGCCAATATCGTCTGGGGTGTCGCGGCGCCTTTTCTTGGTGCGATTTCGGACCGCTACGGTGCGGGGCGCGTCGCCGTCATGGGCGGCGTGACAACGGCGATTGGGCTTTATTTGACGTATGCGGCGACGAACGAGGCGACGCTGTATATCGCTGGCGTGTTCTTAGGACTTGGCGTTGCGGGCGCCGGTATCAACGCCATGGTCGGGGCGGCGGCCCGTGCTGCTCCGCCCGAATTACGCACGCAGGCCATCGCAACGCTCGGCATGGGCAGCGGAATTGGAATTCTGATTGCATTGCCCTACACGCACGTCTTGATCGAGAATTTGGGATGGAAGGGCAGTCTTCTTGCTTTGCTGGCGACGTCGCTCTTTATTCTGCCGCTCGCCTATTTCGTTTCCGGTAAACCGGAGGCACGCGGGCCTACTGAGATCAATCAGACGCTGGCTGACGCTTTGCGTGAAGCAGCGAACCTGCCGAGTTATTGGCTGTTGAATGCTGGATTTTTTGTGTGCGGGTTTCACCTCGCGTTTTTTGGCACGCATCTCCCCGCTTATGTTGCTGATCAAGGGTTGGACGCGCGCGTTGGCGTCATGGCGCTGACAGTTGTCGGGCTTGGAAATTTGTTCGGCACGTATCTCTCGGGGCAATCGGCGCGCTTTATCCCGAAGAAGTATGGATTGAGCCTGATTTACGCGGCCCGGGCGCTCGTGTTTCTCGGGTTCCTGTTTTTGCCGGTTACGCCGGCGATGGTGATTGTGCTCAGCGCTATCCTCGGTTTGTTGTGGCTCTCAACCGTGCCATTGACGAGCGGACTGGTTGGCACGTTCTTCGGATCCCAGTGGATGACCATGCTCTACGGCATCGTTTTCCTATCGCATCAGATCGGATCGTTTCTGGGCGCGTGGTCGGCAGGACTGGTGTTCGATGCAACCAAGTCGTATGATGTGATGTGGTGGATCTCGGTGGCGCTTGGCGTCTTTGCGGCGCTGGTGCATTTGCCGATCCGCGAAGCACCGGTTGCGCGGCGTGCGTTGCAGGCAGCTGAGTGAGATTGAGCATTTTGGCATGTCGAGAATTGAAATGACGAAACCGGGCCGAGCTGCAATATTTCCGCCGCGAGTTGGGCAGTGGATCGTCGCGACGGTTGCCGGATTATCGATTGTAGCCAGTGGGCTTTGGTTGTGGCGCGGTCCGGCTCTGTTGCTTGATCTTGCGGCGCTTTCGGGGGGCTGGATATGCTTTTGAGCCACACCCTTTTTTGCCGCGCTTGACGTGGGCTGCATGATCTGGTCCTTTGGCCCCGTGACGGTTCCAGTGCAGTTCGACCTGTACTGGTGAAAATGGGAACACGGTGCGGATCGGAGACGATCCAAAACCGGGGCTGCCCCCGCAACTGTAAGCGGCAAGCTTTCTCCACTTAACGCCACTGGCCGGGCTTCGTTTAGCCCAAGCCGGGAAGGCAGGAGACAAGCGTTCGAGCTGTGAGCCAGGAGACCTGCCGGCACATGTCGCCCATCTCTCGCGCGGGGCGTGCGAAAGAGCGGACACCCGTTGTGGCGACTGATGCAAGACCGGCAAGGGAGCCGCATCAGGATGCTTGGGTTGGAGACCGTTTAAGAGCCATTTCGAGTGCGAAGTGCAGGCGTTTCGTCTGCGGCAATCGTTTTGAATTGGCGTCCGATCCTGCGCAACAATGCCGCTTCCTGTCAGTTGCCAACCTGACGGGGGACAAGAATATGATTCAAAGAACCACAACTCAGCGATTTCGGTCGCAGCACTGCTTGCCATATCTGCGAGCGCGTTCGCACAAGAAGCGGAACAGATCGCGGCCAATGAATTGCCGCCGGTTGTCATCGAAGGCGCGACGATTGAAGCCAAGCCTGTAGCCAAGCCTAAGTCGAAACCGGCGCCAGTCGTTGCAGATGAAGAGCCAGCGCCCGCGCCGCAGCCTGTTGCGAAGAAGAAAAAGAGCGTTGCGTATGCGCCAGCGCCGAAGAAGGCAAGCGCGGCACCTTCTGCACCGCCGCCTGAAGAAATTCCCAGAACCCGTGACACCAATCGAAGATGATGCGGTGCCGCGAGATCACGGAGACTGCCGCTGCGGCGGTATCCGGCCTGCCAACAGAGAAAGTTGGCAGCTCGGTGTCAGTCGTTACGGCCGAACAATTGAAAACCCAGCAAGTGCGTACGGCGGCTGAAGCACTGCGCAGTTTGCCGGGCGTCAGCGTCAGCCAGCAGGGCGGGCCGCAAGGCGTGACCGTCGTGCGACTGCGTGGGGCCGAAAGCAACCACACGCTTGTACTGATCGATGGCGTTGAAGTGAATGCCGCCGGTACAGACGGATTCTTCGATTTTTCCACGATGCTTGTCGACGATATCGCACAAATCGAAGTCATACG
Organism: uncultured Alphaproteobacteria bacterium; assembly: GCA_963764605.1. Classification (GTDB taxonomy): domain Bacteria; phylum Pseudomonadota; class Alphaproteobacteria; order Rhizobiales; family Hyphomicrobiaceae; genus Hyphomicrobium_B. The sequence goes on from CAVXTJ010000001.1 coordinate 170,354, forward strand.
CGGGCCCCAGAGCGGGCTCTACAGCTCAGGCGCACTTGGCGGCGTCATCAATATCGTCACGCGCGGCGGAAAGGGGCCATTGACGTTTCGCGCGCGCGCCGAAGGCGGGTCCTTCGACACGCGCGACGGCATGGTTGGGATATCGGGCGGCACGGACCGCGCGCACATGAAGTCTCAGCCTATCGGGCCGCAGAACCAACGGATTCGATATATCGTCCAAAGGCACCGAAGATGATGGCGCGGAAGTTCTCGACGCTCAGCTTCACCGGCGGCGTCATGATCTTCGACAATCTGAAACTCGATGCCACACTCCGCCGTGCGCATCGTGATGGCGACCGGGATGGCACAAGCGATGTTCTCAATGGCCTGTTCGTTGCCTCCGAAGAGCGCTCGACGTTTGCGTCCGACGTTTGGCTCGGCCGCGTCGCAGCAACACTCGACACGTTCGACGGCGCGTGGATTCACAAGGTTTTCGCGAGCGGCGTTGAAACGGACAACAGCGATTTGGATCGCGGTCCTTTCTCGCCCGCTGCAGGACGCCTCTCGCGCAACATAAGCACCACGAGCAAGTATGGGTACTTATCGACCTATCGCCTGGATGGGCCATCGGGCATGCCTGTCCGTCATTTTCTGACGGGGCTTGATCGAGCATCAGCGCGAACAGTTTGAGCAACCGCTGATCTCGGCGGAAGCATTCGAGCGCGACCGCGACAGCATTGCCGGCGAAATTCGCGGCGAGTACTTCAACGCGCTGACGCTCACCGGAAACGTGCGTCACGACAAGAACGACGGATTTGAGGACGCGACGACATGGCGTGCGGCCGGGTCGTTGAGGCCTGAAGGATCGCCCTTGCGTCTTCACGCCAGCGTTGGAACGGGCATCAAGTATCCGAGCTTCTCGGAGCAGTTCGGCGTGTTCCGCGGGTTCGTAGCCAACCCCAATTTGACGCCGGAGACCAGCCTTGGATGGGACGCGGGCGTTGAAGCGACGTTCTTCGGCGGCAAGGCCATCGTTGATGTGACGTATTTCAATGCCAACCTTGAGAATGAAATCGACTTCGATTTTGTGCCCCCGGTTACCGCCTGTGGCGGCGTGCCGTTTTGCTTCATTCCGTTCAATAGGACGGGTGAAAGCCAGCGCGAGGGGATCGAAGTTTCGGGCCGGGCGCATGCTGATGGACGGCTTGAGCGTTGGCGTGGCCTATACCTATCTCAAGGCGCGTGAAGTCAACGGCACGGAAGAAGTCCGCCGCGCGCCGCATTCGGGCCGGGCGGACATCAATTACGCGTTTGCATGGCGGCAAAGGAAATGTCAATCTTGCCGCCGTGTATAACGGCGAAATGCAGGATGTTGCCTTCAGTGCCATCACATTCTCATCGGAACGCGTTACACTCGATGAATACTGGCTCGTGACGGCAGCGGCATCGTATAAGGTTGCGCCTGGCGTCGAACTTTATGGCCGCGTGGAGAATTTGCTCGATGAGGACTATCAGGAGATCTTCGGCTTTGAGACGGCGGGCGTTGCCGCTTATGCGGGCGTGCGTATCAACTACGAAGAGCCGTCAACTTTGAGCTGGTCGCAATATAAATAGGAGACGCGATTGCGCGGCGGTTTCACGGCACTTTTCTTCTCAGTAGCGCTCGCCGCATTTGCGGGCGCGGGGGAGCTGCGTGCCGAACCGCCGCGCCGCATCGTTTCACTGAACTTGTGCACCGATCAGCTGCTCGTTGATCTTGTGCCGCGCGAGCGCATTGCGGCGGTGAGTTTTCTGGCGACCGACCGCACGCTTTCGGCCTACGCCGTCGCGCCTGCAGGGCTTGAAGCAACTGCGCGGCACGGCAGAGGAAGTTTTGGCGCTTGCGCCGGATCTCGTCATCGCCGGCGAATATACAACCGGACCAACGGTCGATCTGTTGCGCCGCTTAGGCATAAAACTTCTCGTCGTGCCGTTGGCCTCGGATTTTGAGGGCCTGCGCGCGAGCTTGCGGCTCATTGCAGATGCGGTTGGAGAAAAGGAACGCGGCGAAGCGGTCATCGCCGAATTCGATGAGCGTGTGCGCGGCGCGCGCTCTACGGTGCCCGGCCAGCCGACCGCCATCGCCTATCAAGTCAACAGTTTAACATCGGGACCGGGAAGCCTGCTCGACGCGGCGCTTGAGGCCGCTGGATATCGCAACATCGCGCGCGATTTGAAACTTGGTCCTGCCGGTCGTTTGCCGCTCGAAGCGCTTGTTGCGTCGCCGCCCGATCTCGTCGTGCTCGCAAATGCGCCGGGCGATTTCAAAACAGTGCTTGGCGATAACCTGCGCCATCCGGCTTTCGCCGATCTCTTACGCCGCCGCCCGAGCGTGCATCTGCCGATGCCGCTGTGGATGTGTGCAACGCCGAAAATTGCCGAGGCTGTGGAAATTTTGGCATCCATGAAGCGTACTGGCGTTGCCGGGTTGGGCGGTTTGCGATGACGTCACGCGCAACGCTCTATGCCGGCATTTTGGCCGTGATCGGGTTCATCGCCTCGCTGGCGATTGGACCTGATGGGATTGGTCTGCCGCAGAACGCTGACGCCGCACGTCTCGTGTTCACGGAAATCCGCATTCCGCGCGCGCTGCTGGGACTTCTGGTCGGGGCGGCACTTGGATTGTCGGGCGCCGTGCTGCAAGGCTATTTGCGTAACCCGCTGGCCGAGCCTGGATTGCTCGGCATCTCAGGCGGCGCTGCACTTGGAGCGGTGACCGCTATCCACTCAGGTATTGCCGCGCGATTTGCCTTGGCCTTGCCGATTGGTGGCCTTGCAGGTGCGGCGGCTGCTGCCATCGCCATCGTCTCTCTGGCAGGCCTGAGCGGCGCGACGACGACGCTTATTCTCGCAGGCGTCGCCGTGTCCGCAATTACTGCCGCACTGACAACGCTGGCGCTCAACTTGTCGCCCAATCCGTTCGCGTCGGTTGAGATCATGGTCTGGCTGATGGGATCATTGACCGACCGCAGTCTCGTGCATGTGTGGCTTGCCGCGCCCGCTCATTCTCGTTGGCATCGCCATGCTGTTGACAACGGGGCGCGATCTTGAAGCGTTGAGCCTTGGAGAGGAAGCCGCGCAAAATCTCGGCGTCGATCCCAATGGCCTGCGCTTCAAAGTTATTGCGGGCGCCGCGTTTGCAGTTGGCGCCGCAACGGCGGTCGCGGGATCGATTGGATTTGTCGGGACTGATCGTGCCGCACGTCTTGCGGCCGCTCGTTGGCGAAAGTCCGGGCGGATTGCTGGTGCCGAGCTTCTTTGGCGGCGCGGCGCTTGTACTGTTCGCAGATGTCGCGCTCCGCGTCGTCGCGCCCTACAGCGATCTGCGCCTCGGCGTATTGACGGCACTCATCGGCGCGCCGTTCTTTCTCTGGCTTGTACTCAAGAAGCGGCTGGAGATGCAGCCATAGAGCTTCTGAGGGCAGAGAATGCGTCCGTCCGGCTCGGCTCGCGGCTTGTGGTCGAGGGATTGAGCATTGAGGTGAAGCCCGGTGAGCTGGTTGCCGTTGCAGGTGCCAATGGTGCCGGTAAATCGACGACGCTGAAACTTCTCGCCGGTCTCATTAAGCCCGAAGCGGGCGGCGTTACGCTCGATGGGAAGCCGCTCGCGGACTTCAGCGGGCCGGAACTCGGCCGCCGCATCGCGTTTCTGCCGCAAGAGAGAACGGTCTATTGGTCCTTGAAGTCGGAACGCGTGGTCGCGCTCGGCCGTCTGCCGCATCGCAGTTTTGCAGCCGGTGAAAATGACAAAGATCGGGCCGCAATTGCGTCCGCCATGGCGCGCATGGACGTCGCGGAATTCGCGGACCGGCCGGTCTCAAAGCTTTCGGGCGGCGAACGTGCGCGCGTGCTCGTGGCACGGGCCCTTGCACAGGAAGCCGAGTATCTCATTACCGACGAGCCGGCCGCCGGATTAGATCCAGCGCACAGTCTCGCGCTGTTTGAAGAATTGGCGCGTCTCGCGCGTGATGGTCACGGCGTTTTGACCGCACTTCACGATTTGTCGCTCGCGGCGCGCTTTGCCACACGCATCGTGCTTCTCAAAGAGGGAAAGTGCTTAGCAGATGGGCCGCCTGCACATGTCTTGAGCAAAGACAACCTCGCTGCGGCGTTTGGTATCGATGCGATCGTGTCGGAAGTCTCCGGTATCCCGGTCGTTTTGCCGCGCAGTTTTCAAAGAACAACACCTTCACCGACATAAGCTTGCCGCTCGCGTGCTGGCACACTTATGATTCTCGTGTTGAGTTAAGATGCTCGTGTTGAGAAACTGCGAGCGGCAGCGGGATCATTGGGGCCTTGCGGAAACAAAGTGAAAATAAATCTGGCACTACAAGGTGGCGGCGCGCACGGCGCTTTCACATGGGGCGTCCTCGACCGATTGCTTGAGGACGACAGTATCGAGTTTGGCTGGATCAGCGGAACCAGCGCCGGTGCGGTCAACGCTGTGGCGATGGCGGCGGGTCTTGCGCAAGGTTCGCGTCAGAAGGCGCGCGAAACGCTGTTTAAGGTTTGGGAGGCCGTCCACAAGGCAGGCGTGCCCGATCTGACGCGGCTCAATCCGTTTCTCTACGGTTTGTCGCGCTCCAACTCGATGGCGCAAGTGGCAAGCCTGTGGTCGCCCTATGAATTTAATCCACTGGGCTTCGACCCGTTGCGCCGGATCATCTCAGAACACATCGATTTTGATCTGATCCGCAAGACCGCGCCGGTTGAACTTCTGATCGCCGCGACCCACGTTCCCACCGGCCGCGCGCGGCTGTTCCGGCGCGATGAGTTGACCATTGATGCGTTGTTGGCGTCGGCCTGCTTGCCGACAGTCCATCATGCGGTTGAAATCGAAGGATCGGCCTATTGGGACGGCGGATTTTCCGCCAATCCGGATCTCGTCACGCTTGGCGTTGAGAGCCCTGTCTCCGATACGCTGCTCGTGACGCTTGTGCCCTTAGTGCAGGACGAGCACCCGACGACGGTGCGCGATATCTCGAACCATGCCACGCGGCTGACGTTCAACGCGCCGCTCTTGCGCGATATCGAGATCATTAGGTCGGTTCGCGAGACGGCGGGCGCTATTTTGCCCAAGGGACGGCTTGCGCCCCTTGCCCGCCATCGCTTCCACTTGATTGATGCCGCACCCGTCACGTCGAGCCTCAGCCCTGAGTCGACGATGAAGCCAGACTGGAATTTGACGACGTTCTTGCATGGCGCCGGCCGGATTGAAGCGGACAAGTGGCTGGCCGCCAACGCGTCCTCAGTCGGCAAGAAAGAAACCATCGATCTTCAGAAACATTTCTTTCCAGAGATTGTGAGCGAGACGAAGGATCAAGCTCTGGCCGCTGGCAGCCGGACTGCGGAACGGACCGTGGAAGAAAAAGCGCCAGCGCGAAAGCGCAGAAGCTAATAGAACGAAAAAGTTCGCAGGGCGGGTGACATCAGCGGCCTCCCGCCCTGCTGGGCCTTGCCTTACTTCCAGGTCAGCTGCGCGCCGACCCGGCCGCCCACATCGCCGCTTTCAGTAGCGCCGATGGAACCAGCAAGCCCAAACTTCTCGCCATTGCCGAAGACATTCTGGTGCAGGATGCCAATGGCCGATACGCCCCAAGCGCTGCGCCCTTCGAAGTTGCCCCAGTTGCCTCTGAGGCCAAACGTAGAGTCGCCCGACAACACCGGATCGGCCAGCGCCATGGCCAGCGCCACACCTTCAAGTGCCAACTCGGATTTGTCGTTGGCGTCGGTGATGCGTTGGTCAAAGCCGTTGATCTTCGACAGCGCTTCATTGCTTTGCTGCTCGGAATTTTTGATCCGGGCATCGAAGCTGGATACGGTGCCTTCCAGAGACGTTATGCGCTTGCCGTGGCTGTTGATCTGCGTCGTGTGGTTGTTGGTCGTGTTGGTAAGATTGGTGATGCTGGTGGAATGACCATTGGTGCGATTTTTGAGGGCATCGATATCGACTTCATTCACGGTTGTGTCGGCCCTCGACCGACGTCACCCGGTTACCAACGTTTGTGATGTTCGTCGTGTTGGTGTTGGTCTGGGTTGTCAGGTTGGCGATGTTTGTGGTGTTGGTTGTCGTCTGACCTTCAACGGTCGTCACCCGGTTTCCCAGATTGGTGATGTTGGTTGTGTTGGTCGTTGTTTGGCCTTCAACAGTCGTCACGCGATTGCCGAGGTTAGTGACGTTGTTGTTGATTGTGGTGACATTGCCTTCAAGCGTCGTCGTGCGGCCTTCTAGGCCCGTAATCCGAGTTCCGTGGCCATCGACCTGGGTTTGCAGGGCTCCGCCATCTCCAGCGAGATTGCCGTTGGCGTCGGTTGTCACAAGTTGCCTTGGTCCAGTCTGAGCGGCGGTGCTTGCAGCGGTTGGAATACCGGCAGCGCGAACCGTATTGGTTGACGTGCCGATCGCGACTTCATTGGCACGTGTCGTGGTGGCCCCGGTGCCAATGGCGGTGGCATTGGTATGAGAGGCGGTCGCGCCACTGCCAAGCGCACAACTGCCGGCCCCGCTTGCTGTCGCGCCCGAACCAAGCGCGCAACTGTCGTTGCCCGAGGCCGATGCATTGGCACCAAGAGCAATTCCGTTGGCGCCGCTGGCCGAGGCTCCGAAGCCGACCGCGGTACTGTTTGATCCGGACGAAGCAAACAGCTCGTTGGGATCGCGCGCGGCGAGGTTGCCGTTGGCGTCCGACGTCACCGCGAGCTTGGCGCCGGATGCCTGCGCGGCCTTGCTGGCGGCGGACGCGATGCCGCTCAACGTGTAGGTGTTCGTGGTATCGCCGAAGATTTGTTGATTATCGCGCGTGGTGGAAACGCCTTGGCCGAAGGCCGCTGCGTTGTTGTGGGCGGCAACAGCGCCTTCACCGACCGCCGTAGCGCCGATGCCGGTCGCGGTGCTGAATTCGCCGAGTGCGGTTGAGTTATCCCCGCTCGCAACGCTGTCTTTGCCGTAAGCGGCCGAATTCAAACCTGTGGCCTGGGCATTTGTGCCGACAGCTGTGGAGCCCGTCGCCTTGGCACCCGCGCCGACGGCAACGGCGCCTTCGGACGCGGCTTCAGCGCCTGTCCCAACGGCCGTTGCATTCGTTTGCGTTGCCTGCGCCCCTTGCCCAAGCGCCGTCGCGCCTGTGGCGGAGGCAGTAGAGCCACTGCCGTAAGCCGAAGTATTGTCCGCGCTTGCGGTGCATTCGAGCCCGTCGCCGTGCCACTCGCGCCGGAAGCCCGTGAGGCGTCTCCCAGAGCCGTTGCAGCTAAGCCGCTAGCAGTCGAATTTTGCCCGTAGGCCGCTGTTCGATCGGCCGTTGCTTCGGCGCTGGCGCCGGTCGCGGTTGCACCCGACCCTTGCGAAAGCGCGTTGACGCCAACAGCGGTTCCGTAATCGCCGAATGTTTTGGCGACGACGCCGACGGCGGTTGAGCTTTGCCCTTCCGAGTATGCGCCGCGTCCGACTGCGGTGGCATTGTCGCCAATAGCGCGTGCGGAGCCGCCGATGGACGTTGCGTTGACTCCCGACGCGCTGGCTGATTTGCCAACTGCCGTCCCATCGATGTTTGTGGCGGTTGCGTTGTTGCCAACAGCCGTGGCGTTGTCTTTGGTCGCGAGTGCCGCGCCGCCAACGGCCGTCGCGTTGGTGCCCGAGGCTTGGCTATAGCCGCCAATAGCTGCAGCGTCGGAGCCCGATGCCGATGCATAAGCGCCAAGTGCGCTCGCATTCACGCCGCTCGCCTTGGCGACGTTGCCGACGGCCATGGCGTAGCCGCCAGCTGGCTGCCGTGAGATTGCCAAAGGCTGTTGCGCCCGTGGCAGGCGCGCTCGCATTCGTTCCGCAGGCGATCGAAAGCGCCCCCGCTGTTGCTCCGCCGAAACTGCCGCCATACTGCTGGCAGATAAACTGAGCGTTGGCGACGCTTGAGCTGCCCGTCATGTAAAGGGCGAGTGTCGCGCCGCTGACGGAAGCTTTGAGCAGCCAGCTCAGACGTTGCCGCGCACTAGGAGCCGGAAGCGGGGCATTGGTTTCGTGGGGGGTAGAACTTTCGTCCGGCACGCCGGAATCGGAGGCGCAAGTATTCGTCCGCCCGGAGGGCGGCATCGACAGGGTACGCATGAACAAAACTCCTGTTGCGCAACCCGGTCCGAGCGGACGATGAACTGTGTAGTTCGGCCTGGGAATGGTTGCGGGATCGCATCCGCAGCCCTAATACACGCTTAAATTGTTAAATTAACGTTAAGACAATTTCAAGTAGCAATTGAGATACATCTTAGCGAAATCGTGTTAGGGCGCAACGAGTCGCGCGTAGCCCTGCTCAACGGTGTCGTCGAGAAGGGCCTTGTAGCGGGCGTAGGCGGGGTTTTTGGCCCCGAGCTCGCCAAGTTGCGCGGCATTGAAATCGTCCTGGCGCACGTAAACGATGGGCGTGGCGACCGGCACATAGGTCGCGCGCTGCTTATTCAAAGTTGTGATGATGCCGCGCATCTCGCCGCCGCGATCCAACTGCGAAACAATGATCATGCGCATCGCGCCTTTGGTCAGCGACACGAGATGGATGAACATCGAGGACGCCGGAATGTAGAGACGTCCGCGATGCGAGTAGGGCGCGTCGGGCCGGTCGCGTTCCTGGAATAAGAGGCTCGGCCATTCGGGGTCCCACACGATATCCGTGCGGTAAGCGACGATGGTATCTGGCATTGAAAACGCGCGCCGCACCGTCAAATAACTGCCGATATAGTGATCGACCGCCGCGCGCGTGTAAGCACCCATATACGTTGGCGAGACGAGGCCGCCATCGCCCTTGAGTTCTTGGGGGCCGTGTGATGGCTGTTCGACGTCGCCATGCCAGGCGTCGCGCAGATATGGAAATTCGAGTCCAAGCACCATGCACACATCAAACAGCGTTTGATCGCGCACCGAGCGCCCGCCGAGCAGGTTCTGGATTGTTTTTTCGTGACAGTCGGAGGCATCCGCGAGTTCGGCTTGGGTCAGCTTTTTCTCGACCATCGCCGTCTTGATGGCGTCGAGCGCATCATCGCGGTTGAGCATCGGCGTGTCGTTGTTCGAAGCCGTTTTTTTCATACGCGCACGCTGGAGGTCCCCGCCAAATCTTGCTGGAAAGTACCGGTTTTTATCGTAGTGAAGCAATCGAAATCGGCGGACGGGGAAGGTTAAGGGGCGGGCGGTGTGCCTCCCCTCCCCATCGTGCCGGAGGCGCGCCTTCGGCACGATGGGGAGGGGTCGGGGGTGGGGAGACGCCGTGAAACAGGTCTTAGTGGTTTCACTCCTGCTTTGTCACCGCGCCAAGTGCCGCTAGAATTTCTAGAACAACTCCATCTAACGCATTAGCGACGTCGCCATTCGAAAATCGCAACACGCGCCAGCCGAGCCACTGCAATCGTGCGTCGCGCGCGGCATCTGCCGTCAAGTATTCTGTTTCCAGATGTTGAATGCCATCGACTTCGATAATCAGCATCTGAGAAAGACAGGCGAAGTCGACAATGTAGCCCTCAATCGGATGTTGTCGTCTGAAGTGATATCCCTGCCTCCGGAGCTCACGGATTTCTCTCCATAACCGCTTTTCCGCAATGGTTTCATTTTTGCGAAGCTTGCGAGCGGTTTGGTTAGCCATCGTGCGAAACTTTCCACGGAAACGCTTTTGTCTTCACCCCACCCCTAACCCCTCCCCTGAAGGGAGGGGAACTTATCCCTGTGGCGCAATCGAAATCGGCGGACGGGGAAGGTTAAGCGGCGGGCGGTGTGCCCGGCGCGCTCTGAGGTGCTGGTTGCCCTGTGAAATGCCGGTAAGCGAGGGAGAGGAAGGTGACGTAGAGCATGCCGGTTAGCATCAATGCGAATTCCATGACGACATGTCGCAACTGTGAACGCTGTGCGGGAAGGTGCGGTCGTGGAGTTCAGCAGCGAGAACTCATCGGAAAAAGAGCGAAGCCAATTATGATTGATAAGAATATCGGAGTGAGCACGAGTAGGCTGAGCCAAAATAGGCGCCAGGTGTTGCCGCGCGTCATGTGCCAAGCCTTTGACCAGCCGACGCCTGCGTGATCAAGTGCGGCCGCAGGTAAGATCAGAGACAGGCGATTGATCACCATCACCGCAGCAATCGTCGCCATCAAAAATCCAGCCGCACGGAGAAAATCCAACTGCCGAACCCTCAGCGCTCGTATCTTCCGGAATAAAGAGTGCCGCGAGCACAATTGGTGCGAAGGGAAGTGCCAGGGAGGCAACCGCCTTGATAAAATAGGATCTCCGCCGTGCGTCGAACGAAAGACAGTCTGCAAGGCTCTGGTTCTCTCCAAGTAGCAGAAGCGGTGCCAGGGCACAGCAATCGCCGCGCCGATGGCCGTCGAAACGGAACCGAAGAAATCCAAAGTAGATTCGGGCCCGAACCCGTTTCCGCCATGGCTGCCACTTCTGCAGAATACAGCCCCCAATACAGCGAGCCGCTGACTGCGATCAGCGCCAGCAGCCAGGGCCAAGCAAATTGCAAGAGATCGCCCAAATGGCGGAATGTCAGCCGGTAGCATTCGCGCGCAGTCTTCCAAACTGGAAGTTTGGCGGGCGCCTCGGCCGGTGTCTCAATCGTCATGGCAGCACCCAGCCGTCACAGCAAAGCCTACGGAAGAATAGAATTGCAATCCAGGCAGGCGAAGGCAATCGGAAATACCTACCGCCCCAGCACTTCCAGTTTCACGGGCGTCACGCCTTTGCCGGTCATGCCGAGATCTTCGGCGGCTTTCTCCGAGAGATCGATAATGCGCCCCGGCTTAAAAGGCCCGCGGTCGTTGATGCGCACGATGACGCTGCGGCCCGTGTCGGCGCGCGTTACGCGCACCCGCGTGCCAAAGGGCAACGTCTTGTGGGCCGCCGTCATGGCGCGCTTGTCGAAGCGTTCGCCCGTCGCCGTCATTTGATCTTGCCAATAGAAGGAGGCTGAGCCAGAAAGCGCGTGCGTCTGACCGGTAAGGCGCGGTCCGGCTTGAGGACGGTAGCCGCCATCGCGCGCAATCGAGCCGGTTGTGATGGGATCGGCGCGCGCGGCAACGACGCTTGCGGTCCAATCCAAATCCGCGACAGCGATTTCGTCTACGGCCAGAACGACCGTCGTCTTCCAGCCGTTTCCAGCGGCTGCCGGCGACGCCGTCAAAATCAAGATGAGCAGTGTGAAGTGCTGATGCACGCGTTTTGGCCCCAGCCGCGTCAATCAGGTGAGCATTGCGGTAAGTATGTGGCTAAGCGATTCGCGGGGGCGAAAATAGGACGGGCGGCGAAAGGTCCACCTCCGCCGCCCGCAATTTAGTCAGCCGTGTGGATAATCAGCCCTTGCCGAGGACCGCGACCTTAACCGGTACGACGCCCGAGCCCTGCATCGAGATCGAGTGCGCGGCTGCCTTCGAAAGGTCGATGATGCGGCCGGCAATGTAGGGACCGCGATCGTTGATAGTGACGGTGACCGACTTGCCATTGTTCATGTTGGTGACGCGCACCTTCGTGCCGAACGGCAGCGTTTTGTGCGCGGCCGTCATGGCGTTCGGATTGAAACGCCCGCCAGAAGCCAGCGCCTGTGGCTGCCAGTAATAGGAGGCTTTGCCTGTGAGCGTGTAGCCGCCGCTCGAGCCGCTGTCGCTATAGCTGTAGGACGGCTTTGCCTTTTTGCCGGCTGTCTTCTTGTATGAGGCCTTGGACGCCTTGCCGCTTGAGCCGCCGTCGCAAGCGAAAGCCGGGCCGGTGCATTCCCATGAGGCGCTGGCAGGTGCTGCAATCATCGTCAGCGCTGCAAACGCGGTGGCAGCAAACGCGAAATTGATACGCATGTTTTTACTCCTCTTGTGCTTCGTCAGCGGGTGAGTTGCCGGTTTGAAAATGCTTTTCGCGAGACGCCGGTCACATGACCTTTGCTCGCGCGTCAACGCGGCCGGCAATCAATCCATTCCAATCGCGTGGCCAAGGAACACCCACGGCTGCGAGCGTCAACCCGCGCATGAGTTTCAGGCTTAACAGGAGCTCACATTTCATTGAAATTATTGGTTTTATAAGGACATATTCTCCGCCGCGCGACGGCAGGTCGCAGACTTTTGCCGTCAAGGATGAGAGAACTCGGCGCGCCAAATAGAAAACGGCGGCAGCCGTATCGAGGACTGCCGCCGTTCATGTGTACGCTTCGATGCTCAGCCCTTGCCGAGGATCGTGAGTTTCACCTTCGCAAGTCCGCCCATGCCGATGTCGTTGGCGGCTGCTTTGGAGAGATCGATAACGCGGCCGGCAATGAACGGACCGCGATCATTGATGCGCACGATGGTGCTGTCGCCGTTGTTGGTATTGGTGACTTTGACGCGCGTGCCGAAAGGCAGCGTTTTGTGCGCGGCCGTCATGGCCCACATGTCATACTTCTCGCCATTCGCCGTGGTGCGGCCGTGGAAGTATCCGCCGTACCAGGAGGCAACGCCCGACTGATAGGCTTTGCCGCCGGTATCGCCGCCGGAGTTCTTCTTGGCGGCAACTTTGGCAATCTTCTTGGCCTTCTTGGTCTTTACAGGCGCGGCATCCTCGTCCTGCACCTTGGCGATCTTCTTGGCCTTCTTTGCCTTTACGGGCGCGGCATCTTCATTGGCGATAGAGGCTGGCTTTTTAGCTTTCGCTTTGGTGACCGTCTTTTGCTTGGCAGGCGCCGTTGCAGTCTTTGCAGCGGGCTGGGCAGCAGCTGGCGAACAAGCGACCTCGGGTCCAGCGCAGCTCTGCCGCCAGCTCTCTGTTGCGGCCTGGGCTGAGCCTGCGGCCAAAATCAGGGCCGGAATAAACGCGAAAACGGTTTTAGTTAATAACCGCATGAAACAAACTCCTTCATTGCGGCGGCTTGGATATGCAGGTTGAAGGGACCGTCAGCGCCGAATGGCGCTCCCGCGTGCCCCGAGCGGCCGCACATGCGGCCCACAGCGACACCAATAGGAAGTGAAACTTCCCAGGTCAGTTCAACCCGCAGCTGGACGCCAGAACTCCCTCAGCCGCCAATTGAAATCGAGGTTAACCCCGATCTGGCGCGCGAGGCGTGCATTGGTTAATCGGGCCGGTCAATCGGGCAATCACGCCACACTTAAATGCAAAAAGAGCATAAGACTGCGATCACACGCGAATTTTGTGCGTGAGCCGCCGATGCGCGACGGCAGGCCGCAATGCGAAAGGCCAAAACGCTGCGGTTCTGATATGCATCCGACCTTGGAATTTGTTCGATCAGGCGGGGATCATGGTAGCAGCGGCGACAGGTTCGGCACCAAGTTTCCCGGCACCAAGTTTCAATGAAGCGCTGCGCACGTGGGCCAAAATCGGTCTGACATCGTTTGGTGGTCCAGCCGGTCAGATCGCGATGATGCACAAGATCCTGGTCGATGAGAAGAAGTGGCTCGAAGAGCGCACGTATCTTCTCGCGCTGAACTTCTGCACGCTGCTCCCTGGCCCCGAGGCGATGCAGCTCGCGACGTATGCAGGCTGGCGCTTGCATGGATTGAAAGGCGGGCTTGCTGCCGGATTGTTGTTCGTGCTGCCGGGCGCACTTCTCATCCTAGTACTGTCGGCAATCTATGCAGCTTTTGGCAGCGTGCCATTTGTTTCGGCGCTGTTCATGGGCGTCAAGGCTGCGGTGCTCGCCATCGTTGTCGAAGCGCTGCTACGCATTTCGAAACGATCCCTCAAGGATAGCGCCGAGTGGGCTATCGCCGCACTGGCGTTCGTCGCCATCTTCTTTTTCAAGATTCCGTTTCCGGTCATTGTTCTGGCAGCGGCCCTGTTCGGATTTTGGCGCGGGCAGAACGGGGTTCGGTCCTCCACAGAGACAATGCAGGTGAGCCCGGCCTACGGTGCCATTCCAATCGGCGATACGTTGCGCACCATCGCTATGTGGCTCGCGATCTGGGCGTTGCCGTTGCTGGCGATCGCCTACGCGTTCGGTTTTGATCACGTGCTCGCGAAACTCGCCTGGTTCTTCTCCAAGCTTGCGGTCGTCACCTTCGGCGGCGCCTATGCCGTGCTCGCCTACGTCGCACAGGACGCGGTTGAAGTTTACGGCTGGCTGAAGCCCGGCGAAATGCTCGACGGGCTTGGCCTCGCCGAAACCACGCCCGGACCTCTCATTCTGGTCAACGAGTTTGTCGGCTATCTCGCCGCCTATCGCCAAGGCGGGGGTGTGCCGGTTGTAATGGGCATTCTCGGCGCGCTTGTGGTGCTGTGGGCGACCTTTGCGCCGTGCTTCTTGTGGATCTTTGCAGGCGCCCCCTACATCGAGCGCATCGCCTCCATGCCGCGCCTCAAATCCGCGCTTTCGGCCATTACGGCCGCAGTCGTCGGCGTCGTTCTCAATCTGTCGGTGTGGTTTGCGCTGCATGTCTTGTTCCGCGAGGTCAGCGACGTCACTTATGGCCCGCTGCATACGAGCGTGCCTGCGGTTACAAGTCTCGATTGGCGCGCCGCGCTGTTGGCGTTGCTTGCGGCTGTTCTGCTGTTCCGCATGCATGCCAGCATGTTGGCAGTACTCGGCATCTCGGGCGCACTGGCGCTTGTCATGTCTTGGATTGGGTGAAAACTACAGCCAGCCTTTTCGCCGGAAATAAATGAACGGGATGAGTGCTGAAATAAACATCAGTCCCGAGTGCCATCGGATATCCCAACGGCCAATCGAGTTCGGGCATGTGGCGGAAGTTCATGCCATAGACGGAAGCGACCAGCGTCGGCGGCATGAGCATGACGGCCATGACCGAGAACAGTTTGATGATCTGGTTCTGCTCGGTCGAGATCATGCCGAGCGTTGCGTCGAGCAGAAACGCGGTTCGGGTTGAAAGCGACTTCAAGTGATCGACGAGGGAGCCGACGTCGCGATTGACGCTCTCGATGCGTTCGATCAAGCGCTTGTCTTCGCCGCGTTCGCGCGCCGCGTCGTCGAAATAGTGCAAGGTACGATGGAACGAGACAACGCTTTCCTGAGCGCGTGAGGTTAAGTCGCCTGCCTTGCCGATGTTGCGCAACATCACGTCGAGACGCCGCCCCTTGTTTTGGCCGGCATGCTTTTGTCCGAAAATCTGCGGGGCAAGGGTTTCAACTTCGTCTTGCACTTTTTCGATGTGGTCGGCTTGGCGTTGAACTAAAGTTTCGATCAGGCCGATCAGGATCTGCGGACCCGATGTACATGCCGGGTCGTTGCGGCAGGCCTTCTCGGTAAAAATCTGAAAGGCTCTAGGTTCTGCATATCGCACGGTGACGAGGCGGTGGCCGCTCAAGATGAATGTTAGATTGGAAGTCTGCGGCACCTCGTGCTCTGAAGCATGAAGGACGACTGTTGTCATGAAGTGTGCGCCGTTTTCCGAATAGAACCTGTTTGAGACTTCGATCTCGCGCATTTCAGCGCGTGTTGGCACATCGAGACCGAGAGCGGCTTCAATCGCCTTTTCTTCTTCGGGTGTGGGATTGAGCAGGTCGATCCACAAGCGTGTTGGATTTGACGTCGAGCGCCCCGTCGCGGCGAATGAGGCAAGTTCCGCCAGCATCATACTGCGTCATCATTGCCAGGCTCCGAGCTGTCCAGCGGCCACCTAATACTCTGTGCCTCTCATACCAGACTGCGAGCCACAAGCCAATCCCTTAAAACGCGCACCCTAAACCGCCGCAAATTCTGCTAAGATTCGTATGCAGATGCCCTGACAGTACCGGGCCGACTAAAGGATTGCCATTGGCGCCGCGTCGCGCGGGGCAAGCACGGAGGTCATGAGATGCTTGGCGAAGCTTATTCAATTGGTTTGTGTGGCGGCGTTGACCACGGTCTATTTCATTCTGCCGGCGGACGCTGGCCGCCGTGGCATCAAGTGCCAGGGTGGTGCCCAGCTCGTTGCTGGAAGCTACATCGCAACGCCCTATTGTCAGGATGAACTGCTGGCGCAGGTGGCCCGCAGCTACGGCATGAAAGCCCCGGCCGACCGCATCCGGCACAACCCAAACTACAAGCG
The DNA here is from genome assembly GCA_963764605.1 of uncultured Alphaproteobacteria bacterium. Taxonomy (GTDB): domain Bacteria; phylum Pseudomonadota; class Alphaproteobacteria; order Rhizobiales; family Hyphomicrobiaceae; genus Hyphomicrobium_B. The sequence continues at coordinate 186,362 of CAVXTJ010000001.1, forward strand.
CGAAGTCTGCCGTTTTGTCGGACACGATATCCGCGTTTATGAGTATTGCAGCAACGAGCGGCCCAGCGGGCGCGGGGGGCGTTTCTAAAATCTGTGCCGGGGGCTAATTTGGACGGTAATTTAGGTGTCAGCCTCGGTGCGCTTGAAGCGCGCTGGGGCAGGGCAGGGGCCGTCCGCTTTGTAGAGCGATACGGCGAACCTGTAGCGTTGCTCCAAGCGGGCGGCGCGTCGGCGGTCGTGGCGTTACAGGGTGCGCAGGTCCTCTCATACATCCCGGCAAATCAAAGTGATGTTCTGTGGTTGTCGCCGGCGGCGAAGCTCGGCACCGGCAAGGCCGTGCGCGGCGGCGTGCCGGTGTGTTGGCCGTGGTTTGGGCCCCATCCCAGTGATCCAACGAAGCCCGCACACGGTTTCGTACGGGCAACGCCCTGGAGCGTCACCGGATCGGCGGCCACCAAAAATCGTGCGCGTCTTGTTTTGGCTTTTGAGGCTTCACCCAAGTCAGACGCCGATTGGCCGCACACGGGCCCTGGCAGAAATCGAAGTTACGCTTGCCGATACGCTGACGGTTTCGTTGTCGACGGAGAACCGGGGCGGCATTGATTTGGCGTTGACGCAAGCCCTGCACACCTATCTGGCGGTTGGTGACATTGGCGCGGTGACAGTTGCGGGTCTTGAGGGCCAACGCTTTATCGATCAGCTGGCGCCGGGCCACATGCGGATGGAACAGGCCCCGATCAGAATTGCGTGCGAAATAGACCGGATTTACCAGGAGAGCGGCGGGCCCGTAATCGTCACGGATCAAAAGAGCGCGCGCCAGATACGCATCGCAAAGACAGGCAGCCTCTCGACGGTTTTATGGAACCCATGGGTTGAGAAATCAGCGCGCCTCGGCGACATGGGCGATGAAGGCTATAGGCACATGTTCTGCGTTGAAACCGCGAACACCGGAAATGACACGGTGACGCTCGCTCCAGGCGAACGTCACCGTCTTACAACGGACCTCTCCGTCACAATGCTCTGACGAGAGTAGATTTGAAGAATTGAGCCGGGATCGAATTTAGTCGAGATCTGGCGTGACTTCACTGACGTCGCGGGCGCGGCGCACGCTGCCGTCAAACTGCGCACCTTCGGCAATTGCCAAAGTTTGTTTGACGATATCGCCATCGACGCGGGACGTTGCGTGCAAGAATACGGCTGAGCCTTTAAGCGCGCCGCGCACTTCGCCTTGTACGGCAATTGTGCGCGCCGTGATCGTGCCGGTAACGTTGCCGCTCTCGCCGACGGTAACGCTTTCGCCGTGCACGTCGCCCTGGATCTGTCCGGCGATGAGCAGCGAACCCTTGGTCTTCAAAACGAGTTGCTGACCGATGATGGTAATGTCGGGACCAAGCACAGACGTCGGGGCATCAGGCGCACGCATCGCGACTTGTCCGTTCGAAGTGGCTTGCGCGAATGAAGGGCCAGAATTCTGCTGCGCGAACGGTGGCAATGGGCCCGACTTCAGCGGTTGAATGGATGGCGGCTGTCCATTGGCACGAGTAGATTCAGATACACGCGGATCAGGCGTTGCGACGCGGTTGAACATTGAAAAACCCCCAGATACTCGATTATTTAGTTTTGTCCCGCAACCAAGTTGACCACTAAGAGCACATTATGTCGAAATGGCGAAGGGGCTTTGTGATCGGGGCCGCAATCAATCAGCAAATTCGCCGTTTTTTGCGGCCTATGTGCAGCGGTAACGCCGTAAACTCAAGGTCGTTTCATGGACTTAGCAGCTGGAGCTGAGGAGAGAGCCGAGCCGGAGTTGGGCGCCGGTTGCAGGGCGCTGGGGCTTCACAAAAATTGCAGGGCGATTGGCAGGGCGATTGGGTGCCGGGACCGCGTGGCATCACGACAATGCCCGCATAACTTTTTGTAATGGCTCTTGTGCTTGCCGTCCGGCCGGGGAAACATGGTAAAGACTTGTACTAGGGAATCATTTTGCAGGGGTTGATAATGCCGGGGTTCATCAGGACGTTAGGCGTAACATTGCTCGTTTCGGTCGCAGCGATGACCGCGCCCGCCACCGCCGCACCGACGCGCTGTCCCAATGACAACGCCATCGGTGTGGTGCGCACCGTTGAGATCGATACGACGGGCGGTCCGGGCTTTGGCTTTGAGCACTACAAGGCCCACGACTTTCTGCAGCAAAAGGAAGTGGTGCTGACGTTCGACGACGGTCCGCAGAAATATTCGACCGAGGGCGTGCTGGCGGCACTTGCGGAGCATTGCACCAAGGCGACCTTCTTCACTATCGGTAAAATGGCACTCGGTTATCCCGAAATCATTCGTGAAGTGGCAAAGGCCGGCCACACGATCGGCACCCACACTTGGAGCCATCAGGCGGTACGTAAACTCAAGACAGTCGAGGAAGCGAAGTCCGAAATCGAGCGCGGAATCTCGGCCGTCAAGCGCGCCGTCGGCGGCCCCATTGCACCCTTCTTCCGCTTCCCAACGTTGGTGGATAGCCCTGAAACCGTTGCCCATCTTGGCACGCGCAACATCGCCATGTTTTCAACCGATGTCGATAGTTTCGACTTCAAGCTGCAGCCCGTCGAGCACCTTGTCAAAGGCGTGATGGCCAAGCTTGAGAAGACGGGCAAGGGCATCATTTTGATGCACGACATTCACAAGAACACGGCGAAGGCGCTGCCGCTGCTGCTCTCCGAACTCAAGGCAAAGGGCTTCAAGGTCGTCCACATCAGAGCCAAAGCCGAAGTGCAAACTCTTGCCGAGTATGATGCGGCTATCGAAAAAGATGCCAAGGGCTTGCCGCAAGCCGGCGCCGAAAAGGCAACGTCCAGCATCGTGAAAACTGTCGAGGGCGATGTCCCGGCGTCGGAAGCGGCGCAACCGGTTGCTGCTGCGACCAAGGCGGCGGCTGCGTCACAGCCTGCGGCTCCCGCGCCTGCAGCAACGGTGGCTGCCGATCCGGCACCCCGCGCGATGGAGCCGACGGCCGCCGCGCCGGATATGGCAGCCGCAGCAAAATCGCCGCCGCCTGCCACCACGTCGTCCATCACCAGAGATGTTGCTCCGGAAGATGGCGGCAGCACAAAGTCTGCAGAGGGCGCCAAATCTGCAGACGGCGCCGGCGACGCAAAATCCATGTCGCTTTGGGCCAAGGAACTTTGGGATAGCTGGTTCTCGAAATAATGGGAGTTGGTTGGCGGCCTGAAGCCTACGCCCGAGAGTTCACGCCCAGCTGCTCACGCCCGAGCGCGCGTGCCGGCCCGAGTTCCGGCCCGAGTTCCGCTAGTGCGCCGGATTGAATTGAGATGAATTGTAGTGCTGCATTCCCCGATCCTGGCCCAGATCTTGGCCCAGATACTGGCGCGATCATGGGTGCGGTCCGAGCGGTGACCCAAAAAAAAGAAACGGGTGGCAGTTAGCCATCCGTTCCTTTTCTGGGGCGCCCTGAGGCCCCCCGGGCCCGCCGCAAACCTTCAGCGTTGCCGGAATGCATCTCTGCACAACGGCTAATTCCTACAGGTCCGACTCAATTCGAGATGATTTCCCGATGCGAGTCTTGCGGTGGTCGTTGTTGTGAGAAATTCTTACCCCCGACCGATCCCCCGATCAGCCGTCCCACAAAATGAGACTAGGACGGAAAGAACTTGCTATCCACAGAAATCGCGGGACCGCCAACTGATTCGAGATGCATGTGATCTTTTGGATACAAGTCGTCGCGGGTGCGGGACGAGTTGGAAGGCTTTTTCGTTTGCTGATTGGTGCTGCTTGGCACCTCTCATCGAGGGACTTGCATTGCTTCCCTATCAGGCGCGCAATAAATTTCGTAAACGTAAAGGCGTTAAGCGGGGACATTGGTCCCGCCGGTGTCTTCGTTGCAATCGAGTGGAGGGGTTCATGTCCTTTATAAAGTCTGGCATCCGCGCGCGCGGCCTTGCGTTCTTGGGTTTGCTGCTCGCCATTTTTCCTTTTATCGACGCGATGACGGCTGACGCCCATCCACATCGCAAATATAAGAAGCATCGCTATCACGCGGCCGTCACGCGCGATGTTGAAATCACCGTTACACTTTCGCAGCTCATCGCACTCGACAAAGGCGATGCGTTCAGCTCGGAAGATTTCTATGCCCGCGTGACGATCGGCGGGCAGGTGTTCAAATCTGAGAAAGTCCGCCAGACGGATGCCGTCATCCCGAACTGGAAATTCTCGGCCGTCGTGCCGCGCGGACGCACGGATGTGAAACTCGAAGTTTTCGACAAGGACATTGTCGAGGACGATCAGATCGATATCAACCGCATCGATCCCAAGCGCGATCTCGATTTTGTCGTCAACTCGAGGAACTGCACGGTCGAGGGCATGTCGCAGATTTATCGCTGCGGCACCCAGATCCGCCGCGCTGGCGGCGAACGCAAGAAGGCCGAGATGGTGTTCTACGTCGACGTGCAGAACCGCTGAACTCTCAAAAAACTCTCTGAAAACAAAAAACGCTCTGAAATCAAAGAGGCCGCTCGATATGAGCGGCCTCCGTGAGATTAGTTGCGATCATCTAGCGGAAGTTTTGGTCCGCCGGGCCGCTGCTCTAGCGCTTTTTCGGAAGTGAATCCGGCGAAAGCGTGAGCGATCCAAAAATCGCAGCCTTCATAATCCCACTCGACATCGGATCACCTCCTTTCAGTTGTTGACGATGGGGGGAGGCTCTCACATTCGAAAGGCGAAGTGAAGTTAAGATTGTGAAAGTTTTAGGGTGGGGGCGCCAAGTGGCCAATGATTTCATTGCGTCGTTAATCACTTAGACGCGTCCACCACTGTCATCCTAGGCCTTGTGCCTAGGATCCATTGTTCCATTCGTTCGGAGGGTGATTTAGGCGGTTCTGGTGCTTCGGCGGCATGAAGGAGCAAGTGCATTACGCCTTGTCGGCATTGTGCCCGAGCTTGACGCCCAAACACTTTGCCCGATGGATCCTAGGCACAAGGCCTAGGATGACACCGCTTTTTGGTTGGCGTGGAGGATCACCCCAACGCTTTGTTGGCGTTTTTAACCGCTGTCTTTGGCTTCCCAGAGGTAGGCCGCTTTGGGGCACGGGCCGGTTGGCTCATACGCCCCGCCAATGCATCGGGTTCCCGATTGCGAATAGCGTCGGCGGCCCGCCTAAGGGACTCTTCGATCTCGGCAATCTCGCGCTTCCGGTCCATCAGTCACCTGATCTTTCAGAAAGGGCATAGGACCCTTCCAAACTATCTACAATATACCACGCATCGACGGCCTGTTTGTAGTGCTTATCTAGGTAGTCGAGACCCAAAATAAAGCGTCGGCGAATTGTTAACTCCGGTATCGCGTGGCCACCCGCAGCAACCCGTCGCCGCACACGTTCGACGGCGTGGTCCGCGCTCGGAAGCCGAAGATAAACGAGACTGACGTGGTATCCGGTCCGCCGCCACTGGCTGATTTTATCGAGATACGTTAACGCTGCGAGTGTCGTCTCAATCATGAAATCCGCACGGCGGGCGGCGAGTTCATCGATCTGCTTCAGCATTAGTCGCGTCGCCTGCAAGTCCCGGTGGGTCTGGGAGGCCGCTGAAAGCCCACGTGAAATCTCATCTGCGTTTACAAATGTGAATGTGCGACGGCCCGTATCGACGTGCTGTCGCGCAAAGCTTGTCTTGCCCGCGCCGTTGGGTCCGGCGACTATGATGATGTCGGGCATAGCCGCCGGTCCGCTTTAGACCAATTCACCCCAACGCCTTGTTACTCTTCTTCACCGCGTCGTTGTCGCCGGATTTGACGCGGGCTGCTTGGGGGGTAGCAGTTGTCGCGACCTTCTCTGCATCGAGATAAATCTGCCCGCCCATCTCTTTGAATTTCGCGCTCATTTCATCCATTCCTGTTTGCCGCTCCAGCGCAAGCACTGACGCGGCGCCGGCTTGAGGGTCAATCGCGCCCACTTCCTCCTGAATTTCAGCGATCGCTTCACCCACCCGCGCATTTTGCTTCGCCGCGTAGTCGCGCACGTCCTGGGTGATTTTCATCGAGCAGAACTTTGGTCCGCACATCGAACAGAAGTGCGCCACTTTGTGCGCGTCCTTCGGCATGGTCTCGTCGTGATACGAGCGCGCGGTATCGGGATCGAGTGACAGATTGAACTGATCCTCCCAGCGGAAGTCGAAACGCGCGCGGCTCAGCGCATCGTCGCGCAACTGTGCTGCTGGGTGTCCTTTGGCCAAGTCCGCCGCATGTGCCGCAAGCTTATACGTGATGACGCCGACCTTGACGTCGTCGCGGTTCGGCAGACCCAAATGCTCTTTCGGCGTCACGTAGCAGAGCATGGACGTCCCGAACCAGCCGATCATGGCCGCGCCGATACCGCTCGTGATGTGGTCGTAACCCGGCGCGATGTCGGTCGTTAGCGGGCCTAACGTGTAGAACGGTGCCTCGCCGCACTCTTTCAACTGCTTGTCCATGTTGATCTTGATCTTGTGCATCGGCACGTGGCCGGGGCCTTCGATCATGACCTGGCAACCCTTGTCCCAGGCGATCTTGGTCAGCTCGCCAAGTGTTTCCAACTCGGCAAACTGCGCGCGATCATTGGCGTCGGCAATCGAACCCGGACGCAAGCCGTCGCCGAGTGAGAACGACACGTCATACTTGCGCATCAGATCGCAAATCTCGTCGAAGCGCTCGTAGAGGAAGCTTTCTTTGTGATGCGCGAGGCACCACTTGGCCATGATCGATCCGCCGCGCGAAACGATGCCTGTCACGCGGTTGGCGGTGAGCGGCACGTATGGAAGGCGCACGCCCGCGTGAATGGTAAAGTAATCGACGCCCTGTTCGCACTGCTCGATCAACGTGTCGCGATAGAGTTCCCAGGTCAGTTTGACCGGATCGCCGCCGCACTTTTCCAGCGCCTGATAGATCGGCACGGTGCCAATCGGCACGGGGCTATTGCGCAGGATCCACTCGCGCGTGGTGTGGATGTTGCGGCCTGTGCTCAAGTCCATAACTGTGTCTGCGCCCCAGCGGATCGCCCACACCATCTTCTCGACTTCTTCTTCAATCGACGACGAGACGGCCGAGTTGCCGATGTTGGCGTTGATCTTAACAAGAAAGTTGCGGCCGATTATCATCGGCTCGACTTCGGCGTGGTTGATGTTGGAGGGGATAATCGCGCGGCCTAGTGCGATTTCAGAGCGCACGAATTCGGGCGTGATGTGCTCGGGCAAGGCTCGCGCCAAAGCTTTCGCCATCGGCAAGTGCGGCCTTGGCGCGTTCAAGTACAGCCGTGCGGCCGAGGTTTTCGCGATGCGCAACGTAAATCATTTCCTTGGTGATGATGCCCGCACGCGCGAATTCGAATTGGGTGACGCGCTCAGAGCCCACACCTCGCATCGGCTGCGGCTTATTTGGAAAATCGCGCGCCGCGTGCTTGCCGGAGACGTTGCCGTTGTCTTCCGGTTTGATATCGCGCCCTTGATACGTTTCAACGCCGCCGCGCGCCTTGATCCAACCTTCGCGAATGCGCGGCATGCCCATTTCAACGTCGATCTTGGCGTTCGCGTCGGTGTAGGGGCCGGATGGATCATAAACGCGGAAGGACTTTTCAGCCGGATCGGTGAGTGCAATTTCGCGGAACGGCACCTGCACGTCGTCATGCCCTTCGGGCGAGGTGTAAATTTTGCTCGATCCCGTGATTGGGCCCGTCGTGACTTTAGGGACCATCAAATCGGATGCGCGGGTGATCTTGTTCATCGGGGTCTCACTTCAGGGGTTGAATTTGGAGTTGGCTAAATCCAGCGGTAGGCGCCGGCTGTCAGTATGGCGCCGAGGATAAGTGCTGCGGCGGTTGCAAACGGAATGATCTTGTCGTCCTTGGCGTAGGAATGGAGCAGCTCCCGGCTCCAGTCGGGCGCCAGGATGCGCGAGACACCCTTCGCGACGGCACCCCATCCGACAAGCGTGATGAGCAGCGTCCAGCCAAATGTCCAGTCGTTATGAAAGCGGATGATGATGGTGCCAATGACGAGGGCCAGCACGCCGCCGAGATAGACGAGCGCCGGGCTCTTCGCGACCTCGTTGAAGAGAGACCGCATGTGCTCTTTGTGAAGCAACATGCCAAGGCCCACGATCAAATAGACGGGACCCAAAATCTTGGCGATGAGAATTGCATTCGTCACGGCGATCTCCGTCCCTCCGCCGGAATAACCCGGATCAGGTTCTAAGGGTCAGCGCACGTACGTTTCGCGCTTCTCAGCCGGTCCGCCGGCACCCCTCGGTAAATCTTACAATGGCCCTGCACACGCGCCGTTGCAAGGTCCCTTTGATCCCCCAAAGGTGCCAAATTGGCGGCAGGACAAACGAAAACGGCGGGTCTGCCCCGCCGCTTGTTAGCTTTATCTTTGCGGCTATTAGGCCGAGTAGCGGTGCGGTATCGGAAACGACGAGTAATCTTGCTCCACGACGCAGGCAAAGCCCTCCACTTCACATCGAGCCGTATCGTCCCGCACAATGTACGGTGCCGGCCCTAACAGGAATGGCTGCCTTGGCAATTCTACGCTGACGCAACTCTCGTGACTAACTGGTGGTACGACGCTCATTTCGAGGCTCATTGGTCCCTCCGTTCGCGAGAACTTTGATCGAGACTTGGCCCCTCCCCATGCAAACAACGAAGTCTGATGACGTTCATTCCTTTGCGTGTTGAAAAAATGACGGAGTAATCTCGCGCCTGGGCATTAAGCGGATCTAACCTGATACAGCCGCCGCAATTTTTTCGCGCATCGCGGCGTCCGGCAGCGCGCCCATTCCGGCTTGCACGTTGTCCAGCATGTGCGCGGCTTTCCGCGTGCCGGGAATGGCGCAGGTAATGGCTGGATGCGAGACGATGAATTTCAAAAGCACCTGAGCCCACGATGTGCAGCCAATTTCGCCCGCGATTGCCGGCAGGGGCTTATCCTTGAGGCGGCTCAGCAACCCGCCGCCGCCGAACGGGCGGTTGACGAGCACGGCGATGCCCTTCTCCTGCGCCAAAGGCAGTAGCTTTTTCTCCGCCGTGCGGTCGTCGAGCGCATAATTCAGTTGCACGAAGTCGAGCTTTTCCGAGCGCATCACGGCTTCAAGCTCGTCGAAGGCGCTTGATGTGTAGTGCGTGACGCCGAGGTAGGAGACGCGGCCCTCCTGCTTCCAGCCGCGCAAGGTGTCGAGATGGATCTGCCAATCGACCAAGTTGTGAACTTGCATCAGGTCGATGTGCTTGGTGCGCATGAGCTGAAACGAGCGCTGCATCTGGTCGATGCCGTTGGATTTCCCGCGCGTCCAAACCTTGGTCGCGAGAAAGGCTTTATCGCGCGATTGCGCGCCGTCGAGCAAATCGCCAACCACGCTTTCCGAGCGCCCATACATGGGTGAACTATCGATCACCGATCCGCCTACCGCGAATAGCTCTTTCAAAACGTCCGAGAGCGGCGCGCGTTCGGCGGTGCTCGTGCCAACGTCAAACGTCTGCCAAGTGCCGAGACCAATGACGGGCAGCGGCTTGCCGCTTGAGGGAATCGTGCGCGTTAGCATGGTGGCTGCGGCCTTTGCTTCGGTTGAAAGTGCAACGGCGCTGGCTGCAACAGCGGCTACTGCACCACGTAAAAACGCAGCGCGGTTGATTTCGAGCGCGCCTGCTTCAGCGCCGCCAATACGAGCCGCCATCATTACTCCGAAACCTAGCATCACGAACGCAAACGTTAACATCTCAATCCTCGCTTCACACGTCCAACAGCCGAAGTATGCGGCCCACGGGGAGGGCGGGGATGAGTTTCAAGTGTTCAATATTTTTTGCGAGGAATTTCAGGACGTTGCAGCGTCTCTCGGGAAGGTTTGGCGCACCCATTTACATTAACAGAGCGGGGGCATTGATTTGGAACGCATAATTTTTGAGCAAAGTGTAGGTCGCGGGTCTGGCCAGAACTTGCGCGCTTAAAGCGCGAAAAGAGCAGACCCGCAATTTACGAGAGTGGGCTGTTCACGCCGCCGCTCTGTTCCACCTCACTGCGACCTGCGCGATGCGGGCGCCGAAAAGTTCAGCCGTCTTTCTGTCGCTCGCGGGCGGTGCCGTATCAGCGCCCTCATCGAAATTGGCCTGTGTCATGAGCCCGAGGAACGAGCCGACGCGGTTGAGATCGTCGTGGGTTGAATCCTTTTTGTTGTAGCCTGGGAACATGCCGGTCCCGGCCCAGATCATGCCGTGTTGGGCGGCGAGAACGGAAAACTGCTGCAACGTTGCGAGTTTGTCTCCCGACCAGGCGGATGAATTCGTGAACCCGGCAGCGATCTTGTCTTTCCAGACTTGTGTGAAAAAGGGTTTGGAGGTCGCATCCATAAACGCCTTCATCGGCGCTGAGGCTGAGCCCATGTAGGTTGGCGATCCGAATATGATGGCGTCGGCGGCGGCGAGTTCCGCCCAAGGTCCAGAATCGGGCGAGGCGAGATCGGTGGCCTTGAAAAGCTTCACGGTGACGCCGGGGACGCTTTCGGCACCTTTGACGACGTGGTTTGCGACAACTTCTGTGTGGCCGTAACCCGAATGGTAGACGATAGCGACTGTGGTCATCAGGATTGTCTCCGGTGTTGCACGTTGTGGTCAATCCAGATAGGTATGTAAAGAACCATAAGTAAAGTACGCACCTTTTGGTAACCATGGAAGCCGCCGATGGCCGACAAGACTGTGATCGGGCGAATTCCGCCCCGCGATGCCGGAGGGAAGCCCCAATGTTTCAAGCCCAACGTGTATACCGAGGCCTGTCCATCCCGCGCCATCCTCGAACTCATCGCGGATAAGTGGACGTTGCTCATTCTGCCGGCCTTGCGGCGCGGGCCGAAGCGCAACGGCGATCTCATGCGTCTAATCGGCGGCGTCTCGCAGAAAATGCTGACGCAGACTTTGCGCGAGTTGGAGCGTAACGGTCTCGTCGCGCGGTTCGATCATCAGGAAGTCCCGCCGCGCGTTGAATACGAACTGACGGAACTAGGCCACTCGCTTTCGGATACCGTGCGCAAACTTGACAGCTGGGCCGAAAGTCATATTCCCGATGTGCAGGCCGCGCGCGCTATGTTCGAGAAGCGCGAAAGCTCGGCACAACGGCGATAGCAGTCTGCTTTTCCGGCGTCGCGGTTACGCGACTACGCCGCCATCGCCTCTTGCGCGGCATTGAGCCAGCCTTTGATCTTCTCAAGATCGGGCGTGTTGCCATCGCGCAGAACGCGTTTTCCCTCGGTCGACGTCGCGAACTTTAAGACGTCCGCCGAAAGCGCCACCGGGTCGGCATCGGCAACGGCGGCAGCAGTGCGATATCCCGCGCCCGTCAGAAGCTGCGCGTGTGTGCCGCGCAGGCCCGGCACGTTCATCACGAGTTCGGCCTGATCTTGCCACTCTTCAAGCGTTGCGGCGTCGATGCGCTTGTCGTCGAGAAGCTCAGCCATATCGTCTGGCGACTGCCCAAGGAATTCGGCGACGGTCTTGATGCCGAGTGCCGCAAAGCGTTCCGCCATCTTCGGGCCAATCGAAGGCGCGGCTTCGAGATCGTCGCTGGCTTTCAGATAGACTCGGCGCACGCGATCTGATTGTGCGTTTTCCTCGTCTGTTGTGATGGCCGTCAGGTTCTCGGGGTCACATCGCGCACCGCTGTCTCATTCGGCTTAGCGGTCTCGCGTACGCGGCGCAGGCGGCGGAGGTGTCATCGGTGCCGGCTCCGCCACACTCTTCGGCGCGGCGTTGGGAATAGCGGGCGGGAGTTGGCGCGTTGTTTCTGTAGCGGCCGCCTTCTTGACGATTTGGACAACCGCCGGCAGCGGTTCCGCGCTCCCTGGCGTGCCAGCGGATGCGCGGGGAATAATAGGCTCAAGCGCAGCCTTCGTCCGGCGCATGACGCGGCGCACGTCGGCCGGATCGCCATCGGGAATGCGCACGCTGCGCTTGTCGAGTTGCAGTCCGTGCGCGCGGTCTAACACCTCGCGCTTGTGCAGATCGCGGATGACGCGATCATCCTCGGGCAGCGTGTGTTCGACTTTGCCGGTGGCTTGCAGCTCGTCGTACATCGCCTGCACAATTCTGCGGTCTTCCGCGTTCGACAATTTTTTCTCGATCCATTTGGCCGGGATCTTGAGTGTCGCCAGAAATGTCTCCAGCGTCAGCGACACTTCGGGTGCCGCGACACCTGCTTCCGCAATGGCGCGATCGAGGATGTGGCCGAAGCCGTCTGCTGCATACATCAAGAGTTCGGCGACGATGGTGCGCGCGACTTCATCCAATCCTTCTTCGGGGCGAACCACGCCGATCTTCAAATTGTAGTGTGCGATGAGTTTCTCGTAGTAGCGGTGCGAGAATTCCGCGCCATCGCATGTCATCTGCTTCAGCCAGTGCGCATCCTGATGGGAGGCAACGCGCATTGTTGCGAACTTCTTCTCTCCAAGCGCGCGCAAGCCATTGTACGAGCGGTTGATGCTCCATTCGCAAGCGCGGTGCATCGAGTTTTCGGCTTCGGTCTGGCCTGTGTGGAAAGGGTGTACGGGGTCGGTGTAGTAGTGGCTCAAGACGCCAGCCGCGTAGGCCGCATCGGCCCATTTTTCAGCGCGTAGCGCGGTCACCGTGTGCCCGTACCAAGCCTCCACCTTTTCCGGCGCACCGCCCCAGTAGGCGTCGCCGACATGCAGCACATGGTTCTTGAAGTCCTTGAAGCTGTTGTCGGGCGCTTTCGAGCCTTCGAGATACAACCCCACATGCTGCAGGAAAACGCGGCGCCAGGCTTCCGCGTCGGGGCGTTCCATATGGTTCAAGGCGTCGAGCGCCAGCTTGTGATGCGTGCCATTGGCGTGCGCGGCATAAACAATACGGAAGAGTGCGGACATGAGGACAAGCCTTTGAGCAACGTTGAATTGTTGCTCAACCCTTAAGCTGAGTCGCATGTCACAGGGTGCTTGCGCCGGTTCGCAAGGGTAATTCGTCAACTGCTTTCGTTGGCACTTTCTGTGCTGGATTCTGGAATGTTGAGCCTATTGAAATCGATGACGTTGCTGCCAAGGCCGCGCTCTTCGGCCATTCTGCGAACGAGTTCCGCCCGGCGTTGAAAACGCACGACGTTGCTGTCGTCGGGTGTGCCGTCAAAAATGTGCGAGAGCGCGCTGCCACGCAATCCCAAGGCACGGCCGACAGACAGCGCGTCGGAGCGTGCCGCGAAGTGCGCGGCTTCCACATAGCCCATCAACGCTGCTGCCGTTTGTGCGCTGCCCAACGGTCCTGTGCGTTCGACACGCCCGAGTTCGGCGAGGATTGGTTCAACACGGTCCACGGCATCGGGAAAGCCGCCAACAAGAACAGTTGCTGCGCCGTTTTCAATTGCAGCCGTGCCGCCAACGAGCGCCACATCCACAACGCCGATGCCGCGCGTGCCGGAAACGCCGAGAAGCGCCTGCGTCTCGCGCGGTGTGCGGACGCCAAGATCAATGATGACAGCGCCCGGCAACATCTCGCCAAGCAGGCCGGGGCGGTCCGGGCTGCCAAGCATGAGCTGGCGCATCTGCCGCGTGTCGTCGATCGCCAGACACATAACCTCGCAAGCGAGCGCCACATCGGCCGGGGTCGATGCTGCTTCGAGATTGGGTGCGAGATTTTTGCGCGCCGATTTATCGAGCATATAAAAAATGACGTGTTCGCCGACGCCCGACATGCGGCGCGCAACGGCGAGCGCTTCGGGATCTGAGGCAATGAGGCCGATCGGCGGCTTGGTCACGGGCGTTCTCCTGGGTCGTGCTCTAAGGGCGTTCTCCGTGCAAAAGCGTCCGGCGCTCCTGCCTTTGTTCTGCCCGCAGAATAGAGTGCGGCCCGGCGGCTGTCACCGCCAATCGCTGCCGGCGTTAATCCTCAGGAAAATCGCAGAAGCACGACGTCGAATGTGGCGCGCCAAACGTCCTTGCTTTTGTCGAGCGTCACGATGTTCTTGGACTTTGCCGCCCAAGGGTCGTTCTTGATGTCGGTATCGCCTTCAAAATAGATTTGTGTGATGAGCGGCGCGGTGCCGTTATAACTCGTCATCATGTGGACGTGAGCCGGCCGCAACACGCCGTCGAAAGTTTCGAACCCAGGCAGCTTGGGCGGAATTTTGTATTTACCCGGAACCACCGTTTCTACTTCATAGCGGCCATCCGCATCCGTTCGCAGCAATCCGCGAAACTTGAATTCCGAAGGGTCGAGTGCTTGGCTCGGGTTCTTAATATCGTACACGCCGTCGGCATCGGAGTTCCAGATATCCAAAATAACGTTCGGGATCGGCTTGCCGTCCGTATCCATGACCGTGCCGGACATCACGAGCACCTGACCTTTGGCGCCCGGCGGAATGATCTTGGTTTGGAACGGCGCACCCGCGCGCCAGAATGGACCTAGAATATCGTTGTGTGTGGCAACAAGGGGCTTTGGCATCGCATGCGCTGTGGTATCGGCGATGAGATCGATGCCGGGGGTCGGTGCGTACTTCATACCTGGAGCCAGAACGCCAGCGCGGGCTGCAGAGGCTGCAATCGAGCCCGCAAATCCCATGCCGAGCGCCAGCAAAATCGAGCGGCGCGATGCAAGTGAGAATGACGTGTTGCCGTGATCGTGGCTATCACTGCACATGTTTCGTACCTCCAGTAATCTAGGCTATACGGAGAGCAACTCTGTGCTGCGATGTGGAGGGATTACTATAATCCTTCGGTATTGGACCACCGGGTGGTTCACCACGCCGCAACAAATCCGACGCGCCCACCGACGTTTTTATGGTCCATGCCCATGCCCACGCCGCCGCTGAGCGTCAGCACGTCATCGACTCGGAGCGCGGCTTGCGCGGCGAAAGCCTGTTTGTCGTCGTAGAAACCCATGTTGCCGCCAACCGCGAACGTCTTTCCCGCTGGCAGCACCATGCCACCCATGGCAATTGCAATGGCGATGCCTTCGGTGTTCTCGTCGATCTCGCTGAAGGCCTGGGAAAGACGCGTATCCGTCGAGCCGGCGACGGCATCCACATACCCCTTCGTTGCGGCGTCGCTCGCGGCAACAGGCGCGCCGACGTTTTGTACCCGGTTGCCGCCCATGGAGACCGGAGCGTTAGCCGCGACCGCAACCCCGCCAGTGCCAACGGCCAACGCGCCGGTCGAAAGCGTGCCGGAATTATTGATGGTCGCGGAGTTGACCGTTCCTGCCGCAACCGTCGTGGCCGTGACGTTCGTGGCATTGACGTTTGTAGAATTGACGTTGGTTGCATTCACAGTCGCGATGTTGCCGGTCGCAGCGTTGATGGCGCTGGATGTGACGACACCTCCTGTGATGACGGTGCCGGCGCCATCCCTCAGCGTTGCGCCTTGCACCGTCCCGGTTGCGGTGATGTTTGTGAAGCCCGAGAGGCTTCCGCCGCCGGTGCCCGTCAAATTGGTGACGCCGCTCACCGCGCCCGCATTCGTAATCCCGCCCCCATTGTTGTTAAGTCCGTTTGTGTTGGACGTACCCGTGACGGTCAGGGTGCCGCCGACGGTTGCGTCACCTGTTGTGTTGAGCGTTCCCGTCGCGATGTTCCCGGTATTGGTGATGCCGTTC
The DNA here is from genome assembly GCA_963764605.1 of uncultured Alphaproteobacteria bacterium. Classification (GTDB taxonomy): domain Bacteria; phylum Pseudomonadota; class Alphaproteobacteria; order Rhizobiales; family Hyphomicrobiaceae; genus Hyphomicrobium_B. The sequence continues at coordinate 201,973 of CAVXTJ010000001.1, forward strand.
GTACTTGTCACGCCAGCAACGGTGAGGTTGGCTCCAGCATTGAGCAGCCCGGTCGTGCTCAATGTGCCGGTCGAGATGGCACCGGTATTCGCAATGCCGCTAGTGGTTGTGGCACCAGTGACGCCGAGCGTGCCGCCGACGGTTGCGTTGTTTGTAACGCCGAGCGAGTTGAGCGTCGCCGCGCCGTTGAGGTGCAGTGTATCGGTCGTGACGTTGCCGGTGTTGGTGACGCCGTTGGTGGTCGTGGCACCAGTGACGCCGAGCGTGCCGCCGACGGTTGCGTTGTTTGTCACGCCGAGCGAGTTGAGCGTTGCCGCGCCGTTAGTTGTCAGTGTATCGGTCGTGACATTGCCGGTGTTGGTAACGCCGCTAGTGGTTGTGGCGCCTGTGACGCCGAGCGTGCCGCCGACGGTTGCATTGTTTGTGACGCCGAGCGAGTTGAGCGTCGCTGCGCCGTTAGTTGTCAGCGTATCGGTCGTGACATTGCCGGTGTTGGTGACGCCGTTAGTGGTTGTGGCACCTGTGACGCTCAAAGTTGTGCCCACGTTGGTCGCGCCCGTCGATGAAACGACACCGCCCTGAACGGTGCCCGTGCCGGTGATGTTGGAAAATCCCGAAACATTTCCAGCGCCGGTCCCTGTGACGTTGACGAAACCGCTGAGACTGCCGGTGCCGTCACCGCTGAGATTTGTGACATTCGAAATTGCGCCATTCGTCATGTTCAGTGCGCCGTTGACGGTGAGGTTGGTTCCGACGCTCATCACGCCGGTGGAATTGACCGTTGCGCCTTGAACAGTGCCAGTTGTGGCTGTGATATTGCCCGACGACGTTGTGATGTTGCCTGACGTCGAAGAGATGTTGCCGGAATTTGTGGTGACAACGCCGGAGCCGATAACCGTGACGCCTGCCGTGCCGGTCGCTGAAAACCCGCCGCCATTATTGATAGTGATGCCGGTAATTCCAGTTTGGGCACCGGCACATGTGGACGTGCTGCTGGGATCGTAGGACAAGACACCGGTCGCGCTTACGCATGTCGTGCGCAGGCCTGCGGGCGCTGTTGGAGACGAGAAGGTGACTTGCGCGGTCGCCGTCTGCACGCCAAGCGCAAGAAGTGATGTGCACGCTACCGGCACAATTATTGAGAACCTGCGTAACATCGGCTCGCCCCCGGATTGCGGCTCGCGGAGACAATAGAGACCTCCGTCAGCGGCGCAATCAAGAGTAGCGCGATTCTCTAGGCGCGCGCGGCGAGACAATCACGATGCAGTTGTTCTGCTTTCGCCATTGCAGCAAATTGTTTCCCAAGCTGGTGTGGAGTGTCCGAACGATTCGATCTCTAACGCCCTTCTCTCCACCAGGCGATGGCGAGCAGGAACAGCAGTGCCGAGAGTGCGGCAAAGCCTGTGAACATCGGTGTCAGCTTCACGCCGCGCGTCAGGTGGGCGTCGCGATCCTTCAATCCCATCCAGCCGGAACCGGCCAAGATTTTGGCGTTCGATAGCAAGGACACGCGTGGCACCTCCACAGAGGTTCCGCTCGCGCTTGCGATTAGACCGGACGCGCGTGTCCAGAACACGCCGCCGCCGGTCGCTTCCGCAATGGGCTTCATCTTGTCTTCGGTCGCGGTCACTTCATTCATTTCGCGCGGATCTTCGATGCCGGCATTGGCAACCGCTGTCAGCGTGCCGATCGAGGCGGCCGTTTCAGCTTTGTAGAGGCCGGGTATTTTGACATCGACCGAACTGCGCCAGAGACCCGGACCGGCCGCCTCAAGCGTCACTTCGGAGGCTTCCCCGCCGGGGCCTAAGAGTTTCACGGGCCCGACCTTGTCTTCCATCGAACGCCGCTCAAGCGACAGCTTCAAACCCTTGGAAGAGGCGACCAAACGCTCTTCTTCAAGATCGGGTTCTTTCATCAGCCAGTGCGAAAGACGGCGCAGAAGATCGGTGTGCGGGCCGCCGCCTTCGTAGCCGCGCGCCCACAGCCACGCCTGATCGGATGTTAGCAGCGCGACACGGCCCTTGCCCTTGCGATCCAGAATAAGCAGCGGATTTTTTTCCGCGCCATCCATGACGACGCTGCCTTTGTTCGCGCGGACTTCGGCTTGGCGGAACCAGCGGCCCCAGGTTGGCGTATCACCGGCGCCACCGGGCAGCCCTTGAGTCACCGGATGCTTGGTGCCGAGTTCCGTGATGTGCGCTTTGAAAGGTGTTTGGATGACGCGTCCCGTCGGCGGCGCCGGCAGCACCGGGTTCAGGGGCGTTTTGTACAAACTGAAATTGCTGGCGTAGTCGTCGCCCGCTGCAACAAGCAGCGCGCCGCCGTGCTGATCCACGTACTTCGTGATGTTGTCATAGTACAAAAGCTGCAGGATGCCGCGATGCTGATAGCGGTCAAAGATGATGAGATCGAATTCCTTGATCTTTTCAGAAAAGAGTTCGCGCGTCGGAAACGCGATGAGCGACAGTTCTTTGATGGGCGTGCCGTCTTGCTTCTCAGGCGGGCGCAAAATCGTGAAGTGCACGAGATCGACGGCGGCGTCCGACTTCAGCAAGTTGCGCCAGGTGCGCTCGCCTGCGTGGGGTTCGCCGGAGACCAGAAGCACGCGCAGGTTCTCGCGCACGCCTTCGGCCGCAATGACCGAGCGGTTATTGGCGGGCGTCAATTCGCCGTCCGCCGTCTCGAGTTCAATTTCGACAATGTTAGTGCCCGAATGCGGGAACGGCATGTCGACTTTGATTGCCTGGCCGATTTCTGTTTTGACGGTTTCGTCGGGCTTGCCTTCGCGGCGGATCTTGAGCGTGACGGCCGCAGGTTTTTGCCCGACTTTGCCGGTTTCGCGGACCGCGAGTTCGATTGGGCGCGATTGGCCGACGAGGCCGTAGCGCGGCGCTTGAATAATCTCGATGCGCCGGTCGAATTCGTTCGGTGCGCCGGTCAGCAGCGTGTGAACGGGCGCGTCGAAGCCGAGGCTTTGAGCGCTTTTCGGCACGTCGTGCACTTGTCCGTCGGTGACGAAGATGACACCGGAAATCCGGTCAGGCGGCGTGTCGTTCAATGCAGCATTGAGATCGGTGAAAAGGTTGGTGCCAGCTGCCGTCTGGTCGCCGGGCTTTGCGCCAACGACCCACTTGACGTTGAGTTTTGGGATCTTGGCGAGTTTGGTTTCCAGGCTGGCTTTGATGGCGGCCAATTCTTCCGGCCGTTTTGCAAGCTTCTGGCTCGTGCTTTCATCCAGCACGACAATCGCCACGTTGTTCAGGCTTTCGCGTTCTTCCTCGCGCAATGTCGGATTGAAGAGCGCCAGCAGCAGCGCGCCGAGGGCCGCAAGCCGCAACAGCGCTCCGCGCGTGCGCCGGAAGAACAGCAGGCCGAGCAGCGCGGCAGCGAGAAGTGCCAGCAGCCATAAAAACGGCCCGGGCAACATAGGAGCAAAATCGATTGACCAGTTCATCCGCTGCTCCTCACTGGCCAAGCCGTTCGAGCATCGCGGGGACATGCACCTGATCGGATTTGTAGTTGCCGGTCAGCGCGTGCATGACGATGTTGACCCCGGCGCGGAATGCCATTTCGCGCTGATCTTCGCCACCGGGCACAACCGGGTATAAAGGCCGGCCGCGTTCGTTGAGGGCCCATGCTGCGGCAAAGTCATTCGATGTGATCATGATCGACGTGACGCCGTCGGCGACGCGGGCCTTGCGAGCGTCGCCACCTGTGTCGGTGATGGCCTCGACCCACAGTTGCCCGCCGTCCCACCGGCCTGGAAATGATTTCAAGAGGTAGAACGATTTCGTCAGTACGTGATTTTCCGGCACGGGTTCGAGGCGCGGTACATCGAGCTTGCCGAGCAGGCGTTGCAGGGCGTTACCGCTTTTGCCGCCGATGGGGAGCTGGTTGACGCCGCCTTGGCCATAGTCGCGCGTGTCGAAGAGGATCAATCCACCCTCTTTCATGTAAGCATCGATCTTGGCGAGTACGGAGTCTGGCAGCGATTGGGAGTTTTCAATGACGGGCCAATAGAGAATAGGGAAGAAGGCGATTTCGTCTTTGACGATGTCGACGCCGTGCGGCTGGCCGGGATCAACGGCGGTGCGGGTTGCGAGAACCTTGCCGAGGCCCGCGAGCCCAAGCCGGCTGATCTCGTCGATTTCCGCGTCGCCGCTCTGCACGTAGGCGAATGAGACTTTATTCGTGGCCGCGATCGCGGTGGCATCGGCTTGATTTGCGGCAGCGGGTGGCGCGACAGGAGCAGCGGCGCCCGGTGTTTCGGGTGCTGGGCGGGTTGGGGGCGTTGCTGGCTGCCCAGATGGGTCAAGTTCCATTTCCAAACCAGGGTCGGGATTGCTTTCTTGCGCCACGACTTGGGTTGAAACGAAAAAGGTTGCCGCGAGGATCGCCAGCGCCAATGCAGCGGCCTGCGCCGTGCCGCGCTGACCTGCAAGATGCCGCCAGCCGCCAGCTTGCAGGATCAAGACTGCGAGAATGTCTGCAAACAAAAGTCCAAGTGCCAGCGCCAGCATCCAAGGTTTGAGGGGTGTACTTGCGGCATTGTCATAGGTCAGGCGCTGCACTCCGCTTGGCAATGATGGCATGGGAAGAAGCGTGCTCTTTGGTGTCAGCACGTTGAGCGCATGTGGTTTGACGCTGTTGCCGTAGTAACCGGGCGGATGTTCGAGGCTCGGTTGCAGCTTGGCGATTTCTGAGGTTTTCACCGGCTCTGCAGTTGGTGGCGGCGGCTTCAGGGCGCCAAAGCCGTCAATCGTTTTGAGGGGCGGCAAGACGCTGAGTGATTCAGCCGTCTTCGCGTCGTCGCTGCTTGTGCCACCCGAGGCTTCGCCCCCCGCACCAATCCGCCCCATGGTCGAAATACGCCGCAGCATGTCGACGAACAATCCTGAGATCGGCAAGTTCGACCAATCGGAATTGCCTGTGATGTGGAAGAGCACGAGGCGTCCTTCGCCGCGCCGCGTTGAGGTGACGAGTGGTGTGCCGTCCGCGAGCCTGGCCCAGATTTCAATTTCTGCCGAGAGCTTCGAGGGGTCGGCGAGCACTTGGCGCTTGATCGTCACATCGGGCGGGATGGTCAGGCCTGCGAACGGACTGGTTTCTTCGAAAGCTGCGAGCGATTGAGGTGTCGACCACGAGAGCGCGCCGCCCATCGAGCGCCCGCCCGCGCGCAGTGGCACGGGCAGCAATTCGTCGCCGCCTTTTTCGAGACGCGGCCCGGCAAACCGGACAAGTGCGCCGCCGCGCTTCACGAACTCTTCGACGAGCTTCTCGCTCTCGCCCGCAATCGTGCCGATATCTGCGAGCACCAGCACGGACACGTTCTGCTTTAGGATTGTCTCGATGTTGGCGGCAAGGTTCGCATCCTTGGCGATGGCGAGTTCGGCATAAGGAAGGAGCGCTTTTTGAATGTAATAGAGCGGGCCCAGCAGCGGCTGCGCCTGTTCGCGGCTTTCGCCCGAGATGAGGCCAACGCGATGCCACTGCGTTGCCGCATCGATGAGGCTGACAGCGCCGGCCGAACGCTCAGCTGGAATTTCGATGCGTGCGACTTGGTTTCTCAACTCAAGAGGCAATTCGAAAGGTACGGTCACGGCTGTCTCGCCTTGTGCGATTTTGAATGCGGTTTCGCCGAGGCGTTCGCCGCGCGCGGAATAGGCGTGAACCGAGCCTTCGCGCGGGGTGCCAGAGGCTGAGAGGACAAGTGCTTCCAGTTTGCCCTTTTCGCCAAGCTGCGCCGCAAGGCCGATGGCTTCCTCGCTTTTGGTTTCGTCGATGACCGCAAATGAGCCTTGTCCGGCAAGGGCGAGCAAGGCGCTGGCAGCCGCCGCTGCATCCTTGTTGTGGTCGAGGCCGTCATGCAGCCACACAATGCTTGGTGCGGCGGCGTTTGCTGTCTTCAGAATTGCTTCGAGGGCTGCAACCGCCTGCTGGCGGTTTGGCGCATAGGGCAGCGGCTGCAGTGCTGCGGCGGTCGTGCGCGCGTCGCCAGGCGGCTCGATTTTCGGTTGCGGATTTTTGCTCGCGGCCGCCGTCGGCAACAAGATTACCGGCCGGTTCTGGCTTTCGGCTTCCGTGATGAGGCGGTCAATCATACGCAGCCGGATCGGCCAGCGCGATGCCGACGACCAGCCGTTGTCGGCAACGATGACCAGTGGGCCGCTACCTTTGAGTGCCGTGTCTTTGGCAGGGTTGAGCACAGGCTCGGCAAGCGCAAAAATAACGAATGCCGCGGCGAGCAGGCGGATGAGCGTCAGCCACCATGGTGTTTTATCCGCCGTCTTTTCTTCGTTCTCTAAGCCGACGAGAATGCGTGTCGGCGGAAACTCGACGCGCGCCGGATTAGGCGGCACGGCGCGCAGCAGCCAATAGATGATTGGCAATGCCGCTAATGCGCCGAGCAGCCAGGGGCTGAGAAAGGCGAGCGCGCCAAACGTCATAGTGCGCCCTCTTGACTTGAGTTGGTATTGCTCACGCTGCGGAAGTTTCCGGCTGAACCGCCAAGATGCATGAGAAGCGAGAGCATCGGCTCAGAAGCGGGGCGGTCTGTGTGATGCACCATGAACGACCAGCCGATGCGGTGCGCGATTTCCTGTATTGCGGCACGGTGCGCCTGGAAGCGCTGCACGTAGCGGTCGCGCAATCCTTCAACGCGGTCTGCGACCCAGCGTTCGGAACCATCGGGAGACTGGAATTCCGTGCGTCCCGCATAGGGCAGAGTTTCTTCGGCAGGATCGAGAACTTGTACAAGATGACCATTGGCGCCGGCCGCACCAAGCGTTTCAATCGTCTCGCGGATTTCGTCAACGGGATCGAGAAAATCGGAAAACATCAGGACCGTTGAAAAGCGCGCCAAACGGGCGGTTGGTGGTTTCGACGATTTCAACGCGTCACTGCCTTCCATGACGATGGTTTCGGCGAGGCGCTGGGTTGCACGCCGGTTTGCCGTTGGTTGCGTTAAGCCCAGTAGCGCAACGCGTTCGCCGCCGCGCACCAAAAGTTCGGCGGCGGCGAGCGTCAGCACGAGCGCGCGCTGATGCTTGGTGGTCTTGCTGATGTGGCTTTTGAACTGCATGGAGGAAGACAAGTTGGGCCACAGGTAAATGGTGTGGGCTGCTTCCCATTCGCGTTCGCGCACATAGAGTTGATCGGAGCCGGCGGAGCGGCGCCAGTCGATGAGTTGTGCGCCTTCGCCCGATTGATAGGGCCGGAATTGCCAAAACGTTTCGCCGGGGCCAGCGCGCCGGCGGCCGTGAATACCATGTGCCACGGTCGACGCGATCCGGTCGGCTTCCATGAGAAGTTCCGGCATCAGGTCGACGAGGCTAACAGCCTCGCGTTCAAGCGAAAGAACCCGGCGCCGGTCCGATGTGGCGCTCGTGTTCTGGCCGCCGGATTTCTGGCCGCCGGATTTCTGGCCAGTGGGCGCCGCCATTAGCCTTACTCCACCGCTGCGGCGAGACGGGCGATGATCTTGGCGAGATCCTGGCCTTCTGCACGCGCAGCGAACGACAGCGCCATGCGGTGCTTCAAAATAGGCTCTGCGAGATTGACAACGTCGTCAACCGACGGCGCAAGGCGTCCATCAATGAGCGCTTTGGCACGCACGGCGAGCATCAACGCTTGACTGGCGCGGGGGCCGGGACCCCAGGCTATGTATTTGTCGGTTTCAACATTGGCGCCTGTACCGGGACGTGCCGAGCGCACGAGTTTCAGAATGGCCTCAACAACCTTGTCAGGCACAGGGATTTGGCGCACGAGGCGCTGCGTCGCCATCAGATCTTGCGCGGACAGCACCGCTTCGACCTTGGCATTATCGGTGCCGGTGGTCGCGTAAAGCATTTTACGTTCGGCGATGAGATCGGGATAATCGACGTCGATCTGCAACAAGAACCGGTCGAGCTGTGCTTCTGGCAGTGGATAGGTGCCTTCCTGCTCAAGCGGGTTTTGTGTTGCGAGAACGTGGAAGGGCGCAGGTGTATCGTGGCGTTGGCCGGCGACGGTGACATGGTGCTCCTGCATGGCCTGAAGCAGTGCCGACTGTGTCTTGGGCGAAGCGCGATTGATTTCGTCGGCCATCAGGAGCTGCGTGAAGATCGGCCCCTTGATAAAGCGGAACGAGCGGGCGCGGCCTGGCTCGTCTTCGAGAACTTCCGAACCGATGATGTCGGAGGGCATGAGGTCGGGCGTAAATTGGATGCGCTTGGCGTCTAGGCCTAAGACCTTTCCGAGCGTGTCGACCAACAAGGTCTTGGCGAGACCCGGAACGCCAATGAGCAGCGCATGTCCGCCGGATAGAATTGTGAGAATTGTTCGCTCAATGACAACGTCCTGGCCGAAAATGACGTTGGCCGCCATCTTATGGGCGCGCTGGATGCGCTCAGCTGCGGCTTCGAGCCGGGGGACGATGTCTGCGTTGGTTTCGACGACCGTGCTCATAACGACCCGCACCTCTGGTTCGAGAATTCTGTTTCTGTAGCGTCAACCATTTCAAGCGACACAAATCAAGTTCTGGAGAGGCCCTTCACGCGCATGTCATCGCATCAAAGGCCTCGTGTCTGAGGACGATCCTGCCTGCCCCTATCCTGGTCAAGTGAATGTTACGTTAGTTTATTGCCTTTGCTAGTGTTCTAAGACGTTTGGGGAGGATGATAGCCCCCACCCAAATGAAATTGGTGGATGCCCAATGGAACGGCCGCAAACGACGGGACTGGAAGCGCTTCTCAAGGCAGCCGGGGAGGGGGGTGGCGCGCGCCCGGTCGACTCTTTGGTCGACACGTGGGACCCGCCCTATTGCGGCGATATCGGTATGGCGATCCGCCGTGACGGCACCTGGATTTACCAAGGGAGCCCGATTGCCCGTCCAGCCCTCGTCAAATTGTTTGCCAGCATTTTGAGAAAGGATGCGGACGGGCGAACCTACTTGGTGACGCCTGTCGAGAAAGTCGATGTCCATGTTGAGGACGCACCGTTCCTGGCGGTCGAACTGGCAGTTTCCGGATCCGGCAGTGCCCAAATTCTGACGTTTCGAACCAACGTCGATGATGTCGTGGCCGTTGGCCCCGGGAACCCTCTGCGCTTTTGCCGTCAGGAACCGGGGGGAGGATTGAAGCCCTATGTTCTAGTGCGTGGACGGCTTGAAGCGTTGGTGACGCGCGCGGTGTACGCGGATCTCGTCGCGCTTGGTGTGCAAAGTCTGGGCGTGCCGCGTCTGGGCGATGTTGGTCCGCTCGGCGTCTGGTCGGGTGGTATTTGGTGGGAGATGGGGTGAGCGGCGTCAAGCCACGGGCGTGCGTTTCGATTTCGCGCGGCTCTTCTTCGTGATTGCCGCGCTTTGCAGCAAGCCCATTTCGATCCAGCCCTTGAGATATTGGGCGGCGCGCAAAGATGCTTCGTCGGGATCGTCGAAGGTTGCCAGCATTTCACACAAGACGCCGAACGGCACTCCTTTTGCGGCTTCGTCCCACATCATGGCTTCTTCGCTGCTTAGCACGCGCAACTTCGGCATCACGTCTTGACGCCACAGAATAATGTACTCGGGCGTGTCCAGTTTACGAACGGCAGGCGGCGTTTCTTCATCCGCTAGCGCCTGCCAGATGCCGGTGAGATTGATATCGGAATTCATGCGCTGCACGGAGGAATGCGGAACGAAAGTTAGCCGCGCCCAATCATCTGGAGCAAAGGCCGCGAGTTCGGGGAGCGTCAGAACCGGCGCGTCTGCAACATCGAACACGTCATTCAACGTGCCTTCGAGTTTTGCGATGGCGACAAGTGCGGGATAAGCGGCCGTCTCCGGATGCGTGGCGATGAAATCCGGCAGTTCCTGGCCATACCAGCGGGCGTTCGGCGTATGCGAGGGATTGGCGGCTATGAATGCGCGTGCAATTAAATCGAATTTTTCGTCGCCCGCGTACGTGTGCAGGCGTTCGAAATCGTGTTCGAGAATGCCGATGAGGCGCAGCACATAGGCGTTGCGGTAAACGCCGAAGAGCGTCTCTTTGGCTTCCAGCGGGCTGTTTGGGATGTGTGCGAGAACGCCGTCGCCGCCATCGAGTATGGCGCTTTGAAATTGGGCTTGGAGGTCGGCAAGTTTCATGGGGCGAGCTTCATGGGTCGAGTTTCACTCTGCCGCGGCGAAGGCTGGGGTGACCGCCGTTCGTGCTGGAAATTTTTGCCCAAGCGCGCGCTCGGCAATGTCTCTTGCTGTCGCGAGTTCATCGACGAGTTCGGCGAGCGGGGGAATGTTGTCGTCGCGTTCGATCATGGTCGAGACCGGGCCGAAGCGCTTCAAAGCTATCTCGTATAAATCCCAGACTTCGCTGCGCACCGGAGCGTCATGCGTATCGATAATGTAAGTTCCCATGTCACTGTGGCCGGCGAGATGGAACTGAATGACCCGATCGGCTGGAATGCCTTCGAGAAAAGTTTTCGCGTCATAGCCGTGATTGTGCGCGCTGACGAAGACGTTGTTGACGTCGAACAAGAGCCAGCACCCGGTGCGCTTGGTCATCTCCGAAATGAATTCCCACTCCGTCATCTCGCTCTCGTTGAACGACACGTAGGTCGACACGTTTTCGAGACAAAGCGGGCGGTCGAGTCGTTCTTGAACATAAGCAATACGCGCGACGACGTGGTCGAGGGCTTCGCGTGTGTAGGGGAAGGGCAATAGGTCATGCAGGTTGACGCCATGCACGCCGGTCCAGCACAGATGATCGGATACCCATTTAGGCGAAACGCGCTTTGCGAGCTTTGCCAAGCCGTCGAGGTAGTCTTCATCAAAGGGTTGCGTCGAGGCGATTGACAGCGAAACGCCGTGCTGCACCAGTGGGTAGCGCTCGGCGATCCGGTCCAGCATTTTGAGCGGCTGGCCGCCGGGTATCATGTAATTTTCGGAAATGAATTCGAACCAATCGATGGGCGGGTTGCCCTCTAGAATATCGCTGTAGTGCTGGGGACGCAGACCCAAGCCAAAGCCGAGAGGCTGAGGTTTGGCCGCGGCATCGGGCGCTGCCCCGGGACGTCCCTTGCCCGCATTGACAGGTTTGGCGTCTCGTCTGGGGTCTCGTTTTGCTGCCACGTGCACCTCGGGTCCGATCGCTTGTCACTCAACCACAGTTACCCTGCTAAAAGTAGAGGCCCGGCCGCGCCTCGTGGGCTGCGCCGCCGGACCTCTTGCACTGCACAGGGGTGTGAGCAGCTTACTTCTTCTCTGGCATGGCGGCTGCTTCGAACATGATCTTGACCTTCTCGTCCTTGTTGCCGGCGGCGGCAGCGTCGCACTCAGCTTTCGTCATTTCAACGAAGCCCTGGCCCTTGCACTTGTTCTTGCCACCGCATTCGTTCTTCGCCGTCTTGCAGGCGCTCTTGCCACCGCAAGCGTTTGCGCCGACGCAATGACCCTTGGCGTCAGCTGCTTGTACTGTTGAAACAGAAACGGCGCCCGAAAGCAGAAGAGCGGCGGCGGTTGCGGCCAAAGTGGCACCCGATTTAGCGTTGAGTTTCATGAAGTTCCTCCTGAGGGCCGGTGGCCCTTTGTTTCACAGTTTCTTCGTTTCACAGCTTCTTCAATCGAAAATTCGCTGGCACCTGCCCCCGGATAAGGGAGTTCAGACGCAGCGGCGGGCGCGGCGCCACGTGCTTCGCGCTTTTGCCCGCGGTGGAGGTACGCCCCAAGGCCGGCAAAGTTTCGTCCATCACGAACCTGTGATCGAGATTTTCGGGCTCAAGTCTTGAGGTGCTACAGGCGCGGTGCGCCGCAAGCGACTGAATTGAAGCGGTTTATGCTGTTGTGCTCAAAAAAGCTGAGCGCACCAACAATTGTTCTCCGGCGGTCCACGGGATGGCGCCCGGGAGGTGTGAACAGCATCCTGCTCCGGTTTAGATCGCGTCAATGGACTTTGTATTCCGCGTTCAACAACCGGAGTTCCGCCGGGCGGATCAGCGTTGCGTGTGCGACGGTCACTTTGAAGAGCGGCCCGTCTAGTTTTGCAGTCCAGAAATCGAGAAAGGCCTTTAGCTTCGGAAAGCGTGGGGCGAGATCATAATCCTGCCAGATGTAGCTCTGCAGCAAAACCGGATGATCGGGAAGGCGGTAGATGATCTCCGCCGTTGTCAGGCTGAAGCCAGCGATCTGGGCTTTGAAGTCCCGGTCTGTAGAGCCTGTGTCAATCGCGTCAGTTGCTTTCACGGCCACGGATGTTCTCCCTCGATTGGTCGAACGCGCACCCCCGCCGCTTATGGTATGCCAGAATCGTTTCCCTTCAACAAAAAAGTATGATGAACAAAGACTTGCTAGCAGCCTGCAGTAGTGAGTGCTGATAGGATGGCCGCGCGCGGGCTGACGTGCGCTTTGGGGCGTCCCAGACTTCAACCTTAGAAATTGAGACGTCAACCTTAGAAATGAGGCGTCAACCTTAGGAATGAGACGTCAACAAAAGAAAGATGTTTGCCTGTGCTTGAAACGGCCCTTAAAAGTTTCACGACTTTCTTCGCCACCATCGGGCCTGTCGAGGCTGCGGTATTGTTCGCTACGTTTGACTCCCAAGATGGAGCGCAGTGCGCGCCGCCGTATTGCGCAGCGCGCCACGATTATAGCGACACTGATCCTCGGTTTTTTTACACTGCTCGGCGGCCCAATCCTGCGCCAGCTCGGGGTTTCGATCGCGGCCCTGCAAACGGCGGGTGGCATTATTCTTCTCATGATCGCAATCGATATGATTTTTGCCCGTCCGGGCGGTGCGCTTAAGATGACGCCGATAGAAGGTGAAGAAGCACAAACGCGCGAGGATGTCGCCGTGTTTCCTCTTGCCACGCCGCTGCTCGCAGGACCGGGTGCCATGAGTGCCGGCATTTTGCTGGCGGCGAACGCACACGGCGAGCCGCTCCAACTCGCGATTGTCACGGGCGCTCTGCTTGCCGTGATGCTGTTCACGCTGGCGCTGCTCGTCGCGGCTCACGAACTCAATCGCATGATGAGTTTGACGGCACAGCGCGTTCTTGTCCGCGTGTTTGGTTTGCTGCTGGCGGCAATTGCAGTCCAGGCAGTGTTCAACGGCATACTTGCTTCGGGCTTGGTTGCGCGCGCCACTTAAGCCGGATTTCAAGCCAAATCTCTAAATCTTGCGGCCGTTAGGGGCTCTTTAACCCGGGGATGTTTCAATCCGGGACAGTCAGTTCCGTTTGTGTTGTTGCGTTCCAGTCGCGTTTAGTCAAAGGCGTATCCTATGTTTGCGTTTCAAGCCGGTGCCAAGCCGGTTCTCACGGCGTGTGCGCTTGCCGCACTCCTCGGTCTTGCAGGCTGTTCGTCAGCGCAGACCAATTCCTACACTTCCGGCAATGTTGCGGTCGCTCCGGCTCATGCCGTTGCTCAGGCTGCGGTTGTCGACGTTGAAGATGACGGGTTGCCGGCACAGACGCCGCCCTCCGGCCGTATTCGTCAATTAGCTGACGATCCAAACGAACCCTTTAGCCGCAACTACGGGGGACCCAATCCCTCATCGGCGCGTGCCGGTGAGCCGGAACCATCGGGAAAAATTCCCGAGTCGGATTCCGCAGTGCCACATGACCTGCCGCCAGACTTTCGCAGGAAACTGGTCTCTGCTCTCGCTCAAGATGAATAGATATTCAGCTCCCCGCCACACCGCGCGCATGATGTGAAATTATCGCTGAAATAAGTAACGGATGGTGCGACGGAGAATCCACGCACGATCCGTTCACGTTTCAGAGTGAGTGGATCTTTGTTTCCAACATCGCTCGGAAATTGGAGAGAGGACGCCGTCGTGCGTGAATAGGAGAGACGAGAATGAGCAAGCTTAAAATCGGATTGCTCGCGATAGCAGCGGGCTTCATGATCCAGGGCGTGGCCGTACAGCCCGCCTCTGCACTACCCTCACAAAAACCGTCGATTGCTGCGAACCATGGCGTTACGCTGGCGCGGCACCGTCATGGCGGCGTCCGGCATTTTAGCGGTGTCAGACGTCATGGAATTTACGGCGGGCACGGTTTCCGCCGTCACGGATTTTACGGCGGTGGTTTTCGCCGTCATCACTATCGCCCGCGGATCTACATTGCGCCGTCGTACGGTTATTACAATAGCTGCCGCTGGTTAAAGCGTAAGGCCCTCTATACTGGAAGCCACTACTGGTGGCGCCGTTATCAGCACTGCCGTCGCGGCTGGTAATCTTGGGTCAATGATCTGAATGAGATGGGGGTGGGCGAAGGCCCGTCCCCATTCTCTTTTCGAACGACATTTGGCTCTTTTCGAACGACATTCGGGCGAAAAAATTTCCACAAGATCCACAAGAAAAGCACCGCGTGAGGGGGTGAAGCACTCACAACGGAATATTATCGTGCTTCTTCCAGGGATTATCGACGGTCTTGTTGCGCAGCATGTTGAGCGCTCGGCACAGGCGCTTGCGCGTTGTTGATGGTGTAATGACCTCGTCGATGTAGCCGCGCTCGGCCGCCACAAACGGATTGGCAAAACGCGCCTGATACTCTTCGATGCGGGTTTTTATTTTCTCAGCATCGCCCAATTCCGAGCGGTAGATGATCTCGGCCGCGCCCTTGGCGCCCATGACGGCAATTTCGGCCGTCGGCCAAGCGTAATTGACGTCGCCGCGGATGTGCTTGGAACTCATCACGTCATAAGCGCCGCCGTAGGCCTTGCGCGTGATGACAGTAATTTTCGGCACGGTCGCTTCGGCATAGGCAAACAGAAGTTTCGCGCCGTGTTTGATGAGGCCGCCGTATTCCTGCGCGGTGCCAGGCAGAAATCCGGGCACGTCGACGAACGTCAGAAGCGGGATTTCAAAGCAATCGCAGAAGCGCACAAAGCGCGCGGCTTTGCGCGAGGCGTCGCTGTCTAAGACGCCCGCCAAGATCATCGGTTGGTTGGCGACGATACCGACAGTGCGCCCTTCCATGCGGGCAAAACCGGTGACGATGTTGCGGGCAAAGGCTTCCTGGATTTCGAAGAAGTCAGCTTCGTCCACGACCTTGGTGATCAATTCCTTGATGTCGTAAGGCTTGTTCGGATTGTCGGGAATGAGCGTGTCGAGCGAGGTGTCGATGCGATCGGGGCTGTCGTTGGACGGCATTTCAGGAACGCCTGTCTCGTTGTTCGACGGCAGGAAATCCATGAGGCGGCGCATCTGCAGAAGCGCTTCAACGTCGTTCTCGTAGGCGCGGTCGGCAATCGAGGATTTGGTGGTGTGGACCTTGGCGCCGCCGAGTTCCTCTGCCGTCACGGTTTCGTTAGTGACCGTTTTGACGACGTCTGGGCCGGTGACGAACATGTAGCTCGTGTCTTTGACCATGAAGATGAAGTCGGTCATGGCGGGCGAGTAGACGTCGCCGCCGGCGCAGGGGCCCATGATGACGGAAATCTGCGGGATGACGCCGGACGAGAGCACGTTCCTCAAGAACACTTCGCCATAGCCGCCGAGCGCCGCCACGCCCTCCTGAATGCGCGCACCGCCGGCGTCGAAGAGACCCATGATGGGCGCGCGGTTCTGCAACGCCATGTCTTGAATTTTCATGATCTTCTTGGCGTGGCTTTCCGAGAGCGAACCGCCGAATACGGTAAAGTCCTTGGCGAACACGTAGACCACGCGTCCGTTGATGGTGCCCCAGCCGGTGACGACGCCGTCGCCCGGAGTCTTCTGCTTTTCCATGCCAAAATCGATGCAGCGGTGCTCGACGTACATGTCGAATTCTTCGAACGAGCCTTCGTCCATCAACAGCTCAATGCGTTCGCGCGCCGTCAGCTTGCCTTTGGAATGCTGACTGTCGATGCGGACCTGACCGCCACCAAGTCGGGCGTTGTCGCGGCGCTTCTCGAGCTCGTCGATGATGTCTTTCATGGGGAGTGCTGACCCTGGGCCGGAGTTATGATGAGAGAAGGGTCTGATAGCATGGCTGAGACGAAGCGCAAGCGCGGCCAAAAATTCGCTTTAACCCTTTGGGTATGCGGTTTGATTTTAGTGCTGGATGGCCCGGATTTTAGGCCGCCCGGAATTTAGGCCGCTTGTGCCAATCTCTTGAGGCGCACCGCGATATCGCCGGCCTCCATCTCGATAGTTCCGGCGCGGGGGATTGGCTCGAACACGACGTGGTGACTGCGCGAGGCAAGCCAGGGGAGCGTGGAGCTGGCAAAGTCGGCAATAGGGTCGGAAACGATGCGCCGCCCCGGCACGATGCGCTTCAAGACGCGCTCGGCATCCGCACGGGCGGCGAAAATATAAAGTGCCTGACATTCAATGCCGCGGCGCATGATGGGGAGTAACAACGGCCCCTCGTCGGCTTCGGCAAGGAAGACTTCGCCCTTCTCGTACAGATGCGAGAGGAATGCCGTCACGGCCTCGTGCTTCAGGCGTAGCACGAGGTCTGCGGGCTCGACCTCGGCTTCGATGGGGTCTGCAACCCAATCAATTCCGGCAAAGCCGCGGCCGGCTGTCAGACCGGGGAGAATATCGGCCGTAAACTCGCCGAGCGCAATTTCCTGAAGCGCATCGTCTCCCGTGAGGGCAGTGGCCCAACGCTTGGCTTCTTTTGGGCACGACCAGAAAAGCTGCACGGTGCGTCCTTGGATTTTTTGCGACGACACGCATGCCGTCTCTTCGTCGGCGAGTGTGAACACACAACCTTCCTTCACGGCGCGCTTCACGAAGCGGTCGCGTTGCGCGAGTTCCGGAATGCGGGGTGCGTGCAGGATCAAGGTTGTGCTTTCAGGATTGTGCCCGTAGGTGCCAAATCATTTGGTGTGAGTGTCGCCGCGATGGGTCATGAGGGCAAGTGGTAGTGCTGCAGCGCTCTCTCAATCCCCGTCGCCGCCACTATCTCCGCTTAAGTCGCCATCGATATCGCCGCTGGCTTTGCGCTTTAAGGTTGCCTCTCGCTGATGACCTTGTTCCCCGTCAGGACTGCCGGAACCTGCGAACATCAAATTGGGATCACCGTCGGCAGGCTTCATTGTTCGTTTAAACCAGGGGATCGACGTGGTGTAGGAAGCGATGACCATGAAGGCAGCGCCGGCAATAATCATAATTGCTACAAACTTAACGAGCGCCATGAGTAGGTCCATGTGGCGGGTCCCTCTCGAATTTGCTCCTAGCGCAGTCCTTGCGAAGTCAATGTGGGGCTGCGACGTCCGGGATGCAAGCGCAGGCGCGCCCGGAAACCATGAATTGCGAACTGCCGAGCCAACTCAAACGGCAAGCGCCATAAGGCCCACGCCTTTCCCCTCGTCATGCAGCCGCCTTATACTTGTCCTAGTGCCGCATCGGGTAAGGTGGCAAATTAGGTCGGGTTCCAGGATCCTCAACGTATGGTTCAATTCATATGGTTCAATTCATCGATCTCTGGCGCGGGCACCCGATTAACGAGAGCGTGGCCACGCCCTGCCTCGCGCCGGACGATCTGACCAATCTTGCGGGCAAGCCGGTCGGCGCGGGGTTTCCCGTGTTTCCAAATCAGTGCGCCATTCGCATGGGCGTCGCGCTGCAGCGCGCCGGCATCCGTGTCGATCAACTCGGCAAGGTCACGACCTGCGGCGTGCATGGAGCGCACGAACTCCACACCATCAACGCGCGCCAGTTGGCCGACGCTATCCGCCGCGCGCGGCTGCCGGGCTTTGGGCCGATGGAAGTCATCACCGGCGGCGACGTGGCAAATTTCTACACGCGCATTTTCGGACGCACCGGCGTCATTTACATTCAAGATTATTGGATGCGCGGCGACGACAAGGATGGCGCACCGACCGGCGATCACATCGATGTGTGGAACGGGTACCGCTCTAGTGCCAAATGGCTTATGGAGTGGTTCTCTTGGGCGGGCTATTATTCGAACTACGCCAACGCGCGCGAGATGTGGTTTTGGCCTGTTAAATAGTTGAGGACAGCCATGCGCTACGTCATCGCCATTCTGTTCGCCATTGCCGGCGCGGCGCTTGCCATGACGTACCTCAGCCAGAATGTCGCCGATAACATCGTCGCGTCGTACCGCTTCGACAATCCCGATCAGGTCGCCGATATGCACGTCGCCATCTACATGGCAACCAATGTCGCGGGGCTGCTCCTCGGTTGGATCTTCGGCTGGCTCGTTGGCATGCCCTTCAAAAACCGCCCAAAGGCCAATTAGGCGCGGGTTTCCGGCTCTCTCTCCGCTTCCTTAGCGAGCCCTTCGCGGCTATAGCATCGCTGGTCTTCGCGAAGGATATTTTATGAAGCTACTCCTCCTCGCCTCAGCCGGTGGTGCCATCGGCGCAGGCCTCCGCTTTCTCGTTAACCAGGCCTTTGCCGGGCCCCAGATCTCAGGGGGCGCGGCCTTCCCATGGGCCACTTTGACCGTCAATGTCGCCGGAGGGTTTCTTATGGGCGTCGTGTTCGTCTATGTCGGCGAGCGCCTTGGCGGCAGCCCAGAATGGCGCACGTTTCTCGCAACCGGAATTCTCGGCGGCTTGACGACCTTTTCAGCCTACTCGCTCGACATGATGAATTTGTTGACCGCCGATGGCATGAGTGCCCGCTTTCTCGCCTACACGCTCGGCTCCGTCGTTCTCGCTTTTGCCGCCCTTGCATTTGGCTTGTGGCTCACCCGGACACTTTTGACATGAGTTCACGTGACATGAGCGAAACAGCCGCCACGCCCAAAACCAATCTCAAAGTCGAAGCGTTGCGCGTCACCGAGAGCGAAGCCGACATGCGGCTCGACCGCTGGTTCCGCGTGCACTTCCCCGAAGTCGGCTACACGTACCTGCAAAAACTCCTGCGCTCGGGCCAAGTGCGCGTCGATTCCAAACGCGCGGAAGCCAATGCGCGGCTTACCGCCGGCATGGAAATACGCGTGCCCGCGATCGTGCGCCAGCCGAAGAAGTCAGGCCCTGGCCTCAAGGCACCAACGGGCGCGTCGCAAAGTGACCGCGACGGAATCGAAAAAATGATCATCTACGAGGACGACCACGTCCTCGTCTTAAACAAGCCGTTCGGACTCGCGGTCCAGGGCGGTACCGGCACCAAAAAGCACATCGACGGCATGTTGGAAGCCATGGCGGATCGCTTCGGCGGCGAGCGCCCGCGACTTGTTCATCGTATCGACCGCGACACCAGCGGCATCTTGCTTGTCGCCAAAACGCGCGACGCCGCCGCCAAACTCGGCCGCACGTTTCAGACGCGTTCTGCCGCCAAAACCTATTGGGCGCTGGTGCGCGGCGTGCCACGTCCCGCGCAGGGCAAGAATTGAAGCGGCCCTCGTCAAAGCGTCCGGCCCCGATGGCGACCGCGTGCGCAAATCTCTGCCCGGCGAGCAAGAGAAAGCCATGCACGCGACCACGCATTATTCCGTCATCGATCACGTCGCGCAAAAAGCTGCCTGGGTGTCGCTGAAGCCTGTGACCGGCCGTCAGCATCAGTTGCGCGCACACATGCACTTGATCGGTCACCCGATTGTCGGCGACAATAAGTACGAGGGTGACGTGAGGTTGCCTGCCGAGAACATCGACAATATGCTGCACTTGCATGCCCGCCGCCTTATCATCCCGCACCCGAAGACCGGCGCTAAACTCGACGTCACAGCGCCGCTGCCCGATCACATGCGCCGCACCTGGGACGTGCTTGGCTTCGACGCCAACAAGTTCGGGGCGCGCGACGAATGAAACTCCTCGTCTTTGATTGCGACGGCACCATCATCGATAGCCAGGCCGGCATCGTGTTGTCGATGGATCACGCCTTCCGCACCCTCGGCCTCGCACCCCCTACGCGCAAGCAAACGCTGGCCGTGGTCGGCTTGTCGTTGCCGGAAGCCTTTTCCGTGCTCGCGCCTGACGCCGAATATGATGTGCGCCGCGAACTCTCAGAGCGTTACAAAAGCGCCTTTCGCGATCTCGACCGCGATCCAGGCGACTGCGAATTTCTTTTCCCCGGTGCCAAGGAGATGATCGACGCGCTAGCAAGCGAGAGCGGCGTGGTGCTTGGCATCGCGACGGGAAAATCGCGCCGTGGGGTCGACCGCTTGTTGGCGCGCGAAGGCTGGCAGAAACATTTCACGACCATTCAAACCGCCGACGAACACCCGTCCAAGCCCCACCCCTCTATGCTGACGCGCGCCATGCAAGAAACCGGCGCCGCGCCGCAGCAAACCATCATGATCGGCGACACGACTTATGATATCGAGATGGCGCGCGCGGCCAACGTGGGTGCGCTCGGCGTCACCTGGGGTTATCATCTCCCCCAGGAACTTGAGGACGCAGGCGCGCACCTTCTTATCAATGAGTACGAAGCGATGCCGGCCGCATTGACCCACATCTATGGAAAGCTGAATGGCGCGCCATGACAGAGACTGACGGCAACGGCTCGGACAGCACCCCGAAGAAGTCCGCGAGGGTCACGCTCAGCGACCCCATGTCCGGCGCGCCGAAAGGCCCGATCACCGATACGATGGCAAAGCCGCTCGCTAAACGCTTCTACAAGGACGTCACAGTCGGTGAAGGTGCGTTCTTCCAGATTCTGCTCGACGGGCGCGTTGTTAGAACACCCGGCAAACGTGCGCTGCTGTTGCCATCGCGAGTTCTCGCTGACGCGGTTGCCGCTGAATGGCAGGCACAAGAGGCTAATATTAATCCCGGCTCCATGCCGCTGACACGCTTTGCCAATACCGCGATCGATGCCGTTTCCGACGCGCAAAAGGAAGTCGCAAACGACATCGCCGCCTATGCGGGCCGCGATCTCCTGTGCTACCGCGCCGTCACCCCGCCCGAGCTGACGCGCCAGCAGGCGGCCAGCTGGGACCCGGTGATCAACTGGGCGCGCGAGGCCTTGGCCGCGCATTTCACCGTGGTCCAAGGCGTCATGCCGGTCGATCAACCCGTGATTACGCTCAAGAAATTCTCCGCAGCCCTTGAACCCCACGACGCGTTCAAGCTCACCGCCTTGCACGTATTGACGACGCTCACGGGGTCAGCTCTGCTCGCACTCGCCCACGTGCGCGGATTTCTCAACACCGATGATATGTGGTTGGCCGCGCACGTCGATGAGGATTATCAAATTTCGCTCTGGGGCCAGGACGAAGAAGCCGCCCACCGCCGCGTTTTGCGCCGCCAGGAATTCGATGCTGCGTGCCGGTTGCTGGCGGCGTTGCAGGCAGCACCGGAAGGCGACGCAACCTAGCGATTTTTGACTGGTTCGGGCACCGGGACAGTCACGAAGGCATTGCAATCCGCTTTTGCTAGACTGCGGTCCCAGAGATCGATCCAATGGCCGCCGTCAGTCCCATGGCAAGCGCACCCCAGAACGTGACGCGGGCGGTTGCACGCAACACATCGGCGCCGCCTGCTTTCGCGCCAACTGCGCCGAGAAGTGCCAAAAACACGAGCGACGCGGCGGTGACGGCGGGGACGAGTTTGTCCGATGGCGTGACGACGGTCACGATGAGCGGCAGTGCGGCGCCGGCCGCGAACGTGGCTGCGGACGTTAATGCGGCAACGACAGGCTGCGCGGCCGTTACCTCCGAAATGCCAAGTTCCTCGCGCGCATGTGTTGTGAGTGCGTCTTTCGCAGTCAATTGGACCGCAACTTGGCGCGCGAGCTTTTCGTCCAATCCGCGTTTGATGTAGATGCCCGTCAGTTCGTCGAGTTCGGGACCGGGCGTTTCCGCGAGTTCTTTTCGCTCCCGCGCGAGATCGGCGTTTTCAGTGTCGGACTGAGAACTGACCGAAACATATTCGCCCGCCGCCATCGACATGGCGCCCGCGACGAGCCCGGCAATGCCGGCAACGAGCACGGCCTGTGGCGTCGCGGCAGAAGCAGCAACACCGGCAATGAGGCTAGCGGTCGAGACAATTCCGTCGTTAGCGCCAAGGACGGCGGCGCGCAGCCAGCCGATGCGCGAGACAAGATGCGTTTCAGTGTGCAAACGGCTCATGTGGCATTTCCTTCAGAATATTGAAATTCAGAGACACATCCTATGCGGGCGAAGACGGGCCCGAGCGTTGAACTGGATCAATCACCCATTGGCGGCAACGTGCCGAAATGCGCAACAAGCGCCAAAATGACATAGCCCAAGGTGGCCTCACAGACCACGAGGGCGAGAATGCCGCGGCGGGCAGTGTCTGGATGTTGGGCCAACATAGGCGTGAATAGAAAGCGGTTCGTCGCCGCGAAAGCCAGCATAAGCGTGACCAGGGCGAGCTTTGTTCCGAGCCAGAACTGATACGGCGAGGCTGTCCAAGACGGCCACGATCCAAGCATCAGCCACGTGCCGATGAGGCCCGTCACAACAACCAGAGAAACCGCTAGATATCCGGCAAGAGAGAACCGCGAAACCGTCGCGGCAATATCGTCAGCGGCTTCCTGGGACTTCCCCATTGAAAGCGCAAGGGCAAGAGCCGGAAGTGTCCCGGTCCATAGGGCCGCCGCAAGGGCGTGTACGGAATACATGGAGCAGTGCAGGAGCCCGGCGAGCCCATCGAACTTCGCGGGATGGCCGATCCAGCCCAGCGTCGCCACCAGCAGACCGCTGAGCATGAGCCTGACGCGGTCAGAAACATCCCAGCGGCCGGTAGCAAAAATAAGTAACAGAGCGAGAATGCCGAGACGCAAAATCCAAACGCGGCCAAAATGCGTGCCGGTCAGGAACATGCCAACCATGGCTGGATCGGCCGCGCTGGCCAGTCCGTCTCCGGCTTCTGCGATCGCCAACATGAGCCAGAGGACAGCCGTAACAGCGGCGATCCAGAGGGCGCTCAGTTCCCATCTCGCAAGACGCGGCGCAACGGCGGGGCGAACACCACCAGATGCAATTGCTAACCGAAACGCAATCGAACCGAACAAGATGAATACGGACGCGAAGTGCAGAAACCTATGCGCTGCAATCAATCCCTCCATAGTCATCCTATGGCGCGGTCGTGAAGGTAGAGCTGCCTTTGATCTTGTGACCGTCGCCAGCGGTCAACACACGCCACTCGACGGTGTATTTTCCGGCCACAAGGGGCGAGAGGAGAGGCATGACGATTGTCGACTTATCCTGGTTCGCGTTGACAAGCGCACCGCCCTTCACGACGGCGCCCGCAGCATCCTTGAGCTCGATCGCTGAGAAGCCGAGTTCAACTCCTTCGTTGAATTTCAGAGAAATCTCTGCCGGTGATTTGACAGTCGCGTCGTGCGCGGGGGATTCTTTGACCAGCTTGGCATGAGCAAGGGCAACAGTTGCAAAAACCGGCATCAGCAACGTGGCAGCGGCGAGGCCAAGGATAAGTTTAACATTGAGCATTTGCGATTTCCTTGGTCCGCTGCGATGCACACGAGACATAGAACGGTATTCACATCCATCCCAGCATTCCAGTGAATGAACGCCAGCTGAACACCGCGGCCCGAAAGCGTTCAGGCTTCAAGGTTTAGGTTGCACCGTACGACGTCGAATTCCTCGACGCCAGCCCATCAGCTTCCAGGAGGCGAGACATGACGAAAATTGCAGCCCTTGCCGGCGCCCTTGCCGCCGCGACAATCGCCACGTCTGGTGTTGCGAGCGCACACTCGCCCGATGAAATCGTCGATATTCTGCAGGATCGCGGCTACAGCCGCATCGACCTTGTCGATCCGACACCTCCAAACTATATGGCGAACGCGTGCAGGAACGGCGTGCGCTATCATTTCCATGTTAGCTTCTACGGCAATGTTACAGAGCGGCGCGAAATCGGTTCATGCGGATACCGCGCTTATCGCTCCCAACACGACAGCCGCGTTCACGAAGTGCAGCCCTATCAGGAACATCGCCGCTGGGGCGGCTGGCGCCGTTGGAATCGCTGGAATAGCGGATACTGAATTGTTGGGCGCTCAGCGCGCAAAACTTACTGAGGATCGATCATCCCGGAACGAATATTCCGGGATGATTTGTTTTGGTCAACCCTTAGCCCCCCGCTCGCGGCGGAGTTTCGCCCAATACTCAAGCCGCTTCTTGATGTCGCGCTCGAATCCGCGTTCGACGGGATCATAGTATTGGGGCCGCTTCTTGAAATCGTCGGGGAAATAGTTCTGCCCGGAGAATGCGTCCGGTTGGTCGTGGTCGTAGAGATACTCGGTGCCGTAGCCTTCGTCTTCCATGAGTTTGGTCGGCGCGTTGAGGATGGCTTTCGGCGGCGCGAGGGAGCCATACTCTTTTGCGGCGCGCATGGCGGCTTTGTAGGCGACGTAGTTGGCGTTTGATTTCGGCGCGGTGGCGAGATAGACGACGGCCTGGCTCAAAGCGAGTTCACCTTCCGGGCTGCCCAAAAAATCATATGCATCTTTGGCGGCACTGCAGACGACGAGCGCTTGCGGGTCGGCCATGCCGATGTCTTCGACCGCCATTCTGACGAGGCGTCGCGCGAGAAACAGCCGGTCTTCGCCGCCGTCCAGCATGCGGCAGAAATAATAAAGCGCCGCGTCGGGGTCGGAGCCGCGCACGCTCTTATGCAGCGCTGAAATGAGATTGTAATGGCCTTCACGCGACTTGTCATAGAGCGGCGCGCGACGCTGCACGAGTTTGACGAGCGCGTCGCGATTGATCGGTTTGGCGTTGTCTGGAAAGGCGGAGAAGACGTCTTCGGCAAGGTTGATGATCGAGCGGCCGTCGCCGTCGGCCATTCCTTTCAAGGCATCGCGCGCGTCAGTATCGACGGGGAGCTTGCGGCCCATCTCGGTTTCGGCACGTGCAAGCACCGTTTCGAGCGCCGCGTCGTCCAGGCGGTTGAGTGTCAAAACGCTGGCGCGGGAGAGAAGTGCTGCGTTCAGTTCGAACGATGGGTTTTCCGTCGTCGCGCCAACGAGTGTGATGGTGCCGTCTTCCATGTGCGGCAGAAAGCTGTCCTGCTGGCCCCGATTGAAGCGGTGGATCTCGTCGATGAAGAGCAGTGTGCCCTTGCCTTGCTCGCGCAGCATCTTGGCGCGGTCGAAGGCTTTGCGCAGTTCCGCGACACCAGAGAAAATCGCCGAGAGCTGTTCGAATGCGTGATTGGTTTCGCCGGCCAGCAAGCGCGCGATCGTCGTTTTGCCGCAACCGGGCGGTCCCCAGAGAATGAGGCTCGGCACGCGGCCACTTTTCAACATGCGTGTCAGAGTGCCTTCGGCACCGACAATGTGATCCTGGCCGGTGACGTCTGACAATTTTTGCGGACGCAGGCGATCGGCCAGCGGCCGCGGCGCGCTTTTCTCGAGTCCTGCGGCTTCGAAGAGATTGCTCATGGGGGAGTTATAGGGGTGCTGTGTTGAACGAGCAAATGGGCGATGGTGCAACCTATCTTCGATGTGGAGAAAAACGGTACGCGGGGCAGAGGAACGGCACTGCGTTGGGTGGTAACTTGCCTGCGCATGAACTGGGGCGGTTGCGGGGGGCATGCCGGTCGCGGTATCAACAATGCGTTTCCAAAGGTGCAATGCAAGTCATGGTTCTCCCCGATAACGCGGTCCAAATCGTCCGGTATGCCGATTGCGCCAGCGACGCAGGCCTATTGGCTGGCATTGACCGGGTGTTCTTCGAAGCCAGCAATACGCAGACCTTTGCGAGCGACGATGTGCGTCAGGCTTTCCGTGAACGCTGGCTCGGCCGCTATCTCACGCACGATCCCGGTTTTGCTTATGTCGCTCTTGCGCGCGATCAGACGGTTGCGGGCTATTTGGTGGCGAGCCTGGACGATCCGGCGCGCACTGTTCGATTTGCCGATATTTCCTATTTCTCACACTTTGCGCATTTGACGGCACTCTACCCCGCGCATCTGCACGTCAACCTTGGGACGTCGTTCCGCAACTGCGGCATCGGCGGCGATCTGATCAAATGCTTTCTGGCAGATGCGAGTGCCGCTGGAGTGTCCGGCGTTCACATTGTGACGAGCCGGGGCGCGCGAAATGCCGCTTTCTACAACCGGAACGGCTTTAGAGAGGCGGGCGCATTCGGCTCGGGAGAGCGTGAGATTGTATTTCTTGCGCGGACACTTGACCGGAAAACAGTCTAGCCCCCGGTAAAATAGCCTTTTCCACATCAATAAGAGCGTTCTGAAGAGCAGGCTTGCAGTTGGTGGGCTGAGAGGGAATGGTCGCTCATCATGTCCTTCCGATTCATACACACCGCCGATTGGCAGCTTGCCAAGCCGTTCGCCAGTATGTCGCCAGCGCTGGCCGGGGAACTTGCGGCCGCGCGGGTTGAAATCATCGCGCGCGTCGCATCGATTGCGCGCACGGAAGGCGCGGCCCATGTGCTCGTCGCTGGCGATGTGTTTGACGGCGAGCAGATTGAATCCGCGACAATCCGGCGTGCGCTAGAGCAGCTACGTCAGGAAGCGGGGATCACGTGGATCTTGCTGCCGGGCAATCACGATCCGGCGCGCGCGGGTGGATTGTGGGAGCGCATCGCGCGCATCGGTGCGCCGGAAAATGTCGCGGTTCTGACGGAAACCAAGCCGTTTGCGCTTTCGCCCGAAGCCGTTTTGCTGCCAGCGCCACTGACATCGAAAAATCCAGGTCGCGATCCAACCGAATGGATGGATGACGCTGAAACTCCGGCCGGTGTTTGGCGTATCGGTCTTGCGCACGGTTCGGTTCATGGCTTTGGCAGCGAAGGCGAAAGCAGCGTGCCACTGGCTCGTGACCGCGCCGCGCGGGCGGGCTTAGCGTATCTGGCGCTCGGCGATTGGCATGGCGCCAAACAGATTGACACTAGAACCTGGTATTCCGGCACGCCTGAGCCTGACCGGTTCAAGGACAACGACGCGGGAAAAGTTCTGAGCGTTAGGGTGGAAGGATCGGCGCCGCCGTCTGTGAAGCTTATCGATAGCGCTCAGTTCAGCTGGCTGCAAATCGCAGCAACAGTCCGCTCCATCGCCGATGTGCAAGCCTTGGAACGCCAGCTTGCCGCCTTTCCAGATGCGTCTTCCCGTGTCCTCCTCCAGCTGACGCTTTCCGGCGCTTTGACGCTTTCCGAGTACTCTGAATATGAATTGTGGAAGCAAACAATTGAAGGGCGCGTGCGCCATATCGCAACCGATGAAACCGGTCTTGCCGTCACTGCGACAGGCGCAGAACTCGAAAGCCTCGATCGTGTTGCGGGACATGATGGTACGCAGGGCGGCGTGTTGACCGCTGCCGCGCGCCAACTCGCGGCTATTGCGCAGGATCCGTCTCACCCTCAAAAAAATGCTGCTGAACTCGCGTCTGCGCCGTTTGTTCGCGTTCGTCGCGGAAGATCGCGAGACGCACGTATGAGAATTCTGGCACTCCGCCTTGCGTCTTTCCGGCGCTTTAGCGCCCCCATTGCCATCGAGGGGTTTGACGCGGGCCTTAACGTACTCTCAGGCCCGAACGAATTCGGCAAGTCGACGATTTTTCAAGGCCTCGAAGCGGCGTTTTTGCTGCGTCACGCAACGTCTGGCGCCGTGCTCGAGGCAATGCGGCCGCGTGCGGGCGGAGAGCCGCTGGTTGAAGTCGATTTTGAAACGCCTGAGGGTCAATGGCGTATTCGCAAGCAGTTCGGCCGCGGCAAGGCGGCGATCCTGACGGATTTGAAGTCCATGAAAGCCGTCGGGCTCGCCGCCGAAGCTGAGGAGCGCCTGGCATCGCTGACGGGCGTCGCAAGTGACGGACCGGGACAGTCGGCACCGGGCCGGATAGGGTTGGTCTGGGTTCGCCAGCAGCGCGCACTCCTGCCGCCCGATCCCGATATCGATCCCTTGACCGGAAAGCCGAAGCCGCGTGGCGAAGCATCCGCTCTGATTGAACTTCTCGGCCGCGAAGTCGAGGCGGCAGCGGGAGCTGGTGCCGCCGCGCGTATCAATCAGCGGGTCAAAGCCGCACTCGGCGAATTGATTACCCCCGGGCGTGAGGGTGCAAAACGGGGCGGCGCTTTTGATGTTGCCCTAAAGGCGCGCGATGAGGCGCGAAGCCACTTGGTGCGCGCCCAGCAGATGGCAGACGCTAGCGAGCAACGCATGGCGCGCATTGCGGAGATGACTACGGCCTTGTCGGCACTAGAATCGCCTGACGTGCGCGTGGCCGGTGAGCAGCGTATTGGCATCCTGGAAAAGGCATTGTCAGACGCCGTAACATTGCGGTCCAGCCGCGATCTGATGGCCGCTGAATTCAAAGCGCGCGACTTGGAAGCCGCCAGCGCGCGCCAAGCGCTTGAATTGCACCATGCCGCTGCGTCACGGCGTACCGTTTTGGAGGACGCGGTATCTGCGGCTCACGAACTTGAAAGCGATATCCGAATTCTTGCGGACCGTTTGAACGCTTGCAAAGCGACACCTCAGAGAATGCAAAGGCTGTTCGAGTTTGAGCGCGATGTTACTGTTGCACAAAGCCATGTCTCAAGCCGGTCGGCGGCGGTGGAAATTTCACCCAGGCCGGGGGCAGAAGGCCTGATAAAAGCTGGCGGCTCAGCCATCGACGCGCCGGCCCGTCTGAGCGTCGTGGCTCGCCTCGATATTGAGATCAAGGGCATCGGCTCAATTGCTGTCATCTCAGCGGATCCGGCTAATGCGGCGGCGGCACAAGCGCGGCTTGAAGCAGCCGAGGCGGGGTTCAAGGCGTGCCTCTTAGAGATTGGCGTCGCAACGCCAGCTGAGGCCCGGATGCTCGGCGAAGCACGTGCGCAAAATTCAGTTGCACTGGATAAAGCCCGTGCGCGATTGTCTGGTCTGGCGCCGAAGGGTGCCGCAACTCTCGTGCAGGAATTGGCGGGTCTCAATCAATCCGGCCAACCTTTGCAATTCCGGATTGGCGGTGCTTCTGAGCGTGCGGCAGAACTTGAACGCGAGACGCTCGCGCGAGAAGAGGCGGCGCGATTGGTGCGGCGCGACTACGAGGCAGCATTGGCCGCAGCGCCGGACGACGCTGCTTTTCGCACCCTTTCCTCGGAACTAGAGACAGAACGGCTATCGGCGTCCCGCAAGGCCGTTGAAGCCCGCCGCATTGCAGTTCAACTTGAAGGTTTGAAAGGCGAACAATCCGGCGTCGATGAAGATGGCCGTGCCGGCGAAGTTCCCAAAGCGCTTGGCGAAGTGGCGCGGTGTGAGCGAGAGGTCAGCCGGTTTGTCTCCGAGATAGAGGCGCTGCGCCTCTTGACCGAAACGCTGAGTGATGCCGAAACGAATGTCCGCAATAGGTACTTCGAGCCAGTGACGCGTGCAATTGCACCCTATCTCACGCGGCTCTTCCCAGAATCTGGTTTGGATTTCAGGGATAAATTCTCACTTGAAACATTGAGCCGCGCCGGAGAGAAGGAAGAGTTCGCGACCTTGTCGGATGGAACGCGCGAACAGCTTGCTGTGTTGGTGCGTATGAGCTTTGCCAAGCTGATCGCCGAGCGCGGCGCACCAACGCCTTTGATCCTCGACGATCCGCTGGTTTATTCAGACGACGCGCGGCTTGAAGCAATGTGCCGGGCGCTTGAAGACGCGGCAAAGCAGCATCAGGTTATTCTCCTGACCTGCCGGGAAAGGGCGTTTGAAAAAATAACTGGCCACCGGCTCGTGGTCACGAGCTGGCAGCCAGTTTAGAATTTCTCACGCTTCAGTTGTTGAATGACGGAAGGCGCGGTGGAACGATGGTAACGTCCGCTTCGGATTCTTCCAGCTCCATCGCTGGTTCGATGGTCGCAAACCTGGCGGCGGGTGCTGGAGCGTTCACGACTGCGCCTGTGCGCGGATCATCCGTTGTGCGGCGTGACTTACCTTCGAACAAGGCTCCCTGTTCGATGGATAGAGCGTTGTGATAGATGTCGCCATCGACCTGACTGGTCGCCTGAAGCATGACGCGCTTGCCGCGAATTGAACCGGTGACATGGCCGCGGATTACGACTTCTTCGGCGACGATGCCGCCCGAAATATTGGCGTTCTGACCGACGATTACGTGACTGCCGTGAATGTCGCCATCAACGACACCATCGACTTGAACCTCGCCCTTGGACATCAGATTGCCCGTGATGACGAGATCGGGTCCAATGACGGATACCGACGCGCGGTCAGTGGCTCTCTGACTGGCGAGGATTGGCCGCGCTGGAAAAGCCTTCAATTGATCGTTGGCGGCGGGATTGGATTGAATGCGTGCGGTTTCTGGTTCCGTCCTGCGGAAATTCGGCAACATGCGTGACTCCCCTCTAACTCAACTTTTGCAACTACCCCGCACTCGCCAAACAGCCGCACGCACCACTTCCCGCCTGCAACGAGCACTGCTGATTCGCGTAACACTAACCTTGTCCTGGGTCAGTAGGTGAGCCCGGCTATCCACCGGTAATCCCCAGGAATGGTCTCCAATATCGGTGTGTTATGCCATGAGTGTGGCAGAGGGTCCACGATTTACCCTGTTTGAGGCGCCGGCGTGCCGGCTCAGAGTTCTTTGACCGCAGCCAGCACGTCCCCGGCATGTCCCGGCACCCTGACTTTACGCCAGCTCTTGGCGATGCGGCCGGCCTTATCGATGAGGAATGTGGAACGTTCCACCCCCATGTATTTCTTGCCATACATGGATTTTTCCACCCAGACGCCGTAGGCCTGCGCAACGGCTTTTTCGGTATCGGCGGCAAGTCTTAGATCGAGGCTATGCTTGGACTTGAATTTGGCGTGGCTTTCTGGGCCGTCGGGCGAAATGCCAATGATTTCTGCGCCAGCGGCTCGAAATTCAGCTGCCAAACAGGAAAAGTCTTTTGCTTCCGCCGTGCAACCCGAAGTGTCGTCTTTGGGGTAAAAATACAAAACGACCGGCTTGCCCTTGAATTTTGACAGCTCGATCGATTTTCCACTGTCGTCTTGAAGCTTAAACCCGGGTGCTTTGCTGCCGTCGTTTGTCACGGGTGGTGCCTTTCTTTTGTCGTTATTCATCGGGTACTTGCTTGTGGCGCTTACTGGTTCAGTTGCTGAGTTGCGTTATGCCGCGCGTGGCAGTGGCTGCGGCGCGCATTTGCCATTGCTGGGGCGTACTTTGCTGATCGATTGGCGACGGGGCAAGGAGAGACTTTGAATTCGATCCCGACAGATCAGCCTGCGAAGTCAGAGCGTTCGGATGGCACCTCTACGGGGATACGTCCGCCGCCACTTCCGCCTGCCCGTCCACCTGGTGCAGCACGGCAGGTTGACGTGCGTGCCGGTCCCGCGTTACCGGCCGACATCGGTCGCGCACTTTCAGCCGCGGCGCCACTTGCACGGCGCGCGGGGAAGGTTCTCACATATACATTAGTGCCACTTGCCCTGTTGGCACTCATTGCGAGTGGCGTGATAGCCATGCGACTGCGTCACGGACCGATATCATTCGACATCCTGGTGCCACCGATTGAACGTGGCATTAACGCAGAACTCGACGGCAACACAGTCAAGATCAAAAGCGCGGAGCTCCGGCTGGCAAACGGTGGCGGACTAGAATTCCGCTTGGTCGATATGAGTCTTTCGGACGCGTCGGGTGCCATCGTTGCCGCCGCGCCATTGTCCGCGGTCAGTATTTCAACCTCCGCACTCTGGCGCGCGCGCATTGTTCCGGAAAAGGTCGTACTTATCGATCCTGAAATCAACCTCGCGTTTAGTGAGGAAACGGGCTTGTCGATGAGCCTATCCAAACTTTCCGCTCCGGATAAGTCTGGTGCCGGCAATACGCCGGTCGCGTCAAAGGATACGGTGCCGCCCCCTGGGGCTAAGCCAGAAGGTGTTGCAGCCGCTGACGGTGCGCGGACAGAGAAACCCATCGCTAAACCGCTCAATCTTGCAAAGCTATTGAGCGAGTCGTCTGCCCGCGCGCGCCGGAAAATGGATGCTACATCCTACCTCAGCGAATTCGGGATGCAGAACGCAACCGTCGTGCTCGATTATGCCGGTCAGCACAGTTCGTGGCGCATTACGGACGCAAGTATCGATTTTAATCACAAACGCAAACGCAGTGTTATTTCTGGCCGTGCGACGGTTGCATCAGACCGCGGACCTTGGGCTTTTTCGTTTCTGACGGATGAGACGGATAAAGCCGGCCGGCTCGTAGTCAAGACCGCTATTCGCGATCTCGTGCCGTCAACCCTTGCGGCCGCAGCGCCGCCACTCGCGCTTCTCAAAATGTTTGACGTGCCGGTGGCGGGTGATGCCAGTGTCGAGTTGGCAATTGAAGGAGATATCGAGAAGGCCGAGATTGCCCTCGAAGCCGGAGCCGGGCGTTTGGTGCTACCAGGTGTCAGCGCAGATCCGTTCCGTTTGACGGCAGGGCTCTTTCGTTTGAGTTACGATGGCATTGAGCGGCAGTGGCAGCTATCGCCGAGCCCTGTCAAATGGGCCGATGGCAATATCCAATTTTCCGGCTCTGCCAAGGATATTTCTGGAGAGAAGGGTCCGCCCGTCTGGCGCTATACGCTGGATGGAAAAAATGGGACCCTGGAAGCGAGTGAATTCAATTTGCCGCCTTTGGCACTCGAGCAATGGAGCGTCATAGGCACCATAATTCCGCGCCGTGGCGTGGTCGAGATCGGCGATTTCCGTATCAAAGGCGGCGGCGGCGAGATTGCCATCAAGGCTATGACTCAAGCGGGTCCACAAGGGCAGAGTTCGCGCGCCGACGTGACATTCACTCCCATGCCACTCGATACATTGAAAGCAATGTGGCCTCGCGCACTTGCTCCAGGGGCCCGAGCGTGGATTGGCGAGCGCGTGACGTCTGCCGATTTCAAGGGCGGGACCGTGCACTTCGCCAGCGGCGAGTTCATGCACGGAGAAGCACCTAACCTGGGTGACATGGGAGAGCGGCTCTCTGCAACGTTCGAAGTCGCCGACGCGACGATGGTCGCGTTGGATGGGATGGTCCCTATAGTTGCGCCGCGCACACTCATCCGGCTTGAAAATAACGCGCTGGAAGTTGCCATTCCGGAGGCTCATGCTGTTCTGCAAGGCAATCGCAAAGTGCCAATCAAGGGCGGTCGCCTTACGTCTCCTGACGTCATGGGGCCGCGTCCCGACGGCGAAATCGTTTTTTCCGTGCAATCCGCGCTCGGGCCGTTCCTCGAAACGGTGGAGACGCTACCGGTCCGGCCCGTGCGTGAAGCCGCTCCGCTGCCGAAAGCGGCTGATGGCAAAGTTGACGCGCAAATCAAGATCAAGTTGCCACTTGTTTCCGGTCTCAATGCCGATGAGGTTGCGATTGAAGGCAAGGCCAAAATCACCGACGGCCGGTTTGGCAAGGTTGGCGGACAGTTCGATGTGCAGGGCTTCACGCTAGCGCTTGATCTGACCGGCGCCGCCTTGGAGGCCAAGGGAGATCTACTCGTAAACGGCGTGCCGGCCAAAATTATAGCTCAACGCATTTTTGCCGCGCAATCAGACCAGCAGCCGCCTGTCAAAGTCACCGCCAGTCTCGATGACACAGATCGCAACCAGCTCGGCCTCGATATCAACGATCTCGTCAGTGGTGTTGTTCCCATAGAAGTTACAATGCAAAAAGGCGCCGGACCTGCACCGGTCATCCACCTCAAAGCCGATCTGACCAATGCGGAACTCAATATCGAGCCGATCGCGTGGCGCAAGGCGCAAGGGCGTCCTGCGGTGCTGGAAACAGACATTGCGACGGGTAAGTCCCACAAGACGGAGTTGCAGAATTTCAAAGTCGCTGGCGATGACGTCGCCATTGAAGGCTGGGTTGGCGTTGGCGCTGACAATAAGATGAAGGAATTCTTCTTTCCAGAGTTCTCGTTGAATGTTGTCTCGCGTCTCGAAGTTCAAGGCACGCGCGGCGGCGACGGAGTTTGGAACATCAAGGCGAATGGCAAGAACTTCGATGGCCGCGATTTCTTCAAGTCGCTGTTCACGGTCGGCGACGAACCGAAGGCGAAGCCTGTGAAGCCAGCGCCCGGCATAGATCTTGCTGCCGATATCGACAACGTCATTGGCCACTCGGATGTTTCGTTGCGCGAATTGAAGTTGAAGCTCTCGTCGCGTGCAGAAAAGTTGACGAAATTGGATGCGCGCGGCACGCTCGACGGAGGCGCGCCACTTGCGGCGGTGCTTGAGACCAAGCCAGGCGGTCCGCGGCGGCTGCTCGCCAATTCGACAGACGCCGGCGCGACCATGAAGCTTTTGGATTTCTATCCCAATGTCCAGGGCGGCAGACTGCAGCTTGAAGTCAACCTTGATGGCAAGGGCAACGCGGAAAAGACCGGCATTTTGTGGGTCAATAATTTCAAAGTGCTGGGCGACCCCATCGTCAGCGAAGTCGTTGGCAGCGCCGATCAGGGCCGCCCGGCGATCAGCGGCAAGAAGCAAGTGACGCGCGAAGTCTTCAATTTCGATCAGCTGAAAGCGCCGTTTTCCATTGGCTACGGCCAGTTCGTGCTGGAAGAATCCTATGTCAAAGGCCCGGTCATGGGCGCCAACATGCGCGGCAAAGCCGATTTCAAGACGCGGCGCATCAATATCGGCGGAACCTATATTCCTTTGCAGGGTTTGAATGGTGCGCTTGGTGGCATTCCTTTGCTCGGTCAGATCCTGTCGGGCGCGCATGGCGAAGGAATTTTCGGCATCACATTCGCGGTGCAAGGCGCGATGTCGCAGCCACAGGTTCTCGTCAATCCGCTCTCGATCGTAACACCGGGAATTCTGCGCGGGCTGATGGAAATGACGCCTTATGATCCAAAGATCCAAGCGCGTGAAGAGAAGGCGCCGTCCAAACCGGTCGAGCAGCGTGTGCGTGCGTCCGCGCCCCCTGTCGATGTCGCCTCGCCACCCGCACGCAAGCCGCGCCCTGCTGCGACCGCGCCCGATATTTCGGACGGGTGGTCATCGACGACGTCGCCGTAGCGCTCACTGCATAGGCTGGGTGAACTAGGGTTGGGTGAACTAGACGGGCTTTAGAAGAACGTGTTTTTTCTTTCCAAGCGAAAGCTTGATGACGCCACTTGCTGCGGCATCCTTGAGTGACAGCGCGGTTTTATCGTCTGTCGCGGCTGCGTCGTTGACCTTCAATCCGCCACCTTGAATTTGGCGGCGAGCTTCGCTGTTCGTCGCAACGAGCCCGGCTTTGACGAAAGCTGAGAGGATGCCAATACCCGCCTCTAACTCTGCCCGGTTGATTTCGATGGTTGGAAGATCGGCCGCAAGCATGCCTTGCTCAAAAGTCTTCTTTGCTGTCTCAGCCGCCGCCTCAGCCTTATCGCGCCCGTGAATGAGCGCGGTGGCTTCGGTTGCCAAAACCTTCTTGGCTTCGTTGATGTCAGCGCCTTGAAGGCTCGCAAGTTTTGCGATCTCGTCCATTGGCAGCATTGTGAAGAGCTTCAAGAAACGCGCGACGTCGGCGTCTTCCGTGTTGCGCCAGTATTGCCAGTAATCATAGACCGAGAGCTGCGCTTCATTGAGCCAGATTGCGCCAGACGCGGTTTTTCCCATCTTGGCGCCGGACGCCGTGGTCAAAAGCGGGCACGTCAGTGCGAGCAGTTGTTCCTTCACACCCATGCGCCGCCCAAGATCGATGCCAGTGACGATGTTGCCCCACTGATCCGAGCCGCCCATCTGCAAATTGCAGCCGTAGCGGCGCGCGAGCTCCACGAAATCGTAGGCCTGCAGCAGCATGTAGTTGAATTCGATGAACGAGAGTTCTTGCTCGCGCTCCAGGCGCATTTTTGCGCTGTCCATGGTCAACATGCGATTGACGGAAAAATGCCGGCCGACGTCGCGCAGGAAATCGATGTAGTTCAAGGGCGCGAGCCACTCGGCGTTATCGACCATGATGGCGTCGGTCTTTCCGTCGCCGAAATTGAGAAAGCGCGAGAAGACTTGTTTGATGCCATTTTTGTTGGCGTCGATTTCTTCAACGGTGCGAAGCTGACGCGTTTCATCCTTGCCTGAAGGATCGCCAACGCGCGTGGTGCCGCCGCCCATGAGCGCAATCGGTTTACCGCCGGTCTTTTGCATCCAGGCGAGCATCATGATGGAGATGAGCGAGCCGACGTGCAGCGAGGGCGCCGTGCAGTCATAGCCGACATAGGCAATGAGTTTGCCGGCCGCTGCTTGCTGTCGAGAGCCTCTAAATCCGAAGACTGGTGAATGAACCCGCGTTCAGTGAGGATATTGAGAAAATCAGATTTGAGCTTGGTCATGGGATAACTTATCTGCTATGAGGCGCTTGCGCCATGGTCTAGGGTCGCGCTTTGAGTAAGCGCCGGTTTGGGGTTCGAGGCGGCAGACATGAGCACGGGAAGGCGCTAGGGGCAAGGTCTGGATGAGCAAGGTTATGCAGGCGCTGGGGTTGATGAGCGGGACGTCGCTCGACGGCATCGACGTGGCGCTCATTGCGACCGACGGAGAAAGTCACGTCGTGCGCGGCCCAGCGATGACGCTGCCATATAACCCTGAAATGCGGGCGCTGTTGTTGGAGGCCATCGCAGATTCCAAAGACATCAAGGACCGGCGCGACCGGCCGGCGCATTTGCCTCACGCCGAGCGCGAATTGACGGAGCTTCATGGCGCCGCTGTGTCGCACTTTTTGCGCAAGCAGGGGATATCGCGCGATCAGATCGATGTGATTGGTTTCCATGGGCAGACGGTTCTGCACCGGCCCAATGATAGGCTTACACTCCAACTCGGCATCGGCGAGATGCTTGCCGATCTGACGCGCATACCCGTCGTCTACGATTTGCGCGCGGCGGACGTTGCGGCAGGCGGGCAGGGCGCGCCGCTAGTGCCGGTTTATCATCAGGCGTTGACGGCGAAACTTCCGCAGCGGCCAGTCGCAATCGTCAACGTCGGCGGCGTGGCGAATGTCACCTGGATCGGCCGCGATGGCCGCTTGCTGGCTTTTGATACCGGCCCAGGCAATGCGCTGATCGACGATTGGATGCGCGCCAAAGTCGCCTTCGATTACGACGCCGATGGCGAGATGGCGGCACAAGGAACCGTCAACGCTCAAGTGCTGCATACCTATCTCAATCATGCGTATTTCAATGCGCCGCCGCCGAAGTCATTCGATCGCAATTCTTTCTCGCTCGATTGCGTTTCTGCACTGGGTGCGGAAGATGGCGCCGCCACACTCACGGCGTTTACGGCGGAAACGATTGCGCGCGCGCGCCAGCACATGCCGGAAGAACCGGAACTGTGGATCATCGCCGGAGGCGGGCGGCGCAATGGAACGCTCATGAGTATGCTGGCCGGTCTCGTGCATTGTGCCGTTGTGCCCGCGGAAGCTGCCGGATTGAATGGCGACAGCTTGGAGGCAGAAGCTTGGGGCTATCTTGCCGTGCGCAGCCTCAAGGGCTTGCCTATCACGTTCCCAGGCACGACCGGCGTTGCTGAGCCAATGCGCGGGGGCGTGCTTGCCAAGCCTAAGACAAATATTTTTGCGACGCCTAAACCAGCCAATGAGGATTGAAGAATGTCAATGTTCAGAGCCGGGTTAGCCGCTGCCGCAGTTTTCATCGGCGCCATCGCGGCGTTGCTCGGCATTGTTATGCTTGTCAGTGCGCTGGGCAGCGGGACCATTGCCATAAGTTATGGAGCTGGCGCCGACGCCGTTGCTGAAACGGTTTCGCGAGCGGGCGATCCCGGCAGGTTCTGGCGGCTTGTTGCGGCTTTAGGTATAGGTCCGCTCGTGCTCGGCACAGCCGCCGCTATGTGGGGCAGCCGGCAACTGCGGCGCTAGGTACGCTCCGCCCTCACTCGTCGTCGTCGTCGCCGGATGAAGCAATCGCAGCAGGTGTGCTCGACGCTTCAAGGCGTTCGAGTTCGCGCTGGCGGGCACGTTGCAATTCGCGTTCGCGCTCGCGTTCCTTTTCGCGTGCCCGGTCCTTTTCGAACTGTGACATGCGTTCGTCCACATAGCTGCCGACGATTTTGCCGAGTTCATCGGTCTTGTTTTCAAAGAAGTGGTTAGCGCCCGGCACGATCTCATGCGTGATCTTGATGCCCTTCTGGGTCTTGAGCTTGACGGACATTTCAGCGACCGAAGCAGTTGGGACAACGCGGTCCTTGTCGCCGTTGATCATCAGACCGGAAGACGGACAGGGAGCGAGGAACGAGAAGTCATAGAGGTTGGACGGCGGTGCGACACAGATAAAGCCGTCGATTTCAGGCCGGCGCATCAAGAGCTGCATGGCGATCCAGGTGCCAAACGATACGCCCGCGATCCAGCAAGTCTTGGCGTCCGGC
Source organism: uncultured Alphaproteobacteria bacterium (assembly GCA_963764605.1). Classification (GTDB taxonomy): domain Bacteria; phylum Pseudomonadota; class Alphaproteobacteria; order Rhizobiales; family Hyphomicrobiaceae; genus Hyphomicrobium_B. Next base: position 240,089 of record CAVXTJ010000001.1, read on the forward strand.
TTGACGAGTTGCAGCCAATCGAGGGCAGACGCCGCGTCCGCTAGTTCGCCCGGGCCGCCATCCCAAACGCCCTGGCTGCGGCCAACGCCGCGGAAATTGAAGCGCAGCACCGAAAATCCTCGTGCCGCGAAGGAGTGGTAGAGCGAATAGACGACCTGGTTATTCATCGTGCCCCCGAACTGCGGGTGGGGGTGGAGAATAAGGGCAATCGGGCTGTCACCGTTGGTTTCGTGGTGGTATCGCGCTTCGATGCGGCCAGCGGGACCGTTGATAATAAGTTCGGGCATCTCAAACTTTCTCAGTTTTGCGAAATTCTGCAGTTTTCGGGGCTTTAACTCTTCGGGATCGTGATGGTTTGCGCCATTGCCACTGCGGCATTCACAACCGCGTGCGGCGCCAATTCTATCCTTGACTAGTGGGGTCGGGATTTACATATTGCAGGCAAGTTTAGAACTATTCGAAAGAATGGGGTTGCCGCATGTCGTTGCAGTGCAGCTCAGGGCGCGTCTCTTAGCACGAGACTGGGTGCCAAAGGCAAGTGTGTTGGAAAGTGTGTTGGATTGCGCCGCCATTTGGGGCGACGCCAGTCCAGGAGATTTCGGGTCGTGGAACTGAATACCAAAGGGCGTTACGCGGTTATGGCGATGGCGGAACTCGCGCGCCACGCGACCGACGCTGCGCTTCCGCTCTCGCACATCGCCGAGCAACAAAAGCTGCCGCTTCCATATCTCGAACAGTTGTTCCTTCAATTGCGCCGTGCAGGGCTGGTTGACAGCGCGCGCGGACGTTCGGGCGGCTATCGCCTGGCACGTAGCGCTGCGGAGATTTCCATTGCCGACGTTATGTCGGCGGTCGAAGAAGAAACGCATTTCACCCGCTGCACAGATGAGAGCCATGGTTGCGTTGGCGGCGAGCGCTGCGTCACGCACGGGCTGTGGCAGGGCTTGAGCGACGTGACCGCGTCGTACTTGAAGTCGGTCACCCTGCAGGACGTCGCCGCAAGCAAAGGGCAGTCCCTCAATCGCGCAAGTGAGCGTGCCACGGGGCGCTTTCAAACCCCGCGTTTTTATCTCGATTATAACGCGACTGCGCCGCTGCACCCCGATGCGCGCAAAGCCATGATCGCGGCGCTAGATGTGACCGGCAACGCCTCGTCGGTTCACGGCGAAGGCCGGCGCGCACGCGGGATCATTGAAGCGGCACGTGAAGATGTGGCGCGCCTGGTTGGCTCGAAGCCGTCAGAAGTCGTGTTCACGAGCGGCGCCACCGAGGCCAATGCCTGGGCGATAGCGCAAGGCTGGGATACGATCTTTGTCGCGGGCATCGAGCACGACAGCGTACTGGCTCCCGCGAAGGCGTCGGGTGCGCAAATCATCGAAATTCCAGTGGGTGCAGACGGCGTCGCGCGCATCAGTGAAGTCGCACGACATGCCCAAAGTGGCGAGAAATTAGGCCGTACGCTGGTTGCGCTACAGATGGCCAACAACGAAACGGGTGTCATTCAGCCCGTTGCCGAGTTTGCAGCCATTGCTCGCGAGCACGGCTTCTCCATGCACGTTGATGCGGTGCAGGCGGCTGGGCGATTGCCAATAGATTTCGCAAGCCTCGGCGTTACGACGCTCAGCTTATCCGGCCACAAGATGGGTGGGCCCAAGGGCGTTGGCGCGCTTCTTATTCGCGATCACGTTGATTTGGTGCCGTTCGTTCGCGGCGGTGGCCAGGAGCGCCGCCGTCGCGCAGGCACGGAAAACATCGCGGCCATTGCAGGATTTGGCGCGGCAGCTGTGCAAGCCCATGCAGCACTGGTTGCGGTCTCGCGTATCGTCTTGATGCGCGACCAACTCGAAGCTGAGGTGCGTAAACTTTCACCCAACGCGCTCCTCATTGGCGCAGACGCGCCTCGCCTTGCCAATACCTCGGCCATCGCACTTCCCGGAAAACATGCCGAGAGCATGGTGATCAAGCTCGATCTCGCAGGCATCGCAGTGAGCGCCGGCGCCGCGTGCTCGTCAGGTAAAGTTGGCACCAGCCATGTTCTGCAAAGCATGGGATTTGATGCCGGGGTCGCGGGCGCTGCAATTCGCGTCAGCCTCGGCCCTGAGACAACCGAACACGACATCGCGGCATTTCTTGCCGCGTGGAAAACAATTGTGAGCCAATCGGCGCTCGCTGCGTAATAAATATGAGGCCTCAAAAGGGCTCGACCAGGAGACGGAAAGACAATGGCCGCAGTTAAGGAGACGATCGATCAAGTCAAGACGATCGACGTCGATCTTTATAAGTATGGGTTTGAAACGGACATCGAAAGCGTCAAGGCGCCCCGGGGTCTGGATGAATCGACCGTGCGCTACATCTCGGCGCGCAAGAACGAACCGGAATGGATGCTGGCGTGGCGGCTCGAAGCGTTTCAGCGCTGGAAAGCTATGACGGAACCCACCTGGGCCAAGGTTCATTACCCGAAGATCGATTTTCAGGATCTCCATTATTACTCGGCACCGAAATCGACGGACGGCCCGAAAAGCCTTGCCGATGTCGATCCTGAACTCTTGAAAATGTACGAAAAGCTCGGCGTGCCGCTGAAGGAGCAAGCTATTCTCGCTGGCGTCCAGGGCTCGCGCGTTGCAGTTGACGCCGTCATCGACAGCGTCTCGGTCGTCACGACCTTCAAGGAAGAACTCAAGAAAGCCGGCGTGATTTTCTGCTCGTTTTCGGAAGCGGTGCGCGAGCACCCCGAACTCGTGAAGAAGTATTTAGGCATCGTCGTGCCGCAGTCCGACAACTATTACGCGGCGCTGAACTCGGCCGTGTTCTCGGATGGGTCGTTTGTCTACATTCCGCCGGGCGTCAGATGCCCGATGGAGCTCTCGACTTACTTCCGCATCAATGAAAAGGAAACCGGCCAGTTCGAGCGCACGCTCATCATTGCGGAACGCGGGTCTTTCGTCAGCTATCTCGAAGGTTGCACGGCGCCAATGCGCGACGAAAATCAGCTGCACGCCGCCGTCGTCGAACTCGTCGCGCTTGGACGAAGCCGAGATCAAATACTCGACCGTGCAGAACTGGTATCCGGGCGATAAGAACGGCAAGGGCGGGATTTACAACTTCGTGACCAAGCGCGGCGATTGCCGCGGACATCACTCGAAGATTTCCTGGACGCAGGTCGAGACGGGTTCCGCGATCACCTGGAAGTATCCGAGCTGCATTCTGCGCGGCGATTATTCCCGAGGCGAATTTTATTCGATCGCGGTTTCGAACGGCTATCAGCAGGTCGATAGCGGCACCAAGATGATCCACTTGGGCAAGAACTCTTCAAGCCGCATCATCTCCAAGGGCATCGCTGCAGGTCATTCGCAGAACACCTATCGTGGGCTCGTCTCGGCGCATCGCAAGGCAACGGGCGTCAGGAACTTCACGAACTGCGATAGTTTGCTAATTGGCGACAAGTGCGGCGCGCATACCGTGCCCTACCTCGAAGCCAAGAATTCGAGTGCGCATTTCGAACATGAAGCGACGACCTCGAAAATTTCCGACGACACGCTGTTTTATTGCCAGCAGCGCGGCCTGTCGAAAGAAGAAGCCATTGCGCTCGTCGTCAACGGCTTCGTGCGCGACGTGCTGCAGCATCTGCCGATGGAGTTCATGGCGGAGACGCAGAAGCTGATCGGGATTAGTTTGGAAGGTTCGGTCGGATAGGGCCAAGAGCTAGAATTGTAGGTTGGGTAGAGGCTTCACTGCACTCGGCCGAAACCCAACAATCAAGACCAGAGACGTTGAACAAAGCTGTTGGGTTACGCGCGGCAAGGTGTCTGACCCTCCGGGTCTGACACCAGGAAACAAAGAACGTGCAGCGGTGTCAGACCCCGAGGGTCAGACACCGTTCAGCAAGTGAAGAACTCGGAGTTGAATTTAAATGCTCGAAATTAAAAACCTGCACGTGAAGCTCGCGGATGAAGACAAGGCGATCCTCAAGGGTCTGTCCCTCAAAGTGCCGAAGGGCGAAGTGCACGCCATCATGGGCCCGAACGGCTCAGGCAAATCCACGCTTGCCTACGTGCTCGCCGGCCGCGCCGGTTACGAAGTGACCGACGGAGATATCCTGTGGAACGGCGAAAGCATCTTGGAGATGGCAGCCCGACGAGCGCGCCGCTAAGGGCGTGTTCCTGGCCTTCCAGTACCCAATGGAAATCCCAGGCGTCGCGGGGCTGACGTTCCTGCGCACGGCACTCAACGCTGTGAAGAAGAAGCGCGGCGAAGCGGAAGTCAACGTCGCCGCCTTCATGAAGCTCATCAAGGAAAAGGGCGCCAAGCTCAATATCGACGTCGAGATGCTGAAGCGCCCCGTCAATGTCGGCTTTTCGGGCGGCGAAAAGAAGCGCTCGGAAATCCTGCAGATGGCGCTGCTGGAGCCGACGCTGTGCGTGCTTGATGAAACCGACTCTGGCCTCGATATCGACGCGCTGCGCATCGTCTCGGAAGGCGTCAACGCGTTGCGCGATAAAGACCGCGCGTTCCTCGTCATCACCCACTATCAGCGCCTGTTGAACTACATCGTGCCCGATAAGGTGCACGTGCTGGCCGACGGCAAAATCCAAAAGACCGGCGGCAAGGAATTGGCGCTCGAACTCGAGAAGTCGGGTTACGCAGATTATACCGGCAAGGCAGCGTAATATGAACGTAGCGATCATGAAAACGAAAGCGGAGCAGGCGCTGACAGAAGCGTTCGCCGCATCCGCGCCGCTGCTTCCGGGCAACGCCGTCGTGACGGCCGCTCGTGCTGCAGCGATCGGCCGGTTCTCGGCTGCCGGCCTGCCACACCGCCGCGTCGAAGAATGGAAATACACCGACCTGCGCAACAGCCTGAAAGAAGCCTTCCGGCCGGCGCTTGAAAACGATGTCGCGGGGAAGACGACGGTTGCCGAATTGATTGTCGCGCTTGGGCCGCTGACGGACGTCGATGTGCATCGCATTGCCTTCGTCAACGGCCACTGCTGCGCGGCGCTCTCAGATCTGCAAGGCGCAACTGGCATCGAAGTGAAGCCTCTGGCTGGAGCACTGGCAGCTGCGCCCGAAAAAGTGGCCAATGGCCTCGTAGCCATCGCCGGTGGCGAACGCGATGCCACCATGACGCTCAACACAGCCTTTGTGACAGACGGCGCGGTTGTCGATGTTGCGGCCGGCGCGCGGCTCGATAAGCCGTTGCTCATTGTTTTCGTGCGCTCGGGCAAAGACGCGCTCGCCACGACCGTACGCAATGTGATTACAATCGGTAACGGCGCGACGGCAACGATCATCGAGGCACACGTGGCCGTGCCGGGTTCAACCCACGACAGCCAAGTCAACGCCCTGACCGAGTTGAGTGTTGGAGATGGCGCGACAGTCGCGCATTTCAAAGTCGCCGCCGATCACGGCAAGGCGGTTCATCTCTCCAATTGGAACATTTCGCTCGGACGTGACGCCAGCTATCGCGGGTTCCAGTACACGTCGGGCCAGGGTCTTGCGCGCAACCAGATCTTTGCCACCTACAAGGGTGAGGGCGGCAAGCTTGATCTTTCTGGCGCATTCCTCGCGCGCGGGGGCGAGCATATCGATACAACTCTGGTGGTCGATCACGCGGTGCCCCATTGCGAAAGCCGGGAACTGTTCAAGGGCGTGCTTGACGGCCATGCCCGCGGCATTTTCCAAGGCAAGGTGATCGTTCGCCCTAATGCGCAAAAGACCGACGGTAAGCAGATGGCCCAGGCCCTTATGTTGTCGCCGGACGCTGAATTCGATTCCAAGCCCGAACTTGAGATTTATGCCGATGACGTTGTTTGCGGTCACGGCACGACGTCGGCGGAGTTGGACGAGGATCTCCTGTTCTATTGCAAGTCGCGCGGTATCCCTGAAAATGAAGCGCGGGCACTGTTGATTGAGTTGTTTATCGGTGAAGCCATCGACAAGGTGGAGCACGAGGAACTGCGGACGGCCTTGCAGACCATGGCGACGGCTTGGCTTGGTGCGTAACGGCATTGTTGCGTGACGTATGGGCGCGTTACGGAAGACTAATTGAAGGAGCCCCGCAATGGGTAGCGAAGCAAGAGCGGTTGCAAAAGCAGGACCGGCATCGGGTGTGGCGGGCTACGACGTCGAGCGTATTCGCGCCGACTTCCCGATCCTCTATCGCGAAGTCCACGGCAAGCCGCTTGTTTATCTCGACAGCGGGGCTTCTGCGCAGAAGCCGCGCTCGGTCATCGAAGCCATGGATCATGCCTACCGCTTCGAATATGCCAACGTGCATCGCGGACTGCACCACCTCTCAAACGCGGCGACGGAAAACTTCGAAGCCGCGCGAGAGACTGTGCGCCGGTTTTTGAACGCCGGCAGCGTTGAGGAAATCGTTTTCACGCGCAATGCCACAAGTGCCATCAATCTGGTGGCTAACGTTCTGGGACAACAAGAGATCGGCGAAGGCGACGAAATCGTGCTCTCGATTATGGAGCATCACGCCAATATCGTCCCCTGGCATTTTCTGCGCGAGCGGCAAGGCGCGGTGTTGAAGTGGCTGCCGATGAGCGATCGCGGCGAACTTCTGATCGATGAACTCGACCGGATGATCACCAAGAAGACCAAGATCGTCGCTATCACGCACATGTCGAATGTGCTTGGCACCGTCAATCCGGTCAAAGACATCATCCGCATTGCTCACGCCAAGGGCGTCCCGGTGCTGGTCGATGGCAGCCAGGCCGTGGTTCACATGCCGGTTGATGTGCGCGATCTCGACGCCGATTTCTATGTATTCACCGGCCACAAAACCTATGGGCCGACCGGCATCGGCGTGCTCTATGCCAAGAAACACCATCTCGACGCGCTGCCGCCTTATGAAGGCGGCGGGGATATGATCGAGACCGTCGCTGTTGATCGCGTGACCTACAACAAGGCGCCGCATAAATTCGAAGCCGGTACGCCTGCCATTGTCGAGGCCATCGGGCTCGGTGTGGCGCTCAATTACATGATGCAGGCCGGACGCGATAAGATCGCCCGCCACGAAGCCGATCTGGCGCTGTATGCTCAAGAGAGAATGGCGGCGTTGCCGTGGCTGAAATTGCATGGCACGGCGCCGGGGAAGGGTGCGATCTTTTCATTCACAATCGATGGGTTGCACCCGCACGACGTCTCGACAATTATCGACCGTTCGGGTGTTGCAATCCGGGCTGGCCACCATTGCGCGCAGCCGTTGATGGAGCGTCTCGGTGTCACCGCCACCTGCCGCGCCTCATTTGCGATGTACAATACACGCGCCGAAGTGGATGCCCTGACTGCAGCGCTGGTCAAAGCGCACGACCTGTTTGCGTAAAGGACCAAACGCCATGGACATCACAACTGACGAAGATCTGAGAGAAATGGAGCCGGTCAAGACACCGGCGGTTGCACCGGCTGAAGTCAAATCCACAACGGCCAATCCTCTGCCTCCGGAAGAAATTGACCGGCTGACGACAGACATCGTCGCGGCCTTGAAGACCGTCTACGATCCGGAAATCCCGGCCGACATCTATGAGCTGGGCCTGATCTACAAGGTCGATGTCGATGACGACCGCAATGTCGATGTCGAGATGACGTTGACGTCGCCTGGGTGCCCCGTAGCGGCCGAAATGCCGGGCTGGGTCGAAGCGGCCGTCGGTACGGTTGCCGGCGTCAACAACGTCAAGGTGAGGCTGACTTTTGACCCGCCTTGGGACAAAAGCCGCATGTCGGACGAAGCTCAGCTTGCCGTAAACATGTTCTAAGGTTGGATCTCGTAAACTAATGCGGAATGCCCATATAGTGTCTTCGAACGCCTCGGAAGGTCGAACACGATGCCCTCACTGCGCATGATGCCCAAAGTTATGACCCTGACGGACGCCGCCGCCGCGCGCGTCACATCTCTTATGTCGGCCAAGCCCGGCGTCAAGGGTTTGAAGATAGGCATCAAAAAAGGCGGCTGCGCGGGTATGGAATACACCATGAGCTGGGCCGAAGAGGTCGGTAAGTTCGACGAGGTCATTGAAGAAAAGGGCGCCGTCGTTCTGATCGAGCCTGCCGCCGTCATGTATTTGCTCGGCACCGAGATGGATTTCAAGACCGACAAGCTCGCGTCGCAGTTCGTGTTCAACAATCCGAACCAGAAGAGTTCTTGTGGCTGCGGCGAGAGCGTTGAACTGCAGCCTGCCACGCCCGAGGGCTTTGGCCCGGCTTCGCACTAAGTCCATCACAGCGGGCGGAGCGCGCCCTCATGCCAACCAGCGATAGTATCATTGAATTTCTGAAAGAGACTTTGGCCCCGCTCGGCGCCGTGTCGGTCAGGCGCATGTTTGGTGGCGCCATGGTCTATATTAACGGCGCTGCTGTCGGTCTGATCGATGATGACATTGTCTATTTCAAAGCCGACGATTTAACTAAGGCCATGTTTGAAGTCGAAGGGCAGGGGCCATTTGTGTACGAGGGTCAAACCCGGCCCGTGACGATGTCGTATTGGCGAATCCCTGAACGGCTTTATGACGAACCTGATGAAATGCTCGATTGGGCGCGCGCCGCACTCATAGTCGCGCGAGCTGTGGCGGCAAAGAAGACAAAGCCCAAGTCCGCACCAGGCCGTAGCGTGAAAGAAACGCCGGCCTCAAAGAAGCCAGCGTCGAAAGCATCAAGCAGTAAAAGCAAGCCCCGCTAAGGCTCGTTCGCCCTTAACGGCCGCTGGGCGTCTTTGATGGCCGAGGCGGCTTGCGCATGAAGGCTGGCACACTGTCGGCAAAACCGACGCGGCCACCCGGCTGTTGCTGCTGGTGGGGCTTCGGTTCAGCGCTGCGCGGCTGATCCTTGCGCGGTTCGCGCTTGTCATTTTTCGCCGGCGCATCGGCCCAGCTGTCGGGGCGCTTCTCGCGCTCTGGACGGCGTGGACGCTGCTCGCCGCGCGGGCTTTCGCTGGTGCGAGGATCAGTTGGTTGTGGCGTATCTTTCTGCACGCGCTGCGCCCTCGGTTCGCGTTGTTCTCGCGGCTCTCTCGCTTCGCGTTGTTCTCTTGGTGCCCTCGGCTCGCGCTGCTCTCGCGGCTCCCGATGTACACGTGGGCTTGCTGCCCGGGCTTCTGTGCTGGGTGCTAGCGGTGTGGCGTCAATCTGTGGCTGGTCGCTGCCGGGCTGCTGTGCCCAGATCCGCTCCTTGGCGCGCTCTGGAGTGCGATCCGGTACAGCCGGGCGTTGATCGGGGCGGTCTTGCCGTTCAGGACGTGGTCCACGAGGTTCCTGCGGGCCGCGATCTGCGCGTGCGTCAGGCCGGCCGCCACGACCGGAAGGCGCTCGTCCCCTGCCACGGTCATCACCACCACTGGCAGCACCCTTGCCAAATCGCCCGCCACGGCGGCGTTTGCCGCCCGAGGCGTAATCTTCTTCGCTGGGCGGATCGCCTAGCCATTCGACAGGCTCGCCAAGCATTTTTTCGATGTCTTTGAGGGATTTCAGATCTTCGGCGCCGACCAGAGACGCGGCATATCCTTCTTTACCGGCCCGACCCGTGCGTCCAATGCGGTGCACGTAATCGTCCGGCGCCCAGGGCAGATCGAAATTGAAGACGTGGCTGACGTCGGGAATATCGAGACCGCGGGCGGCAACGTCGGATGCCGCCAGCAGCATGATTTCGCCGGCCCGGAATTTGTCGAGGGTCTGTGTGCGTGCCGACTGTTCCATGTCGCCGTGCAGAGCGCCAGCGTTGAAGCCGTGCTTCGCCAAAGATTTGTGGAGCACTGCGACGTCGCGTTTTCGGTTGCAGAAGATGATAGCGTTCTTGACGTTGCCCGTTTTGATCAATTCGCGCAGCACTTCGCGCTTGGCGTAATCTTCCCCATCGGGACAGAACTTGAAGCGCTGAGTGATGGTCTTGGCCGTGGTTGCGGGCTTTGCGACTTCGACGCGCAAGGGATCGCGCAGGAATTGGCTGACGAGCCGCGTGATCTCAGGCGGCATGGTCGCCGAGAAGAACAGCGTCTGACGTTTCGGCGGCAGCAGCTTGCAGATTTTCTCGATGTCAGGAATAAACCCCATGTCGAGCATGCGGTCGGCTTCGTCGATGACGAGGATCTCGACGCCCATTAGCATGATGCGCCCGCGCCCGAAATGATCGAGCAGGCGTCCGGGCGTTGCGACGAGAACATCGACTCCGCGATCCAGTTTTTGAATCTGCTTGTCCATGTCTGTGCCGCCAATCAACAGCGCCACGTCGAGTTTGTGATTGACGCCGTACTTCTCGAAGCTCTGTGCCACCTGCGTGGCAAGCTCCCTGGTCGGCGCCATGATGAGCGAGCGCGGCATGCGCGCCCGGGCCCTGCCCGTCTCCAGCCGCGAGATCATGGGCAGAACAAACGAGGCAGTCTTACCGGTGCCGGTTTGCGCAATGCCGAGAACGTCCCGGCCCGTGACGGCGACGGGGATTGCAGCGGCCTGAATAGGCGTAGGGATCGTGTATCCGGCAGCTGTGATAGCGGCCTGTACCTTGGGCGATAGGCCTAAGTCAGCGAACGTCTTGGTTTCCAAACGAATACGTCTCCATCTGCATACTCTCCCTAGCCCGGCGCTTTGGCACCAAGCTGCATAGAACGAGAGCGCAGGGGGACACTGTGCCGAAAAGGACCTAAGCGAAATAGGGGGAGATGGATCGAAAATACAGAAAAAACCTGAATCGATCCCCTGCGCTCCGGCACGTTCCGGTGCTCGCATACCTGGGGTTTGGACGCAAGGAAAACCATTATGTGCCCTTGGCCCTTTGCGCGGCCTGCGGCGATTGGGCCACGTCGGGCTGGCAATGCGCAAAGAAAAAGGGCGGCCCTTAAGCCGCCCCCCAAAACAAAGTGTTGACCCATCAAACTAAGATCACTCATCAACGAGCCAGCGGCCGAGAAGGCCCCCGGCCACCGCACCGACGATCGGCGCGGCAATGAACAGCCAAACCTGCTGCAGTGGGACGCCGCCAGCAATCAGTGCCGTCGCGAGGCTGCGAGCTGGATTGACCGAGGCATTTGAGACAGGGATCGCCATGAGGTGGATCGCCGTGAGAGTAGCACCGATGGCAAGCGGCGCCATGGTCGAAGGCCCGTTTTTGCGCGTCACGCCCATGATGATCAGCATAAGCAGCGCAGTTAACAAGGCTTCGATCATAAACACACTCGTTGCAGAGTAGCCGTCTCCGCCAAACATATTGGAGGCGAAGTTGCCTGTCGTGAAGCCTGCTTTACCGCTGGCGATGGTGCTGAAGAGAAAAGCTGCGGCCACGCCGCCGAGAATTTGTGCGAGGACATAGCTCAGAGCATTGGTGGACGGGAAGCGGCCTGCCGTGACAAGTCCAAGCGTTACGGCCGGATTATAGTGCCCGCCCGAGACGTGTCCGATGGCATAGGCCGTCGCCATGACGGTCAAGCCGATCGAGAGTGCGACGCCCAGAATGCCGGCATTTGGAAACGAGAAGAGTGCTGCGCCGAGTACGGCCGAGACAAGTAAAAACGTGCCGACAAATTCGGCGCCGAGTGCTTTCGAGTTCATGTGAGTTAGCTCCTTAGATTGTCTTCCCCAGAAGCCGGAATTGCACTGCCGACAAGTCACTTCCGAATGCAAATCCCAGCCACCAATCGTCCACCCCCAGCTCGCGAATCACACGCGGCTGTTGGCGAGATGATAGGCCTACCTCATGAAAAGTGCGAGGCAGATGACATGGGCCCCAGAAAATGCTGCGTTAACCAAGATGCGGGTCGGGCGAGCTTTGGCTCAACTGACGATCCGCCCGGCTGGAGATTGCCCGTTCGCGCGGGCATGCTAAAACCAGCAGCGAGACACTCTGCTTGCGATTGGTCCGCCTAAATATCCAAATCCTTCGCGAATGCGGCGCGGTCTTGGATGAAGCGGAAGCGGGCTTCGGGCTTGGAGCCCATCAGCGCGTTGACGGTTTCGGCTAACGTGCTCTTGTCGCCCTCGCCGATATCGACGCGGAGCAGCAGCCGCTTCTTCGGGTCCATGGTCGTTTCTTTGAGCTGCGGCGCATTCATCTCGCCAAGCCCCTTGAAGCGATTGACCTCAACTTTGGCGTTGGCCGCGAATTCTTTCTTGATCAGTTCGTCGCGGTGCTTTTCGTCACGTGCATAGAACGATTTGGCGCCGTGGGTCAGACGATACAAAGGCGGCACGGCGAGGAACAAGTGTCCTTGTTCAATCAGTTCCGGCATTTCCTGATAGAAGAACGTGATGAGGAGAGCCGCAATGTGGGCGCCATCGACGTCGGCGTCGGTCATCAGGATGACGCGCTCATAGCGCAAGTCTTCGTCGCGGTATTTAGAGCCGGTGCCGACGCCGAGGGCCAGCATCAGGTTTGACAGCGCTTCGTTCTGCGAGAGTTTTGCGCTCGTGGCATTCGCGACGTTCAAAATCTTGCCGCGCAAGGGATAAATCGCCTGTGTCTCGCGATCGCGAGCGCTTTTTGCCGAGCCGCCGGCCGAGTCGCCTTCGACGATGAAGATTTCCGTGCCCGCTGCAGATTGGATCGAGCAATCGGCAAGTTTTCCCGGAAGGCGTAACTTGCGCGTTGCGGATTGGCGTCCGACTTCCTTTTCGCGGCGCCGCTTCAAGCGTTCTTCTGATTGATCGACGCACCATTCAAGCAGCCGCGTTGCCTGCTGCGGGCTATCGGCCAGCCAGTGATCGAAGGCGTCACGCACGGCGGTCTCGACGATTTTCGTCGCTTCAACGGTAGCTAACCTGTCTTTCGTTTGCCCCTGGAATTCAGGTTCGCGAATAAACACCGACAGCATGGAAGCCGCCGTACTCATGACGTCTTCCGAGGTAATCTGCACGGCCTTTTTATTGTTCGTCAGTTCGCCGTAAGCGCGCAGCCCCTTGTAGAGCGCTTGGCGCAAACCGTTTTCGTGCGTGCCGCCGTCTGCGGTCGGAATGGTGTTGCAATACGAGGTCGAGAAGCCGTCTTCATCCGCAATCCAGGCGCACGCCCATTCGACCGAACCGTGGCCTTTCTCTTTCTCGACCCGCCCGGCGAAGATTTCCTTGGTAACTTTGGTCTGGCCCTCGATGGCTTCGTTGAGATAATCGCTCAAACCGCCTGGGAAATGGAATACGGCCTCTGCGGGCGTCTCATCCTTGATGAGCGCGGGGTCGCATTTCCAGCGGATTTCAACGCCGCCGAAAAGATAGGCTTTCGAGCGCGCCATCTTGAGCAGCCGCGCGGGTTTGAAGGCGCAACCCTTGCCGAAAATTTTCTCGTCCGGCTTGAAGCGGACTTTGGTGCCGCGCCGGTTCATGATGCTGCCAAGCTTTTCGAGCTTGGTTTGCGGTTCGCCGCGAGCGAAGACCATGCGGTAGAGCTGCTGGTCGCGCGCCACCTGCACTTCGAGTGTTTCGGACAACGCATTAACAACCGAGACGCCGACGCCGTGCAAGCCGCCGGAGGTGTTGTAGGCCTTGCTGTCGAATTTGCCGCCCGCGTGCAGGATGGTCATGACGACTTCGAGCGCGCTTTTGGTTTTGAATTTAGGGTGCGGACCAACGGGAATGCCGCGGCCGTTATCGGTGACGGACAAGAATCCGTCCGCCGCAAGCTCAACCTCGATCCATGACGCGTGCCCGGCAACGGCTTCGTCCATGGAGTTGTCGATCACCTCGGCGAAGAGATGGTGCATGGCTTTTTCGTCCGTGCCGCCGATGTACATGCCGGGGCGGCGGCGCACGGGCTCGAGGCCTTCCAGGACTTCGATGTGATCTTCGGAGTAGCCGGCGGATTCAGCAGATCGTTTCGTACGCGACGATTTATCGGTCATCTCGCTCTCAAGGTCAGAGAATAGGTCGCTCAGAGGTTTGGCCATGCGGGCGTATTCCGGTTGAGGTGCGGCGGCTCAATTCTCTTTGTGTAAACGCTACACAATTTGGATTGGCGGCACGCACAACGAGGCCGCGTCCGGCCGCACAGGCGAATCTGATTGGGTCCTTATAGCGCGTCCGGAGGCCACGCGACTATGCCTGGCGCGGACTTGTGGCCGCACGGCAACGCCCAGAGTTTGTTAAAGTCCAATAGTATCAGTCGGTACGAGCGTACTGCGCCGTGTATTTGTGCGATCTACCGGTGGAGAACGTGGCGTCCATCCCTGCAGGCTTTGCTTCGACACTCGTTCCACCGTTCGGCGAATTCATATCTTGCGCACCCGGGCCGTCATGGCCGAACGCACAGCCGATCCTTCCAATTTCGCGCAATCGATTAATCAAGCCTCAACCAAGATTCATCAACCGATCTGGGTTAATTGCGCGTGACCATTTATGTTGGAAATTGAGCGTTCGAATTGAGGATTTTGCTGCGGGTTAACAAGATTTTCTGACCTGCGAACGCCAGAGCGGACAAGAGAAATGACGATGCGACCTGGATGAGGCTTGGCCTTTTCCGGGCAGCAACAAGTGTTGTCATGTCGCTGGAGAGATTAATATGTTTGCGCCCCGCGTCTTGCTTTTTGATATTCGGGCTTTGGCCATGTCTAGCCTCAGCCGCATTAAGTCTAACGAAACCGCCTCAGCCATCGCAGCCCTACGCGGAGGCAGGTCCAATTGGAGCGCCGTTGCCGCGCTCATTGACGATGTGCGGTTGACGGCGCGTCAAACATCTCTCGTTTTTGACCTTTCTATACTCCTCGGGCTCCTGCTGGCCGCTGCCGCCTCTGTTAAACTTGCCGAGTTCGCGCCCGCGAACGGCAACCGGAATTCAGCCGCCGACGACATCGCTCAAAAGTTTGCTGCGCCCGAAGCCTCGGGTCAAGTCGATGTGCGTTTCGACTTTGCTCCGCGTCTCAGATTTTTTGGAGCGGCGCCGCCCGGGAACCGTGTGCCAAGCGAAGCGCAAGAGAGCGCCGATCCGGCGGCCGGGTCAGCATCGATGGCTGACGAGTCCGGAATGCGCGCTCCCGAGGTCAACTCCCGGGCAAATGCCTTCGACGCTCTTGGGCTCGTCGTGGTGCGCGATCTACCTGCGGATAGTACGCTTTCTGCAGGAACGCGCGTATCGCCAACCGAATGGGCATTGGCACAAGCCGACCTAAAGGATTTGACGCTCACATTACCCGGCGACGCCGGGCCGGACATTAAAGCTGGTATCGAGATTTTCGACGCAAGCGGCGTGGCGACGGGCGGCATGGAACTGCAGGTCAAAAGATTGCCGCTGGTGGCTGCCGTGAGTGATGACGCCACAGACCGCTACGCTCAATCGGGAAAACCGCCAAGCCGCAAAGGGAATATTGCAACGGGGGCAATTGTTCATAAGCATCAGCTGAGAAAGCCTGCCGTGTCAGGCCGCAGTTTCAAAAAAGTTCAAGTTAAACTGAAAAAATTTCCGCGCCGGCCGGTTGCAGCAAAAGCGCCGTCTGCGCCAAAAATAGATGTGCAACCCGCAAACACGCCTGCGCCTTCTCCGAAAACGGCAATTCAGTCGCTTTTTGCGCCTGCCGCAGAAACCGGAAAGCCTTTGAAAGTCGAGGGCGTCGGGCAGGGAATTCTGATCAATCTCGGTATTTTTCCGCGGAGTCCCATGGAAGAGGAATCGATGCGCCGGTGATGTGCGGATGGCTATTCTACCGCGATCCCGGCGTTATCGATCAGCCTTGTTTTCCCAAGCCACACCGCCGCGAGGATGCGGAGCGGCCTATCGGACTTGGAATCGACGGACTGAAGCGTTTCTGCGTCGCGCACTTCAACATAATCGATGTTCTGAAATCCGGCCGCCTTGAGCTTGAGTTTAGCGTTGGCAACCGAACTGATGATATCCGCTCCGCCGCCAATGCGTTCGGCGAGTTCCGACAGCGCCGCATAAAGCCTTGGTGCAATCTCGCGTTCCTCTGGCGTCAAATAGGCGTTGCGCGAGGACATGGCGAGGCCGTCTTTTTCGCGCCGCGTGGGCGCGCCGGTAATTTTCAGCGGCAGATTAAGATCGCGCACCATTTGCAGCAATACGCACAACTGCTGATAGTCCTTCTGCCCAAAGATCGCGACGTCGGGTGTCACCTGGCTGAACAGCTTGCAGCACACGGTTGCGACACCGCCGAAATGGTGTGGGCGGAATGCACCCTCTAAGCCCTCGGCAGCGCTGCCGGGTGTGACGCGGGTTGAGAAACCCTCGGGGTACATTTCGGCGGCGCTTGGTGTCCACACGAGGTCGCAGCCGGACGTGCTCAGTTTCTTCAGGTCGCCCACCTCGTCACGCGGGTAACGGGCCAGATCCTCGTTGGGTCCAAACTGCGTTGGGTTGACGAAAATGGAAACCACAACCTTGTCGGCTTTTTTGGCCGCCAGCTTGACGAGCGACAGATGTCCCTCGTGCAACGCGCCCATGGTTGGCACCAGGGCGATGGACTTGCCCGATTCGCGCCACTTGGCGGTCTGCTTGCGTAGTTCGCCGACCGTCCGGATGATTTTGACTTTCTCGCCCACGTTCGCGCCTTCTAATGTTGCCCCGATGGGGATATTCGTGCGCGGCTTCTGGGCGCTCCGTCAAGGGTCCCCATTCGCGTTGGTTATCTGCTAGTCTCTAGTTCATATACGAATTGTGTGCGTTCTCCATTGCCCCCACTCCTATGGCCCAATGAAGGAGACTGCATGGCCTCGGCCTTGAAGCGCGAATCGGCGTCGCCCCGGAATTTGCCGGCGCGGGACGAAATCGCCGCTCATTATTTGATGGATGAGCGCCGCCTGGCCGGTGGCTTGATCGAGCGCGCCGTTTTCACCGAAGACGAACGGCGCCGCGCCAGCGACTATGCGCGCCGCTTGGTACTTGCCGCGCGCACCAACAAGGGTAAGCATGCCGGCATCGACGCCTTTATGCACGAGTATGGCCTTGCGAGCGACGAAGGCGTCATTCTGATGTGTCTTGCGGAAGCGCTTTTGCGCATTCCCGACAGCGAGACGGCTGACGACTTTATCGCCGATCAGATTTCGGGCGGCGCATGGGAAAAGCATCTCGGCGCTTCGGAAAGTCTTTTCGTCAACGCTTCGACTTGGGGCTTGATGCTCACGGGGCGCATCGTCAAGTTGCGTGACGCCAAGGGTAGCAATCCGCTGCAATCCATGAAGCGCCTGGTTGCCCGTTCGGGCGAGCCGGTTATCCGGCAGGCAGTGCGCCATGCCGTCAAGCTTTTGGGCGAACAGTTTGTGCTTGGTGCGACCATTCAAGGCGCGCTGCTTCGTGCCAAACCGCTAGAGGCCAAAGGCTACCGGTTTTCTTATGACATGCTTGGCGAGGCCGCGCGTTCCGAGCGCGATGCGGAGCGCTACTACCAGCGCTACATGGACGCCATCGAAGCGGTAGGTGCAGCCGCAGAGACGTTTAAAGATACAAACTTTGAAGCAATTTTCGCGCGCCCCTCGATCTCGGTCAAACTCTCGGCTCTGCATCCGCGTTTTGAGCCCGGCAAAGAAAAGCGGCTCGCGTCGGAGTTAAGCCCGAAACTGTTGACGCTCGCGCGTGCAGCGCGCGCTCAAGGACTTGGGCTCACCATCGATGCCGAGGAGCAGGACCGGCTTGATATGACTGCGCAGTTGTTTGGCGAAACGCTACTCAATCCCGCACTCGATGGTTGGCATGGGCTGGGCCTCGCGGTGCAGGCTTACGGCAAGCGCGCTATTCCTTTGCTGCGCTGGGTGCGCCGGCTCGCGGAACAGTCAGCCAAGCGTGTGCCCGTGCGCCTTGTTAAAGGCGCTTACTGGGACAGCGAAATCAAATGGGCGCAGGAACGCGGACTTTCAGATTATCCGGTGTTCTCGCGCAAATTGCACACCGACGTCTCCTATCTCGCCGCAATGCGTTTCCTGATCACGGACCCAATATCGTTTTACCCGCAGTTTGGGACGCACAACGCGCACGCCATTGCTTCGGCGCGTGTCGCGGGAAGTGCCGTACCCTATGAATATCAGCGCCTCCACGGCATGGGAGAAGCGCTCTATGAAGAAGTTCTAGCGGATGAAAAATCGGCGCGGCCATGCCGGATATATGCGCCTGTCGGCGGGCATGAAGATCTGCTGGGTTATTTGGTGCGCCGTTTGCTCGAGAATGGTGCCAACACGTCCTTTATAAATCGATTAGCAGACGACGAAACGCCTGCTGGCGACATTATTGCCGATCCGGCTGAGATTGCCGAACGCGAGCGCGTGGCTGGCGATCGCAAGCCACTACTGGCTCGTCCGCGCGAGATTTTTTGGCCCGCGCGCAAGGCAAGTTCGGGATTGGCGCTGACGGAAACCGGAACGCGCACCACACTGCTCAACGACATTTCAAAAGTACTGAAGGTGCCGTTTGCTGCCGGACCAATCGTCAACGGAACAGCAACAGCGGGAGGTGAAGCGGCGGCTCTCATTTTGTCGCCCCATGACCGGCGCGAGCGGGTTGGTACCGTTCGTCTCGCGACGCCAGCTCAGCTTGAAGAGGCTATTGCCTCGGCCGCAGGCGCCGCGCATCGCTGGGACATGACTGAAGCCGGAACGCGCGCCCGTCTGCTTGAACTCTCGGCCGACCTCTTTGAACGTGATCGTGCCGTGCTCATGGCATCACTCGTGCGCGAGGCCGGTAAAACACTGGAAGCTGCACAGGCCGAAGTGCGCGAGGCCGCCGATTATTTGCGTTACTACGCAACAGAAGCGCGCCGTCTTTTCGCGGAACCCGTCACCCTTAAAGGGGCGACGGGGGAGGAAAATTCCTTAACGCTGCGCGCGCGTGGACCCTTTGCCTGCATCAGTCCATGGAATTTTCCGCTCGCGATCTTTACGGGCCAACTGGCGGCGGCGCTTGCGGCTGGAAATCCAGTTTTGGCGAAGCCTGCCGAGCAGACGCCGATTACGGCGTTCCTGGCCGTTAAACTCATGCACGAAGCGGGCGTGCCGAAGGACGTTCTGCAACTCGTCATAGGAGCGGGCAAGCTCGGCGACGCTCTGGTGCGCGATAGCCGTATTTGCGGCGTCGCTTTCACCGGATCGAGCGAGACGGCCTGGCTCATTCAGCGCGCCTTAGCCGACCGGCGCGGCGCCATTGTTCCGTTCATTGCCGAAACTGGCGGACTCAACGCCATGATCGCAAATTCAAGCGCATTGCCCGAGCAGGTGGTGCGCGACGCGGTGCGTTCGGCCTACGATAGCGCTGGGCAGCGTTGCTCTGCCGCGCGCGTGCTGTTCCTTCAGGATGACGCTGCGCCGCGCGTGAAGGCAATGCTGAGCGGTGCGATCGAGGCGCTCGATGTCGGCGATCCTCTCGATTTCGCAACTGACATCGGCCCAGTCATTGACGAGCCATCACAAGACGCGCTTGAAGGCCATAAAGTCCGCATGGAACGCGAAGGCCGCACCATCATCGATTTGCCGGTGCCGGAAAGTTGCCGTGCAGGAACCTACGTAACGCCCGCGCTCTATGAAATAGATCGACTCTCGCGATTGGACCGGGAGGTGTTTGGGCCGATCCTGCATGTAATCCGCTTCGATCGCGGTCATCTCGATAAGGTCGTTGCCGCGCTGAACGCAACCGGATTCGGGCTCACCCTCGGCTTACATTCGCGCATCGAGAGCGCGGCAAATTACGTTGCCGAGCATGCGCGTGTCGGCAATCTCTACGTCAATCGCAATCAAGTCGGGGCGGTGGTGGGGGTGCATCCATTTGGCGGCGAGGGACTGTCGGGAACGGGTCCCAAAGCAGGTGGCCCCAATTACGTGATGCGCTTTGCAACCGAGCGGACGCGTTCAACAGATATCACGGCGACGGGCGGAAATTACACGCTCTTGTCGGAGCAGGACTGAGGCTTACCTGGTTTATAAAAAGTTTGGCCGCCGCGATTGGAAAACCGCGGCGGCCATAACTTTACAGGTCTAGGAGCGCCTTAGTGCGCTGCTGCGCCGTTTTCTACGGCCTTCTTCGAGTTGTTGTCATAGCTGACGACGGACCGCTTCGACATATCGTCGGTATAGCGAAGTGCGCCCTTGATCTTTGCGCCTTCTTCGGCCGAGAAGCTCTGATGTTGGATTTCGCTATCGACGTCGGCGCTCTTTTCGAGGCGGACTTTTTTGGCGATCATGATGCCCTTGGTTGAGCCGCGTACCACGACTTCATCGGCTTCGATGCCGCCCTCAACGAACGCTCCGGCGTCGATGATGAGCATTTTGCATTTGATGTTTCCGATGACTTTGCCGCGGATCAGAATGTCGGCCTCGCTCTCAAGGTCGCCCTTCATGGTCAGCCATTCGTTGATGATCGAGTAATTGGATTCGGCCGTGTTGGCATATGCCGAAGGCGCGAGGGCGGCCGGTGTGCCAACCGTCTTGTCGTTATCGCCGACGAGGTAGGGTGCGCCGTCGGGTTTCTTGTTGAACATTGTCAAGCCTCTCTAGGTGGTTTGCTGCTGCCCTACCTTTGCAATCAGCGTACCAATTAACGTCTGTGACGGGCCGGCTCGCCGGATTGGAATTATGAACTTTGGATTTCGTCGCGGGGTCTGGTCTATGGGCGAGCCGTTCTTAATCATGTTAGGTTGGCACCTTAAGCCTTCACTTCGACCCGTAAAGGTTACTGCCATGATCGATCTCTATGCTGCCGCGACGCCCAACACCTGGAAAGTCTCGATTGCGCTCGAAGAAATGGGCCTGCCCTATACGGTCCACAAAGTTGATTTGGGGGCAGGCGAGCAGAAGAAGCCGGAATACCTCAAGATCAATCCCAACGGCCGCACGCCAACGATCGTTGATCGCGGCAACGGGGATTTCGCGGTGTTCGAGAGTGGTGCCATTCTCATGTATTTAGCCGAAAAGACTGGCCTGCTCATGCCGGGTGACCCTAAAAAACGCTCTGAAGTCATCCAGTGGCTGATGTTCCAAATGGGCGGGACCGGTCCCATGCAGGGACAGGCCAACGTCTTTTTCCGCTACTTTCCGGAAAAGATCCCCTCTGTTATTGCCCGGTATCAAAACGAGACGAAGCGCATTTATGGGGTGCTCGATACCCGGCTGAAGGACCGTGAGTGGCTGACAGACGACTACTCGATTGCCGACATCGCGCATTGGTCATGGGTGCGCATCCACTGGTGGGCTGGCGTCGAGGTCGATGATCTGCCCAACTTAAATCGCTGGATGGCGGCTATGGCGGCGCGCCCCGCCTGTCAGCGCGGCGTGCTCGTGCCTGAGCCCTTCGCGGCCGACGACGTCGTGACGATGGCACAGAAGATCATTCAGAAGTGATGTGTGGCTGCGCAGGGCCAGCCTTACAGGAGCCAGCCTTACTCAGCCGACATCACGAAGCAATCGAACGACTGCGTGCGCAATTTCTGACAGGTTGACGCCGCGCTATTGGCGTCGAAGCCGCGGAAGCGCGCGCGGAAAACTTGCCGTCCGCCCTTGGTCACAGGATGCGTGACGGAGGGATAGGTTGTCAGCAAATTACCGGTGCGTGCTTGCACGGCGTTGAGGCTGCGCTGAGCTTCGTCAACGCTGGCGTAAGCGCCGATCTGAATTTCAAACCGCCCTGCGCCAGCGGGCGCGGCGGCGGCTGCCGAAGGCTGCAGGGCTGCAACTTTCTGTTCCGGTGCGGATCGCAGAGCGGCCGCCTGGGATTGCAAGCTCGATGGCGGCATGCCGCGTTGCGCAAGTGCTGCGGTAACGCTAGGAGCGGCGGGACGCTGGCGCGGTGTGGCAGTTGCCGGCTTTGTAAAACTGGCCGTGACCAGTTTTGCATGGCTCCCGGCGGTTGGGCTCCCGTCGGATGAGGCCCCGGCAGATTTCGCTCTCATTGGCTGCGCAACAGGCGCGGGGGCTGCCACTACGGGTGCCGCAACTGGATCAGCTGCAGGTTCAGTAACCGGTTCGGGCGGCACCACATCGCCGGCACCAAGCATGGAAATCTGTGTGCCTGGATTTTGTGTGCCTGAATTTAGTGTGCCTGAATTTAGTGTGCCTGAATTTAGTGTGTCTGAATTTAGTGTGCCTGAATTCTGGGAAATGGCGGGCGTGCTCTTCTCAATGATTGTTTCTCTGACGAGCATAGCAAGCTCATCAGGTGCCATATCGGTGGTTTCATCCGGATTTGGCTTGGGACGCTTCGTTTTCTGGCGTGGCTCAACCATGACGCGGCGCACACGGGCGACTTCGAGCGGCGCGGGTGCGGCAGTTTCAGTGACGGGAATTGCGGGCGTTGTTTCAGCTGCAGCGGCAATGTCCGCTGCCGGCTCTGCCGCGGGTTGTTCTTCCAGCGCCGCTTCCACAACGGGCTCAGGAGCCAGTAAAGGCACCGGAGTGACGGCAGGAGCGGGCTTTGGTTTAGGCTTGGGCTGAGGCGCCGCCGCGATTTGAATATGGGGTTCCGTCAGCGGTGCCGGCTTCGGTTTGGGAGCGGGGCGCGCCGCGAGCTTTGGTTCGGATTTGAGTTTGGAGATCAGCATTGGCGCCGCTTTGCGCGTCTTTACCGACGAGGCGCGGGCCAGTGTGCGTGTCAGAAGCGTGCGCATTTCACTGTTACGGCTGGCCGCACTTGATCCGCCAAAAACTGCGCCAACCAGATGACGGCCGCCCCGGCGGAAAGAAGAAACGAGGTTGAAGCCGGAGGCCCGCGTATATCCAGTCTTGATGCCGTCGATGCCGGCCAAGCGGTTCATCAGAGTGTTATGATTGCGGTGCGAGGCGCCGCTGTAATGGAAGGCACGCATGGCAAAAAGCGGGTAGTGCTGCGGGAAGTCGTCCTGCAAACGCAGCCCGAGTGTGATCATGTCGCGTGCCGTCGTCACCTGATTGGGATCAGGAAGGCCGGAGGCATTTTCGAAATTGGTTTTCGACATGCCAAGCGCTTTGGCCTTGGCGTTCATCAGGCGCACGAAGTTGGCCTGCGAGCCGCCGATCTTTTCGGCAAGTGCCACAGCCACATCGTTGGCGGACTTGGTGATGAGCGCGCGAACGGCGTCGCCGACGGAAATTTCGTCACCAGGCTCTAGGTCCAAATTCGAGGGTGGCGCGGACGCGGCCTCCTGGCTGACCTTCACGGGGCTGGCAAACGAAAGCCGGCCCGAGTTCGACGGTCTCGAAAGTCAAATAGAGCGTCATCATTTTGGTGAGGGATGCTGGGTGGCGGCGCTCGTCGCCGTCGTCATTGTGTAGAACGGCGCCGGTGTTGGCGTCGATGATCATCGCGGCATGACGGGGGCCACGCGCTTCAGCCTGCCCGGAAACTCCAGACACAGCGGCGAAGCACGCCAAAACGCACGCAAATACAGCTGAACGCCGCAACAAAACCGCCGCTTCCCTCTATCGCCTCACGTCCGGCCAATTGACCAAACTTGAGGCATGCCAACTTTTTTGGCTCGCGGTTGCCATCTTCACGCCCGCGATGCCGGCCCCTACCCGTTTCGGGTAGTAACCATTGTTTTAGGGCACCTTTTGGGCACGCAATCGTTTGCCGGCCAGGGTCCTATCGGCTGCGACGTTAACTGAAAGGGGCTGACTTACGGTTAAGCGGCATGGTTAACGTTGTTCTATACTTTTCAACCGCTATCTCCATTTTGCAGAGCAACAATCCGGTTGAAAATATGGTTAAGACGCGCAATGCTCATACAAGTTCAGCAGGAGGGCGTCCCAATACACTGAGAAAAAAGGGGTAACAGTCATGATCAATGGTTTTGATGACGTACAAAAGCTCGGGCAGTCAAGCGTCGACAGTGCCATGAAGGCGTGGGGCGAGTGGAGCCGCAATTGGCAGACACTCGCGACCGAGATGAATGATTATTCCAAGCGCTCATTCGAGGATGGTGCTGCAACTTTTCAAAGGCTGTTGGGCGCAAAAAACCTGAATCAGGCGTTTGAGATTCAGTCGAGTTACGCGCGCCGCTCTTATGAGCAGTACGTGCAGGAAATGAATAAGATCGGCACAATGTATACCGGCATCGCCAAGGACGCCATGAAGCCAATCGAACGCGTCATGCAATCTGGGGTGCCGCGCTAACGGCACGAAGGCTGCAAGCCGCTGAAGCATTCGGGCCATAAAGGCCGGGATTTCCCGTGTGTTTAGGCCGTGCCTAAATCCTGAGCCCAAATCTTGGACAATGGGTTGCCGCGGGCGTATGCATCGCCGGTTCATGCGGTCGCACGGGCACACCTTCCGGCATTTTGGGCCCAATACCACCCACACCTTACGTTGAACTCGGCGATGCCCCAAAAAGGCGCTAGACTGTCACTAAGAGTGGCGAACAATTGTGTAATGCGCCGCTCACACGCATCATTGTAATCAGAGTGCCGAACCGCCATCTAATCTCAGTGTCACTCAGGACTAAAAAAGCGAATGCCAACTCATGGGAATGGTCAGTTTAATACTGCGCACGCGATGGCGGGGAAGGATGGCCCGCGCCGCGGCAATGGAAGCGACGACGAAGGCCGCACCAGTGTCGTCACAAAAACGAAACCAAAAACCAAGAAGCCGAGCCTTTATAAAGTCCTACTGTTGAATGACGACTACACGCCGATGGAGTTTGTGGTTTTGATACTGCAACGCTTCTTCGGCAAAGGACATGAAGATGCAACAAAGATCATGCTCCATGTTCATCAAAAGGGCGTCGGAATATGTGGCGTCTACACTTATGAAGTCGCTGAAACCAAGGTGACGTTGGTCATGGATTTTTCACGCCAGCATGGCCATCCTCTACAATGCACCATGGAGAAAGAGTAGGATTGACTTGACGTCTCTTTCAAAAAATCTTGAAGCCACGCTGCATCGTGCGCTTGAGTATGCCAATGTCCGGCGTCACGAATTCGCGACGCTGGAACACTTGTTACTCGCGCTTGTCGATGATCGCGACGCGGCCGCCGTCATGCGCGCCTGCACTGTTGATATTGATCAGCTGCGCAACCGGCTCGTCGAATATCTCGACAACGAGCTCTCGCCCATCGTCTCCAAGAACGCGCGCGACGCGCAGCCGACCAACTCGTTTCAGCGCGTCGTACAGCGCGCCATCGTGCATGTTCAAACCTCGGGCCGCGAAGAAGTCACGGGCGCCAACGTGCTCGTCGGTATCTTCTCAGAGCGCGAGAGTCATGCCGCCTACTTCCTGCAAGAGCAGGACATGACGCGTTTCGACGCCGTTCAGTACATCGCGCACGGGATTGCTAAACGGCCCGGCATGTCGGAGCCCCGCTCCGTGCGCGGCGCAGATGAGGATGCTCCAAGCGAGGGTGATGAGATCAAAAAGCCCGGCGACGCGTTGACCGCGTATTGCGTCAATCTCAATAAGAAGGCGCGTGACGGCAAGATCGATCCGTTGATCGGCCGCGAACAAGAGGTGCTGCGCACCATTCAGGTGCTGTGCCGCCGCCAGAAGAACAATCCGTTGTTCGTTGGCGATCCGGGCGTCGGCAAGACGGCCATTGCCGAAGGCTTGGCGCGCAAAATCATCCGCGGCGAAGTGCCGGAGGTGCTCAAGGGCTCGACGATCTTCTCGCTCGATATGGGCGCGTTGCTGGCCGGCACGCGCTATCGCGGCGATTTCGAAGAGCGGCTCAAAGCCGTGATGAAAGAGATCGAGAACTACGACGGTGCCATCCTGTTCATCGACGAAATCCACACCGTCATCGGTGCGGGCGCGACGTCGGGCGGAGCTATGGACGCGTCGAACCTTCTGAAGCCTGCGCTGCAATCGGGCACGCTGAAGTGCATCGGCTCGACCACCTACAAGGAATACCGTCAGCACTTCGAGAAGGACCGCGCGCTCGTGCGCCGCTTCCAGAAGATCGACGTTAAAGAGCCGACTGTCGAAGACACGATTGAGATTCTCAAAGGCCTCAAAGCTGTGTTCGAAGATTATCACAAGCTGAAGTACACGAACGAAGCCATCAAGGCGGCGGTCGAGCTTTCGGCCAAATACATCCACGACCGCAAGCTACCCGACAAGGCGATCGACGTGATCGACGAATCCGGCGCTTCGCAAATGCTCGTGCCGGAAGGCAAGCGCAAGAAAAAGATTACGGTGAAAGAGATCGAGGCGACGGTTGCCACCATGGCGCGTATCCCGCCGAAGACGGTGACGAAGAGCGACGCCGAAGTGCTGGGCAATCTCGACCGCGACCTGAAACGTCTGGTGTTCGGCCAGGACAACGCGATTGGCGCTTTGACGAGCGCGATTAAACTTGCGCGCGCGGGCCTGCGCGAACCGGAAAAGCCCATTGGCTGCTACCTGTTCTCCGGTCCGACGGGCGTCGGCAAAACTGAAGTCGCAAAACAGCTCGCCAATTTGATGGGCGTTGAGTTGCTGCGCTTCGACATGTCGGAATACATGGAGAAGCACACGGTTTCGCGTCTCATCGGCGCGCCGCCGGGATATGTCGGCTTCGATCAGGGTGGATTGCTGACAGACGGCATCGACCAGCATCCCCACTCCGTGCTGTTGCTTGACGAAATCGAGAAGGCGCATCCCGATCTGTTCAACATCCTGTTGCAGGTCATGGACCACGGCAAGTTAACCGACCACAACGGCAAGTCGATTGACTTCCGCAACGTCGTCCTCATCATGACGACGAACGCGGGCGCGTCCGACATGGCGAAACCGGCCATGGGCTTCAACCGCAGCAAGCGCGAAGGCGAGGACACGGAAGCCGTGAACAAGATGTTCACGCCCGAGTTCCGCAACCGTCTCGATGCCGTTGTGCAGTTTGCTGGTCTCCCGCCCGAGATCATCACCAAGGTGGTCGAGAAGTTCATCTTCCAGCTTGAAGCGCAGCTGGCCGATCGCGGCGTGTCGATTGAACTTTCGGACGAAGCCGCGCGCTGGATTGCGGAAAAGGGCTACGACGAAAAGTTCGGCGCCCGGCCGCTCGCGCGCGTCATTCAGGAGTACATCAAGAAGCCGCTGGCGGAAGAGCTGCTGTTTGGCAAGCTCGAGCATGGCGGCACGGTCAAGGTGCTCGTATCGGGCAAGGGCGAAGATCGTGCGCTCGCGTTCGATTATATTCCGGGCGATCCGTCGAAGCGGCGCAACCCCGAGGATGACGAGGACGACGGTCCGCAGACCGTGCTGGCCGACGCCACGCCCAAGAAGGCGTTGCCCGGCCCTAAGGACAAGTCCGACAAGCCGAAGTCATCGGGCGCCGTGCCGCCCGTGCCGCGGCGGAAGAAGGACGATTGAACCAATTCCGAAACACGCCTCTACACGTGTAACTGCAGAAACGCCGGGCAATGGTGCCCGGCGTTTTTTGTTTAGCCGATCAGCATCGGCGTTTCGCCAATCATGCTGCGGTCCGCCACTTGCTTCACCAGAAAATCGGCGACATCCGCGCGTGAAATAGCTCCTCCGCGCCAGTCGTTGATGTCAGGCAGGGCTTTGTAGCGCGCCGTCGCGGGGCCGTTTGTCAGCATGCCGGGCCGTGCGATGGTCCACTCCAAACCGCTTTTGGCGATGAGCCCCTCGGCGATGTCTTTGTCGGCATAGACGCGCGCCAGCAGGAGCGGGAAGAACAGATGGTCATAAAGCGGGTTGTTGCGCCCACGGCTATTCCCCGCGCCAGCACCCGTGACTGCAATCAGGCGTTTGACGCCGGCGGCTTTCATCGCGTCGATCAGAACGCGCGTGGACGCTGAAAACAGCGTTGTTCCGAAGATGAGATCATTCGAGCGACGCAACGCCGAGCGACTGAATGACGGCATCGACGCCGTTCAGCGCCTTATCAATATCGCTGCGTGACAGCGCGTCGCCCGGAATTTTGACGAGCCGCGCGTCGGTGATTGCAATGCCCGCCGCAGAGCGCGCAAACGCGCGCACGTCGTGCCCTGCAACGAGGCCCGCCTTCACCGTTTCGAGTCCAATACCTTGGCTCGCGCCGATAACTAGTATGGTGGCCATGACAACCTTTCAGGCTGGAGCATGCCACACTCTATCAGCATTATGGCAATGGCCGGATGCAATGCACGGAATTGGCCGGAAATAGCTCTTTTTTCTGGCCGTTGCGTTGCTGGCTGGATGGCGGGGAACTGCAACTTGAGTGAGGACTTGCCTCGAATTCAGAATTCGCGAGAGCATCCGCTATCGCTGAAGCAGCTTTGTATCTCGTCGCGCTGTGAGCCGCTCTACCCCCTAGAGCGTTAAGCGACGAACAGAATGAGCGGCGTCCTTACTCATTCTGTCACCAGGGACCAGCAGACTTGATCTGGCCCGAAAAGGAGCAGTCCCCCAGACTGCTCCTTTTTTATTTTCTGGCCGTGCGCAAGGAAATCCAGCGCGACCTAGCGGACGCTCACACCTTCAAGACCAGCTTCCCATTATTTCCGCTGGTGTATAGAAGATTGAGCACGTCGGGATAGGCATCGATGCCGCCGGTGCGCACGTCCTCGCGGATTTTCAGTTTTCCAGCTTTGTGCCAGGCGCCCAATTCGCGGATGGCTTCGGGCACGCGGTCGGCCCAATCGAACACGATGAGGCCCTGCATAGTGAGGCGCTGGGTCAGTACGACGCGCAAGTTTTTGGGGCCGTCAGGTACTGACGTCGCGTTATAGGCCGAAATAAATCCGCAGACCGGGATACGCCCGAACAGGTTCATCTGCAGCAGGACGGTGTCGAGAATTTCGCCGCCGACGTTTTCGAAATAGACGTCGATGCCATTGGGCGCGGCGGCTTTGAGTTCACTGCCAAGATTTCCGCCTTTGTAGTCGACGCAGGCGTCAAAACCCAACTCTTCGACGACGTACTTGCATTTCTCTGGCCCGCCCGCGATGCCGACGGCGCGGCAGCCTTTCAACTTCGCGATCTGGCCGACGAGCGAACCGACAGCGCCAGACGCTGCCGAGACGACGACGGTTTCGCCCGGTTGCGGTTTGCCGACATCCAGCAGACCGAAGTAGGCGGTCCATCCGGGCATGCCGAGGCCGCCGGTCCAACGCTCGAGTGGTGCGAGTGAAGTATCAACCTTGACGATGCCTTTGCCGTCGCTCAGCGCGTATTGCTGCACGCCGATCACGCCCTGCACGGCGTCGCCGATCTTAAAGTCCGGATGGTTGGAGGCATCGACATGACCCGCCGCGTAGGCGCGCATGACGGAACCGAGCGGCACGGGCGCGACGTAACTTTTCCCTTCGTTCATCCACCCGCGCATGGCCGGATCGAGCGAGATGTATTCGATTTTTATGCGGAACTGGTTTGACCCGGGCACAGGTACGGCTTCGTCCGCGAATTCGAAAATATCCCGCGTGACAAGGCCGGGCGGCGGGCGCTTGACCAATTTGCAGACGCGATTTGTGGTCATTCTTGGCTTCTCCGCAGGCTCAACACAATGTTTCTTTTAACATAGCCGCATTCGCCGCCAACACCTCTCCGTCTTCCATCTTTCCGGAATGCGCGCGCAAGGCTTGGCCCTCATAGCGCGGTATGACGTGATAGTGAAGATGGAACACCGTCTGCCCGCCGGCTGGCTCGTTGAACTGCCAGATGGTGATGCCATCGGCGTTGAAGGCCTTCTTCGAGGCAATGGCAACCTTCTGGACGAGCGGCAGGACTTTCGCGAGCACGGCCGGGTCGGCGTCAAACACGTTGCGCGACGCGGCTTTGGGCACGACAAGCGCGTGGCCGTTCGATTGCGGCATGACATCCATGAACACAAGCGCGTCCGCGTCCTCGTACACCTTGTGGCAGGGGATTTCGCCGCGCAGAATTTTCGCGAAAATGTTGTTCGGGTCGTAGGTGGACATGGTGGGCATTTGGGGGCCTCGCTGCTCTATTCCCTCTCCCATTACTGCACTTCATGGGGAGAGGGAATGTCAGACTTTCCGATACGGTCCCATCTCCGCCAATTCGGTGTTTGCGACACTCACCGCCGCGCGTTCCTGTTTCAAATACCTCTCGACCGCATGGCGCAGCGCGGGATCGCCAATCCAATGGGCGGAATAGGTTTCAACTGGCAAATACCCGCGTGCCAGTTTGTGTTCGCCCTGGGCGCCCGCTTCAACACGCGCAAGGCCATGCGCAATGGCGTAGTCGATGGCTTGATAGTAGCAAACCTCGAAATGTAGAAACGGGTGATGCTCGATCGAGCCCCAATAGCGCCCATACAAGCAATCGCCGCCGATGATGTTCAACGCGCCCGCGATGTAGCGCCCATCACGCTTGGCCATGACGAGCAGGCAGGCCTCCGGCATCGCTTGCCCAAGCAGCGAGAAGAATTTACGGTTGAGATATGGCCGCCCCCACTTGCGATTGCCCGTATCTGTGTAAAATTCGAAAAACGCATCCCAGTGCGCTTCCGTGATGTCGCGTCCCGTGATGTGCTCAATCTCAATTCCGGCGCTCAAAGCTTCCGCGCGCTCCTTGCGCACCGACTTGCGCTTGCGCGAGGCGAACGTCTCGAGGAAGTTTTCGAACGTCGAGTAGCCTTGGTTCTGCCAATGAAACTGCTGGCCGGTGCGGGCTAAGAATCCGAGCGGCACCAAGCGCGCTTGCGTTTCCTTATCTAGAAACGTGATGTGGACAGATGACAATCCCGCCTGGCTCGCGAGTTCGATGGCCGCCGCCGCCAGAACTTGTTCGTCCGCCACTGCACGAGGTCCAGGCTTCACGAGTAAGCGCGGCCCCGGTACCGGCGTGAACGGCACCGCCATTTGCAACTTCGGATAATAGCGCCCGCCCGCCTGCATGTAGGCTTCGGCCCAGCCGTGATCGAACACGAACTCGCCCTGGCTGTGCGATTTAACGTAAGCCGGTGCCACGCCCGCAACGCCGCCGCTTTCATCTTCAAGTACCAGATGGCGCGGCATCCAACCCGAGCGCCCGCCGACAGTGCCCGCGTCCTCTAGCGCTTTCAAAAACGCATGGGCGACAAACGGGTTGTGACACGCGCCATCAGGGTTGGCACAGGCATCCCACGCCGCGCCATTGACTTCGGAGAGTTGCGTCACAATCTTGACGGTAGCGTCAGTAGACACGGAATTGGGGGACTTTCGGCTGGTGAGTACAAGAGTTGATACGGTCCAGCATAGCGCGGGATCACATTGCAATGTAAGTAAGTGTTCTAACGTCTGGAATTTGCGAAACCGCGCACCAGGGCAGGGGTAACGGCCATGAGATGGATGAAAATTGCCGGTTCTGCGGCAGCGGCGCTAGCAATTGCCGCAGCTCTTGCGGCTGGCGCGATGGCCCGCGATGGCGACGGCGTCAAAATCGGCCGGGCGTCCTTTTTGCGCAAACTTTACTCCGCCGAAAAGCTCGAGAACGGCGCCGCACTTCAGTACAACGAAGTGACCCGGCGCGCGTTCCAGCAACAAGCCTTGCTCGATGAAAGCGATCCTCAAGTGCGGCGCGTGCGTGGCATTATGGACGCCCTCATCCCCCATGCCTACAAGTTCAATGAGCGGGCGAAATCCTGGGCTTGGGAAGTCAACGTGATCCGCTCGAAAATGATCAACGCCTTCTGCATGCCAGGCGGCAAGATCGCGGTCTTTACCGGCATCATCGATCAATTGAAGCTCAGCGACGACGAAATCGCCATGATCATGGGCCATGAAATCGCGCACGCCTTGCGCGAGCATGCGCGCGAACGCGCCGCTAAATCCATGCTGACCAACGTCGGCGCGGCGGCTGTTAGCATTTTCGTCGGTGGCAATGTCGGGGAACTCGCCCGCGTTGGCGGCGGCCTACTGAGCTTGAAGTTCAGCCGCGACGACGAAAGCGAATCCGATTTGATTGGCATGGAAATCGCGGCCCGCGCTGGGTACGATCCGCGCGCCGCCATATCGCTTTGGGAAAAGATGGCTGCAGCCGCGAAGGGTGCGCCGCCCGCGTGGCTTTCGACACACCCATCCAACACGTCGCGTATCGGCTGGATCGAGAAGAACCTGCCAGACGTCATGCCACTTTATGAAGCAGCGAAGAAGGGCTGAGGCATCAAGGCTCGATGCCTTCGAAGATCTCTGCGTCAGCCCAATTCTGTGCAGCCGTCCGCTCCTTGGCTGTTCGCACCGTCCACGTGAACAGTGGCAATTCCAGCACCTCGCGCACAAAGCGCGTCACAGGTGTTGGCAACGCGCTCACTTGATAAGCGTAAAAATGCGGGTCAACGGGCCCAGATTCTAACAAGTCGCGCAAATTCGCGGCCCGCGCTTTTGAGATTTTCCTGTTCCACCATCCCGCCCCCGCATATGTGCCCGACACGATGCCGCGCGGAACCTTGGGCGCAAGTTCCCGGACGGCCGTCATCACTGGGGGATCAAACGACATGAGTGCGATTGGCCCGCGGTAGCTGGATGCCAATTTGGCGATCTGATTGAGAAATTTCTTGTCCGGCGCGTCCCATTCACTCTTGATCTCAACAAGTATCGGCACAGCGCCGTCGACCGCATCGAGCATCTCGGCAAATGTTGGCAATGCCCGCGCCGCCAATATTGTGCTTGATGCGCTTCAAGGCGGCGGCATCGAGATCGGCAACGCGTCCCTTGGCCGTTGTCAGCCGCTCCAGTGTTTCGTCATGGAAGACAACGGGCAGGCCGCCAGCCGCAGGGCGCAAATCACACTCGATGCCGTAATTTTTGGCGATTGCAGCGGCGAAGGCGGGCAGCGTGTTCTCGACGATGCCTTTCTTGGCGTTATGCAGCCCGCGATGGGCAATTGGGCGGATAAACGTGTCGCGGTCCAGCATCACATTCTAACTTTCATAATGGCGTCGATCTCGACGGCTGCGCCAAGAGGCAAGTGCGAAACTCTAATCGCCGCGCGATATTTGTCCCGAAATGAACAGCAAGTCGTCTGAAACAAGGCCCGGCATACAATTCGTCAGCGGTTGGGCCACGTCCGGCAACGCAGATCCCAAGGGCCTTGAGCCGCTCTTCAGCCGTTTTCCGCTATTGTGTCTGGCCCGCCCGTTCGCGTATGTCTTAAGCCTCATCCTTTTGGCCGTGCTGCCGCCACTTTGCAATGGCCAGCTTCGGGCCTAGAGTTCCGGGCTTAGAGTTACAGCCGGGATTTTGACCCAGCAGGAGTAGTCATTTGAGCGACCGGAAACTGTGCCAGAGACCGGCAGCGGCATTAGCAGGCTTGATGTCAATCGTCCCAGCGGTAGCGCATGCTGAGGCAGTTACCTTCGCGCCGCATCGCGCCGTCTATGAAATTACGCTTGCCAATTCAGCGGCGGGCTCTGGCGTGTCGGATATGTCGGGACGCATGGTCTACGAACTGACGGGATCGAGCTGTGACGGGTTCACGCAAAACATGCGGTTCGTCACGCGCACGGCTAATCAGGAAGGTTCTGAGACGATCAATGATCTGAGAACCTCAAGCTGGGAAGAATTGGCCGGCAAGAGGCTGCGGTTCTCGTCAACCCAATATCAAAACGACGAGATTGCGGAAGCGAGCCAGGGTGACGCTGTGCGCAACAAATCGACCAGCGGCGCCGATGTCGATCTCGTGAAGCCGCAGAAGAAAAAGTTAGCACTTCCAGCCGACATTTATTTCCCGATGCAGCACGCCGCGGCACTCATCCAGTCCGCCAAAAACGGTCTGCCGAATTTTGCGGCAAACCTCTATGACGGATCGGAAAAGGGAGAAAAGTATTATGTGACGAACGCCGTTATCGGCAAAAAATATGAACAAGGTGCGATTGCTAATGCGGCGGCCATCAAGGACGCTGCCAAGCTCAACGGGCTGGCGTCGTGGCCGGTTGCCATCAGTTACTTTGATGTCGGCAAGGACAAAGAAGATAGCCCTCCAACTTACGAGCTGTCGTTCCGCTATTACGAGAACGGTGTCACCTCCAATCTGAAAATTGATTACGGCCAGTTCGCTCTCAAAGGGGAACTGAAGGAACTTAATGTCCTGCCGCAGGCAAAGTGCGCCAGCGATACTCCGTAAGGCCGCTGCGCGAACGAAGCCGCCCCAAGCGTTCAACTTCTCAATAATTTTCCGGCATGCCGCCGTCCTCTTGGCCTACGAGTTTTGCCAACAGATCGCGCGCAGGTGCAGCGTCTTGCGGGGCAATGCCGGCCTCGGCTGCAAACACCAAAAGCAGGCTTTCGTCCCCCATGAGGTGATCCAGTACGGCCGCCTGAATCCGGGGTTCCTCGGTCCAGGATCTGATCTCGCCCGGGCCAATACCGGTCAGGGCAAAAAAGCGGGACATTCGCTCCGGATTGGAGGCAAGAAATGTCAGCCCTTGCAATGCCAGGGACTCGGCATCCTCAAGCGTCAGCCGCGCTTTCTTGAAATTCGCCATTAGCGGCTCCGGAATCGTGCCCAAAGTGCAACGACATTAACCGTTGGTTACGCCTTCCCGGGCAAAGTACCCAGACCAAATCACCAGAATCGGTGCACAACACAGCCTGCTCGGGCAAACGGTTTGATCCTACATGAATTACCAGGAAACTAGGAATGGCGTCGAGCGGCGGGGAGCGGATCCCCGGACCTCACAGCGTTCCGTGCTGATTGTGGAAGACAACGAGCTCAATATGAAGCTCTTTCACGATTTACTGGCAGCCCACGGCTACCGCACGATTCAGACACGAAACGGTTTCGACGCGTTGGATCTTGCACGCAAACACCGCCCCGACCTGATATTGATGGATATCCAACTTCCCGAAGTTTCAGGTCTCGAAG
Organism: uncultured Alphaproteobacteria bacterium; assembly: GCA_963764605.1. Lineage (GTDB taxonomy): Bacteria > Pseudomonadota > Alphaproteobacteria > Rhizobiales > Hyphomicrobiaceae > Hyphomicrobium_B. Next base: position 274,686 of record CAVXTJ010000001.1, read on the forward strand.
TCACCAAGTGGATCAAGGAAGACGACGATCTGCGCATGATCCCTATCATTGCGGTGACGGCGTTTGCCATGAAGGGCGATGAAGAACGGATCCGGTCCGGCGGTTGCGAAGCCTACATTTCCAAGCCGATTTCCGTGCTGTCGTTTCTTGAGACGGTGCGCCGCTTCATCGGACAGCCAAAGTTGTGAAACGCATAGAGCATCAAGATAGTAGCAGATGACCGCGCGAGTTCTCGTCGTCGATGACATTTTGGCCAACGTAAAGCTGCTCGAGGCGCGGCTTGCGGCGGAGTATTTCGAAGTGCTGTCGGCTTTTAGCGGCCAACAGGCGCTGGATATTCTTGCGCGCGAACGTGTCGATGTCGTGCTTCTCGATGTTATGATGCCGGGAATGGACGGCTTTGAAGTTTGCCGCCGCATCAAGAGCAACGTACAGACGCACCATATCCCCGTTGTCATGGTGACGGCGCTGGATCAACCCTCGGACAAGGTTCAGGGGCTTGAAAACGGCGCAGATGATTTTCTGACCAAGCCGGTCGACGACATAGCGCTTATTACACGCGTCAAAAACCTGGCGCGCCTCAAGATGCTCAATGACGAAATGATCATGCGGGCATCGACCGGCCGGCAGATGGGCATTCAGGACGATGGTGCCCTTGCAAAGGCGCTTTCGGGCCGTTCTGGGCGCGTGCTCGTTGTCGACGATCACCCAAGATCGGCCGCCCGGTTACTCGAAGTTTTGTCAAAAACCAACGACGCTTTTGCCGAGCGCGACCCGCAGACGGCACTTACCAAATTGGCCGAACACAATTTCGATTTGCTGGTCGTCAGCCTGTCGCTGCAGAACGCGGATGGATTGCGTCTTTGCTCGCAAGTTAGGTCGCTCGACCGTACCCGCCATTTGCCGATCATCATTCTCGTTGAGCCTGGCGACGAGGCGCGCCTATTGCGCGGTCTCGACATGGGCGTCAACGACTACTTGATGCGCCCTATCGACCGGCACGAACTCATGGCGCGTGTTAAGACGCAAATAAAGCGCAAACGTCACTCGGATTTCCTGCGTCATCGCCTGGCCGAAAGCGTGGAAATGTCGATTACGGATGCGCTCACAAGCCTGCACAACCGGCGCTACATGGAAAGCCACCTCAAGACTTTGGTGACCGATGCTCTGCGTTCGGGCCGCGCGTTGTCGATGCTGGTTGCCGACATCGATCACTTCAAGAACGTCAATGACACCTATGGCCACGACATCGGTGACGTGGTGCTGAAGGAATTCTCGGTTCGTTTGAAGCGCAATACGCGCGGCGTGGATCTTGCCTGCCGGCTGGGTGGGGAAGAATTCGTCATCATCATGCCCGACACCGATATCGCGCGCGCTTATCAGATCGGCGAACGTTTGCGCGCGAACGTTGCCGCAGATAATTTTTCAATCGGCGGCGATAAATCGATCCGTGTGACCGCAAGTGTGGGTGTTTCAACCTTGGAACGCGGCGACGATACGCCGGAGTTGATCTTCAAGCGCGCAGACCTTGCGCTTTATGCCGCCAAGCGGCGCGGCCGCAACCGGGTTGCCGCTGACGCAGCTTGATATGTCGTCTCAAAAAGCGGAGCCAGAGTGCCGGGATTCCGAGGCATTCTTATCGCACGGGAGCATTGCCCGGTGCCACACATGGCCGTCCGACGAGGCCAATTTCCCTAAGAGATTAAAAGACTTAATACGGTTTTATTGAGAGTTGCCGCGGGTGATCGAATCGCGCTTTTCGTGGCGTAGAGATCACAGTCAAAGGAGTTCTTGCTAAAGACTTAGTCTTCTGGCACCAATTTGATTATTGAACGGGGATAACTTTTTAACCAAAGTACGCGCAGCGGTCGTGGTCCCCGTCCGATGCGGCAGATTTCACGAGATTCCTACGCTACCGGGCCCGCCGCATAGCTTGGTTGTGTAGGGGTTGATCAGTCCAGGCGACCATAAGAGTGGCCTCCTCGAAAGGTTGCATAAGACTGATCGCAAAACCGGGTGAGGGACAACGCCCTCTTTGGAACTTACCCGGCGATGACCAGGGTTTCGAGACGAACTCGGAAACGATTACCCCGCTACTGAGTGTGTTTCGGGCCCTGGTCGCATCATCTGCTCCAAGAAATGCGCCCAAGATGCGCCCAGAAAACCCGCCAAATTGTAGCGATTTTTGCTCGTCCGCTTGTTCAAAAACAGCGGACGGCCAGCTTACTTAATCTTCGTTTCTTTGAATTCCACGTGCTTGCGGGCAACGGGATCATACTTCTTGAAGACCAGCTTTTCCGTTGACGTGCGCGGGTTCTTCTTCGTGACATAGAAGAAGCCGGTGCCGGCCGTCGAGAGCAGCTTGATCTTTTGCGTAACTGGCTTTGCCATAGGTCTAGGCCTTCAAAATAGGGCTCGCGGAGATGTCCGGATGTTGCGGGCACCATAGCCATGGGGGCTGCCCTGTCAAGGCGCCTTAGCCGCCATCAGGCCGTATCAGGTCGCGGCGGAAGCGCCCATCTTGCTCATAGTAGAAGGGAATGCCGCCTCGGGCCGAGCCCATTGGGTTTTCGAGGTGCGCTTCGACATCGCCGAGGATAAGGCGCGTGACTGACGGCAGGTCGAGGTCGCGTGCATCTTGCAGTGTTACCCAGCGAAGATCGGCAAATTCTCCGTCGCCTTCGCCGGGCTCGCCAAACGTGTCGTGCCGGTTGGCGAGAAAGAAGCGCGTGTCGTAGCGGCGCGGCCTACCCGGCGGCGTGATCGCGCGGGCAACCATGGTGAGGGACGCGAGATGAGGTCTAAGCCGCCGCGCGCGAAAACCCGGCCAAACATCATCGAGCGCATCTCCATCGTGCGCCGCGAGACCGAGTGCCACGCCCGTTTCCTCGCACAACTCCCGGATGGCAGCCAACGCCACTGTAACGGCCCATGATGGGCTGGTTTCGTCCGGCATGCCATGCATCAGCGCGGCTACGTCATTGGGCGTCAGGCGGTCCATGCAAACGATCTGGCGATCACTTGCTTCAACGCGCCCGCCGGGAAACACCCACTTATTGGGAAGGAAGATGTTATCGGGCTGCCTTAGCCCCATCAGCAGGCGAGGCGCAGATGTGCTGGTGTCGATCAGGACGATAGACGCGGCATCGAGGATGCGTGGTGCGACGTCTTGCATTTTTGGCGCCGGGGTTTGCGATCAGTGGGTCGGGGCCGGTATCGCGGGCGCAATGTCTGCGCCTTCGACTTGCGCTTCGCCGAAGCCGTGCATGCGGCAGGCCCACTGATAGCCGATGAGCGCGCCTTTGATGCGTGGCAAGAGCCACAAACTCAAGAGCACCAGCAGCGGAAGCCAGATCATGAGATGCACCCACGTCTCGGGCGCGTACATTTTTTCAGCTGCCAAAATGCCGCCGACGATAACGTGGCCCGTGATCAGCATGGTGAAATAGGGCGGCGCGTCGTCGGCACGCTGGTGGTGCAGCTCTTCCTTGCACCCGGGGCAGGTGTCGTTGACCTTGAGGTAGCTCTTGTAGAGCGGGCTCGTGCCGCAGGCCGGGCACTTCTGCCGCCAGCCGCGCTTGAACGCGCCCCAGGTATCTCGGGCGGGTTCTTCGGCAGCAATATTGGTCGTGACCGGCATGGGGTAAAATCCTATGTGGCGCATCCTTGGGCGTGAAGCTTCGCGGCGCTCTGCCGTCAGTATGGCAACCCAACGCCGCCGGACAATGGCGCCCTTGGACGCAGCCGCCGGGCCGCGGTGCTGCAGGTTGGCACCAATATCCGACGGCTTGCGTTCCCGGCCGAGCGAAGAAGCGCAGCGTCATTGCGAAGAGCCGGGATCACGTCCTAGCGGGCTACGGTGCGCAGCTTCAATGGAAGCGATCCCGGGTCTTCGCTACATGGCTCGCGCCATTGGCTCGCCCGGGAACGCACGAGGTGGGGTCTTAACATCGCCTCGTGCTGCACTGATCGGTGACGGCCCGGCAGCCGTAATGCCTCAGTCGTCACAATAACTTGCCTGCGTGCTAGCTGTTGGCTCACAATTCACCCGGTCCGAGAGACCGGCTCGAGGAGAAATCGAAGTGAGCATTTATGAATTATGGTTGCGAAAGATTGCGCGCACGTTTGCAACGCTGCTAGCCCTCATCGCATTATCCGCACCCCTGCTCGCTGAGACCGCATTCAAGCGCATCCCGATGCAGTTCATCGCCGCACTCGGTGATCCCGGAGCGGCGTCGGGCACTGGCGCGCAATCTTGGGGGCTATGGCGCGTCGATCCGGGTCCGCGCGGAGTGCGCCTCAATGACTTTGAGCAATTGCAGGCAACGGGCGGCGTCGCCCCCGCTCAGTGGATTTTCGACAGCAAAGAGTGGTGGCTCGAAGAGAACGGTCTGATGATGGAAAAGCCGGACTTTCCCCTCACCCCCGGCAAATACATGGTGACGGGCGACCGCGAGGTGACGGCGGTCTTGACCATCCACCCCGAAGACAACGACGGCACACAGCGCTGGGAACTGGACAAGGGCGCGACGCTCTATGACGTGACGCACTTGCCGTGCCGCTCCGCGCGCTATTCACCCGCGTCAGGCGCCAATTCGTGTTCACCGTCGAAGGCCGCGCAAAAGTCTTTCCCCGTGACGCCCGGCGCGCCCATGCCCGCCGTCGAGGGCTGCAATAAGCAAGACTATGCAGTGTTGTTTGTGATTGGTGTCATGGTCGAAGATTGATTGCCGTTATACCGGCCTTACCGATGGCGATAATCGCACATGGCGCACGACAACGAGACATGGATCATCGAGGCTAGCGACTCAGTTGTTGAGCGGCGAGCCGCGCTGGGGTTGGACACACTGAGTTCGCTCGACCGGATGGTTTACTGCCTATGGGTGGTCGATTACGGCATGCGCAACGCTGGCGATCTTGAAACGGCGTACGATCTCTACGAGCCGTTTCAAGGCGAGGGCGCGCGTTACGCCAAAGAGTTGGGTTTGTCTCAGACATATGCTGCGTTTACACTTTCGCAGTTCGAATTAGAGACGCGATATTTCGACGTTTTTGACGCCATTTGCGCAGAAATTCGTGCGGCATCCGCTTCCACTTAAGCCCGCCGCCGTTGACCCTGTGCTGTCGGAGTGGCAGCGGTCGAACAACCGCTTTGTGATTGGCGCAAGTGTGACGCCACCCGACATGCTAAGGAATGAAAGTCAACCTGATGGCCGGCATGGGGGTGAGCGCTTTGAAAATTGGTTCCGTGCCGAGTCAAAAGCTTCGTCTGATCGTGTTCATTGTCGCCGCAATGTATACGGCGGCTTTGCTTTGGCTCTCAATTTCGATGTCGAAGGACCTGTTTTCGTCAAGTCCGTCAATGGCCAGATCGATTGCCCGGCAATTTCTAGTTATAGCTATCCTACCTTACATCATTTGCATCGTACCTGCGTTTGTATTGGCACTCGTCAATCGTCGCCTACCGTTTGCATTCGCGCTTTGCATTATTGCTGTTCCATTGTTCTTCGCGATCGGCTTCCTCATCGCCTGAACAGCTGACAAGGGCAAAAGGCATTAAGTCTTGCGGCGCTCCACTCATGAACCCAAGCGGTCCCATTTCACCAGTTTGACCGGATCGCGTGTTGAGCGATGCATTGCCTCGATATGCCGGCATCTGCGGCCCTGATGGCAAATGCAGTCCCCTACCTCCGCTTCCCCTTGAACGCGCGGCCCACGAGGGCAGCCCTTACGGCGGCGTGTCGATGCCGAGGCGCTTTAAGGCCTTGCGTGCGGTCCACACGGTGGTTTTGACCTTCAGCGCCGCGCCGTAATTCTCGATAGCGAGCTTGGTGTCGCCCCAGATTTCGGCGGCTTCCGCGCGCGCGAGATACGGCGCGAAATGCTTGGGGTCAATGGCTTCGGCGCGTGCGAATTCGCCGAGCGCCTTGTCTTTGTCCTTCAGCACAGCGAAAACTTTGGCGCGGCCGATAAAGCCGTCAATGCTTTTCGGATTGAGCGCGATTGACCTGTCGAAGTCGGCCATTGCAGCATTGGCGTTATGGGCAGCAAGATGGCTCGCGCCGCGTTTGAGATAATTGGCTTCAGCTTGCGGGTCGAGCGCGATGACGGCCGACCAGTCGCCGGCCGCCTCGGCGTGCTGCTCAAGGAGTGTGTATGCGCGGGCGCGCCCCGTGAGCGCGCGCAGGTCTTGAGCGTTGAATTTGATTGCGGCGGTGAAGTCGGAGAGCGCTTCGCCCGGTTCGTCTTCGATGAGCCAGGCAAGCCCGCGGCGCGCGTAGATACGGGCGCGGTCTTCGTTACTTAATTCGGCGCCTTGCAGGAGGGAAGTGCAAGCGCGCAGCGAGAGCCAGGCGCGGTCGTCCTGCTCGCAGTCCTTGAGCTCGTAGGTTTGCGCACGGGCTGGCCCCGCCAGAAGTGCGGCTGCGGTAAGGGCAATAGCGATAAGGCGTGTGAGTTTCATGGCGCCCCGTGATTTAGCATATTGGGCGAGGAAGTGGCTACCGCCGCTTCCCCTTAAACCCGCCGCCACGGGGCCCGCGTTTCTGGCGCGGGAGTTTGCCGCCGCCCGCTTTGAAGTTCGCAAAGTGTCCCTTGGTGCCGGGCGTCATCATCTCAAACCGCAACGCCCCGGCAGACGGGATGGCCTCAAGGAGCTTGACTTCAACCGTATCGCCCAAGCGATAGCCTTCGCCGCTGCGGCTGCCAACCAGCGCGTGGGCCGCTTCGACGTGCGTGAAGTACTCGTTGCCCAAACTTGAAATCGGAATGTAGCCGTCCGCGCCAGTATCCTTGAGGCGCACGAACAGCCCCGAACGCGTCACGCCCGAAATGCGCGCCGCAAAGCTCGCGCCGATGCGATCCGCCAGATGCGCTGCAATCAAGCGGTCCATGGTTTCGCGTTCGGCCGACATGGCTCGCCGCTCGGTGTCGGATATCGCTTTCGAGATTGCCGTTAATCGCGGAATTTCTTCCTCGCTCAGGCCATCCGGTCCAAGGCCAAGCGCTTTCACCAGCGCGCGGTGCACCAGCAAATCCGCATAGCGGCGAATGGGCGACGTGAAATGCGCGTAGCGCGCCAGGTTCAAGCCGAAGTGACCGATATTGCGCGGCGCGTACTCGGCTTGGCTTTGCGAACGCAAGATCACTTCGTTGACGAGTTCCGGCACGGGCAGGTCTTTGGCCTTCGCAAGAATGACGTTGAAGGCGTCCGGCTTCAGCTGTCCGGCGTGCGGAATTTTCATGTCCAGCGTTTCAAGAAAATCCTTGAGGCCTCTAAGTTTCTCCTGGCTCGGCTGGTCGTGCACCCGGTAGACGAGCGGCGTGCGCTCTTGTTCCAGCGTCTCGGCGGCCGCAACATTCGCCTGGATCATGAATTCTTCGATCAAGCGATGGGCAGTGAGGCGTTCCGGCGTCACGACGCGGGCAACGCGTCCCTTTTCGTCGAGCACGATTTTGCGTTCTGGCAGATCGAGATCGAGCGGACCGCGTTTATCGCGCGCCGCACTAACGGCCGCATAAGCCGCCCACAACGGCTTTAACGCCCGCTCCATGAGGGCTGCACACTTCTCGGAGACTGTGCCGTCAATGGCCGCTTGCGCTTCTTGATACGAAAGCTTCGCCGCCGATTTCATCATGGCGCGCATGAACGTATGCCCGCGCTTTTCGCCGTGCTTGTCGAACACCATGCGCACGGCGAGGCACGGGCGCTCTTCGCCTTCACGCAACGAACACAAGTCGTTCGAGATTTTTTCCGGCAGCATCGGCACGACGCGGTCGGGGAAATAGACCGAGTTGCCGCGCAGTTGCGCCTCGCGGTCGAGTTTGGTGCCGGGGCGGATGTAGTGCGCAACGTCCGCTATGGCGACGATGACAACCCAGCCGCCAGAGTTGCCTGAGCTGGTATCGGGTTCCGCGTAAACGGCATCGTCGTGGTCGCGCGCGTCTTGTGGGTCGATCGTCAGCAACGGCGTCGAACGCAAGTCCGTGCGCCCCTTCATGGCGGGCGGCTCAAGCGCTTCGCATTCGGTAATGACGCTCTCGGGGAAATCCTCCGGGATGCCGTGCGCATGAATGGCGATCAAAGAAATCTGGCGCTGATCGTCTGGATTGCCGAGGCTTTCGAGAACAACCGCGCGCGGCGTTGCGAATCGTCCGCGGCGCACGAGTTCAAAACGCACAAGATCGCCGTCGCCGGCTTCCGCGTCATCGCCTTCGAGTATTGGCCAGCTTTTGAGTTCCTTGCGGTTGATCGGTTCAATCGTGCCGCCGCCGCGTTTGGCTGGCCGGTAGATGCCAAGCAGGCGGCTCGTCTCGCGCGGCAGCTTTTTGGTAGGCGTTGCCTCATAGCTCGCCCCATCGGTGCTGGTATGTGCGAGCTTCGTCAAGCGCGCCAATATGCGATCACCAATGCCGATGTCGCCGTCGAAGGATTTTTCCGTAGGTATCAGGCGTACGATGGGGCGCTTGCCGTCGTCTTCCTCCCAGTGCAAGGGCTTCGCCAACAGATCGCCGTCGCGGTCGCGTCCCGTGACTTCGAGTGTCGTGACGGGTGGCAGCTTACCCTTCTCACGGAAGTCTTTTTTGTTGCCAGACAGAGTTCCGTCGGCCGCCATTTCGCTCAAGATGCGTTTCAACGCGATCTTCGCCCCGCCTGTCACGCCGAATGCGCGGGCGATCTCGCGCTTGCCGGCCTTCATCTCGGCCGTGCTCAGGAATTCGAGGATCTGCGCGCGGCTCGGCAATCCCCGGTCGGCGGGTTGATGGCGCGCCGCCTTGGTTTTTTTGTCGGGCGGGCGGGTGTCGAGTTTTTTTGCCAAGATGTTTGCCTGCGGGTTGCGCTTTAAGTCCGGCCGTTCAAAGGGCCTGGATCTCTGGATTGCGGAGCCTTCCGTCAGCCTGACCGCTACAATCATACGAGCGAGGCTCAATGTCAGGCCGGTGACGAATAACAGAAACAGCATCGCTTATCCTCAACGATCCGTTCCTCCCGGACGCCAGTATGCGCGCCATGGGGGAGGCGGGGATAAGTCTGCCAGACGAATTTTTCAGCCCTCTGTTTTTGAACGCAAAAACAGCCGCGCAGAAATCAATCCGCCCAAGCCGTTAGGGTAAATGGCAGAAAATCCGCCGGCTACACCTTCGATTTGGCTGGTGCCTTCTTTGCAACGGCAGCTTTTGCGGCCGGCGCTTTCTTAGCGGCAGGTGCTTTCTTGGCGGCCACCGGTTTTGCAGCCGCTTTTTTGCTGGCCGCCGGCGCGTCGTCGCTCGCGGGTTTGGCTTTGGCTGCCTTTTTGAAACCGCCCTTGCGCGCTGGCTTTTTGCCGCCGCCTTTTTCGATGCGCTCCTGCAGCAGCGCAACCGCTTCTTCAACGGTCAAGTCAGCGGGTGCCTTTGATTTCGGAACCGTGGCGTTGACTTTATTGTGGCTGACATACGCACCGTAGCGTCCGTCCAAGACTTGGATCTTGCCGCCTTCGCTCGGGTGTTCGCCTAAATCCTTGAGCACAGTTGCGGCTTGGCGCTGAAAACGGCTTTTCCCGCCGCCCGCGCGTTTTTCCGCCAGCAGCGTGACCGCGCGGTTGATGCCGATTGAAAACACTTCTTCGATGTTCTCGACATTCGCGTACGTGCCGTCGTGCAGAATGAAGGGACCATAGCGGCCGAGACCTGCGGTGATCGGCGTGTTGGTTTCCGGATGCTGGCCCACTTCGCGCGGCAATGACAAAAGCTGCACTGCTTTTTCGAGATCAACGGTCGCCGCATCGACGCCCTTTGGCAGCGAAGAGCGCTTCGGCTTCTCGCCTTCCTCGTAGTCCTTCTGATCGCCAAGCTGCAGATAGGCGCCAAAGCGCCCCGACTTCACAGCAATGGCCAATCCGGTGTCTGGATCGAAACCGAGTTCACGGTCGCCGCCCGTGTCACCGGGTTTGTTTGTCAGCTGGCGGGTGAAATTGCACTCAGGGTAGTTTTCGCAGCCGATGAAGGCGCCGTACTTGCCGGAGATCTTGAGACTCATGCGGCCCTTAGCGCATTTCGGGCAGGTGCGTGGATCGGCGCCGTCTTCGCGCTCAGGGAAAATATGCGGCCCAAGCATGTCGTTTAATGCGTCAAGAACTTCGCCAACGCGAAGATCTTTGATCTCTTCAACCGCGCCTGTGAAGTCGCGCCAGAAATCTTTCAAGACGTCCTTCCACTTGAGTTCGTCGTTGGAGATGAGGTCGAGCTTCAACTCAAGATCGGCGGTAAAGTCATACTCGACGTAGTGCGCGAAGAATTTTTCAAGGAACGCGATGACAAGGCGGCCTTTATCTTCCGGGATGAGGCGCTTCTTGTCGATACGGCAGTAGTCGCGATCGATAAGCACGGCGATGGTCGATGCGTAGGTTGCCGGCCGGCCGATGCCGAGTTCTTCCATGCGCTTGACCAGCGTCGCTTCCGAAAAGCGCGGCGGCGGCTGGGTGAAATGCTGGTCGGCGTCGATTGCCTTATCCTTCAGCACATCGCCCTGACTGAGCGGCGGTAAGCGGCGGCTGTCGTCGTCGCTCTCGGGATCGTCTTTGCCTTTTTCGATAACGCGGACTTTGTCGTCGCGGCCCTCTTCGTAAACTTTCAGGAAGCCGTCAAAGGTGATGACGGAGCCGTTGGCGCGCAAGCCATAGCCCTTGCCATCGCGGCCTTTGACTTCGATTTCGGCGGTCGTCTGTTCGAAGTCGGCGGACGCCATTTGGCTGGCAATGGTGCGCTTCCAGATGAGTTCGTAGAGTGCGGCCTGATCTTTTTCCATGTACTTGCGCACAGAATCGGGCTTGCGCTTGGGGTCGGTCGGGCGGATGGCTTCATGCGCTTCCTGCGCATTCTTCGCCTTGGATTTGTATTCGCGCGCAAAGGGTGTGTAATTCTTACCGAACTCGGACGAGATGACGTCGCGAATTTGGCTGACCGCTTCGGGCACGATCTGCACGCCGTCGGTACGCATATAGGTGATAAGGCCGACCGTCTCGCCGCCGATATCGACGCCTTCATACAAGCGCTGGGCGACGTTCATCGTCTGCTTGGCCGAGAAGCCAAGTTTGCGCGACGCGTCCATCTGCAGCGTTGAGGTCGTGAACGGCGCATACGGGTTGCGCTTAGCCGCTTTCTTTTCCATCGCCGCGATACGGAAGTCGCCTTTTTCGATAGCAGCCTTGATGGCGTGCGCAGACGCCTCGTCTTTGATATCGAGCTTCTTCAGCGTCGTGCCGGAAATTGCGGTTAGGCGCGCCTTGAAGTCTTCGCCTTTTGCCGTCGCAAGCAAGGCTTCGATGGTCCAATATTCGTCCGTCTTGAAGGCTTCGATTTCGGCTTCACGGTCGCATACAATGCGCAAGACGACAGATTGCACGCGGCCAGCCGAGCGCGAGCCGGGCAGCTTGCGCCACAGCACGGGCGAGAGTGTGAAGCCGACGAGATAGTCGAGGGCGCGGCGCGCGAAATAGGCCGAGACGAGCGGCTGATCGATCTTGCGCGGTTCTTTCATGGCCGCAAGAATGGCTTGCTTGGTGATGGCGTTGAACGCCACGCGCTCGATCTCGAGGCCTTTCTTGATGGCTTTCTTCTCGGTCAGAATTTCAAGAATGTGCCAGGAAATGGCTTCGCCTTCGCGATCAGGGTCGGTTGCGAGAATGAGTTTGTCGGCGCCTTTCACGGCCTCCGCGATCTCACGCACGATCTTCTGCGAGCGGGCATCGATATCCCAATGCATGGCGAAATCGTTGTCCGGCTCCACCGAACCGTCCTTGGCCGGCAAGTCGCGGACATGCCCGTAGGAGGCGATGACTTTGTAGCCGGGCCCCAAATACTTGTTGATTGTCTTGGCCTTAGCGGCCAATTCGACGATAACGACGTTCATTTTGAACTTTCGCAGAGGGACCGGGAAATGGGCCAGCGGTTCGCTAGCCTGCGCATTTCTGGGCCCCGGCCTCGTAGCGCGGGGAGTATGGGCGCGGGAACATGGTTGATGAACGCCGCCCTGTCAAACCTGCGGCAAACCGGTAGGCAAAAGACCTATGCCAGAGCGAGGACTACTCATATTGCAACTTATGAGGGTAATGTTATGTTTAATTTTACCCGTTTGGCGGGAATAACGAATTGCAGGGGGCACTTTATGCGGGGCGATCGGGAACTTTCTGGGGAACCCGAAGCGGGCAACCTCTTAGCTGCAACACAAAGCGACCGGCTTTTGTACCTCGCCGATCTACTCAGTGAACTCCAGGCTTTGGTGCAACCTGATTGTCTGGCGACATTGGAGGGATTGCTGGCTCTTTCGCAAGCCGAGGCCCGCCGCTTGGCCAAGGCGGCTGCGGGCTGAAAGCAACGTCGCAATAACGTCTCAATCCATGTTCCAGTCCAGTTTTCAATCGAGTTTTCAATCCATGTGCAGGGCAATGAGGCCCGGCCCCGGCCGGCTTAAACGGCCGGCGAGTTCAAGCTCCATAAGGCCAATTTGCACGGAACGGATCGACAGCCCTGTGGCGCGGATGATGGCGTCGAGGTCGGTCGGAGCCGGTCCGAGGGCGGCGAGAATTTGCTTACGTTCTCCGTCGCCAACATCGGGCATCGCCGGTCCGGCTGCAACAAATACCGCCTCAGGCGCTGCGATTGGTGCAGCCATTTCACTCAAACCTGAGAGCGGGCGCAGCGCATCCAGAATATCGGCGGGTTCGGTGACGAGCGTTGCACCATTCTTGATGAGACGGTTTGTTCCTTCCGCGCGCGGATCGAGCGGATGCCCGGGGACGGCGAAGACTTCACGCCCCTGCTCGCCTGCAAATCGAGCTGTGACGAGCGTGCCCGATCGCGCGGCCGCTTCGACAATGACGACGCCGAGCGACATGCCCGACACGATGCGATTGCGGCGCGGGAAATCTTGCCCGCGCGGATTGAAGCCGGGTGGCTGCTCGCTGACGAGGCAGCCTTCGACCGAGATGCGCGCCTGCAATTTTTCGTGTTCTGGCGGATAAATATTGTCGATCCCGCCCGCGAGCACGGCGACGGTGCCGGATTTCAGCGCCGCTTCGTGGGCCGCGCCGTCGATGCCGCGTGCAAGGCCTGAGACGATGACGTAACCGGCTTCACCTATAGCGTGCGCAAAGAGGCGCGCGAGTTTCGCGCCCGCTGCCGAACTTTCGCGCGAGCCGACGATCGCCAGTGCCGGCCGGTTCAGAAGTTCAGCGCGGCCTTTGATGTAGAGCAGCGGCGGCGGCGTATCGAGCGCGGCCAGGGCACCCGGATATCCAGGCTCGATCGTGAACACGGGTTCGGCGCCGATTTTTTTGGCGCGCGCAAGTTCGTCTTCCGCGTCGCCTTTCGGGCAAATGCGGATGGCGCGCCGCCCGCCGCCGCGCCTTGAGAGTTCCGGCAAAGCCTCAAGCGCCTTCGCCGCACCGCCAAAAGTATTGATCAATTGGCGAAAGGTAACGGGGCCGACGTTTTCAGATCGAATGAGGCGCAAGCACGCAAGTTGTTCAGCGCCGCCAAGCTTCGCGGTTGGAAGCGGCGCGGGCGTGAACAAACTTGGCGGCTCACGCCTTGGCACCGATTTTTGGCTCCTCGCCGGATCTGAGGCGGCCGATGTTGGCGCGATGTTTCCAGAGGAGCAGCAGCGTCATCAGCGCGGCGAGTGCCGCCAGTTCCGGTTGCCCCGTCACAAACAGAATGAGTGGCGTGGCGATACTGGCAACGAGTGCGGCAAGCGATGAATAACGCGAGAGATAAGCCACGGCGAGCCAGATCGCGCAGAAGGCGAGTGCTGCTTGCCAGAACAATCCCGCAAACACGCCGATGTAGGTTGCGACGCCTTTGCCGCCCTTGAACTTGAGCCACACGGGATAGAGATGCCCGAGGAATGCGCCGAGCCCCGCGACAAGCGCGGGCGCTTCGCCCCACCAATGGCGTGCGAGGAGTACAGCGAGCGTTCCTTTTAGGCCGTCGAGCAGCAGCGTTGCCGCCGCCAGTTTCTTGCTGCCCGTGCGCAGCACATTCGTCGCGCCGATATTCCCCGAGCCGATGTTGCGCACGTCACCCAAGCCCGCCGCGCGCGTCAGCAGCAATCCGAATGGGATTGATCCCAACAGATAGCCAAGGCCGAACGCGAAGGCGAGCCATTGCCCAAGCCCGCCTGCCATGAGGGTGATGAAAGAGGAGAGGGGGGACATGGTGGGGCGGGAGATCCTGTGCGTTTACGAATTCAGCAAAAGCGTAACCTGTTGGCGCGGTAGTAACAACCGCAGCGTCATGGCCGCGGAGGCGGCCACCCACGACAACGTTCCACACAAAAGGTCATTGCGATAGTGCGAATTCGTGCTTCGAAGCGCCATTTCCCTATTGGACCCTTGTCGTGGGTGGCCGCCTGTCGCCGCTTCATGGCGAAGCCATGCTTCGCATGGACGCGACGATCGCTCACGCGACCCCGCAAGGGGACTTCTAAGGAGTCGCGCGGCCATGACGATAGATTTAGAAGCGCCAGCTTGCCGGGCGCGAATTCCCCTCCCCAGCGGGGAGGGGTTAGGGCCTGCCCCGGACGCCGTCACGCTGTGATGGCAATTAATCCGGGGGGTGGGGAGAAGCAAAGGGATAAGTGGTGGGTTTTGACCTGGAAAGGTCGTAACTGGACTACACAGCCATGGCGCAATTCGTTCTGAACATTACCTCGCCGGGCGAGTTTCTAGACGATATGCATTGACAGCAGTTCAATTCGTACAATCGTGCGTGAGTCCATTGGATCGAGGGCGAAAATTGCCGACCGTCGCCGAGCACCCCAGATCGCCAGATACCTCAATCGAAGCGCACATCAGAAATGTTCGAATTGGGTTAGGAGAGCAGTTGGCGCAACGACGGGCCATCTATCTCGACACGAATTTCTGGATCTTGTTGCGGAAGGCCGCGTCAGGACACAGTACGCCGGTAGCGGCCGAGCTACTGTGCCTTCTCAAGTCTGGCGTCTCTAGAGGGCTGCTCTTCTGTCCAATCAGCGAGACGACTTTTTTCGAGGTACTTAAACAGAGTGACCCGGCCTCCCGACGGGCGACGGCGGCGATGATCGACGAGTTGAGTGTCGGCGCAACACTCATCGGCCAACAAGAGCGGTTCGCGATTGAGATTTCTCATTTGCTCCATGAAAAGACAGGGAGAACGGATCTCCATCCCTTAAAACATCTGATCTGGTCGAAGCTCAGTTTTGTGATCGGCGAATACTACCCGGCGAACACCAAGTTTGACCGGATCACCGAAACTGCCATTCAAAAAGCATTTTTCGATCACATGTGGGAACGCCCGTTGACTGATATGACCGACCACATCACTAGTGATTCAAGTCCCCAGGACGAACGCGGTCCTCTCGCTGATGATCTCAATGCCGGGATCGCCGTGAATGCTGATCAACTCCGCAGCTTCGTGCAGGCTTACGCAATAGAGGTCCATGGTCTCGCGGACTTGGTTGGCGGCATGGCACTTGATGCCGTTGCCGTGATGGCCAGCCGCGAAGGGATTACCCGCGATCAATCCGGAGGCGAAGACCCTGAATTAGCCAATCAGTATAAGGCCATGATTGCGGCCGCGCTCATCCAAGGCTCGGCGCGCAAGGCATTGGGCACGATGAATGTAATGGCGACGCTGCACGCCGCCCTGCGCTGGAACAAAGGCCGGAAATTTAAGGCCAACGATCTCGCCGATTTCGATCACGCTGCAGCAGCGCTCGTTTATTGCGACGCCTTTTTCACGGAGCGGTCGTTGGCTACAATGCTTACGCAGAACCATGTCGGTCTCGATGCCTTCTACGAGTGCTTCGTCGCGGCAGAGCCAGAACATGCGGTCAACTGGATCAAAGCATTTGTTTCAACGTGAGTGACCGATCTGACTAATCTCAGCAACGAACGACACTTATTCGCCCGATCACGCAAGCATCGCGTTATCGTCGCCGACAATGTCTCCTTCTGGCTCACCCCCGCCATCACGCGCGCCGCAACACCCCACCCCTAACCCCTCCCCTGAGGGGAGGGGGATTGCAGCGGCGAGCCCCTCACGTCCTCTCGACACCCGCATATTCAAACACCGTCTCACCCGCGACGACGGTGCGGAGAACGCGGCCTTGCATTTTGGCTTCGTCAAAGGGCGAGTTCTTGGAGCGCGACTTTAGCAAGTCCTTGTTGACGACCCAGGGTTCCCCGAGATCGAACAGCACGAGGTCGGCAATCGCGCCTTTGACGAGGCGGCCCGAGTGCAGGCCTAACAGCCGCGCCGGGTTGATGGTCATGGCGCGCAGCAGGACGTGCAGCGGAATATCGCCCGCGTGCATGAGGCGAAGCGCGGCAGGCAGCAGTGTTTCAAGTCCAACCGCACCGTCGGCGGCTTCTGCGAATGGCCGGCGCTTGGTGTCGGCGTCTTGCGGATCATGACTTGAAACAATGATGTCGATATCGCCGGACGCCAAGCCGCGCACCATGGCCACGCGATCTTCCTCGCGCCGCAAGGGCGGGCGCACTTTCAAGAACGTGCGGTAGGAGCCGATATCGTTCTCGTTCAACGTCAGGTGATTGATCGAGACGCCGCACGTGACGGCGAGTTTGCGCGCTTTGGCGCGGCGCACGACGTCGAGGCTTTCTTCGCAGCTGATGGTCGCCGCATGATAGCGCCCGCCCGTCATTTCAACCAGGCGCACGTCACGCTCAAGCACGATTGTCTCGGCCAGTTTCGATGAGCCGGGTAGCCCAAGGCGCGCCGCCACTTCGCCCGAGTTCATGGATGCTGTGCCCGAGAGATACGGGTCTTCCGTGTGATGCACGACCAGCGCGCTGAAGTCCTTCGCGTAGTTCAAAACATTGCGCATGACGCGTGTGTTGGCGACGCTGGTCTTGCCATTCGAGAAGGCAATGGCACCGGCGCGTTTCAGAAGACCGATCTCGGTCATCTCTTCGCCCTTCAAGCCTTTGGTCATCGCCGCCATAGTGTGGACGTGCACCACGGCGTTGTCGCGGGCGCGGCGCTGAATGAAGTCGACCAGCGCCACCTGATCGATGACTGGATTTGTTTCCGGCATGACGACCATGGTGGTGACGCCGCCGGCCGCCGCTGCGTGGCTCGCGGTCTTCAAGGTTTCGCGATGCTCGAAGCCCGGTTCGCCCGAAAATACCTGCGCGTCGATCAGGCCGGGCGCCAACACATGGCCTTTGCAGTCGATGACGACCGCGCCCTCGGGCGCGTTGCGCCGTAAGTGTGCGCCGATGTCGGCAATAAGACCGTCTTTGACGAGCAACCCACCGGGCTCGTCGCGGTTCGATGACGGGTCGATGATGCGCGCGTTGATGAACACGGTCGGCTTGCCGTTCGTGCGCGCCTTATCAAACGTTTTGGGTGTGCTGCTCATGTGTTGCCGCCCTCAACGGGCAAGTGGACGGCGAGCGCTTCAAGAACGGCCATCCGCACGGCGACGCCCATCTCGACTTGTTCGCGGATGACACTTCGAGAATGGTCGGCGACGGTTGAGGCGATTTCGACGCCGCGGTTCATGGGGCCGGGGTGCATGACGAGCGCATCCGGTTTCGCGCGTGCGAGCTTTTCGATGTCGAGACCGAAGAAGTGGAAATACTCGCGGCTTGAAGGCACGAACGAGCCTTCCATGCGTTCATTTTGAAGTCGCAGCATCATGACGATATCCGCGCCTTCGATGCCTTTCCACATATCGGTATAGACTTCGCAACCCAAGCGTTCGGGCGCGGAAGGGAGCAGCGTCGATGGCGCGATGATGCGCACGTTGGCGCCGAGTGTGTTCAAGACGTTGATGTTGGAGCGCGCCACACGCGAATGCAGAATGTCGCCGCATATTGCAACGGTGAGACCTGCCACGCGGCCCTTAGCGCGGCGGATGGTCAGCGCGTCGAGTAGCGCCTGTGTCGGGTGCTGATGCGCGCCGTCGCCCGCGTTGATGACGCAGCAATCGACCTTTTGCGAGAGCAATTCGACGGCACCCGCCGCGTGATGGCGCACGACGATGATATCGGGCCGCATGGCGTTCAGCGTCATGGCCGTGTCGATCAGCGTCTCGCCCTTGGTGACGGAGGAGGTGGCGACGTTCATGTTCATGACGTCGGCGCCGAGCCGCTTTCCCGCAAGTTCGAATGAGGCCTGCGTGCGGGTCGAGGATTCAAAGAACAGGTTGATGAGCGTGCGGTTTGCGAGCACGGTGCGCTTGGAGCCCCCGCTTTGCGTGCGGTCGGCGGCTTTATCGGCGATGTCGAGGAGAAAATTGATTTCAGCCGCCGTTAGACCTTCGCAGGTCAACAGGTGGCGGCGCGGGAAGCGCGTCAGCTCTTTTGTCGTCGATGATTTAGCCATTAAAGCGGTGTCTATACGGGGAGTCTGGGAGAGGCGCAAGCTGCAAGCGCGCTAGCCTGATTTTGTGCTTAAAATGGCGTGAACTTTTACGTGAACAGCCGGGACGGCAGGGCGGATAAGGCTCGGCGTCTTTCTTCGCCGGGCCGTCATGCGCCGAAAGGCAACGGGGAACTCAAGAGCAAAGAGCCGTAGGGCGCATAAGCGTCGCACCCTGCACTCTAATTTTATGAGCCGCCTCCGGCAGCGTGCGAAGCGTCATGCGCCAGCTTGCAACAGACACCGATGCCAGATCACGGTGCCAGATCACGGTGCCAGATCACGGTGCATGACGCCGAGGCCTACTGCCACCGAGAGAAACAAAATCAAGTGTGCAATGGCCTCGTCTTATGCACCCTACAATTCGCGTTTTTATTGCGGGCTACGCGGGCTGCGAACTACAATTCAAAGACACTTACTGAATTCTCGAAACCTGTGAGCTTCAGGTTCTTGATCGCCGCTTTGAGGGCGTCCGATATGTAAATGTCGTATCGACGTCGTGGAAACGCGGCATAACTCTCATGCCAAATATGCGCGCCTTCTATTTTTTCTTTTCTGATTTTTAGTTTGTCATGATAAAATATGCGATGCGCATCGGGTGTTCCCGGGTAGCGAACAACGCTATTAGAATCATCAATGACAACGGAGTCTCTGAATTCCAAGACATTGAGATAGTGGTATTGCACCTCACTCGCGTGTCCGTCACTCATGGTGATGTCAACAGGAAATGTGCTGATAGCGGTTGGGCAGAATTCTTCCAGCAACCGCAACATCGACGCACTTATGCCAACGTAGTAAGCTTGAAAGAACACAATATCAGGCAAGTGCTTGCGCCGAGCCTTAAGTTTGATGGGGCTTGTGATTGCTTCTTTGGGTACAGGCATGCCTTGGAAGACATTTTCAATTGGATAGTTGACATTAATTTCGAAATGGATTGGGCTTCGTTTTACACCGTGGAAATTAACATAGTACGCCATTGCATCCGCCTTTACTGGTTGCCAGATGCCCATCCCTAAACTCTCGTCCCGCTCTCGCCAAGCGTCACGACTTTCGACCCTTCGCCGGCCTTGAGCACCGTGCGCGACTTGACTGCGCGCCCCGCGAATGGCCCTGCTTGCAACCGCTGCAACAGATGTGGAATGGCGTTGCCATCGCCAATGGCATCCACCAGCTCGCATAGCCCGCAATCGAAGCCCAAAGAATCGTAGGGTGCAATAGGCCCGCTCTGCACTCGGGTCGTATTGCACCAAACCGCGAATGCCGGTGTCTGGCTCCATGCGGCGCAATACGCTTCGCATAAGTGCAGGATGCGCAGCTATTGCGCCCTACACACCCCACCCCTCACGTAAACAGCCAGCTCGACACCCCGCCGCGGCGGGCGTTCGACGCCCCTCCCCGTCGTGCCGAAGGCGCGCCTTCAGCACGATAGGGAGGGGTTGGGGGTGGGGAGACGCCGAGGGAACGGTGTGCAAAATTGTTGTCGATGGATCAGACACTCGTTCTCGCGAACTCATTGGGATCACGCCAAGCTCATCACCCCACCCCTAACCCCTCCCCTGAGTGGAGGGGGACACCCTCACGTAAACAGCCAGCTCGACACGCCGCCGCGGCGGGCGAGGTCGCAGAGATCCGCATCGAGCCCGGCAAAAAGCAGATGCGAGGCATTCTCGTCAAACCAGGGCGCGCCGCCGTGTGTGTCGCGATAGGGCTGGAGTAATGTGCGCCATGCGGCTTGGTCCCAATGGCGTTCGGTCATGGCAAGTGGCGGCATGCGCTTCAAAGCCTGCTGGCTCGACATCCAGGCATACGCCGCTTGCCACACTTCGGCGGACGCCGCCATGTTGTGGCGCGACTTCAACTGATTGATGGCGAGTACGCCAGTTTCGCGGGAGTGCGGTCCGACCTCCAATGTTGCGACGCGCGTCCCGTTGCGGCGAACAGAGAACAGCCGGCACTTTTCGCGCACGATGCGTTCGGCATATTGATCGGCGCAATTCTGCATGAAGTGCGCTTCGTTCAATATGGATTTCTGATCGAGCAGAGGTTCAAAGGTGTAGCCGAGTGCGGCGCCGGGTTTCAGCCAGCTATCGCTCAGCACGCCGTCGGGAAGCTGCAACACGAGACGCACCCGGTTGAACCAGCTCTTGGCCGCGCAAAGTGCGGTGTCGAAAGCGATCTCCGGGCGCCACGGCACGACGATGAGCCGGTAGGCCTGGGCATTCATTTGACCCGAGTACCAGGCGTAGGCGGCGAGCACGGGGATGAGCTTGTGCGGTTGTCCCTCGTCCGTGTAGATCGGCTGGCCTGCGAGCCAGATAGCGAATTCGGCGCTGCAGGCTTGTTCGGCGAACAGCAAGGTCTTCAGCCACATCGCACTCTCGTCCGCCGAGCGTGGCAAGCGGTTGGCAACATGACGCGCGAAACTTTCTGACATCGGTAAACGCTCAGGCAGCGTGTCGAAGGCTTCTGGCGGCAGCTTGCGCATCCACATCGGGAGCCCAAGCGCGATTGCCACCGATTTCAGCGGCGCACCGTTTTCAATCGCTGCCAAGGCGCTGAGGCGCGCGGCGGCAGGACCGCGACGGGTTGCGAGCGCGAACAGCGCGCCAGGAAAAATGCTGGCCAATTCGGAAACACGCCGCGAGGAACGTATAAGGCGGCGCAGCTCACGGCGCGCATGGGGCGCAAAGCGGATGACCGACCGCTCCAGATTCTCCGGTAGCGGCGCGGATGTTTTCCGCCGCACAACGACCGTGCGCACTTCTGGGACTTTGAACTCTTGCACCATAATAACTATGACCCGGCCAACGCATGTTGCGTGCCCCTCCCGCCCAGGCTCAAGTTGATCGACCAATGCGGCGACCATGCGACGGGTACAAGTCGGAAGCGTGAAGCCATTGCATGCGCTCAATGAAACTTTCGTCCATGCAGCGTGGCGTCAATGCAGCGCGGGGCACATGCAGCGTGGCGTCCATGCAGCGCGGGGCGTTTGGTTTAGCTGGATTTTTGGCGCAATCGGTCGAGCGCGCTCTGCAAAATCACGGTTGCGGCAAGCTTGTCGATGACTTCGGCGCGGCGTTTGCGGCTTTGGTCGGCGTCGATGAGCATGCGTTCGGCCTGCGCCGTCGTCAGGCGTTCATCCCACAGCAATATAGGCAGTTGCGATAACTTGTTGAGGTTGCGGGCAAGTGCACGGGTTGCCTGCGCGCGCGGACCTTCGGTGCCGTCCAAGTTTCGAGGGAAACCGAGAACGAGGCCCGCGACCTTGTGCTCATCCGTCAGTTGGAACAGGCGCACCACGTCTTCGCTGAACTTGCGCCGGATAATCGTTTCCAAGGGCGAGGCAATGGTCCGCGTGACGTCCGATAGCGCGAGGCCCAGCGTTTTCGTTCCAGCGTCGATGCCAATCAGGCGCCCGCCCGCCACCAGGGCCGCCACAAACTTGTCCGCATCTTCGGTGGTTGAACCTGTTGGCGCAGCGCTTTTTCGTCCATTTTCTGCCTCTTGGCCCCGCTTCGGGCTGTATAGCCTAACCGGGGTTCGCTTGCGCGTCCTGCGGCACTTGGCGAACTTGATGCCAACGGGGGGCATCTTGGTGCCTGCGGGTTGCATGAAGCCGCCTTATGCCGTTAAGAGTGCGTAGAATCCAAGCCAAGACCTAATCCCACCAACGACGAGGACTCCCGGTCATGCAGGTCGACGAAGCGACTGTCCGGCGCATTGCGCGGCTGGCGCGCATCAAAATCACGGACGCGGAGGCCAAGGGCCTCGAAAAAGAACTGACCGGCATCATGCAATGGGTCGAGCAGCTCGGCGAGGTCAACACCGACAACGTCGAGCCTATGACGCGTGTTGTGCCGATTGCCCTCAAAAAACGCGCGGACAAAGTGACTGACGGCGAAAAGGCCGATGACGTCACGCGCAACGCGCCCATGACGGAAGACCACTTTTTCGTCGTGCCGAAGGTGGTCGAATGAAGCCGCCGCATGCGGCGAATGAGACCATCCCGGCGAAGGCCGGAATCTGCATCCCAAAGTACTCAATTGGAATTTACACGTGACCGACCTTACGAAACTTACACTCGCTGAAGCGCGCGACGGGCTCGCAAAAAAGAAGTTCAAGGCCACCGAGCTGACAGACGCGTTCCTGACCGCGATCGAAAAGTCGAACGCCGCGCTCAATGCTTACGTGTTGCCAACGCCCGAGCACGCGCGCGCGCAGGCCAAGGAAAGCGACAAGCGCATCGCGGCTGGAAAAGCGCGCCCGCTTGAAGGCTTGCCGCTCGGCAACAAGGATCTGTTCTGCACGAAGGACATTCGCACAACCGCATGTTCGAAGATCCTCGGTGATTTCAAGCCGCCCTATGAGTCGACCGTCGGCCAGAACCTCTGGGACGCCGGTGCCGTGATGCTCGGCAAGCTCAACAACGACGAGTTCGCCATGGGCTCGTCGAACGAGACGAGCGCCTTCGGCAACGTCGTCTCGCCGTGGCGGCGTAAAGGCACAGACGGAAAGCTTTCAACCGACAAGCTCGTGCCCGGCGGCTCGTCGGGCGGCTCGTCAGCGGCGGTTGCGGCGGATCTTTGCTTGGCCGCAACCGCAACTGATACAGGCGGTTCCATTCGGCAGCCCGCTGCATTGACGGCCACAGTCGGGATCAAGCCGACCTATGGCCGGTGTTCGCGCTGGGGCATTGTCGCGTTTGCATCTTCACTCGATCAGGCGGGCCCCATCGCCAAGACCGTGCGCGACGCGGCGATCATGCTCAAAGTCATGGCCAGCCACGATGCGAAGGATTCAACCTCGGTGGACGCGCCGGTGCCGGATTACGAAGCCGTGCTTGGCAAGGGCGTGAAGGGTCTGCGCGTCGGCGTGCCGAAAGAATATCGCGTTGCAGGCATGTCTAAAGAGATCGAGAAACTTTGGGACGAGGGCATCGCTTGGCTCAAAGCCGCTGGCGCCACGATCCACGACATCTCGCTTCCGCATACCAAGTACGCACTGCCCGCTTATTACATCGTCGCGCCCGGCTGAAGCCTCCTCCAACCTCGCGCGTTATGACGGCGTGCGCTATGGCTTGCGCGTTCCCGGCAAAGATCTGATCGACACATACGAGAACACGCGCGCGGCTGGCTTTGGCAAGGAAGTGCGCAAGCGCATCTTGATTGGCACCTATGTGCTCTCGGCCGGATACTACGACGCCTACTACTTGAAGGCGCAGAAGGTGCGCACGCTCATCAAGCGCGACTTCGACGAAGCCTGGAGCAAGGTTGACGTGGTGCTGACGCCGACGACGCCGTCGCCTGCATTCGGGGCTGGGGAAAAGACCGGCGATCCGCTGGCCATGTATCTTGAAGATATCTTCACGGTGACGGTGAACATGGCGGGCTTGCCCGGCATGTCGGTTCCGGCCGGATTGTCGAGCCAGGGAACGCCTTTAGGCCTGCAGCTCATCGGCAAGCCCTTCGACGAAGAGACACTGTTCCGCACCGCCCAAGTGATCGAAGATGCCGCGGGGCGGTTTCACGTTCCGGATAAGTGGTGGATGAAAGGTTGATCGAATGGACCCGAAACGCCCCTGGGAATGCGCGGACATGAGCCAAGTGCGCGCGGAAATCGACCGCATCGATGAGGCGCTCGTCGATCTCATCGCCGAAAGCGTTTCGGCTATGTCGATCGCGCTTGGCAATTGAAAAAGAACACGCCCGAAGGCGCGGTCGTCAATTGGCGCATCCAACAGGTCATCGACCGCGTCAAGGCGCGCGCCAAGAGCCACGACCTTCCACCCGATATCATCGATATGATTGGGGCGCAGTGGAAGAACATGATCGGCTGGTTCGTGCAGTACGAAGAAGAAAAACTGCGTGCGGCCAGCGACGGCAACAACAGCGATAACGGCGGGCGCCCGGCATGACCCCCGTCCTCCAACCCGACGTCTCGCTCTATGAAGTGGCCGCATATGCCATCCTCAATCCTGCATTGATTGGGGTGGCGTTCTACATGGGCCGCAAGGCCAACGAGCAATCCAAACTGCTCATCGCCTCGTTCGTGGGTGCCGTAGCGGGCGTCGTTCTGTTGAATGTTCTAGCGCTGCTCAATTTGTTCGATGCGCCGACGGCCGGGCGTTCGGCGGCCGGCATTTTTGCCGCGTCCCTTATCCCGGGGCTATTTTATGCCTGGGCCGGGTTCCGGCTGAGACGGTAAACAATATCCTAACGCGCGCGCCGCCCGCAGAAAATTTCAAGACCCGTAAAATTGCAACTAAAATCGCAAGTTGGATGCAATGCGCGACTGTCACACTCTGACATTGCTGGAGCTTTGACTGGGCATTTTTTCCCGGTTGCAGACCAGAGTGTGGAGATGGCGCAGTGCCGTTCAATTTGACAGGCTATCGGATTATCAACGGCACGGCAGCGGCAAATACGCTGACCGGGGGCGCGACAGTGACGCCATTTTTGGATTTGGTGGCAACGACACGCTGATTGGCAACGCCGCTGCAGACATCCTTGATGGCGGCATTGGCAACGACCGTATGACGGGCGGCCTCGGTAACGATATCTATGTCGTCGACAGCACGCGCGATGTGACAACGGAAGCTCTGAACAGTGGAACAGACAGCGTTTATTCGTCTGTTTCGCGTTCCTTGGGTGCGAACTTCGAGAATCTTTATTTGACTGGCGCCACCAATATCAACGGCAACGGTAACGTTCTCGCCAATAAACTAACCGGCAACGACGGCAACAACACGCTTCAAGGCCGCGACGGAAACGACAAGATCTGCGCGGAGGTCTTGGTGACGACCGGCTTATTGGCGGCAACGGCAAAGACGTGCTGAGTGGCGAGAACGGTAATGATACCCTTGATGGCGGCGCGGGCAACGATACGCTCAACGGCGGCGCCGGTAACGACACGCTGACCGGCGGCGCGGACAATGACGGGTTTTTCGGCGGCGGCGGCAACGATACGCTGCGCGGCGACGCTGGTGCCGACAAGCTCTTCGGCGATGGCGGCAATGATTTTATCCGGGGCGGCGCAGGCAAGTGACCTCCTGAGCGGCGGCGGCTTTGGCAGCACGGCGTCGGCAGGCCTCGACACGTTTTCCTGGCTGCGGGCCGACGTGATCGTCAATAGTGCCGTGCAGGGCTTCGATCACGTCACCGATTTCGGCGTTGGCGACCGGCTGGATTTCACAGGTCTCGGGCTTGGAACGGCAGCCATTGAAACGCTGGTTCGTGTAACCGACACGGCAGCCGGCAGCGTTGTTTCGGCCAAATTCGGCACGCTCGGGTTTATCGATGTGTTGGTACTGGACGGCGTGCACACGACGCTTGCCGATCTCGTGGATGACAGCGCGATCGCGATCTGACGCTTGTCATCCCGGGCGAAGCACGCGGAAGCGTGCCCAGACCCGGGACCCACAGAAAAATCAATCATGGGAGTTTTGGGTCCCGGCTCTCCGATGCGCATTGCGCATCTATGGCCGGGATGACATTACGCCTGGCGCACGGCCATCAGCGACTTCGACAATCCAAACGCACGTTCGCGCAGGATCTTGGCATCCGGAAACAGATACTGCATCTGTGTGGCGCTGATCAGTGTCGCCGATTGCAGGCCACGCATGGCCGCATCCAGATTGACGCGTTTTCCGCCAAAGCCGAGATTGAAGCGCATCAACAGTTGCGCACGAGCCTGTTCGGGCAGCCAATGGAAGAATGGCGCGCGGAAATGGGGTTCATAGGGGAACCAGAAGTTCGGCGTCTGCACGTAATAGAGCGGAGCTAGGCGGCGCACGTTGGCGGCCATACGCGTCATCTGATCCCAGTTGCCGACGTGCTCGATCACGGAATTGGAATGTACCAGATCGTAGGCGTTATCGTCGATGTCATCGAGCGCGCAGGCATTGCCCGTCAGACTCTTGAACTTCGGGTTTGAAACGTCGACATGCGCGAGATTGATCAGATCGATTTCGACCGGGTTGCGGTTGACAAAATCCTCGGCGATTTTCCAGTAGTAGACAGTGCCGCCGATGTCGGCGATGCGGCAGGAGCCTTTTTTGGCAATCACGCTTTCAATCAGCGGCTGGATGTGAGCGAAGCGCTTTTCGCGAAAGCGGAAGGGGAGCGATTTTTTCTCAATGTAGGTCTTTTCGACCGTATGCGCGGCACTGTCGGCCGGATCGGCGGCGCCCATAAATCGGGCAGCCAAAATTGCTTGTCCTTGAGCGTTCACGTCCCGGCCCCGCATGCCGTGCGTTATCAATTCAGATGGACGCTAACAGCGATCCGTTAATTGGGAGCTAAGTCGCCGATGCAACTTGAGAGATTGCAGCGAGGGGCGTCCTGGGTTAACGACAGGGGCGAAAAGGGAGACGGCAGAATGCACGACAAATCGGCGGCAGCGGCGAAGTCAAACCTCATTGCGGGCGCCACGGGCGACTGGGAGGTCATTGTCGGCCTGGAGGTCCATGCCCAGGTCGCCTCCAACTCCAAGCTCTTTTCGGGGGCCTCGACCGCGTTTGGCGCCGAGCCCAATAGCCACGTGTCGCTCGTCGATGCGGCCATGCCAGGTATGTTGCCGGTCATCAACGAAGAGTGCGTCGCCCAGGCTATCCGCACCGGCCTTGGCCTCAAGGCCGAGATCAACACGCGCTCCGTCTTCGACCGGAAGAACTATTTCTATCCCGATTTGCCCCAGGGCTATCAGATTTCGCAGTTCAAGCAGCCCATCGTCGGCGAGGGCGAAGTCGAGATCGACGTTGACGGCGACACCAAGCGCGTCGGTATCGAGCGCCTGCATTTGGAGCAGGACGCGGGCAAGTCTTTGCACGACCAGCACCCCGATTATTCCTATGTCGATCTCAATCGATCCGGCGTCGCCTTGATGGAAATCGTCTCGAAGCCCGATATGCGCTCGTCCAAGGAAGCGCAGGCCTATGTCACGAAGCTGCGCACGATTTTGCGCTATCTCGGCACCTGCGACGGCGACATGGAAAAGGGCAATCTGCGCGCCGACGTTAACGTCTCGGTTCGAAAACCCGGAGACAAGCTCGGCACGCGCTGCGAAATCAAGAACGTCAATTCCATCCGCTTCATTGGCCAGTCGATCGAGGTCGAAGCGCGGCGCCAGATCGATATCCTGGAAGACGGCGGCAAAATCGATCAGGAAACGCGGCTCTTCGATCCGGCCAAGGGCGAGACACGATCCATGCGCTCCAAGGAAGAGGCGCACGATTACCGCTATTTCCCCGATCCCGATCTGCTGCCCCTCGAATTCACGGACGATTACGTTGCGGGCCTGAAGAAGAAACTGCCGGAATTGCCGGATGAAAAGCGCGCTCGCTTCGTCAAGGATTTCGGGCTCTCGGTCTATGACGCCAACGTTCTGGTGGCCGAGCGCGAACGGGCGGACTATTTCGAGACGGTTTTGGGTCTCGTCAAGGACGGCAAGCGCGACGGCAAAATCGCCGCCAACTGGGTCATCAACGAGCTGCTGGGCCGCTTGAACAAAGAAGGTCATGACATTGCCGCGAGCCAAGTCACGGCCAAGCAAATCGCCAGCATCGTCGATCTCATTGCCTCGAATGCCATTTCCGGCAAGATCGCCAAGGATCTGTTCGAGATCGTTTGGACCGAAGGCGGCGATCCGGCGGACATCGTCGACAAGCGCGGTATGAAACAGGTCACCGACACGGGCGCTATTGAAAAGGCCGTGGACGAGATCATCGCCGCTAACCCCGACAAAGTTGCTCAAGCAAAGGAGAAACCTTCAATGCTCGGCTGGTTCGTCGGTCAGGTCATGAAGGGCACAGGCGGCAAGGCGAACCCGGCGGCTGTCAATGATATCTTGAAGGCAAAGCTCGGGATTTGAAAGCCGGGCTTTTCTCAACTCAGTTGAAATGCGGCTGCGCTTGGCTGGCCTTGTGCCGCATCCATGCCGTTCGCAGCAGAAACACCGCTGCCAGCACAATAAAACCAAACGGAACTACCACTGCAACTAAGTAAGCAATCTTGGTCGTCGTCATAAACCCCTCCCACGGGGCCTGCCTCATTCCCTGCGACGAAAGATAGCAGACAGAGTTTGAAGGACGGCTCATGAGCGGCGTGCAATTAGCAACGCGATTTTAAGGATTTCTCAGGAACGCAGTGCAGCAAGGCCCGATGCTGTGCGGACTTGCAAAATTCAGATTGCGGTAACGATTAGCGGCATGCCGCCATTCGGCCGCAGCGTCACGCGGCTGATGGGTTCGGGGAGATGCTGGCCGTCCCAGTCGAAACGCGTGTGTTGTAAGAGTGTTGCGAGAACGGTTGTTGCTTCGATCATTGCAAACGTCGCGCCGATACAGACACGCTGACCAAATCCAAACGGCATGAACTGTGTGCGTGGGATCTTGGCTTCGGCCTCTGGGAGGAAGCGGTCGGGATCGAAACGCGCTGGGTCGCTCCACAACGCCTCATGGCGATGCACGCTATAGATCGGAATCACGACGAGTGTCGGCGTTGGCAGAAACTTGCCGCCGAGAGTGTAATCTTCCGTGTTAACGCGCGTCATGACGGGGACGGGCGGATAAAGCCGCATGGATTCTTTCAAGACGCGCTGTGTTATTTCGAGTTTGGCGATGTGCTCGGGAGTGATTTGCGTCGCCGCCCGTGACGGATTGGATTTCGGCTCGCACGCGCTGTTGCCATTCGGGCGCGCGGGCCAGAAGATAGAGCGTCCAGGTCAAAGCTTTCGCGGTTGTCTCGTGGCCAGCCAGCAGGAATGTCGCGAGATTATCGACGAGCTCAGCGTCTGACATGGCTTCGCCCGTGTCGGGACGCCTTGCGGCCAGCATCCGCGCTACGAGATCGTCGCCCTCAGCACTTGAGGCCCGGCGCTGATCGAGAAGTTTTTGCACAATAGCGCGGACCTCAAGAGCCGCATTGCGCATGCGCTTCTTGCCCGGGTGCCAGATCGTGCGGTTCGGTGCCATTAATGCGGCGGCAAGTTCCCACGAGATGGGATCGAGATAGTCGTGTCCAGCGCGTTGAATGGCGGCGCCGGCGCTCTCGTTGATGCCTGCTAAAACGGTTCGCGCAATGACGGCGAATGTCGTCTCGGTCATGTCGACGAGCACATCGGACGTGTGGGGCTTGCCCTTCGCGCGCCAGCGGTTGACTTGTTCGAGCGTTGCGGCGGCCATACTCGGCACAAAGCCGATGATTTCACTTTGCCGGAAGAGGGGGCTCGCGAGTTTGCGTTGCCAGCGCCAATGTTCGCCTTCTGCTGTCAGCAGTCCTTCGCCAACCACAGGTTTCAGGATGCGCTTGTCGAGACGGGTCTTGGGAAATTTGGCTGCATCTTTGAGCAGGATGAGTTCGGTCAGATCGGGATCTGTGACCCAGGCGACAAGCGGCTTCTTGCGGCCATAAGTGACAATCGGCTCTTCGTAGACCGCGCGCGGCAAGAGAGCGCAGCGGATTGCGCACGAAGCGGGCGAGGAACATCAAAAGCGGCAGCGCGTGCTTCGATGGCACCACAGCTGGAGGGTAAAGGCCGGATTTTTGCACGCGTTCCTGCATCGCCGCTCGTTTAGCACGGCGAAGCTGACAAGTGCACGCGTTGCGCGTTGAGCGTTTCCGGCTACGGGCTGTTAAGCCGCTTTTGCAGCGCGGGCTTTACCAGCCATCTTCTTCAGGCGCTTGCGCACGGCCGAGGTGCTGCCCTGATTGCGCGACACGGTTGCGCGCGGGATCTTGCGCTTGGCCTTCTTCTTTTGCTTCTGGATGTTCTTCAAAGATGTCTTGGGCATGGGTCACCGGTCACTAGGATTGGGTTGATCGTAGGAAGGCCGCGCGGAACGTGCGATTGCTTGGCGCCGCATCGAATTTGTGTCCCGTCTAGGCGATTGGCGGCCTTAAGGCAAGGTGGGTTGGGTGCCAAAGGTCGTGAGCAGCCAATGCGGCGCAAGGATCACGGCGGTCAAAAGGATGGCCGAAAGGATGCTGGCGGGCACGAATTTGAATCTCAGACATCGAATCCATCCCTGCGACAATCGGGACATGCGCGCGCCGAAGCCCCATGAACTTGCTGACGATGATGCCAGCTGCCCCCCAACGCTGGAGGAAGGACCGGGCGGTTGGAATGCCATCCGAATACCAGCTCATGGGCCAAGCTTGATTGGGTTCCGTCTTGTGTGCTTGCCCTGCCCAATAGGCATAAAGATCGCCGAGTACCGTTCCAAACATACCGGCCATGAAGAGGAGCGGCGCGTCTCCGCCAGCGTAAAGGTAGAGGAGTGAGCCGCCAAACAGCAACGCCAGTGTTGGCCAGAAAAGGAGGGGGATCGGCAGCGCGTGCAGCAGCGCAAACGCGAACATACCCACGGCCGCGAGGTTCTGATGCTCGCCGATGAAACTGAAAATCTCGGACTTGAATGCCACGAGAAAGAAACCCGGCGCAATCACACCAGCGGCCCAGATAAACGCACTCGCAATGTTGGCGATTTGAAAAGGTAATTGTTTCATCGAATACATCCCGGCGACGACCGGAATGATGGCGCGCACGGGTCCGAAGAAGTGGCCAAGAAATACGCTCGCTGCGCCGTACTTCTCAAAAAAGTCTTTGCCTTGCGTCAGCGTCTCGGGATGTTTGTTGAACGGCCAGATGTTCAAGAGCCGGTCTTTGAAATAGCGGCCGATCCAATAGGAGAGTGCGTACCCGAGTGTGCCGCCAGCGCCCGCCGCGAGGATAGCTGGCCAAAGGACATCGATCTGGACGCCACCCGCGGCAAGGAGTGCCGAGATGCCAACGAGCATTGCGGTGCCGGGCCACAGGATCGACAGGAAGCAGAAGCTCTCCATGAAAGCGATGAGGAAGGCCATGGGTGCGGCCCACGCTTGATTTTCGCGAACGAACGACACGATGAATTCGACGATGGATTGAACGGTCATGGGTAAGCTTTCATGGGCCAGCTTTCATGGGCAAGCGTTCGGTTGGCCGGGCGGGCCCGGCACGGCGCGTTGCTGCGGTCTGAGCTTCACACGCGTGACACTCGTGGGACCTGACGCCAGTTCCCCCCAGCGGCAGATAGGGAACTCTTAGCGCGGATCAAGTCTTTTTGCAGCGTTTGTCGAATTCGCGGCCAAGATCCCTGGAAACCTCACTGGCCAGCATGACGCCGCGCGAGACCTGCGCCGGGGTCAGCCGTCCGCCAGCCTGCGACCGCAAGGCAGCGGGGCCTGCGTCTGCTTCGCGCTTGCCGTGAGCGAGTTCGTCGCACGAGAGTTCCTTGCGCCGCTTGGTCAGTGCAAACAGGCGCACGCCTGAGGCGTAAGCGTCTGGCGATGCGGGCTGTTTCACCCAAGCGCGGGATTTGTCCGCCATATAGGAATCGAAGACTTTTTCGCGCTGGGAGATGCAGTGGCTGCTATCGTCCACGCAGTTGAGGCCTGCGCGCGGGCCAACGGCGGGTGGGTCGGAACCGGCACAACCCGTCAGCCCGGCCATGAGGCCGGTAGCGGCGCATAGCGCCAGCATCCCACCCATTTGCCCTAGACCTTTGCCGTCAAACATGGCTGCCCCTTGAGATCATCGATCCGAGCCCGTAGAAGGCGAGCGTGGCAGGCTCAAGGCAGCCGTTCCCGCGCCCTGTTGAAGGCGTTAGCTGGTGGTAGCGGGATTCGGAATGTCCGCCCATCTTTAAAGCTGGAATCATCGAGGAGTTGCAACATGACCCGCGCGATTCGCATCCATGAGCACGGGGGACCCGAGGTACTCAGATTCGAGGATGTCGACGTTGGACGCCCGGGTCCCGGTCAAGTGCGACTCCGGCAATCCGCCGTCGGGGTGAACTATATCGATACCTACCAACGCTCTGGGCTTTACAAATTGCCAGCCCTTCCAGCGGTACTCGGCATGGAGGGTGCGGGTGTCGTTATCGAGACGGGCGAAGGCGTTGCGGATTTGAAGGTGGGGGATCGCGTCGCCTATGCCGGTTGCCCTGGCGCCTACGCCGCCGAACGTTTGGCGCCCGCTGACAGACTTGTCAGGTTGCCAGTAAACATTCCCGACGAAACCGCAGCCGCCATCATGCTGCAAGGCATGACGGTGCGTTATCTGTTTCGCGAAACATTCAAGGTCGTGCCCGGTACCGTCATGCTGTTCCACGCAGCGGCAGGGGGCGTCGGCCTAATTGCCTGTCAGTGGGCGCGCGCGCTCGGTGCGACGATCATTGGCACAACGAGTTCCAAGGAAAAGGCGGATCTCGCGACGGCCAACGGCTGCACTCATGTCATCAACTACAAGACCGAGAATTTTGTCGAGCGCGTCAAAGACATCACGAACGGCAAGGGCTGCGATGTTGTCTATGACTCGATTGGCAAGGACACGTTTCCTGGTTCGCTCGATTGTTTGAAACCGAAGGGACTCTGGGTGTCGTTCGGCAATGCCTCGGGTCCCGTGCCGCCGTTTGAGCTAACAGCACTGAAAGGCTCACTTTTCGCCACAAGGCCGTCTCTCTTCGCCTATACGGCAGATCGTGCCGATCTTCTCGCCAATGCTAGCGAACTCTTTGAAATGGTTGGCAGCGGCAAAGTGAAAATCGCCGTCAATCATAGCTACTCATTGAGCAAAACAGCGGATGCGCATCGCGATCTCGAAGGCCGAAAAACAACTGGGTCGATCGTACTCATCCCCTGAGGAGGACGAACTATTGTCTGACGACATCACGCTCTACTTCTGGCCAACGCCCAACGGGCAGAAAATTGCGATCATGCTGGAAGAGATCGGGTTGCCGTACCGGGTGCACTACGTGAACATAAACGCGGGCGAACAACACGCGACGGAATTTCTCAAAATCTCACCCAACAATCGTATTCCCGCGATCGTCGATGCCGATGGTCCAGACGGCAATGAACTCGCGATTTTCGAATCCGGTGCAATCCTTCAATATTTGGCCCGCAAGTATGAAGTGCTCTATCCGACGAACGAGCGCAGAAAAGCGGAAATCGACCAATGGCTATTCTGGCAGGTCGGCGGCTTGGGTCCGATGTCGGGGCAGTGTTTGCACTTTCTTCAATACGCACCTGAGAAAATTCAATACGGCATTGATCGCTACACGAAAGAGGTCGCGCGGTTATTTGGCGTCATGGAGCGGCGGCTTGAAACCAGCGATTATCTAGCTGGCGAATACTCAATCGCGGATGTGGCGTGCTTCCCTTGGGTCAGGCGCTGGCAGGCACTCGGCCAGAACATCGCTGATTTTCCAAGCCTTCAAGCATGGTTTGACCGGATATCGGCGCGGCCGCAAGTTGCGAAAGCGCTTGAGATAGGACGGGACGAGGCGAGCCGGAAGTAATGTGTGAGCGCTTACCGACCTGGACAGGTGGAGATGCCGAGCAACTTGTAAAACGGGCAGTGGCCAAAAATGCCGGTCATAAGTGTTGGAAAGCCGGCGACATAAAAGAGCCAAGGTGCAAGTTGCGTCGCCTCGGGCGAATTCCAGCCAAGCCAGAACATCAGCGATCCAATCGCCAATCGTGCAGCCCGGTCCAGATTGGAGACGTTCGTTTCCATAGTGCCAGCCTCGTTTTGTGACGCGAGCACGAAAAAATGGATCATAGCAAAGATTCGGTTGTGCCGGAAGCATGCCCCCTCATCCACCTTCGGGGACCTTCTCCCCAAGGGGAGAAGGAAATCATCACTCTCCTGCCAGCCGTGCCGGGTCAACAGGGCGGCCGGTGACCCTTTGAAATGCCATAGCACCGAGCACCTTGTTGGATTTCACTTTGCCGATGGCGGGCGACGGTGTTGCGGCGCCGGGTTCATTTGTTTCGTCGGCTGTTTCGTCGGCAAAGGCTGAACCAAGGCCCAGGAACGATGGGCCGCTCTCGACTGCGTTGGCGCAAGCGCCAAGTGTCAAAGTCAACAGTCCCATTGCAATCGCCCGTTTCATCGCCGTGCCCCTAGCGCGAGATCATTTGGCCGGTCTTGGCCTGTCGGCGTGCGAAGCGTCTCGTCTGCGTTCAAAGCCGGACCGATGAGAGGCAGCCTAACGTCCAGCGCATGAACCCTCGCTGAACGGTCGTTGTGTCAGCTGTTCAATTATCGGCCACGACGGCATTTTTCCTTATGGTTAGAAGAGTGTTAGCGCAGCACTTAACAAACTCCTTCACATCGTTCGAGCTTGAGGAAATCGTGTCAGACCGGTGCGAGCGTGCGCCCAATCGCAATTCAGATTGCAGTTATGTTGAGATGAAAGTGCGCGGCAATTTACGAGTTTTCATCAGTCAGCTGACATGGTTCCAAGGACGCGAGGGCCAATAACCCACTCTCGCGTTGCGGGACATATAGCGAGTGACCGCAGGCGACTTCGCTCCTTTGGGTTTGGTTGAATGGAGTTTGTAAAATGGCACGGATGGATTTTTCCTCGCGTGACATGATTGAGTACGCAGCGCAGGGCGGTCAGCCGGACGCGTTGTTCGAACTTGGTCTGATCTACTGCACGGGCCGCGACGTTTCGGTTGATCTCATTGAAGCGCATAAGTGGTTCAATCTTGCAGCTGCGCGCGGCAGCAACGAAGCCAAGCATTATCGCGTCGAACTGACGCGCGAGATGAGCAAAGCGGAACTCGCACTCGCCCAAAAGCGCGCGCGTGAATGGCTCAAGAAAAAAGCACACTGACGTCTGTTTGTGGTGTTTGCGAACGTCCTCAACAATCGCCAAACAGCGATGTGAGGCACGTCCAGGTTTTCTTGGCGGCGTTGCTGATCGCGTCGCCGGCTTTACTGACGGCACTTCCCGCTGACTTTGCGGCCCCTTCGATAGCCGCGCCGGCCTTGCCGGCATTCTCTTTCGTATCTGAGGCACTCTTGTCCACGATCTCCTTGACCGTGCGTGGCGCAGGCTTGCCGTCCGTCGTCGTGTTTGCAGCAGGCTTTTCATCGGGCGCGACGCTCGGGTCGGCGGCATGATCGGCCGGCGGTACGATCACTGGTCCGGCCTTTTTCTGAGGCACTTCCGGCACTGCGGCAGGCACGGCCGGTTTGGCGTCCGCAGAGGCGGGGTCTGTAAAGGCCTCCGGTGCCGCAAAAACCTTCGCCGAGGCGTCGCACGGACTCTGCCGGTTGCGCTCAATCGTACAGCTCTCATGCCCACCCTGTTTTGCCAGTTCACTGATACAAGTGAGCTGCAACCCTGGTGATTGTGACGGCGAGCCATCGCCTGAAAACGTGCACCTGTAGCTGGCCTGAGGTGCGGTACACGAGACGCAGAATTCACCCGCCTCAAGTGCGCCCGGTGTGATTGCCAGCGCAATTGCTGCCGATAAGAAGGCCACTGTTGCCGTTATTTTCGATGATGGCATGGCGGTCCCAACATTTACCCGCGTTTGGTCAATCTTCCTTGGATCGTTCGACGCCCAACAATCATAAGGCTATTCGGTCGCGGGGTCGAGCTATAGCGGCTACAGGTAAATTACTGCGCTGTTCTTGCAATGCGGAAAGCGCCCCTCTATACGGGGTGCTTCGCCTTGATTTGCGGAGATGTGGCCGAGTGGCTGAAGGCAACGGTTTGCTAAATCGTCATACGCCGAAAGGCGTATCGAGGGTTCGAATCCCTCCGTCTCCGCCATCAAATTTGGGTTAGAGTGGGTAAGCCCCGTGGCACAAAGATAGGCCGCGAGGCGATTGAGCTGATGCGGAATTGAAGCGCAGCCTTTGCATTCGAGTGAGCCGTCAAGAGCGAACCACCAATTATCCGATGTCGAGTTCCGAGCCCACCGCGACGCAACGCAGCCCCGAGGACAAGCGGCCAGCGCGCATGGATGTGCTGGCGACGCTGCCCATTTTTCTTAAACTCAAGAACAAGCGCGCTGTCCTCGCAGGTGGAACAGACGCAGCAGCTTGGAAAGCCGAGCTGTTGGCGGCGGCCGGGGCGCACGTTGATGTTTTTGCAGCAGAGCCTTCCGCTGAAATGCTCGAGATTGCAGCAGCGCCGCCCGCTGGCACAATCACTGTGCATCGCAGAAACTGGCAACCGGGCGACCTCGATGGCGCGGCCATAGCCATCGGCGCCATTGTTGTGGATGAGGAAGCCGCCGCATTCGTTGCCGCTGCCAAGGTTGCGGGCGTGCCGGTCAATGTCATCGACCGGCCGGCATTCTGCGAATTTCAATTTGGAGCGATCGTCAACCGGTCTCCGCTCGTGGTGGCGATTTCAACCGATGGGGCCGCGCCCGTTTTCGGTCAGGCCATCCGGTCGCGTCTCGAAGCACTGTTGCCGGCGGGCTTTAAGCGCTGGGCGGAAGCCGCGAAGACTTGGCGCCAGCAGGGTGATCGCCTCGGTGCGGACATCGGTGCGCGACGCCGTTTTTGGGAACTTTTTGCCGAACGGGCCTTGACCCATGCCGAGAAGATCCCCGTTCCGAACGATTTAGAGGATCTCATTCGTGAGGCTCAAAACCGCGAAAAAGCGGTCGTATCCCCGGGCTTTGTGTCGCTCGTCGGCGCGGGTCCGGGCGATCCCGAATTCTTGACTCTCAAGGCCGTGCGGGCACTGAGAGCGGCGGACGTCGTGCTCTATGATGATCTCGTTATGCCGCCGGTTCTTGAGTTTGCGCGCCGCGAGGCGAAACGCATTCTGGTCGGCAAGACCGGCTACGGGCCCGCCTGCAAGCAAACAGAGATCAATGCGCTGATGGTGCGTTTCGCACAGGAAGGCAAGCGCGTGGTTCGTCTTAAGTCCGGCGATCCGATGATATTCGGGCGCGGCGGCGAGGAGATGGACGAATTGCGCGTTGCGGGTATCGCATTCGACGTCATCCCTGGCATTTCCGCTATCCAAGCAGCAGCCGCGGAACTCAAGGTATCTCTGACGCACCGCGATCATGCCAAGCGCCTGCAACTCGTCACGGGTCACTCTCGCGATGGGCGTTTGCCTGAGACATTGAATTGGCAGGCACTCGCGGACCCTGGTGCAACGACCGCTGTTTACATGGCCCAGCGGACCTTGACTGAATTGCGGGACCGGCTTCTGGCGGAGGGATTGCCGGGCACGACCCCGGCGGTTGCCATGCTGAGCGTTTCCCGTGAGGACGCAAACATTATATCGGGAACAATAAGCGATCTGCCGGAAAGGCTTGCGGCACGTGAGGCGGCCGGTGGAGCGCCGGGCCCGTGCCTCGTTGTGATAGGCGAAGTGTTGAGGCTTCAGCCGATCGGCGGCGCAACCCAGTCCCGGATAGGGCGGTCGTAACAGGTATGGGCTGATTGTTTCCCGCCTGGAGAAAGACTTCAGCGGCGCATAAAGGCCACACTGGCCACGAAAAACGCGCATATATCAGCACATTGGACCTTCATGGGCGTTCGCCGGGTTGTCTTGGATTGCGGTCGGCGATTGTCTATAGTTCTGTGCGGGGAAGACCGCGGGGTCTCAATCGAATGCCGGCCAACCTTGGCGTGGGGTACCCGTGTGGTGCCGCACCGCGCTTATGGCGGCCTTAGGGGCGGCTGACTTAGGTGCCGTAAGTTCGTGCGCACTAACGTGCGTTGGGGAGTAAGTATTCGAATGCGATGCAATCCTTCTTACTGGCTGTTGGGCTTGATCCCAATCGCGTTGCTGAGCTGGGTCGCGGTTCAGTTCGAGCATGAAGGTATTGAAGCGGATCTTGGCCGGCGAACACAAGAGTCACTGGCGCGCTCTGGTCTCAATTGGGCTGTGCCGATTTTCTCGGGCCGCGATAGCGTTCTGACCGGTAAAGCCAGCGACGACAATGAGCCGGGGCGGGCCCTTGCCAAGGTTCGCGATACGTGGGGCGTCCGGGTCGTTCAGGGCCGCACCGAGATGCTGCAGTTCATCGACAAGTATTTGTGGTCGGCCGCTTGGCGCGACGGCAAAGTGGTTCTCAATGGGTATGTTCCAAACGAGGACTCGCGCAAGTTGATCGTCAGCGCGGCGGGTGCATCCTTTCCCAAGGCCGAAATCAAAGACGATATGAAGCTCGCGCGGGGTGCTCCCGACCGTGACCAATGGCATTCCGGCATCAATTTTGCTCTGAAGCAGTTGGCCCAACTGAAGAAGGGCGAGGCAGAAATCGAAGGGCTCGATCTGACGATCGCTGGAGAAGCGCCCACGTCTCCGGTTTACAAGAGCGTGAAAACAACTCTGTCGACGGCAATGCCGGCTGGCGTCAAACTTGCGGCTGAGAAAATCACGCCGCCTATCGCTAATCCGTTTGTTTGGGGCGCAAAGTCGGCTGGAAACCAGCTGCTCATGAGCGGGTTTGTGCCAACGGAGAAGAGCCGCGAGCAACTCTTCAATCAAGCAAAGGGGCTGTTTCCTAAGCTCGCCCTCGTTGATCGCACAGATGTGGCCGATGGTGCGCCCGATGGCTGGCCGAATGCCGCCCAGGTGGCCCTTGCTCAACTCGCTCAATTGAAGTCCGGCACTGCCGACATCAAGAACCGGGATATGATATTTACCGGTGAAGCCGCTGACGAAGCGACGGCCCAAGCCGTACAGAAGGCTCTCCGCCTCGGTGTCCCGCAGTCATTCAAGCTGACAGAACAAATCAAATTCCCCAAGGCACAAGTTCAGACAGCTTCGAACTACGTCATGTCGATTACGGCTGATGGGACGGCCGTTGAAGTTGGCGGCTATGTTCCGAGCGAAGCGGCACGAACGGCACTGATCGATACGGTTAAGGCGCGTTTTCCGGGCCGTCCTGTGACCGACAAGTTGCAAGTTGTGGGTGGCGCCCCCGAGGGCTGGCAGACATGCATTGTTGCCGGGCTAGCATCGCTACCGCGCCTCAAATCTGGCAAAGCGCTTCTCAATGACATGAAACTGCTGGTGACAGGAACCACGGATGACTACAGCGTCGCGCAAGGTGTGCCAGCGGACGTCAAAGCAGCGGCTGGCCAAGATTGCACAACAGCCACGGAAATAGCGTTTACGGGCCAAATCAACAGCAATTTGACCTGGCGTGCGGTCCACGGCGAACAGGGTGATTTAACGCTCGCCGGCGATATTCCCGA
Organism: uncultured Alphaproteobacteria bacterium; assembly: GCA_963764605.1. Lineage (GTDB taxonomy): Bacteria > Pseudomonadota > Alphaproteobacteria > Rhizobiales > Hyphomicrobiaceae > Hyphomicrobium_B. The sequence continues at coordinate 314,103 of CAVXTJ010000001.1, forward strand.
TGAAGCCAGCCGGTCTGTCCTTATGGACGCCGCACAGCGGCTGTTCCCCAAGGCCCGGCCTGTCGATCAGATGAAGGTCGTTGCGGCTCCAATGGAGCCGTGGAACACGGCTGCGGTTCGTGGGCTAGAACAACTGGCGCAACTTCAGCGTGGAGAAGCGTCTCTTGTCAAACAGGACCTGACAGTGCGTGGCTTCGCCGGGAGCGAGAAGATCGCCGCCGGCATCAAGGCGGCTCTCGGCACGGGTCTACCGCAAGGCTTCACGGGCCAACACCAAATCGAAGTCGCGCGCAAAATCGAGATCATTTCTGAAGCCGACACCTGTCAGGAGCTTTTGCGCGAAGCAGCTTCCAAAGGAATTGTGCAGTTTGAACGTGCCAAGGCCGATTTAACTGCTGACAGCGCCGACACGCTCTTTGGTCTGGCCGAGATTGCCAATGCGTGCCCGGCTTTCCGCATTGAAATCGAAGGTCATACGGATGCTGAAGGTACGGACGAGCGAAATCAGCGCCTCTCGAACCGGCGTGCACAAGAGGTGGTCAACTTCTTGACGCGTGCAGGTGTCGACGCCAGCCGTCTACGTGCCGTTGGTTATGGCGCGACGCGGCCAATCGCAGATAACAATACGCCTGACGGCCGGGCCAAGAACCGGCGTATCGAATTTACAGTCAAGGGCAGCTGAACGCGCCAAGCGAAACAACCGGAGTTGCAGACATGGACTATCTCTTTTTGAAGTTGATCTGGTGGATCGCACTCGCATTTGCTCTCGGGCTTGCCGCGGGCTGGGTGTCGTGCGGCCGCGAAGAAGAACAGTAAGGCCGAGCGGCGGAGTGCCAAAGTTATGACGTACCTGTTGCTTCAGACGTTTCTGCTGCTGCTGGCAAGCTATTTCCTCGGCGCCTTCACGGCGTGCCTGATGAAACGCGCCGCGCGCAGGGAGCCGGCTGCTATCGCCGCGGAGGTACAGCCCGCGCCACGGCCGGTTGTACGCGTGGCCGCACCCGCCCCATTGCCTGCGCCTGTCGAACAGATTGCGGCAAGAAATTACGAGCCACTGCAGCCGAAGATCGACATTCTGGCTCGTCCCGAACCCAAGGCAGCGCCGGTTCAGGCCGATACGTCGCGGTTTGATCGCGCTCTCGCCAACGCCGTTCTCAAAGACGACACCCCGCGCAAATCCATTATTGAAATCCGGCCTGCTGTATTGAAACCCGTTACTGCACGGCCAGGCCCCAATTCGGCGGCCGCAATCAATGCACTTAAGCCCGGTGCCGTTGCTCAGCCGGTTAAGCCTGTCGCACCGGTTCAGCCTGTTGCGTCAAAGCCTGCTCCGATACCTGCGCCAATTCCGGCGCCAATACCGGCGACTGGTACGGCGCCTCAGCCAGCAAGCTCCCCGGTAAATACCGGAGCATCAACGTCTGCGGCACTGGCGGCCGTTGCTGCAGCGAAGGCAGCAGCTGCAGCGACGAACACTTCCACGACCACAACAAGCGGTGTGCCGGTCGTAACGCCGCCACCTAAGCCAGCGCCTCAAGCAGCGATACAGTCTGCCGTGCCAGTGACGGCGCCGTCAGCCGCCGCTGCACCAGCCAAACCTGTCGAGCCGCCAAGGCCCGCACCGGCGGCGTCCACAACGGCTGTGCCCGCCGTTCCGGCTACAAAGCCTGCGGGCTTTGACGATTTTCTGCGCATTCGGGCGATCGACGACACTATGAGTCAAAGGCTGCGTGCGCTCGGTGTGCGCAATTTTGACGATATCGCCCACTGGACTTCCGCCGACATCAATCGCATCAACCAGGCTCTTGGATTGTCTGGCCGGATCGAGCGTGAGCAATGGATTGAGCAAGCGCAAATTCTTGCCAAAGGCGGCGAGACGTATTATTCGCGCAGCCGTGCGGCGGGGCAGGCGCCGGCATCGCCAAATCCTCCTAGTCAACCGGCCGCACCTGCTGCTGCGCAAACTCAAGCTCCAGGTCCAACAGCTCAAGGTCCAACTCCGGCCGTCGCTCAAGCACAAGCTACAAAACCGGCGCCTGCTCCGGCGGTAACGCCTGCAACCCCTGCTATGCCGGCCGGAACGGCAACGGCCGCAGCTGCAGCCGCCGCCGCTGCATCGGCATCTGCTTCTGCAGCCGCCAAGGCCATGCAACAAACGGCTGCCCAGCATCAGGCTGCAGCATCATTGCCGAGTGCTGCTCCCAATCCCGCCCCGGCCGCGCCGAAGCCCGCCGCTGCACCGGCGGCTCCTGCACCGGCCCCGGCTTCGAGCGCACCTCAACCGCCTCAGCGCTCCGTCTCTGAAATGGCCACCGCCGCGGCTGCGGCCATTGCTGCAGCTTCGGCGAGTGTCACCCGCGGTGTGCGTCCGATCGAACCTCTTTCACCGCTTTCGAAGGCTGATCCGAACATCTCGCGACCTGCCCGGCTCTCGGACGCCATCAAAGAACGCGAAACGAAGTCCGGCGACGACAGTGATCCGGATAATTTGCGTTCAGTGAAATCGGAGACTTATCGCAGTTCCACATCGTCGGATGAAGTGAACGATTTGAAGCGCATTCGCGGCATTGGCGTATTGATCGAGAAGCGGCTCAATGCGCTTGGCATTTCAAGCTATGAACAGATCGCAAATTGGACCAGCAACGACATTGACCGCATCAGCCAGACCTTGGACTTCAAGGGGCGGATAGAGCGTGAAAACTGGGTTGAACAGGCACGCATCCTGTCGAGCGGCGGGCAGACAGAGTTTTCGCGCCGCGTCGACAAAGGTGATGTGGAAACCAGCCGCAACTCCTGATTGCCGGTCGCCTGGCCGGCCATTTGCGCGGGAGCTTCCGGCTAGGCAGCGGCCGTGCGCGCGAAGTGTGCACTGGTGTCTGTATTGGCGAAGAATGACGCAATCGCATCGATTGCGGGCGTGTCCCACAACAGCGGTGCGTGCCCTTCATTTTTGGCGATGTAGCTTGCCATCATGGGATGGCGCTTGTGCATTTCTTCGAGTGTCTTTGCCGAAAGAAGATCGGAATTTTCGCCGCGGATCACGAGCAGGGGTGCCCGTTTTAAGGCCTCAAACTGCGGCCAGAGCTGCGGCATGGGCCCGTCGAGAACCGAGAGAGATCGCGCCAATTTGCTATCGTAACCTGCGGCAGGGCGGCCGTTCTTCTCGTTGAAAAGCTGGCGTGCGAAGGCTTCGGCGCCGGCCTCCGTCAGCAATGGAAAGTCGCGCCGCGTCAAGTCGCGGACCATGCGTCCCGCATCGGCCCAAGACTTTGGATTGGGCATTCGCCCAACGTAACCGGCGATGCGTGCGAGCCCATCTGTATCAATGACGGGGCCTATGTCGTTTAACACCACTGCGCCGATGCGCGTTGGCTGAATGGCGGCCAGGATCATGGTGATGAGCCCGCCGCGTGAGGTGCCGATAAAGCCAGCGTCCGCCAATTCCATCATCGTCATGAAGTCGATGACATCATGAGCCTCGTTAGGAACTGTGTAATTCTTCCAGTCGCCGTCATTCTCCGATTGACCGCGTCCCCGCATGTCGAGTGTGAAGACATCGCGCGGCACCTGAGGGTGGCTGGATAAGGCCGAGGCCACGTCATGGAAATCTTTGGAATTTCGCGTCAGGCCCGCCAAGCACAGCACGGGCCTAAGCGCGTTATAGGCGCGTGCCGGGTAATGCCGCGCATAGAGGCGCAGACCGTCCCGTGCTGAAAAACGAATCTCTCTAAAAACGCTGTCCTGCGCTGTCATGAACTTTGCCCCCGTTCAATTACCCGGTTCATAGCGCCAGAATATTGACGCTGCATCAGCCCTTGGAATTTGCCGAACTATCAGGCTTGCTGGCGTCCTTGTCTACCTCGGGCACTTTGAAATTTCCACGCGCGCGCACGAGATCCTGTTCCATGCGCAGCGCTTTGGCATTCTCGCCAACGCGTGCCCTGTAGATCTGGATATTGGACAACACTTTTGTGACGTATTCCCGCGTCTCTGAGATGGGAATGCGCTCGATCCAGTCGATTGGGTCGATCTTTGGGTCGCGTGGATCACCGAACTCGCGGACCCACTCGCGCGCCCGGCCGGGACCTGCGTTATAGCCGGCAAGACCGAGCACATAAGATCCGCCAAATTCATTCATACGGTCGCCAATATAGGCCGATGCGATCATGGCGTTATACGAATTGTCGGTCATGAGCCGGGGAATGTCGCATTTGATCTTGTAGTCGCGGCAAACGTGGTTGGCTGTGATGGTCATGACTTGCAATAGGCCCTTGGCGCCAGCGCCGGAAATCGTCTTGGCCTCAAATTCAGTTTCCTGGCGGGCGATGCCCAGCAGGAAAGCAATTTCAGGGGGTTGCCTGAGGGGCTTGTAGGCAGGGAATGGATGTACCGGGTATCCGTAGGTCAAAAGGTTCTGGCCCTTGGCGATTGCGGACTTTGCAATGCGCAGCGACATCTGGGTGTCGCCAATTGCGTCAGCCAAATGCGCCACCATTCCGGCTTCCGCTTCGCTCGGTAGACCAATGCGAAGCGACGTCAGAAAGCCGCGCGTGTATTCGCGCGAGAGCCCCGACTTGCGCGCCAGCACAACCGCTTTAACGGCATCGAGTGAATTAAATTTCTCGATTTGTTCCGCGGTCGGCTCAGTGGGAGGTTTAATCTCGAAGGCCGTGCGCCCTGGCTCCAGCTTTTGCATGGAGAGAAGGCCGTGGAAGGTATCAACCTCTTTCGATGCTTTTGTGTAGTGCTCGCGGGCTTCGCTCGTCTTGTCTTGTGATTCAGCTATGCGGCCAAGCCAATAAGCGGCCTTCGCCCGGCTCAAAGGACCATCCGCCACCTTGGCCAGATCGTTGAAATGCTTGATCGCAAACTCCGCGTCCTTGAGGTGGCGGAACGCGATCCAACCCGCCATAAAGGTCTGTTCCTTCTTCGGATTGACCGTTAGCGGACCGGCGTCCTTGGCTAATTCATAGGCAAGTTTAGGCTTGTCTATTTTGAGTGCGCCATAAGCAAGCTGGCGCCGCTCTGCCCACCACTCGTCAAGCACGGCAATTTTTTCGGGGTCTGCAGGTTGGGCCAAAATAATCTTGGCCGCTTCTTCTATCTTGCCAGCCTTGCGCAATAACTGCGCGCGGTGAAACGCGAGGCCGTGATCTTGTGCGTCGTCGGGCAGTGCCGACATGAGTGCGCCCGCGCCGCTCGACCTGTTAAACACAGCGAGGCGCGCCGTAGCCTTTTTCCGTTCGCCTTCAGGCAGTAGCGGAATAACGCGGCGCGCAACAGCCGCGCGTTCAGCGCGGTTGCCGGCCCAGCGTACGTCGTCCGTCACCATGCGGTCGAAGCGCCACTTGTGATCCTTCTCGTTGAGGAGGTCACCGAAGCGGCGCAAGAAACCCGTCTCGAGTGTTCCAGGCATCGGATATTCGCGCCAGGCTTTAGCAGCGAGTTTGCGCGCTACGTCCTTATCGCCTTCTGCCAAGTAGGCGGATGCGAGGGCGGCGTGGCCAATACCTGTTTCGGGCTGCGATGACTTGAAGTGTTCCTTGATGCTGGCCGAGCTGCCGCCCTGCGTAAAAAAGGCTTCCTCCAAGCGCTGGGTCATCATGGCGCGTTCGGGCCAGAGCGGATTGTCGTTGAGGAACGCGCGGTATTCAGCGGCTTCCCCATAGCCGTTGCGAAGGCGCACCCACTCAACAAGTTTCTTGCCGACAGGGTCGGTGATCTCCGCTTTCAATTCGTTGAAGCGCTCCATGTTGTTGGAGCCCACGGCCGCGACGGCCTGCTTGATGCGTTGCGCGTCTTCTGGGGAGGGGGCATAGCTGCGCACCGGCGCGAGGGCCGCGTCGAGTTTGGCGATGTGTTCGGCCTCTTGTTTGAGCAGCTTCGGAGCAGGGCTTTCTTCAGTACCCGCGGCGGCGGCCCTATTGGCTGTAACACCCGAAGCGAGTCCCGTTAGAACGCCAACAGTGAGGCCTCCAAGGAGCGCTGCTGAAATAGCGGTCCGAACGATTGGATTCGATCTCGGGGTGCGCGAGAGACGCGCCAGACCCGCGTTTGTTGCGCCGTTGCTCACCATATCCTTAATCATCCTCAGCCGCTTCAGTGGGGTCACCTTGCAGGCGGCACGGGTACCGCCTAAGGTCGCGACGATTTCTCCGGTCCATCTCGCACCATATTGCACTATTAAGCGGCGTGCGATGGGCCGGTGCAAGCGCTTAGGCAGTCTTCGGTTACATGGCCGTTTTACATGGCCGTGCGGCAAGACCAAGGCTTCGGACAGGGTCAGTGGTTCTAGGTCATATCTGCAACCATAAAATGCGTTCCTTTCCGGCAACGTCCTGATACTCAAGGTTAGAAACTCTAAGGTTTGTTCATGTTCAAAGGCTCGATCACGGCACTCATTACACCCTTTAAGAATGGCGCGCTTGACGAAGCGGGCCTCAGCCGGATTGTGGACTGGCAGATTGCGGAAGGCACGCACGGACTCGTGCCGGTTGGAACAACAGGCGAAAGCCCAACACTCGACTTCGACGAGCACAAACGCGTCATCGAAGTGACAGTTGAGACGGCACGTAAGCGCGTGCCTGTCATTGCCGGTACGGGATCGAATTCGACGGATGAGGCCATCGAGCTATCGCGGTATGCCGAGAAAGCCGGCGCCGATGGCGTGCTGATCGTCACGCCCTATTACAACAAGCCGACGCAGGAAGGGCTCTATCAGCACTTCAAAGCGATCAACGACGCGATCAACATCCCAATCGTTATCTACAACATACCAGCACGTTCGATCGTCGACATGTCGGTTGCGACCATGGCGCGGTGCTTTGAATTGAAGAATATCGTTGGCGTCAAAGATGCGACGGCAAATCTGGCGCGTCCATCGCAGCAGCGCCAAGCTATGGGCGCGGATTTCTGTCAGCTTTCCGGCGAAGACGCGACCGCGCTTGGTTTCATGGCGCATGGCGGCCGTGGCTGCATTTCGGTGGCGTCCAACGTGGCGCCGCGCCTTTGCGCAGATTTGCAGAATGCTTGTCTCGCCGGCGACTTCAAGAAAGCGCTCGCTCTGCAGGACCAGCTGATGCCGCTGTTTGATGTTATGTTTGTAGAAACGAATCCGGCCCCGGCCAAATACGCCGTATCACGGCTAGGCTTTTGCACGGCCGATATGCGGTTGCCGATGGTGCCGTTGTCAGACGCGTCTAAGTCGGCCATCGATGCCGTTATGCATAGCCTCTGCCTGCTCGGCGCCAAAGCGGCCGAGTGATAAGGTAATTTGAGATCATGGCGGCGAAACGAGACGATGGCACGACGCTGATTGCTGAGAACCGCAAGGCGCGCCACGAATATTTCATTACCGATAGCTGGGAAGCGGGCATCGCGCTGCTCGGCTCGGAAGTCAAATCTTTGCGCGTGGGGCAGACTAATATCGCTGAAAGCTACGCGTCGTTCGAAGACGGCGGCTTGTGGGTGATCAATAGCTATATCGCCGAATATAAGGGCGCGGCACTTTTTCAGCATGATCCGCGCCGCAAGCGCCGGCTTCTTCTGCACACGAGCGAGATCGCGAAGCTCAAACTTGCGATCGAGCGCAAGGGCATGACGATTGTGCCGTTGGAAATGTATTTCAACGCCAAGGGCCGGGCGAAAATCAAGATCGGTTTGGCGGAAGGCAAGAAGCTGCACGACAAGCGCGAAAGCGATAAAAAGCGCGATTGGGACCGCGAGAAGTCGCGCATCATGCGGGATAAGGGGTAAATCGCCTCTTCCCATGTCCTTCACGTCATGGGGAGAGGGGGAAGGCGACCGTACTTGGAGTGAATGCAATGACCAATCTTGGCCCTGGCCTGCTCCCAAAGACGATGGTGCGGCGACGCACCTGATCGCTGGGACGCGGCTCCCCGATGTGGCGCTGACGGCAACGCGCGGTGCGCCTGTCAATCTCGCGCGCTTCCAAGAGCGGGCGATCATTTTTGTTTATCCCTTCACAGGTACGCCAGGACAGCAGAACCCGCCCGATTGGGACACGATCGCAGGCGCGCACGGCTCGACGCCCGAAGCGGAAGGGTTTCGCGATCATTATGCTGCGTTTCAAATGCGCGACTACGAAGTGTTTGGCGTCAGCGGGCAGACGGGGGCCGATCAAAAAGCATTCGCGGCCCGCACCGGCCTGCCGTTTCTGCTGTTGAGCGATCACGACTTCAGATTTGCCGATGGCCTTAGATTGCCGCGCTTTGAGACGGGCGGCGTCACGTATTTGAAACGCATCACGCTCATCGTGCGCGACGGCGTCATCTATCGCGCGATTTATCCTGTGCATCCGCCGCACACGCACGCGGCCGATGTTGCTGGCCGGGATGCAGTCCGGCAAAACCTAGCGCACGACGGCCTCGCTCTTTGTCACCTTGAAACTCGCAAGGTCGATATGCAGAGCTTTGAGCGTGCCGTCGCGCTCGGTCATCACGACGAGTTCGTTGGCCGCTGTGACGAGCGTCTCACTTTTCAGATGACCCGCCGCTTCTTCTATACGCGTTAGGCCTTCTCCATTGGGTTGAGAGAGTGCAAGCGTGACGCCATCTTGGTGGTTCAACAGCCCATCGCCGTTGCTATCCTTTTCGACGAAGCTGTAGAGCAGTGCTTTCGGCGGCTTTGTGCCTTGGGGATCGTCCTCGCGCAATTCGCGGGTGTCGAGAATGACGGCAGCGTCGCTGGGCAAGAGCTTGCGGCTTTTGCCCGATGTCACATCATAGAAAATAACGTTGCGGATGCTTGAGGCTTCCTTGCTCGAATAGCGGAAGTCATAGTCTTGCGTCGCCATGAGCTGTGCCCACAGCGTTTGCGTGCCGCGAATGGGCGAAAAATTCGCGACCGAGAGATCGGTGCGTACCGGTGGCGGCGAACCGGGGCTGCCCTTCGTTTCAACGCGGGCCATGTCTTGGGCCTGATACGGGCGGTAGAAGATATCGCGCGCAATTTGGAAGGCAGCGTAGGAACCGATGAATAACCCGAGCGCGCTGACAGCCGCGATGGCGAGCGCGTTGAAGCGCCAGATAGCGCGGAAAAATCCTTTGGGCATGAAAAACTCCAGCAACACTACAGTGACGCGGCTTCAGCCGATCTCGTCACGGATCGCCGAAAATACCGACCGAAACATGTCAACGGTCAGCCGGCCGGTGTTGGTATTGTAGCGAGAGCAGTGGAAGCTGTCGAAAAGCACGAGGCCGGGCCGCACCTCGTGGCGTCGGCCATGGGCAAAGGGAAACTCGGACTTTCGCAATTTATAAGTTGCCAGCGTTTGATCGTGCGCGATGCGGCCAAGCGCCAGCATGATCCTGAGTTTTGGCAATGAGCTGAGCCGAGCCTCAAAAAATGGCCGGCACGTGGTGATTTCCTCGGGCGTTGGCTTGTTTTGGGGCGGCACGCAGCGCACGGCGTTGGTGATCATGGCGTTTACCAGTGTCAGACCGTCATCGGGGCGCGAGGCATACGTTCCCTTGGCAAAGCCGAATTCGAGAAGCGTGGCGTAGAGAAGATCGCCAGCGTAATCGCCTGTGAAGGGGCGGCCGGTGCGGTTGGCGCCGTTGCGGCCAGGCGCGAGGCCAACAATGAGGAGTTGAGCGGCGGCAGTGCCGAACGAGGGAACCGCGCCGTTGAACCAATCGGGCTCTTCGCGCTGATTGTCTTGGCGATAGGCGACAAGGCGCGGGCATAACGAACATAAGCGAGGCGCCTCTGGACCAGCCTTTAGCTTGGTCTCAGGATTCCCGCTCATGTTGAATTGATCCTCAGATCGAAAGGCTTAGACCTCTTCTGCGAGATCGCCGTCTTGATAGCTCGATTCGCGCGGAGGCACGGGCCCACGCGGAGTAAATGTGCGCGCCTCACGCACAGGGCGGCTTGCGGCATCACGGCAGATCTGCGTTTCGAGGTCTGCGAGATCGACGAACTGATCGGCCTGACGGCGAAGTTCGTCGGCAACCATCGGCGGCTGCGTTTGTAGTGTCGAGACAACACTGACGCGCTTGCCTTTCTGCTGTAGGGCCGAGACGAGGGAGCGGAAGTCGCCGTCGCCCGAAAAGATCACGATGTGATCGAGCGAATTCGGCAAGACGCATGGCATCGACGGCAAGTTCGATATCCATATTGCCTTTGATTTTGCGGCGGCCCGTAGCGTCGGTAAACTCTTTGGTCGGCTTCGTGACCATCGTGAAACCGTTGTAGTCGAGCCAATCGATGAGCGGGCGGATTGATGAGTATTCCTGCTCTTCGGCAAGTGCCGTGTAATAGAGCGCGCGCACCAAGTGCCCCTTCTGCCGGAAAAAGCCGAGCAGGCGCTTGTAATCGATGTCGAACCCCAACGATTTGGCGGTGGCATAAAGATTTGCGCCATCGATAAAGAGGGCAATGCGTTCGCTGGAATGAAAGTGCATTTTTTCACCTGTTGGAGCCGGCATAGGAACGGCTCGATTAGAAATGGGCAATTTATGTTTTGGCGTTGGCGTCCGTCGCCGCAGATCGCCAACTCAATCACTTTTGTATCTCTGTAAGAACTACTTATGCCCGTTGGGCGGCGTTGAGAACGTGCCTTGGTCATAAAACTGATATTGGCAGGTGATACGAATGTTCCACGATTTTGGCCCAGAGCGCGGCGAGAGCGTGGCAAATATCATTAATATCAATGCATTGTGAGCTCTCGAAGAGCACAAATTCTAAGACTTGCCGGCCACTCAAAGTTGTGGCAATCATTGTCGCAGGAACGTTGCGCGGCGGGTTGACTGGCCTGCCAGCGCTTTTTGTGCTTTAATCGTGGCAGCTCAAATTGCCACAGTGATCATTCATTCGACCACAACCCTATAACGCAAGGACGTCCCGCCCATGGCCCGCGTCACCGTCGAAGACTGCGTCGATAAAATTCCAAACCGCTTCGAGCTCGTGCTCTTGGCGGCGCACCGGGCGCGTTCAATCGCCAATGGCAGCGCCATCACGGTTGCCGTGGAGAATGATAAGAACCCCGTCATTGCCCTTCGCGAAATTGCTGAAAAGACCGTTTCGCCCGAGGATATGAAGGAAGGTTTGATCAGTTCGATCCAGAAGAATACCGAAGTTGACGAGCCGGAAGCCGTTGCCGCTCCGCTTCTGCCGGCCGAGCGCCGGGCCCCGACTTTGGGCCGCGACGACACGTCGAGCGATGCGCAGGTCGATGTCATGACGGAAGAGCAGCTATTGCGCGGCTTGGAAAGCATGACGCCACTTGAGCCGTCGGCCAACATTGGATCGAGCGGCGGACCGCGCGACAGGGACCGTGATCGTGATCCGCGAGATCGTGATCGCGATCGCGATCGGGGCCGTTGATCGCCAAGAGTTGCGTTGGACTGAAAATAAGGGGCTGAAGACAAGGTGTCCCAGCGTTTTCAATCGACAACTCCCTTCCACTCAACTCGTGTCTTCGGCTAGGCTGCATTCTTGAAGGAGTGTGGCGGGCATGATGCGGCAATACGAACTCGTTGAACGGGTTCTCAAGTACGATCCGAAAGCGGACGAGGCCCTGCTCAACAGGGCCTACGTCTATGCCATGAAGGCACACGGCAACCAGAAGCGCGCCTCTGGCGCCCCGTATTTTTCTCATCCCCTCGAAGTTGCAGCGATTTTAACGGAGCTGAAGCTCGACGATGCGACCGTTGCAACGGCACTGCTGCATGATGTCATCGAGGATACGGACGCGACACGTGCCGAAATCGACCAAATGTTTGGTTCCGAAATCGGCAGCCTGGTTGACGGTCTAACGAAGATCAAACGTCTGGATCTCGTCTCGAAGAAAGCTGAGCAGGCTGAGAGCTTCAGAAAGCTACTGATCGCCATCTCGAGCGATATTCGTGTGCTTTTGGTCAAGCTTGCCGACCGCCTGCACAATATGCGCACGCTCGAGCACATGAAGCCCGAAAGCCGTCAGCGCAATTCTGAAGAAACACTAGATATTTACGCGCCGCTTGCTGGGCTGATGGGCATGCAGGCGTTGCGCGAAGAACTTGAAGATCACGCTTTCAGGTGGCTGCATCCCGACGCCTATCAGGCGGTCAATGAGAAGCTTGCCGAACTGCGTTTACGCAACAAAGGGCTGGTCGAGGAAATCCGCCAGGCTCTGGCGCGCAAGTTTTCAGACGCGGGCTTGAAGGCGGAAGCATTCGGACGGGAGAAGAAGCCTTATTCCATCTGGAGCAAGATGGAACACAAGCAAATCAGCCTTGAGCAACTCTCGGACATTTTCGCGTTTCGCGTTGTTGTCGATTCGATTGAGGATTGTTACCGGGTGCTCGGCATCGTGCATACAACGTGGAGCACCGTACCAGGGCGCTTCAAGGATTATATATCTGCGCCCAAACGCAATAATTATCAGTCCATCCACACCACGGTCTACGGCCCGCGCCATCAGCGCGTCGAGCTGCAAATTCGCTCGCACACCATGCATCGTGTCGCCGAATTTGGCATTGCCGCGCACGCCTATTACAAAGAAGAGCGCAACACAGGCGTTGAAAAGCCCCTGAACGGGGCCGCGTCCGCAAAACCCGATGACAGTCCTTTCGGGCGCCTCCGGACAATGATTACTGGTCTGCTCGAAGCCGAGAATCCAGAGGAATTTCTGGAACACACGAAGCTTGAGTTGTTTCAAGATCAGGTCTTCTGTTTCACGCCGAAGGGACGCCTGATTGCCTTGCCTCGCGGTGCAACTCCACTTGATTTCGCCTATGCCGTCCACACCGATATCGGCAATGAGGCGGTTGCTGCGTTTATCAATGGCAGGCATGTTCCGATCGACACCCGGCTCCGCAACGGGGACGAAGTCGTCGTTGAAACGTCCAAGACGCATGTGCGACCGGCGGCTTGGGAGGCGTTTGCCGTGACTGGGCGCGCGAGAGCCGCCATTCGCAAGGCTGCGCGCGAAGCGGAACGCAAGCGCAGCGTGGCGCTGGGGCGTCAACTTTTAGTCTCGGCAATGAGCAATGCGGGGGCCGAATACTCAGATGATAAGGTAAAATCAGTGTTGCCGAAGCTGGCGCTCAAATCAGTTGAAGAAGCACTCGCCGCCGTAAGCCGCAACGAAGCGTCGCTGGATGAGGCGCTCAAACATCTACTGCCGTCGGGAGCGAGTGCAACCGTATATCAGCCGACGCGCCGTTTTGGCCGGGCAAAGGGCCAGGAGGGTTGGTTCAATATTGAAAATGTAATGAGCCTGAAATTCCGCGGCGGCGGCGACGACAAGAATACCGTCCTCTCGGCCCGCAGCCATAACGATCAGCTTCCCGTGCTGTTTGAGCCAGGTGGAGCGGTGCCGGGCGATCGCATTGTCGGGGTGTTGTCGCCGGGTGTCGGCATCCGCGTTTTCCAGATTCACTCGCCGCGATTGAAAGACTACGAACATGAGGGTTGGATTGATGTGACATGGGATACGGATCCCGAACGGCGCGATAGATTTCCTGCGCGCCTCAGCGTGACAGCCGTCAATGTGCCCGGATCTCTTGCCGAAATTGCGAGAATTATCGGTGAAACAGGCGGCAATATAGACAATCTCAAAATGGTCAGAAAGGCCGCGGATTTCACGGAAATGCACATTGAAGTCGAAGTCTACGACTTGGTTCACCTCAATCACATTATTGCTGGACTGCGCTCAAAGCCGGCGGTCGCTAAGGTGCAGAGAATGTTTGAGTGATATGGCGGACATTGTGAAAGACATGACGGCGCGCTTGCCCAGAACGGGATTGTCCCAACTTCGATTGGGCGTCAATATCGATCACGTCGCGACGTTAAGAAATGCGCGGGGTGGGTTTCATCCCGATCCGTTACGCGCAGCACTTCAGGCTATCGAGGCCGGTGCCGATGGTATCACGGCCCACTTGCGGGAGGACCGGCGGCATATCGTGGACGATGACATCTTGCGGCTAAAATCAGAGATAACCCGGCCTCTTAATCTTGAGATGGCGGCAACAGCGGAAATGGCTCAGATTGCACTGAGGCATATGCCCAACGCCTGTTGCCTTGTACCTGAGCGGCGCGAAGAGCGCACGACCGAGGGCGGTCTCGACGTCATCGGTGCGGGCACTAATTTGCACACCTATGTTGCGCGCTTAAAGGACGCTGGCATTCGCGTTTCTTTGTTTATTGAGCCGGATCTGAAAACCATCGAGGCGGCGGCAGCGGCCGGTGCCGATATCGTCGAACTCCACACCGGCCGGTACTGCCATTTGGCGCTGGAAAATGACGCCGTCAGCATGGCGCGCGAGGTTGATCGCCACTCCAGTGCAGCGCGTGCTGCCGCAGCGGCAGGACTTGAAGTGCATGCCGGACATGGATTGACCTTTAATACCGTGCAGCCAATCGCGAGCATCCCCGAAATCGTCGAATTGAATATCGGGCACTTTCTCATCGGTGAAGCAATTTTCGGGGGCCTTGCACCGGCCGTGCGCCGGATGCGCATGCTGATGGACGAGGTGCGCAATCCTTCCGGTCAAGTAGCCGGGCAAGGTGCGCCCGCATGATTATTGGCATCGGCAACGATATCGTCGACATTCGCAGGATCGAGAAAACGCTTGAGCGTTTTGGCGAGCGCTTTGTCGAGAAGGTTTTCACCGAACAAGAGCGCCGCCGGGCGTTCGGGCGGGCACATCCAGCCGCAACGCTCGCAAAGCGATTTGCAGCAAAGGAAGCCATGTCGAAGGCACTCGGAACGGGATTCCGGTCCGGCGTACATCTCAAGGACATTGGCGTCGTCAATGCGCCGACAGGGAGGCCGACGTTTGAATTGAAGAAAGGCGCGGCCCGTCATCTCGCAGGGTTGACGCCGCCCGGACACACGGTTCGGATTGATCTCACGTTGACGGACGAATATCCTCTTGCCGAGGCGGTGGTGATAATTTCCGCCGTCCCTGAAAAGGGCCCATCGAGATAGGAAGTACTCGTCTTGCTATAACAGCGCACTCCAACTCCTTTGGTCCGCGCTGGGATAACCACGCATACGGCAACTGTGTGCGGCCAAGAGGCCCAGCACGTCGGGCTTGCCGTTTGATTTTGTTGCAATTTTGCTTACTTCAGTCGAACCGCTGATTGCGCCGGGGCAGCAAACTCGCTATAGCGGGCCGGGTTTGGAAGACGCCCCGGCTCGCGCCGCCCTTATGGCGTTAATTTGGAGCAAATGGATGAGCGTCATGACCAAACACTCGCGGTCGGGCTGGCTTGAGACGCTGATCATTGTCGCGGAAGCCCTGGCGATCGCTATGTTCGTGCGCGTGTTTTTCTATCAGCCGTTCAACATCCCTTCGGGCTCGATGAAAGAGACACTCCTCATCGGCGATTATCTGTTCGTGTCGAAGCTCTCCTACGGTTATAGCAAATACTCGTTCCCTTTCAGCCCAAACTTGTTTTCCGGCCGCATCTTTTCGGAGTCCCCGATGCGCGGAGATGTCGCCGTCTTTAAGCTGCCGCGCGACAACGCAACCGATTACATCAAGCGCGTGATCGGAATGCCAGGCGACGAAATCGCAGTGCGCCAGGGTGTGCTCTTTATTAACGGACAAGCCGTACCGAAGGAGCGCAAAGGCGAATTTGTCACGAGTGAGGATTCTGACCGGCCGCGGCGGATTCCGGTGTTCGAAGAGACGCTGCCCAACGGCGTCAAGTATCACGTGCTCGACAGCGAGCCAAATGGAGCCTTCGACAACGTGGGTCCCTATAAAGTGCCGGAAGGCCACTACTTCATGATGGGCGACAACCGGGACAATTCGACCGACAGCCGGGCGCAGTATCATGTGGGCTATGTTCCCTACGAAAACTTCGTTGGCCGCGCAGAAATAATATTCTTCTCGGCTAAAGTGGATGAGCCCGGTGCCCTCAAGTGGTTTTCTCCATGGACTTGGCCGTTTGATATCCGCTGGAGCCGCTTTTTTAATCTCGTGCGCTAACGTTTGAGTTGTCATGCTGCGTCCGCGCAAGTTTAAAGACCTTGAAAAGAAAATTGGGCACCGCTTCAAGGATTCCGATCTTCTGGAGCAGGCATTGACTCATGCCAGCGTGCGCGGCGGCAAGACCGATCGCGGCGACAACGAGCGGCTGGAATTCATCGGTGATCGCGTTCTAGGATTAGCGATCGCAGAAGTTTTGAACGGTCAGCATCCGGACGCCACCGAAGGCGAGCTGGCACGCCGCTATAACCGGTTGGTGCGTGGGGAAGCCTGCGCCAAGGTCTCGCGCAGCATCGGGCTTGGCGAGCACTTGATCTTGTCGGAAAGCGAAGCCGATAGCGGCGGGCGTGAGAAGACGACAATTCTCGCTGACGCAGTTGAAGCCGTTCTCGGCGCCGTGTTCCTCGACGGAGGGTTCGAAAAGGCACGCAACGTGGTGCGCAAGTTATGGCATGAACAGTCTGATAACCCGCCGGAACTGACCGTCGATGCCAAGTCAGAACTTCAGGAATGGGCCCAAGGCAAGGGCCTGGCTTTGCCCAAATATACGGTCGTTTCGCGCAAAGGGCCCGATCACGCGCCGCACTTTACGGCCGAAGTTATGATATCAGGGACGGCACCGGCCCAAGGCGAAGGCGCGTCCAAGCGCATCGCTGAGCAGGAGGCTGCAAGCGCGCTTTTGAAGCGCGAAGGCGTTAGGAGCAAACGTGCCGGATATTGAAGCGGACGGCAATGGCAGACGATGTGGGTTTATCGCTGTGCTCGGCAGCCCCAATGCCGGCAAGTCGACGCTCGTCAACGCATTTGCCGGCGCCAAGGTTTCGATTGTGAGCCATAAGGTGCAGACGACGCGCGTGCCGGTGCGCGGTATTGCCATCGAAAATCAAAGCCAGCTGGTCTTCATCGACACACCCGGAATTTTCCAGCCCAAACGCCGGCTCGACCGGGCCATGGTGGACGCCGCCTGGGGCCGCGCGCTTGATGCCGACGTCATCATCGTCTTGATCGATGCGGCTAAAGGTATTGACGACGATACCGACGGCATTCTCAAGAAGCTCAAAGACGTGCGCGCCTTGAAGGTCGTGGCCTTGAATAAGGTTGACTGGATCGAAGAGAAAGAACGGCTTCTAGCGTTGACGGCGGAAGTCTCGAAACGGGCGACTTTCGATAAGCTATTCATGATCTCGGCGCTTGATGGCACGGGTATCAAGGATATGCGCACTTATCTCGCAGGTGTCATGCCGGAAGGCCCCTGGCACTATCCTGAAGACGACATCACGGACATGCCGATCCGCCAGCTTGCGGCAGAGATCACGCGCGAGCGCATCTATCACTGGCTGCATGAAGAATTGCCCTACTCCATTGCCGTCGAGACCACGAGCTGGAAGACCCTCAAGGGCGGCGCGGTTCGTATTGAACAAACGATCTTTGTCGAGCGCGATGGGCAAAAGAGTATCGTGCTCGGCAAGGGTGGGGCAACAATCAAGCAGATATCCATGGAAGCCCGTAAACAAATCGCCGAAGTTGCCGATGTACCGGTTCATCTTTTCTTGTTTGTCAAAGTGCGTGAAAATTGGGGCAGCGATCCCGAGCGCTACCGCGAGATGGGGCTCGACTTTCCGAAGGACTGATGAGGCCAGCGCCGGATCAGGCAAGGTGCAGCGATGAAGAATTCGATTAGTGCCGCGGTCACGTTCAATCTCTTTCTACTTTCCCCGTCAGTCGCATGGGCGGCTGTCCGTGTTTGTCAGCCTGTGGTCTCAAGTGAGATCGCCATCGCGCCCGACGAGTTGAGCGCCAAGAAAAAGGCGCTCGATCAATGGCGGGAGAAGGCCTTGAAGGCGGGGCCGGGCTATGACGTCTGGCGGCTGGCGGCTCAAAAGTCGCTCAAGTGCTTCAAGAAAGACGACGGTACTCACGAATGCGTGGCTTTTGGTGCGCCGTGCCTCATTCAACAAAATCCCAGCCAAAAACCCGTGGGCAAGGGCGGCAAGGGACTGGATCTCTAGTCAGGGTTTCCCCCGGACTAGGAGAATCCGTTGTAAAGCACGCACATGCAATGGACGGACGAAGGCATCGTGCTCTCAGTGAAACCGCTCGGTGAGACGGCGGCGGTGGTCGAACTTTTCACGCGCGGGCATGGGCGGCATTTGGGCCTTGTGCATGGCGGGCGATCGCGCCGGTTACGCCCCATCCTGCAAGTCGGCAACCACGTCGATGCGACTTGGAAAGGACGGCTTTCCGAACATCTTGGCCACATCACGGTAGAGCTGCGCCGGGGCTTTGCAGCGGAGTCGATGGAGAGCGACACGGCCCTCTCTGCGCTCATGACGCTTACGTCGCTAACGCGGCTTCTACCTGAGCGCGATCCCCATCCAAATCTCTACGAAATCACATTGTTCGTGCTTGGCTTCCTTGATGATCCAACGGTGTGGCCGGCGTTATTCGTGCGCTGGGAATTGGCATTGTTGGACGAACTCGGCGCCGGGCTGGATCTCAGCGAGTGTGCAGCCACAGGATCTAATGATCAGCTCATCTACGTTTCTCCAAAATCTGGCCGAGCCGTCTCGGCCTCAGCAGGCGAGCCCTACCGGGACCGTATGCTGGCGCTGCCTGCGTTTTTGTCTAAGGGACGCGGGGGAACGGTGACCGCACAAGACGTTCGCGATGGTTTCGCCTTGACCGGCTATTTTCTCGAAACGCGGGTCTTACTGCCGCGCGGGGAAACCTTGCCTGAGCCACGCGGCCGGATCATCGCCAACTTGGATAGGTAAATAAGCGAGTGGACGTTTCATGTGCGCGCTAACCATATAGAATGATGGGCAGCGCACCGCTCTTGTGCTATAATTTTCGTATGGTTGGAATTGTAGGTGGCCGCGCGATGAAACGCTCGGGCGCCTTTTTTGTTTTTGACGCGGGCTAAGAGTGTGGGCACGCCGGTCAGAAGATCACGAAATCGGCGTTTGTCAATGCGAGGCCCTTAGCGAGAGTTGCGAAGCGCACGGCAGCCGCAGCGCCATTGCCGTCACTGTCGTAGAAAAGCGCGCCGGTTGCAGAATTATAGACAATCCGGTCGTCGGCGTCCTGTGCGGCGGCGGCCTTAAGGAATTGCGCGGCTGTAAGTCTGCCCGTGCCGGCAATCTTGGTGAAAACAGCGTTTTCGAGCCGGATCGAGTCAAGCGGTACATAGAAGTCGGTGACGCGATCGACATTGCTCGAAGCTGAGAGTTTCGAGTTGAAGACAAAGCTGTCGGCATGTGAGCCGCCCGTAAGTCTGTCGTTGCCCAAGCCGCCTTCGATCATGTCGCGCCCGCCGCCGCCCGAAATGATGTCGTTGCCGCTGAGGCCTTTGAGTTTGTTAGCTGCAATATTCCCGGTGATTGTATTTGCGAGCGCATTGCCGGTGCCGCCAAAGGCACCCGTACCGGTCAGCACGAGCTTTTCGAAGTTAGAAGCAAGTGTGAAGCTGAGCGCCGCGCGGACCGTATCAATGCCGCTAGAGTCGAGAAAAATATCACCGGATCTATCGATCACGTAGGTGTCGTTACCGATGCCGCCATTCAGTGTGTCGCCGCTGCCAACCCCACCGTTAAGCGTATCATTGCCGCCGAGGCCGGTGAGGACGTTTGCGGCGCCATTGCCCGTGATAATGTTTGAAGCGCTGTTTCCGGTTCCATTCAGTGCATCGGAGCCAAGTAATGTCAGATTCTCGAACGCGTCAGCAAGCGTCCAAGTCAAGACAGACTTGATCGTGTCGATACCAGATGTGTCGGTCAAATCGTCTGAGAGTTGATCGACCACGTACGTATCGTTCCCGGCTCCTCCGTCGAGTCGATCTGCCCCGCCGGCGCCATCGAGGATGTCGTTGCCATTGCCGCCCGTGATTATGTTGGCGCCAGCATTGCCTGTGCCAGTGAAGCTGTTGTTACCTAGGAACGCGAGGTTCTCGACGTGTGACAAGGCTGCGAGTGTAAAAACCAATTCTGCGGTACGCACTTCGTCCGTGCCGCCGAATTCGATTTCAACGATTGTATCATTCAAATCGGCTTCGAAAACGTCGTCGCCGAAGCCGCCGGTGAGCGTGTCAGCGCCGCTGCCGCCGTTGAGCGTATCGTTGCCGTCGGCGCCATAGAGTGTGTCGTTGCCAAGTCCGCCAGATACGCTGTCGTTTCCGCTGTCGGCCGTTATTGAATCGGCGCCGTTCGTGCCAGCAATAACGTCGTCACCCGTGGTGATCTGGGCGATAAAAAGCGGGGTTGTACCCTGCTTGCTCGTGTCTTCCACCGTGTCCGCCATAGTCCGCACCAGAGTATTGCTCGCGGCCAGGACAAGATTTGTGGTGTCTGAATAACTGACGCTATAGGCATGTGGGATGCTCACGCCGCCAATGGTGTTGCTTGCAATTGTAATTCCAGCGCTCGTCTCAAAGACATCGTTCAGCGGGTCACTATCCAGATAGGTTTGAGTATAGCCGCGGATGCGGATCTCGGCGTCATCCGACCCGGTGCCGCCCGCATTGTTGAAAATTGAGTTATTCTCTATTGAGACGCCGTCGCCACCCTCAATAAGAACGCCAAAGCGGCCATTGCCGCTGATGGACACGCCGTCCGCAGTGTTCACACCGCCGATTGTGACATCGGTGGCTTGGCGAATGACAATGCCGTCGCCAGCGTTGTTCGTGACGGATCCTCCGGTGATCGTGACGCCGGTCGTCAGGATGCGTGTCTCGAAGTTTCCTGTTTGCACGACAATGCCGGAGGCCCCGTTGTCATGGGACAGATTTCCGGTCATCACGATGTCATGGGAACTGGTGACGATATTGAAGCCGTGCCTGCCGTTAGCATAGGCTTCGCAGTTCGTGATCGTTACCGACGAGCAGTAGTCGATCGTGAAGCCGTCTTGAGCGTTGTTGCGAGCGATGCATCCCGTGAAAGACAAGTTTGTTGTTTGCTCGTGCGGGTCGAAGCCGTAACGCGAGGCGTCGCAGACTTCCACATTGACGAGCGCAATGTTGTTGTCGGCTGAGAGTGCCGAGAAGGGCTTTGGCCCGCAGAAAAAGCCATCGACGAGTGCAGTGCCTGCTTCGTCTTTGTTGGCATCGATTGAGAGATTGCGAATGACGACGTCGTGCGTAGCGATGACCGAACCATCCGGATTGGTCTTGCCGCTGTCGGTTCTGACAACCCCGGTGACGTCGTGGCCTGGGTTAGCCGCAAGCTGGATCGTCGTTTGACCGATACCTGCGCCTTCGAACGTTGTGTTGCTACCGACGCGGAGTGCCCCTTCACCGGCGTCAATGCCAGCGGTCACCACGTACAGGCCTGCCGAGAGCTGAACGGTGCCGCCGGTTGCGTTGGCGCTTGCTTCATTTAATGCGGTTTGGATGGCGGCCCGCGTTTCCTCTGCGGTTGCGGTGTCCGAAAGTGTTGCAATTGTCGTCGCGCCGCCGGTGAGTGTAAGCGTGATTTCGCGCATGATGCTACGCCCTCACGTGTGTGAGGCGGGCAGCCGCAGGGCTGGAAAGGTGCGGTGTCATCTGCAAAAAATGGCCTAGAAAATATTGGACTGCCTTCATTCTTAGGCGACGCACGTTACAGTTGCGCCAACAAGGCAGAACCATTTCGAGTGAAATTGTATGGAATGTGGGCGGCGGCCAGTATTGAGGTAGCGTGCATCCTCATCGGCCAATAAACGGTTACCAGCTGTGTCAAATGGCATGTGTCACGTGCGGTGGAGTTGCTGCGGGGCCACAATTTTGTGGGCAATTTCGAAAGCGGGCCCGATTTGCAAGGGGTGCCGACTTTGTGCGGCAACTCAAGGCTTGAGCCGCCCTGCAGCGGACGCTAAACGCGGACCATGAGCCAAAAACCGATTCTGCCGGGCCCCAACTCTCCAGGTGGTGGTCCCATCGAACCCGTCGAGCTAAAGACAGCGCTGGAAGAGCGCTATCTCGCGTATGCGCTATCTACGATTATGCACCGCGCCTTGCCGGACGTGCGCGATGGCCTGAAGCCTGTGCACCGGCGCATCCTTTACGCCATGCGCGAGCTGCGTCTCAATCCGGAAGGCGGCTACTTGAAGTGCGCCAAAATCGTCGGCGAAGTGATGGGCGATTATCACCCGCACGGCAACCAGGCGATTTACGACGCGCTTGCCCGTCTCGCCCAGGATTTCGCGGTGCGCTATCCGCTGGTCGATGGCCAGGGCAACTTCGGCAATATCGATGGCGATAACCCGGCCGCCGAACGCTATACCGAAGCCAAAATGACGGCCGTCGCGGCCGACATCCTGGAAGGCATCGACGAGGACACCGTCGCGTTCCGTCCGAACTATGATGGCCGTGTCGAAGAGCCGGTCGTTCTTCCGGCGGCATTTCCCAATCTACTCGCGAACGGCTCGGCCGGGATCGCGGTTGGTATGGCGACAAACATTCCGCCGCATAACGCCGACGAATTGTGCGCGGCGCTTTTGCATCTGATCAAGCACCCCAACGCGACAATCGAAAAGCTGGTTGAGATGATCCCGGGGCCGGATTTCCCAACCGGCGGCGTCATCGTCGAGCCGCGCGAAGCGATCCTTGAAGCCTACAAGACGGGGCGCGGAGGATTCCGGCTGCGCGCGAAATGGGAGAAGGAAGACACCGGCCGGGGCAGCTATCAGATCGTCATCACCGAAATACCTTATCAGGTCCAAAAAGCGAAGCTGGTTGAGAAAATCGCCGACCTGATGAGTGAAAAGAAGCTGCCGCTTCTGGGTGACGTGCGCGACGAGAGCGCCGAAGAAATCCGCCTCATTCTGGAACCGAAGACGCGCGCCATCGATCCGGTGCTGCTGATGGAAAGCATGTTCCGCGCGACGGAACTCGAAGTTCGCTTTGGTCTCAACATGAACGTGCTCTCCGCCGGGCAGATCCCCAATGTGCTGTCGCTGCGCGAGGTTCTTTCGCAGTGGCTTGAGCACCGTATCGAAGTACTCGTGCGCCGCTCGCAGTACCGCCTGAAGAAGATCGAGCACCGGCTCGAAGTGCTCGACGGTTATCTGATCGCCTATCTCAATATCGATGAAGTCATTCGCATCGTTCGCCGTGAGGACGATCCCAAGGCTAAGTTGATCGCCAAGTTCAAGCTTTCGGACGTCCAAGCCGAGGCCATCCTCAACCTGCGCCTGCGCTCGTTGTCCAAGCTCGAAGAAGTCGAGATCAAGGCCGAGCACGACAAGCTTTCGAAAGAACGCCGCGAGCTGAAGCAGCTCTTGAAGTCCGACGATTTGCAATGGGAGCGCATCACCGAGGAAGTGAAGGCGACGCGCGAGCGCTATTCGAAGAAAACTCCACTGGGCCGCCGCCGGTCGGCTTTCGCAGACGCGCCGGACATGGATCTCGATCTCGACGCGGCACTTGTTGAGAAAGAGCCCATCACGATTATCTTGTCTGAGAAAGGCTGGATCCGCGCCCTCAAAGGGCACCAGGACGATCTATCGAAACTCGAATTCAAACAGGGCGATGAGCTGAAGCGCGCTGTCAAAGCGTCAACGACTGACAAGATCATTCTCTTCGCAACGAATGGAAAATTTTTCACCCTCGAAGCCAGCCAGCTGCCGGGCGGGCGCGGGCATGGTGAGCCTGTGCGGCTTATGGTTGATTTGGAAGAAAACCACGACTTCGCGGAAATCTTCGTCTACGACGCCACGCGCAAGTTGCTCGTTGCCTCCACCGGCGCTTGCGGGTTCATCGTTGCCGAAGAAGAGGTGGTGGCTTCGACGCGCAAGGGTAAGCAGGTCTTGAATATCACTGAGCCGGAGGAAGCGCGCATTTGCGTTCCCGTCGAAGGTGATTGCGTGGCGACGATTGGCGAAAATCGCAAAATGCTGGTCTTTAAGCTTGACGAAGTGAACGAGATGACGCGCGGCAAGGGTGTTATCCTGCAGCGGTTTAAGGATGGCGCGCTATCGGACGTCCGGGTGTTCAAGAAATCGGAAGGTCTGACCTGGCTGGACAGTGCGGGTCGCGAATTCACGCTCTCGTGGAGTGAACTGCGCGAGTGGGTCGGGGAACGGGCGCAAGCGGGGCGGTTGGCGCCAAAGGGGTTCCCGCGCTCCAACAAGTTCGGGCAGGGTATTTGACAGGCTTTATTGCGTTGCAATTGCGAAGCTATGCCGAAATGAAGTGAGGGGATCGTCAATCGGGTTATTGCCCCCTTTGGCGGGGACCGCTAGGACTGATCGATATGGGGATCGGGCAAACCATGCGGAAGGGCGGGCGGCTGTGTTGTGCCGCACTGTTGCTGTTCGCGGCGCCCGCTAATAGTCAAACGCCCGAGTGCGCCAAAAGCGACTTCGAGCGCGTTGTGGAAGACGCAGCCAGCGGCTTGCGTGAACTCAATACCAAGAACAAGCCAGCCTTTCAGGACAAGCTGCGCCAGCTCAAGGACAAGCGCGCCTGGACCCATGATCAGTTCTTGAAGGAAGCTGCGCCTTACGTGCGCGACGATAAAATCAATGAGTACGATCAAAAAACCGATGAGCTACTGACAGCTATATCGACCATGGGGCAGGAGGGTGCCTCTGCCAAGACGCCGGATTGCGCGCTGTTACTGGAGCTCAGGGCGCGGATGACTGTCCTTGTCGAAACGCAGACAGCCAAATGGGCTTACATGTTCGAGAAAATCGACGTCGAGCTTTGGAAGTAACATCGGGCAGCAAGTTTTTTCAGCGCTCGATGAAGCGTTCCCAGCGGTCGGGGTTTAAGCGCTCCTGGGGCTGATAGCGAGCCTTATAGGCCATTTTCTGCGATCCATCGATCCAATAGCCAAGGTAGAGGTAAGGTAGGCCAATGCGCCGGGCAAATTCAATATGCTCGAGGATCATATAGGTGCCGAGGCTCCGCGAGGCGTCGGACGGATCGTAGAAACTGTAGACCATCGAAATACCGTCCGAGAGCCGGTCGCAAAGCGCGACGGCTTTCAATGGCCAACTGGCGATATCAAGGTTGGTGGCGTCTTCTGGTTTTTCCCTGTACTCCGTCAGAAACGTGTCAATGACGCTGTCTTCGATCATCATGCGATAATCGAGCACCGACATATCGGCCATGCCGCCATCGCTGTGGCGGGCGTCGATATAGTCGCGAAACAGTCTGAACTGTTCGGCGCCGGGTTGGGGTGCAATGCGCCGCGCAATCAGGCGCTTATTTTTGTCCAGGACGCGGCGCATTGAACGGTCGGGCTCAAACTCAGCGGTGAGCACCCGCACCGAAACGCACGCTTGGCAGCCTTCGCAGTAAGGCACATAGGCGATATTCTGGCTTCGCCGGAAGCCCGTTGACAGGAGGCGATCGATTAATTCGTGAGGTTTATCGGTCGTGAGGTGGGTGAAAAGCTTGCGCTCAAGGCGGCCCGGCAAATACGGGCACGGCTGAGGAGCAGTCACGTAGAACTCAGGGAACTTCTTTTGCTGTTCCGTCATTACTTACCGGCCCTCGGGCTACCCCACGCATTACAAGCCATGATAACGGCAGATGCAAAGCGCAATCAAGGTCAGTCATGTTGCTGAGATCGCTTTTTGGTGAAAGAAGTAACGCTAATGCCGGGGTAGTCTACCGGCAGGCGTTTAGGCTGAAATTGCTCCGGCAAGGGAGTATGAGACACAACCATGACTTGGTGTTTTGCAAGCAACATGAAGCCGTGGCCTTGTGCAGCTCCGTACCGCCCCCTTAGTGTGGGTTCGGGAGGGGCCGTGGGCGCCATGCGTGCCCGGGCGCCGGCGTACCCAGCCACTGAGACCTCGAAAAATTAAGGCATAGAACCGGTATCTCCGTGAACCCAAAAGCGAATATCCGGCTGTTTCACTTGGCCTTGGCGCTAATGCTGAGTGCGATTACATGTCAGACGGCTCGCGCAATTGAAGTTGAATTCACATCGCGTCCGGTTCCGCGCGACATTATTGCGCTCTATGACAGCCGCCACGAAAAGAAGCCGGAAGCGACCCGCCTGCACCGGCTTGCCGAAATGCCGCTCAACTGGCTTGGGTACAAGTTGGTATTTGTGGACGTCAACGGAACTCTGCCGCGCGGAGAAGAACTGGGGCGTTATCGTGGGATCGTAACCTGGTTCTCAGAACCGCTCGCGGACGCCAAAGAATATCTTTCTTGGCTCGACAGCGCGACGGGCGCAGGTTTGCGCCTGGCCTGTCTTGCTGAGCTTGCGCCGCCTGAACCTGCCGGCACGCAAGAAGTGGTGTCGCGTATTTTTGCCAGACTCGGACTGCGATACACCGACCAGTACGTGAAAGTGACCTATAAATCCAAGTTATTGACGGTCAATCGCGAGATGGCCGGCTTCGAGCGGCCCATTGATAAGGTGCTTCCTGAATTCCCGGTGCTGCAGCCGGCTTCAGCGGCCGCCCAAGTTCATCTCTCGGCCAGTGTCGCGGATATAGATGGTGTGCCTTCATCGGCATTGATTGTGACGAGCCCGGGCGGCGGCTATGTCGCCGACGGATTTACGATTTTCTATGACGAAACGGCCGATAGAGTGCGTTGGATCGTCAATCCGTTCTTATTCTTCAAATTGGCGCTCGGCGAAGACCGCATTCCTGTTCCTGATGTCACAACCTTGTTCGGCCGGCGCATGTATTTCAGCCATATCGATGGCGACGGTTGGAACAACATTTCCGAAATTGAAGGCTACAGGGAAATGCAAGCCGCCGCAGCCGATGTCATCCGCATCGAAGCAATTGAGCCATTTCCTGACTTGCCCGTTTCTGTCGGGTTGATCGCCGGAGACGCAGTGCCTGAACTCGGCGGCGTGTTGACAACTCACGTGAGCGCCCGGAAAATTTTTGCACTTCCGCAAGTTGAAGTTGCGAGCCACACCTACACTCATCCATTCTCA
Source organism: uncultured Alphaproteobacteria bacterium (assembly GCA_963764605.1). Classification (GTDB taxonomy): domain Bacteria; phylum Pseudomonadota; class Alphaproteobacteria; order Rhizobiales; family Hyphomicrobiaceae; genus Hyphomicrobium_B. The sequence goes on from CAVXTJ010000001.1 coordinate 340,936, forward strand.
TGGGGCTTCTTCGAAAATTATGATCGCCAAGCAGAATTGGCGCAGATTGACAAGGCGACCAGGCCATCGTCGTCAGTCATGGATCAGGTGAGGGGGTTCCTCTACCGGATCGCTGGAAAGGCCCAGATTTCGGACACGCGAAACCGGTACATTGCCGGGTCAGCGGATTTGCCGAGAAGCTATCTCAAAGTGCCATTCGATATCGCAACAGAGATCAATGGCGCGTTGGCGCTTTCTGAAAGTCTTGCGCCACCCGGAAAAAGGGCCGGCATTTATCTTTGGAGCGGAGATACGGAGCCCTCGGAAGCATTGCTGCGCGCGACCAGGCTAGCGGGTGTGCGCAACATGAATGGTGGCGATACGCGTTTCGACACTGAATTTCCGTCGGTGTTTTATGTTCCACCCATTGCCAGACCGGTTGGACGCGAGCGGCAGATCTATGCCGTCAACTCCAACGAGAACACCTACACCAATAATTGGCACGGGCCTTTTTACGGACAGCTCATGCTTGAGCAGACGCTTCTTAATACCGACAAGCCACGCCGCCTTAAGCCCTTCAATCTCTATTATCATATGTATTCTGGCGAGAAGCCCGGAGCCTTAACGGCCATCACGCATTTTCTCAATCTTGCCCGGTCGTCTCCTGTCATTCCTGTAACGGCATCGACTTACGCGGCCGTCGCCGATAGTTTTTTTGATGCGGAGATTCAGCAGGTCGATGCAATGAGCTGGTCGATTTCAAAGCGCGGCGCAGTACAAACGTTTCGCTTTGATGACGCGCAGGAGATTGATGTTGACACCTTGCGTAGCGTGGGTGTGCTGGGTGCCAAGAGACTAAATGGTGCACTCTACGTGTCGCTCGATACAGCTGTCGAGCCGGCCATGATTGTCTTGCGCAAGGCGGCTGACGTGCAGGCGAACGTGGTGGCCGGTCACCCACAGATCGTCGAGAGCCGCTGGCAGCTTAGCAACCGGCAGCCGGACGGGGCGTGCAGCTTCACAATGAGTGCGCAAGGGTTCGGTCCGGGCGAGATGATGTGGCAAGGAATGCCGCAACAGAATTATTTGATTATTGCTCAGCGATCTGGCGCTTCTTTGGCCAGGAGCGAGATCACTGCCGGCCCCAACGGGCTATTCTCGGTCAAACTTGAGGCCAATGCGACAGAGCCTCTTGAGTTGAAGGTCGTGTGTGGCGATGGCTAGTTTCGAACTCAACTCCCTAAAGCCCTACCATGCCATCATGGCGGCTGTTTTCGGTCTGGCGCTTGTGGCCGGATGGGGCATGCTGCCGGGAGACAGTGAGCGGATAGCCATGCTTGAGCGGGATGGGCATTCCCGGGAGGCGCTGAAAATTCTAGAGCAGGCTTATCAAGGGGGCGATAGGCGTTATCGAACCCTGCACCAAATGGCGGCGCTGCACGAAAACGAGGGCAATGTAACGCGAGCACAGGATCTGCTTGAGCAGATGATCGTTCAGAGGCCCCGCGATGCGGCCCTGAGAAAGCGGCTGTCGCAGTTCTACCGGGATACGCAGAATTTCGAACGCCGCATGTCGGCTTTGAAATCGGAAGTCGATATTCGCTATTCGGAGCCGGCGTGCCGCGAACTCATTTCCAGCTACAGACTAAGCGGCGACTTCGATGCCGAAAGGCTTTCGATTATAACATGCCGCCAAAAAGGGTATCGCCGTCCAGACGATCTCGCGCGATTGGCTGAATTGCTTGCCGCCGAAGGAGATAGTGCACAGGCGGCAAACATTCTGCGGGCCATTGATGATGTGAAGCGGCTCAAGGATCCGCGCGAGCGCTATCATCTGTTGGAATTTTTGTTTGAGCAGGACCAGCCTAAGGAGGCCGAGCGCCGCGCATTGCGCTGGATTAAGGCTGGAAAAGATGACTCATTCGCAGTCGGTGTTATTGATGCGTTTGCTCGCAGTAAGTTTCCCTCGTCAGCTATCAAGCTCGCCAAGGAGGCAGGTGAGGCGGGCGACAGCATTGCACTAACGGTGGCCGAGCGGCTGTTGGAGCAGTCGCAGACAAGTGCTGCACGGCTTTATTTACGAGGTTGGTTGGACAACGCGTCGCTGACAGACGAAGGTACAGCAGTTCGCTTCATTTTGGCGGCGATCGAGGCTCAGGATCCAAAAATGGCTTTGGCCGGGGCCGAAAAATTTGGTCTAAAGCGCATTGCAACAGAGCCTATCGAGAAACTTGCCCAAGCCCTTAGCGGCGCTGGTTACAAGGCCGAAGCCCAACAGTTGCGTGAGGCTATTGCCGGGCCAGCCGTTGAAGAGCCGAGCCGCAGTAGTCCCGCCACCAAGCCGGAACAACCCACCGATGCCCTCCAGCCGGGCGCTGGCCGCAGCCGGCAAATCCGTTTCGAGCTGCCCCGCCCTGGTTCGGCCGATCCACTTGAGCCGTGGCGCAAGTCGCTGCTGGCCAAAGTTTCCGACGATGCCGAGCGCCAGGCTGCGGCGCTTGGGCTCAAAGTTCCCCGTCCGCGCGTTGTAACGGGCCGGGAAATCCGGCAAGACTCTAAGTTCCATCCCAATACCCGGGTGCTTCGCAAGACCGCCCGTGTGTTGCAGCGTACCAAAACCCTCAGATCGCTCAAGCAAAAGCAGAAAGCAGCCCGGGAATCGGCGCGTGAGAAGGCGAAATTGCCTCGCCCCCCAGCCGTGGCGCCTAACCCTGAAGCAACCCCAGTGCGGCCGTAACCGGGCTCTAAAATACACCAGTCTGTGATCAATATTCACCAGGACTTCCATCTGCTAAAGCATAGCGTTGCCCCGGTCAGAGCAAGACTGTATTTTCTGAGCGCGCTGGCAGGCAACGCTTGTTGTGCGTTACAATGACAATAGCGTCGACAATAGCGTCACGTCGAAAGAGCCCGTTTGAGCACGATCCAAAATATTTGGAAGAACCTCAGGTCGCCCACCGGCGCTGTGTGGCTGCCTGTGTTGCCCCCGTTAGGGGCATTCGTCGAGCTCGTTATCATCCTTGGTCTGATTTATTTAGTTTGCTCGCTCATTCCTGGGGTTGAAATCGCGACTTTGGAACCGAGCCCGTTCTGGGTGCCGGTCCTATTGCTAAGTCTGCAGTACGGCACAGTTGCTGGACTGATAGCGGCCGCTGCTGCAACTCTCGCATATACGATTAATGGCTTGCCTGAGCAGGCCATCGGAGAAAACCTGTTCGCGTTTCTCTTGAGAATTTGGGCTCTGCCAATCCTCTGGATCGGGGTTGCTTCCGTCCTCGGTCAGTTCCGTCTGCGCCAGATCGAGGTGAAGCAAGACTTGAAACACCGGCTCTCCAGCCGCACATTGGAAGCGGATAGTCTTGCTACATACGCATCGGCGCTGGAAGATCGCTGCCACAGGCTTGAGCGGCAATTGACGTCCTTAGGGCCAGCATCAGGTGCGGCGGCTATCGATTGTTTGGCATCTTTTGGAGACCCTTCGGCCGATTTTTCGAAATCTCTTGAAGGCTTGCAGCGCTTTGTTTTTCCGGCGTCCCGTATTACCGTTTATGCCGTATCACCTGCAGCCCTTGACGTGATCGCATATGCGCCTGGCGAGGGCGATGGTTCGATCCCGGTTTCAATCCCTGCACAGCATGCGCTCTATCGCGCAACCGTTGGCGAGCGGCGGGCGGTCAACGTTTTGCGGGCGGAAGATGAAGCGGCGCTTGCGGGCATTGCGCACGCAGCTCATGTTATTCTTCATCCGGAAACGAGACGCGTCATCGGGTTATTGAGTATCGAGACCGGCGACCCGTCGCAACTTACGAAAGAATTGGATGTCCGCCTTGGCCTGATCGCGCGCTTTATCGCGCAGTCTTTATGCGAACCGCGAATTGTCGTTGATAACACCGGGCGAGGGGCACAAGCGGCCGATGCCGGAGCCGTGCGCCTCACGCGTGGATGGCGTCAGCTGTCGTGGCAGAAAGCCCCGTCACCGGACGACGGCGATACGACGCCGCCCAACGGTGGAAGCGTCACGCGCAGTCAAGCCCGTCCGATCGTATTGAAGTGATTGGTGGAAGGTCATGATGCCCGCGTCGCAAAGAGCGCTCGCTGATCCAGTTCTGACATCAGCGAATTCACGAGACGCGTTTGGTGCGGTCTTGGCACTTGCTGGTGAAGCGGTCGTCCTGCTCCTTAGCTTCTCTTCCGACGTTGCGCTGACGATGACTTTGGCATTGCACCTTGTCGTCGTGGCGGCACTTGCGATCTTTCTCTTTTCTGGCCGTGAACGAGGCAGCGACTTGTCAATGCCGGCAGTGATTTTGCTCGTCGTCATGGTGGCGGGTCCTGCAGGCGCTGCGGTTGCGCTCGCGGCTTTGCCTTTCTACGAACGCTCAGGGGCAACGAAAGGTGCGACCGGGATTCTCAAAGACTGGTATGAGCGTCTGGCATCTGCAGGCCGCCACGCCCCAGCAACTGAAATTTATGACCGCATAACGTCCGGGCGTGTGCCGCGGCTTGAACAGCCAGCTCCTCTTAATTTTCTAAATGTGATCGAGTGTGGAACGCTCGACCAGCGCCAGAAAGCGCTTGGCATGATTGCCCGGCATTTCCACCCTGAGTACACGACGGTTCTCGAAGCGGCTCTCAAGAGCCCAGAGCCGGTTGTACGGGTTCAAGCGGCCGCAGTCGTGGCGCATGTGAAAGCCAATTTGAAACAGCGCATCAGGCGGCTTACGACGGAATTCAAGGAAGGGTTCGGTCCCGCGGCGCTGATGCGGATCAGCGAACTACAGTCGTTGCAAGGGTGTGCGCTTGTCGAGAAGCGCGAACAAGTTCTTTGCCGCGATATTGCGCGCGGGATACTAGAGCGCACCCTGGCGACAGGCAGTGATATTGCTGCAGTGGGTTCGCAAACAGATGAAAGAGCAGCCGCAGCCATTGAACGGTATTTTCTGAATACCAGCCGGTATAAAGACCTCCGCGTCCTGCGCCGTGTACGTGGTATTTTAAAGCGCGGCGCGTTCCGGCTGCGCCGGAACACGGCTAGGCGGGCCGCATGACCCCGCCAACAGCAATGGTGTCGCAAAGCGTCGAGCCAGTTGATGTCTGCCTCATCGTAGAAGGCTGCTATCCTTATGTTCCAGGGGGCGTCTCGTCCTGGTTGGATTGGCTTATGCGATCGCAGCCATCGACGAGTTTTTCGGTGCTTTCGTTGTGGCCGCGGCCGATGGGATTGAAATCCCGCTATCCAGCACCGCCAAATCTGGTGCGTTTCGAGCACCTCTACTTGCAGCAATTTGGAGCCTCGCCAAAAAGCCGTGGCCGGGTACCACCGAATATCGATCTCCTGGGCGACAGGTTGACACAGTTCATGACGGAAGGTGGCGCTGCGCCTCTTGCCGGCTTGATTGCCGATCTTCGCAGGACTCGCGCTGACATTAATCTCGGCGAACTCTTCAATTCGCCTGCCGCTTGGCAGTTGGTGCAAGACATGTACCGGCGGGAAATGCCGAACGGCTCGTTCTTGCATTATTTCTGGGCGTGGAGGGCGCTGCTGAGCGGCCTGTTTGCGGTTCTTGAGCACCCGCTGCCGGAGGCGCGCGTCTATCACACCATTTCGACGGGGTACGCGGGATTGCTAGCGGCTCGCGCGCGACTTGAAACCGGCCGGCCGGCCGTCCTAACAGAGCACGGCATCTATACCAATGAGCGCCGCATTGAACTCCTCATGGCAGACTGGGTGGCGGATACGATTAACAAGGGGCATTCGCTCGATGATCCGCGTTTTGACTTGCGCGATATGTGGGTCAGGGCATTCGAAGCCTACGCGCGCACGTGCTATGAGACCGCAACGGATATCATCACTTTGTATGGCGACAACCAGGGGCCGCAGCGCATTCTGGGTGCCAGTGAAGATAAACTATCAGTTGTTGCCAATGGAATTGACGTCAGAAAATTCGCGCATTTGAAACCCGCCGCTGCATCCAGCCGCCCCACGATTGCTCTCATTGGCCGGGTTGTCCCCATTAAGGACGTCAAAACGTACATTGAAGCGGCACGTATCTTAGCCGAACAAGTTCCAGACCTGAGAGCGTGGGTCATTGGCCCCACCGAAGAAGATCCGGAATACTACGGTGAATGCCGCAGCCTCGTGGCCGAATATGGCTTGGAGAAGACCGTAGAATTCACCGGGCCTGTCAACATTCTCGACTATCTGGAAAAAATCCACGTCATGGTTCTCACGAGTTTGAGCGAGAGCCAGCCACTGGTCATTCTGGAAGCCGGTGCTGCGGGCATTCCGTTTGTGGCGACCGATGTAGGGTCTTGCCGTGAGATCATTGAGGGGCGTTCTATCGAGATGCCGCACTTCGGTCCTGGTGGAGAAATTGCGCATCTGGCAGCGGCTGATGAGATCGCAGCTGCAACGGGGCGCCTACTCACAAACCATCAATGGCGCAGGCAAGCAGGTGATGCGTTGAAAGCGCGTGTTTCCGCCCACTATACTTCGGAGCAGGCCACAAGCGCCTACGCCGGTCTCTATGCTCGTCTCAAAGTTGCGCCCGATATGCATTCGGCTCCTTCTTCCTCAACGCAAGGAGCGGCGTGACGATGGCAGGCATCGGCTTTGCACTGCGCTCTCTCAATCAGCAGGAATCCCTATCGGATATCATCAAGTCGACGGGTCATGCCGCTGTCATCGCTGCCGGCCCCTGGTTGTTCACGATCTTCAGTCTTCTATCGATTACAGCCTTCACCGAAACAATCGCAGGTCACGAAACGCTGGCGACATTCCGGGCCGTTGTCATTTATGCATTCGCCACGTCACTGGTGTTGACGGCACCCGTTACTATCGTGGCAACGCGTCTGTTGGCGGATCACTTGTGGAAGCGCGAACCTGAACGCGTGCGGCCGTTGTTAATCGCCGGTTTTACCGTGGCGCTGGCAGTTGTGGCGATCGGGGTCGCGGGGCTTGCCGCATATTTCTCGGTGCCGCCAAAACTTGCTATAGCACTCTTCGCGGCCACTTCCATCGTGGCACTCATTTGGGTGGCGGTCGCATTCTGTGGTGCGGTGCGCGATTACAAAGGCATCACGTGGTCGTTTTTTACCGGCCTTGCCGTCTCGATCGCCGGTGCGACGTCCGCCGCATTGACGGGCCTTGGAGCGGCCGGAATGGTCTGGGGTTTTGCCACAGGTCTGGCGGTGACTTTCTTCGGGTTGACGCTGCGCGTCTTCGCGACGTTCCCGTTTGCTGTCGAAAACCCATTCGAGGCGATTGGCACGCTGCTGAGGGGGCACCGGAGGTTTGGCTATCTAGCAGCGGGTGCGTTGCTCGGAACGGCAGGTATTTGGATCGATAAGTGGATTTTTTGGTTTTCGGATGAGGGATTGAGCGTTGAAGGCGGGCTCATTCACGCGCCGCTTTATGATGGCGCGATGTTTATCGCGTCACTCGTCATTATTCCGGCGCTCGCCCAGTTCGTGATGAAACTCGAAACACAGTTTTTCGAACGCTACCAAAATTACTTTGGCACAGTTCAGGGTCACGGCACGATCGATCAGATTGAAGCTGCGCGCGTGCGCCTGGAAGGGTTCTCATTCGAGAGTTTAGCGCTCATCACGGTTGCTCAGGCGGCGATTGCTGCAGTGCTCGCGCTCTCCGCACCCGCGATTGTCGAAATCTTGAACCTTCAGTTCCGGCAGGTTGCAATTCTTCGCTTCGGAGCCATTGGTTCAGTCTTCATGTTCGTATTCATTGCGGCCACCTCGATCGTCGTCTTCTTCGACAGGAGGCGCATCTATTTCGCGCTGCAAGGGCTGTTTTTCTTATTGAACGCTGCATTTGCATATATTTCGGTTCAGTGGGGCGAGGAGTACTATGGAGCAGGTTACTTCTTAGCCACGCTTGTTGCCAGCGGCGTTGCACTCGTTGTCGCAGATCGAACGATGGCCAACCTCAATTATTTGACATTCATCGGCAACAATCCGTCGATCGTTGGATCGGCACCATCGCGATTGGAATCGATTGCCAATTTGTGGCGCGGCATGCGCAAATCTCGCGTCCATAAATACTAGATATACCATGCGGTCCACTTGAGCCGGATCGGCAATTCAGCCGTGCCATCGCGTCATGAGTTTTTCTTTGAAGGATCGGGTTTGCCGCCCGACCATGCGGCTTGTGCGGGAGGTGGAGCGGCTGTGCGCTTGGGCTGAGCATGTGTGCCGGCAGACGCGGCTCGCTCGCCAGCGGCCGCCGCTGGCGGTGGTGCGGCACGTCGTTCGGGTTGTTGTGCCGGGGACGCAGGCTTTGCAGCGGGTGTTGGTGGCGCCGCTGACGCGCTGGCTGGCGGCGGTGGACTTCGCCTCGGGGCGGCTCCCGCTTGAGTGCTGGACTGGCCATCGTGCGATCCAGCAAGTGCGGGTGGCGGAGCCACGGCCGATCTTTGCGGCGCGCGCCGTTCTGGCGTTTGTTCAGCACGCCGGGCAGGAATTTCTGCGTCAGGAGCAGGTTCAGCCGGTGCTGCATCTCTGCCAGCCATAGCGCGACCGAACAAGTACGCCGCATAAATCAGGGCGCCAACCAGCAAAACCAGCAAGATGGTCCAGAACCACGTTGGCATATTCCCTCCTTCGAAGATCGAGATAAATGTAGACGACAGAACTTCGCACTGGCGTTGGCGAGCTTACGCTATGACTTGACGAGAAATCTCTGAAAAAATGCGTTCCCTCGCGGAGGAGTTAAGCGGCGGCGGCGATTGAAATTGAAGTGCGGGTTGACATTTGAGCTATGGATCAGGGTGTCCCAGAGGTCGAAGGCTGCGACTCACCGGTTTCGTCAAGCGTCAGCGCGTCGAGACGCCGTTCGCTGAGGTGAAGCAGAAAGTCTTCGCGCCGTGCCAGTGTGCGCAATTTTTTGATTGAATCGGGCGACGTGATATACTCTAGCAGCAAAATCTTCAAACCGGCGCGTTTGCCAACTCTCAAATAGTTCAGACCTTCACGCACCATTTCCTTTGGGTTGGCCGATTCCGTGTGATCGACGCCAAATAGCAGGTCCTCTTTTGCCGCTCCATCGAGTTTGGCGCGGACTGAGCGATGCCGGAGCAGAGATTCTGCGTTCTGCATCACAATCAAGAAATGCGGATTCAAGCGGCGCGCATGATCGGCAAGACGTTTGATGTAGCTAGCCATCGCGTCTTCTTTTGCCGGCGTCGCGCCATCGCCGTCTTCAAATGCGTCGGCGCGATCGAGATAAACCCCGTCGAAGCCCGCGGAAATAATGCGGTCGAGATAGCTTTCAGGAGTTCCAAAAATAAGTGTCTGCCATTCAGGATCGGCATAATTGACGAGAAAATTGCCGGGCCATTGTTGGTTTTCCTGGCCAAGCCAAGCGGGACGAGAGTACAAGTGGTCCCAATCTGGCTTCCAATAATAGCGGTAACGTTCGGCCTCGCCCATCGAGAGATATGAGAGCACAATGCGCCGCTTGCCATCGGGCCGGGTTTTGAGGGGGAGAATTTCGCTAGGCGTGTAGGAAACTTCCGATACCTGTTTGGGGTGCCGGGCATGGTCGATGACGATGAGATCGACGGGAGCGGCCGCGACTGCGGCAAGGTCGAGGTAGCGCAGCTGGACCGTCCAGGATTTCACGGGCGCAAGCAGAGCGCGCCGCTCACGGGCAATGGAGGCTGTATCCATAACCGTTGCATGTGGCTTCGTACGCGGCACGGGCGTGTGATCGGGCGCTGCAAAACCCGGCGCACTGAGGGCACAAAATGCGCCCGTAAAAATCGATATGGCTCTAAAATATTGCATAGCAAAAATGCATAACTGGGTCGTTCGCTAGAAGCAATTGTGTTTACTACCCGCCAGCGCCGGGTAGCCAAAGTTTATCCAATGCCCGCGGGCCGATATAGGGCACAAACCCCTGCGCTTCTATCTTGGCCCTATCGATGCTGCGCCGTTCGGGATCATTCAGGTAATCTAGGACGAAAACCGGCCGGCCCGCGGCCTTGGCGAGGGCGAGATTAGCGATTGTGCTATCGATCATGGAACGCGGATTTGCGTTCTGAGAGTGGTCCGCCCCATAGAAAAGGTCTTCCTTAGCAACAGCGTCAATGGCGTCAATCATCCGCTTGTGCTGCAGGAGCTCTTCGGCATTTTGCTGAATGACAATGAAATTGGGATTGCGTTTGCGCGCATGTGCGGCGAGGCGTTCGACAAATGCCACCATCTTATTGGCGGCGTCCGGGCAGTCCTTTTGAACTTCGGCATAGACGTCGACGCGATCAAGATAGACGCCGTCAAAGCCAAGTTCGATGAGCTTGTAGAGAGGCGAAAGCTCAACACTATTGTAGACACTCATGCCATTTTCATCGCCAAGTATGGTTTGCTGCCAGCCTTCGTTGCAAAACCGGATAATGCGGTTGCCCTTCCAGACTTTGTTTTCTGACAGCAGCCAGTCAGGCGCATCTTCTTCCATGTATTCGGACGTGAAATAGTCGGGCCGGTAGTCTTCTGCTTCTCCGATCGAGAGGTACGAAATCAAGATCCGTTTGCTGCCATCCTGTTTGACTTTCAGACTGGCGACGTCGTCGGCAGTGAAGGGCTGTCCTGTTATGGACGCGGTGGTTGCGTCGGTGACAAGCATATCGGCGTTCGTGGCCTTGGCCGTCGCGACGTCGAATTTCTGCAGCTGCATTGCCCAAATTTTGACCTTGGAGATGGCTGCCTGGCGCGCGGCGCGCCCCTTGGCGGACAGCAATAAAGTATCCCGAGCCGGCTTTGGCACGACGATCGGCTGTGGTCCCGGAGCATTCGATTTGCCGGTTTGAGCGACACCAGACGGCGCTACACTGCGCGTCGTGGACGGTGCACCCGCCTGCGCGTTCGCTGTGGCTGCAACGAACAAGGTTGCTGCCGCAAATGACGCCGCGTAATTGTGTGACCTTTTCATGCGTCCAGTGCCGGGTCAGGGATTGGCTGTGCTGCGAAGCATTGAAGCGCAAGACAGTTAACCAAGTCATAGGCGTGTTTCGCAGCCCGATTGAGCGAAACTATGACCCTGCCCGGGAGCGAGTGTGTCAGATGTTGGGTTGGGCGCGAACTTTGACGGCTGCATTGGCCTTGGCGTCAGTCGATTCGCCAGCAACGGCGTAGAGCCCACAGGCCGCTCCAATGCCCATAGCGACGATCAGGGCCCAAAGTGCCGAGCGCTTGGCGAACCAAGCAAGCGTCAGATGTTCGGCACTCGCGGCTGTTTGAACCGGCGCCACCCCTTGCGAATTCAACATGACCCCTCAGACACTTAAAAGACAATCGCCGCATTTGTCCTGACCTGAGGCGATTTCAGCAAAAACCGGTGGCGGCGCAAGTTCGATCCGAAGTTATTCACCTATTCCGAATCAAGATGTGTCTTGGCGGCCCCCAAAAAAGCACCGCACGATGATGCGTTCGGTCCATCCCAAGAAGCGTGCCAGAATTCCGGGCACGCATGATGGGGTGATTGGGCAACATTTGGGCGGCTTTCGGTGCATTCCCGCCACACAACAGATCGTATTTGAGATTGGTTGATAACCAAGCAGAAACTGTGGCCGCCAAGTTCTTGAGCAATTAACCCAATCTGCATACTCTCGTCTCAACATTGTAGGTCATAAAAAGCCGTCAATTGAGGACACGCCCAGAGAACAAGACCGGATCGCTCGCCGAGCGATCGGGCTTTCAACACCTGGGGGTGTAGAATGATTGAGCTTGTTGTTGCCGTTTGCTTGGTTGACGAACCGTCCCGCTGTAAGGACGTCTATCTCAATTTTGAAGCCGAAAGTGTCACTGCCCAGCAGTGTATGAGCTATGGCCAAATGGAAATGGCCAAGTGGATCGGCGACCATCCAAATTGGACGATCAAAAAGTGGCACTGTGGCGTTGCCGGTCAGATCGCTAAGATCTGAGTTTGGGAAAATTGCTGGTGCCCATTGACAGGGCGCCGCGCCTCATCCTCCTTGGCGGTTGGAGCTGCCAAGCGAGGAATTGATAAATGCCATCCACGTCCGAACCGAAATTTGCAACGCTTGCGGTCCATGCTGGCGCCAGCCCCGATCCTGCAACCGGGGCAAGAGCCACGCCGATCTACCAGACGGCATCCTACGTCTTCAATGACGTTGATCACGCGGCGTCGCTGTTTGGATTGCAGGCCTTCGGAAATGTCTACACCCGCATCACCAACCCGACACAAGCCGTGCTGGAAGGGCGCATTGCGGCACTAGAAGGGGGCACGGCGGCACTGGCGGTTGCGTCAGGCCATGCGGCGCAGTTTTTGACGTTTCATACACTGCTTGAGCCCGGCGATGAATTTATTGCTGGCCGGCAGCTCTACGGCGGCTCCATCAACCAGTTCAATCATTCGTTCAAGAAGTTCGACTGGCGCGTAAAATGGGCTGATGCGCTCGATCCGGGCTCGTTCGAACGGGCCATTACCGAGCGCACGCGCGCCATTTTTTGCGAAAGCATCGCCAATCCTGGCGGCGTTGTCATCGATCTTCCGGCAATCGCCGCGATTGCCAAGAAGGCGGGCGTGCCTTTCATTGTCGATAATACGCTTGCGACGCCGTATCTCTGCCGCCCGAAAGACTTCGGCGCCGACATCGTCGTCCACAGTTTAACGAAGTTTATCGGCGGGCATGGCAATTCGATTGGCGGCGCACTCGTCGATTGCGGCACGTTTGACTGGATGAAGGCCAAGCATCGCTACAAGACGCTTGTGGAACCCAACGCTTCTTACAATGGCATGGTGCTTGGCGAGACATTCGGCAATTTCGCCTTTGCCATTGCCGCACGCGTTATGGGTCTGCGAGATATCGGTCCGGCCATTGCGCCGCTCAACGCGTTTTTGCTGCTGACAGGTGCTGAAACCTTGCCGCTGCGCATGCAGCGCCATTGTGAAAATGCCTTGGCTACGGCGCAATTCCTGGAAAAGCACCCTAAAGTCTCATTCGTGAACTACGCTGGACTGCCGGGGAACGCAGGCTATGCACTCCACAAGAAAATATGCCCAAAGGGGGCAGGCGCGGTGTTCACATTCGGCCTCAAAGGCGGCTATGAAGCTGGCGTCAAATTCGTTTCAGGCTTGAAGCTCTTTTCGCTTCTCGCCAATATTGGAGATACGCGCAGCTTGGTCATTCATCCTGCTTCCACGACTCATCGGCAATTGACAGACGATCAGCGCACAGCAGCGGGTGCGGGGCCGGAAGTGGTGCGCCTTTCGGTTGGCATCGAGGACGAGGCCGATATCATCGCGGATATCGCGCAAGCATTAGAGCTGGTGTGAGTACGGGCCTGAACGATTTTAATAGAGGGCGGTGGCCATGATTTATCAACTCGTTCTGCAGTTTCAGGGCGATGACGAAGAGACGATCGACAAGGTCATCGAGCTTGAGGATCATCTGATCGATGTGCTAGATGGATCAAAAATCGCCGAGGTCGATGGTCATGAGCCGGGCGAGGGCGTCGTCAATCTGTTTCTCAACACCAAGAACCCATCAAAGGTCTGGGAAAAAATCGAGCCGCTGGTCGAAACGGCCGCCAGCGAAGATCTCGAGATTTCAGCCGTCGCCTATCGGGACAGTGGCGGCGAGGACTTCACGGTCCTGTGGCCCGCCGACTTTGAGGGCGAGTTTGAAGTCGCATGATTTCAACCGCATGAAGTCAACCACATGAAGTCAAGCGTTAGCGCGCTCTGACGTAAGAGCCTGGTGCGTCCTCAATAACACCGAGCTTCTGGCCCGGGATTCGCGGAATGGTCCAGCCACCGGAACGCTTGGCCAGCCATTCGATCCAGTAGGGCCACCACGACCCAGGGTGTTCCTTGGCTGATTTCAGCCAGGTGGCGAGATCGGGGTCTGGAGAGCTGCCGGTCCAATACTGGTACTTCACTTTGTCTGGCGGATTGACGACGCCGGCGATATGTCCGGATCCTGCGAGCACAAAATCGACCGGTCCACCGAAAAGCTTGGAGCCGCGATAAACGGATGGCGCCGGTGCAATGTGATCTTCGCGCGTTGCCACTTCAAAAATTGGCAGCGTAACCTTGCCCAGTTCCAGCGTGTTGCCGGCAATGACCATCTCGCCTTTGGCCAGACGGTTCTCGTTATAAAATTCGCGCAGGTAGAATTTGTGGTTGGCCGCTGCCATGCGGGTCGAATCCTGGTTCCAGTACAGCAAATCGAACGGGAACGGTTTCTTGCCGAGCATGTAATTGTTGACGATGTACGGCCAGATCAAGTCGCGCGGCCGCATCATGTTGAAGACGTTGGCCATGCGCGAGCCATCAAGAAAACCACGCTCTGTCATCAGTTTGTCGAGAGAAGCGAGTTGGTCGTCGTCGGTGAAAAGCAGGAGGTCACCTGCCAGCGAAAAGTCGACCTGTGTTGTCAGCAGGGTCGCGCAATTGAACGGTTCTTCGCCGCGCTTTGCCAGATGGGCGAGCGTACACGACAGAGCCGTACCGCCGACGCAGTAACCGAGCACGTTGATCTTATCGATCCCAGTTTCTTGCCTTACTGCATCTGCTGCCGAGAGAATGCCTTCGAGCATGTAGTCTTCGAATGTAGTTTCCGCCAGTTCTTCGCCGGGGTTAACCCACGATACGACAAAAACCGTGAAGCCTTGATCGACTACATACTTTATGTAGCTTTTCTGCTGGTTCAAATCGAGAATGTAAAATTTGTTGATCCAAGGCGGCACCATCAACAAGGGCCGCTCGCGTACTTTGTCGGTTGCGGGCGAATATTGGATGAGCTGCAGCAAGCGGTTTTGAAAGATAACCTTGCCCGGCGTCATAGCGAGATTGCGGCCAATTTCGAAGGCAGACGTATCGGTTTGGCTGATCTTCATCAAGTCGTTTGAGCGCGCCATGTCGGCTGCCAGAAGCTTGACGCCTTCGACCAGATTTGCGGCGTTGGACTTAAGCGTCTCGCGCAGTACTTCGGGATTTGTCGCCATGAAATTTGTTGGCGAGTAAGCGCTGGTCAATTGCCGGAGGTAAAATTCGGCCCGGTGGCGGTCGCGGCCGCTCAGCCCTTCGGTTGCTTTGAGTTGGTCTTCAGCCCATTTGCAGGCGAGCAAATAGGCCTGTTTGCAAAAATCAAAAAACGGATTGCTCGACCATTCCGGGTCTTTAAAGCGATTGTCGCCAGGGCCGGGCTCGATGAGCGGTGCGACGCGCATGCCAAACATCCGCTGCGTCACGTTGTTCCACAACTCAGCGGACTGTTTGAAGGCAAGAGCCTGCGCTTCTGCGAACTGGGCCGGATCCGAAAGCCAGCTCCGCACGAGTTCCGAAATTGTTTTGGTTGCAACCGACAATTCGCTCGCTTGTGAATAGGGCCCCGACGTCGCGCTTGGCCGTTCGGTCAATTTGGCGAGGGCTTCGCTTCCGTGCTCATAGGCTTTGAGCATGTTGGCCGCGAACTCTTCCGGGTTCGGGATGGTATAGTCCGAAAAAATGTTTCGTATTTCAGGGTTGTCCCGCTGCATTTTCGAAATGATCTTTCTCAAGCTCGTCGTGTTCTGCCCGGCGGCGCCGTCCCGGGCCTAGTTGCCGGGTGGTCTGTGAATTCTACAGTGTGACTGCGACAGCGTGCAATCAAGTCCCGAAATGAAGGTTTAGCAACTGCCTGGATCTGGCGAGGATGCCCGGCCGGGACCGGCAAGAATGCGATGATCGAATGGCATGAGTGGGTCGCAGATTGGGGCTGCCTAAACAATGGCGCACTTTGCCCAGCCGATGCGGCAATTGAGTGCGCTGCAGCATGCGCAGTCGAAGTTGCCGCCTCGTGTCCCGTCAGCCTTTTCCAAAAGGCGCTGTTTAAACACTCGGAAAGGCCACTGGACGGCGGGCGCGCTAGGAGCGTAAAGACTGAGGGGAAGACCACTGATCCGGTGCCCGCCGCGCCGGTTCGCCAGCCATTACCCGAGGTCCCACGAGCGGCGTGAGAGACGATTGAATTGAGCGAAGAATTCCACCGTATCAAGCGCTTGCCGCCTTATGTCTTTGCCGAGGTCAACCGGCTGAAGGCGGCCGCGCGTGCCCGGGGTGCCGACATCATCGATCTCGGCATGGGCAATCCCGACATGCCGACGCCGCAGCACATCGTCGACAAGCTGGTCGAGACCATCACCAAGCCGCGCACGCATCGCTATTCCGCATCCAAAGGCATACCGGGGTTGCGCCGCGCGCAAGCCGCTTATTACGAGCGCCGCTTCGGTGTGAAGCTCGACCCCGATACGGAAGTCGTAGCGACACTCGGGTCCAAGGAAGGCTTCGCCAATATGGCGATGGCCATCACAGCGCCGGGCGATGTGGTGCTCGTGCCGAACCCGACCTACCCCATCCACACATTTGGCTTCATCATCGCCGGTGCCGCTATCCGCCATTTACCGGCCAGCAGCGGCGACGATTTTCTGCGCGCGATCGAACAGGCCGTGAAGCACTCGATCCCGAAGCCGGTCGCGGTCGTCGTTTCCTTTCCGTCGAACCCGACGGCGATGGTGGCAGGCCTCGATTTCTACAAAGAGCTTGTGGCGCTCGCAAAGAAACTCGGCATCTTCATCTTGTCCGACATCGCCTACGCCGAACTCTATTATGATGGCCAGCCGCCGCCCTCGATCCTGCAGGTGCCGGGCGCGAAAGACATCACGGTCGAGTTCACGTCGCTGTCGAAAACCTACAACATGCCGGGCTGGCGCATGGGCTTTGCCGTTGGCAACGAGCGCTTGATCGGCGCGCTCGGCCGGGTGAAGTCGTATCTCGACTACGGCGCATTCACGCCCATTCAGGTTGCGGCCGCAGCGGCTCTCAACGGCCCGCAGGAGTGCGTCGCAGAAATCCGCGCCATGTACCATGCCCGGCGCGATATATTGGTCGATAGTTTCACGCGAGCCGGGTTTCCGATTCCTGCGCCACCCGCGACGATGTTCGCCTGGGCGCCGGTGCCAGAGCCCTACCGCCATCTTGGTTCGGTCGAGTTCGCAAAACTCATGATCGAGAAGGCAGACGTTGCCGTCTCGCCGGGCGTTGGCTTTGGCGAATACGGCGAAGGTTTCATCCGCGTGGCGCTGGTCGAGAACGAGCATCGCATTCGCCAAGCGGCCCGCTCGATCAAGAAATTCCTGGCCGAAAAGCCAGAACCCAATACCAACGTCATCCCACTTTCAGAACGCGCAAGCCGGTAGCACATTCCCCATGCAGGACACTTTAAAAATTGGCATCGCCGGCCTCGGCACTGTCGGCGGCGGCCTTCTTGAGTTGCTTGGCACTCATGGGCCGTGGCTCAGCGAAATCGCAGGCCGGACCATTGAGGTCACGGGCGTCGCGGCCAAATCGCAAGCCGAGCAAAAAGGCCCAGTCGCCACGAAGGCCAAGTGGTTTGCGGACCCAGTTGCCCTCGCGCGCGATCCCTCCAACGCGGTCTTTATCGAACTGATCGGCGGGGAAGGCGGAATAGCAAAAGCGTCTGTTGAAGCCGCCCTTCAGGCTGGCAAGCACGTCGTCACCGCCAACAAGGCGATGCTGGCGAAGCACGGATTCGAACTGGCAAAGCTTGCCGAAAAGCATGGTGTTGCGTTGAATTTCGAAGCCGCTGTCGCAGGCGGCATTCCAGTCATCAAGACGCTCCGTGAGTCGCTCGGTGCCAACGACGTGACGCGCGTCTACGGTATCTTGAACGGCACCTGCAATTATATCCTGACCAAAATGCAGAGCGAGAAACGCGCATTCGGCGATGTTCTCAAAGAAGCACAGGCGAAGGGTTATGCGGAAGCCGATCCGACTTTTGATATCGGCGGTTTTGATACGGCCCACAAGCTCGCGATCCTGACGAGCCTTGCTTTCAGCACGCGCGTTGCGCTTGATCAAATCCACATCGAAGGCATCGAGAACATCACCGCGGCCGACATTGAGGCAGCCGATAGTCTCGGCTATCGCATCAAGCTGTTGGGTGTCGCGACGGAGTCGGCAAACGGCATTTTGGCGCGCGTATCTCCGGCACTCGTCTACAAAGATTCAGCCATCGCTGAAGTCTCGGGCGTCACGAACGCTGTTGCCATCGACGGAGATTTTTCCGGCAATATTTTGCTGGTTGGCGCGGGCGCTGGTGGACGGGCGACGGCATCGGCTGTTGCGAGCGACATCATTGACATCGCGCGCGGCAATGTCGTGCCGCCGTTCGTCGTGACATCGGAACATTTAAAGCCGCACAAGGCCGCCCCGCTCGATGCCCACTATGGCTCTTATTACGTGCGGATGGCTCTCGTGGATAAGCCCGGTGCCATGGCAGCAATTGCGACCCGTATGGGCGATCGCGGCATCTCGCTTGAAAGCATCGTGCAGCATCGCCCCGTGGTGCCACCTGTGCCGGGAGCCGGCCCGCAACCGCAGCCTTCGAAGGACGCGTCGGTCATCATCATTACCCACGAGACCACCGAATTGGCGATGCGCGAAGCACTGGAAGCCATCGTCAAAGATGGCAAAGTGCTTGAACGGCCGCAAATGATCAGGATCGAAGAGCTTTAAGGACATTAAAGGCATCGTAAAAGTTGGGGAAATACAACCCTTAGGGCCGATGCAGCTGACAATTGCCGTTAGGCTGAGCCAAGAGCCGAGTCGCGGCGGAATGTTTGGATTTTGGGAGTTAGACGACATGGCGAAGGAAATGACCATCGGCGGATTGGAGCGCGTCCTCGTGCTCGAAGTGGCACGTGTCACGGAAGCCGCCGCAATTGCCGCCGCGCGTCTTAGAGGCCGGGGTAACGAAAAAGCCGCCGACAAAGCCGCTGTTGACGCCATGCGCCGGGAACTCGGCCGTGTTTCGATTTCTGGTACCGTCGTCATCGGCGAAGGCGAAATGGACGAAGCGCCGATGCTCTACATTGGCGAAAAAGTCGGAAACGGCGAAGGCCCCGAAGTCGATATCGCCGTCGATCCTCTCGAAGGCACGACCATCTGCGCTAAGGCCATGCCGAACGCTTTGGCCGTCCTCGCTATTTCCGAACGCGGCGGTCTTCTTCACGCGCCCGACATGTACATGAATAAGATCGCCATTGGACCCGGCTATGCCGATAATCTCGTCGATCTTGATGCGCCGGTGATTGAGAATCTCATGGCGCTCGCAAAGGCCAAGGGCGTGCCAATCCATGAAATTACGGCGTGCATTCTCGACCGTCCGCGCCATGCCGAATTGATCAAAGCCGTGCGCGACGCGGGTGCTGCCGTGCAGCTCATTCCCGATGGCGATATTGCGGGCGTCATTTGGACGACAGATCCGGCCGAAACCGGTATCGACATTTATCTCGGCTCGGGCGGCGCGCCGGAAGGGGTGCTTGCGGCGGCCGCGCTGCGCTGTATCGGTGGGCAAATTCAAGGCCGATTGATGCCGATGAAGGACGAAGAACGTATCCGCGCCGAGAAAATGGGCATAACCGACATCAATAAAAAGTTCCGCATGGAAGATATGGCCTCGGCCGACGTCGTATTCTCGGCAACGGGCGTGACCGACGGATCGCTGCTTGACGGCGTGCGCTTCCGTGGTGACTTCGCAGAAACCGAAACGGTTGTCATGCGCTCGAAAACCGGAACCGTGCGCCGCATCAAAACAAACTTCCGCAACATCGGGGCAAGATTTATCGGGTAAGGTGAGAGGCGTCTTACTGCTTGTGGCTTTCGACCAACCGCAAAAAAGCCTCGACCTTGTCGGTGTCGTGGAACTCGTGCCAGCGCACGATGTGGCCGTCTTTGACGGTTGCTAAGAGTCGCATCACGCCATCAATGGTCTCTCCGGTATTGCGATGCCGGAACGTATAAGCGACTTGGGTGCGCAGGCCCTCGCGGTCGGTTAGAATTGTGCGCAATTCAAAACGGCCGGTGTAAAAATTGCGGAAGATGTTATTGAGCCGCTTGGCAAACGCCGCGCGGCCGATGAATTTACCCCCCTTGGGAAGCAGCTCGACCGGCATGTGAATAGCAAAGTCGGCGTTCTCGTCGAAAAACGCGATTGTCGATTCGACGTCGCTGAGCGACAAGGCCACGATCGCAGCCTCGAGTATGCCCACTGGATCTGAGCGCAAAATCCTGCCCCCGCCGCCGCAAAATCTATTCAAATATAAAAATTGGCTATTCAATAGGCTTTGATTAGCTGCATTTCGCGGCTGTGGGAAGCCCAGGGCGGCCACAGTCCCGGCAAGCGAATCGCCCTAGATCATATCTTCTCCAAGGGGGGACTATGGCAGCTGCTCGCAAAACGAAGGTAGTCGCGGAGCCGGCAGGTGCCGATGCGCCATTCCTGGGTGTGGCGGCGTCAGTGCGCGGATTTGCGTGGCGCGAGCGCTTGACGACCGAGGCCCGCGCCCGCGCGACGGCCATCAGCCAGCGTCACGGTTTGCCCGAATTGATGGGGCGGGTTCTCGCAGCGCGGGGTTCGACGCTTGAGAGCGTCGCCGTCGATCTCGACCCGACGCTCAAGGCACTTATGCCTGATCCAAGCGCACTGCGCGACATGGACAAGGCGGCCGCCCGCCTCGCCGATGCGGTCGAGCGCAACGAACTCGTGGCCATTTTCGGAGACTACGATGTCGATGGCGCGTCGTCGTCAGCTTTGCTCGCACGTTTCCTTGGCAGCCATGACGTGCGCTCGCGCATCTACATCCCGGACCGCATCTTCGAAGGCTATGGTCCGAACGCGGCGGCTATCGAGCAACTCGTTAAAGAAGGTGCCAAGCTGATCGTGACGGTCGACTGCGGCACGACGAGCTTCGAGCCGCTCGCGGTTGCCCGGAAACTTAAAACCGATTGCATCGTCATCGATCACCATCAGGCGGATGAGAAACTTCCCGATGTCCACGCGGTGGTCAATCCAAATCGCCAGGACGACATATCGGGACAAGGCACGCTTTGCGCTGCAGGCGTCGTGTTCCTGGTGCTCGTCGCCGTGACGCGCGAACTGCGCAAGCGAAAATTCTATACGGCTGACAGAAAAGAACCCGATCTGTTGAGCCTGCTCGATATTGTGGCTCTCGCAACCGTTGCCGACGTAGTGCCACTCACAGGACTAAATCGCGCCTACGTCAAAAAAGGCCTGACCGTCATGCACGCGCGCGAGAATATCGGGCTGCGCGCGTTAGCCGATGCCGCCGCTCTTTCGCAGGCGCCAACACCCTATCATTTGGGCTTTATTCTCGGGCCGCGCATCAATGCCGGCGGGCGCATTGGGGACGCTGGTCTCGGTGCCAAGCTATTGTCGACAGATGACCCAATCGAAGCGCAGCGCATTGCCGAATTACTCGACCGGTTGAACAAAGAGCGCAAGTCAATTGAGACGGCGATGCTTGAAGAGGCCATGGGGCTTGGCGATGCGCAGATCATGGCAGAGCCCGGGAGTTCAATCGTATTGGTCGGTTCGGAGACGTGGCACAAAGGTATTGTCGGGCTTGTTGCTAGCCGTTTGACCGAAAGATTCGCCCGCCCGTCGTGCGTCATCGCCTGGGAGAAATCGGGCGATGGAAAATCAGGCGAAGGAACAGGATCGCTGCGTTCGATTGCCGGCGTTGATCTCGGTGCGGCGGTGAGAGGCGCGGTCGCGGCGGGACTGCTGGTCAAGGGCGGCGGGCACGCCATGGCCGCAGGCTTGACGGTCAAGCGTGACAGAATTGAAGCGCTGCAAAATTTCTTTGCGACGGCCCTCAAAGCGGGTGACGCCGCCACGCGCGCCGCTGCAACTCTTGAGGTCGACGCCGCGCTTGTCGCTTCAGGCGCCAATGCTGACTTGATGAACCTCATCGACCGCGCCGGGCCCTATGGCCAAGGCAATCCGCAGCCGCGCTTTGTCTTCCCTGCGCACCGGGTGAAGTTCGCCAAGGTCGTTGGAGACGCACATATCCGCGCGGTGCTTGAAGCTGGCGACGGTGGACGTCTTGAAGCAATTGCCTTCCGTGCTGCCGGTCAGCCACTGGGCGATTTGCTGATGGGCGCCGGTGGCATGCCGCTGCACGTTGCTGGACAGTTGCGCCGGGACACCTGGGGCGGGCGTGAAAAGATCGAGCTGGCCATTGACGACGCGGCGGACCCCCGCCGTTGCGCTTGAAACTGCCTTAAAATAGCATTCAGGCACCCTGTCGCATGGGGAATAACCGGCATGCGCTTGCCAGGTCCGGCAAAGCTGCCTATACGAAACCCGCGTCTCGCTTTGCAGGCGCTGCGCTCCCTTCGTCTATCGGTTAGGACGTCAGATTTTCATTCTGAAAAGACGGGTTCAACTCCCGTAGGGAGCGCCATTTTTTCTGGTTGTTGCGGCACGTCAAGCGGCGCCGTACCCGGATTTGCACCCTTGAAGTAGCTTAAGGCATTGCCCTGCCGCTGGTTTGCAGCCAGCGGGCAACGGTATTCTATCGAGCTGAGTGAACTGGTCCCCGCCGCCCGCCGTAATGCCATTTAGCCGTACTGCGTCTTGAACAGTGAGGTGGGGCGATGCGCAGGCCGAGATCAGTGTCCGTTGGGCCGCAAGTCGTGTCAACCTTGCTTATGACCGTCATAGGTTCGATGGCGGGTGCGCCGCCCCTCCAAGCCGCCGATCTCACAGCCCGCGAAGTGAGTGAAGTCTTTCACAAGGCCAAAATGGGCGAGCTGGTCAATCTCGCCGGCAAAGATCTGAGTTTTCTCGATCTGGCCGGTATCGACTTCAAAGGTGCCGTGATGAGCCGGGCCAATCTCTTTGGCGTCGATCTCACAACCGCCAATTTGCGCGGCGCCCGCTTGGACGGGGTGATGCTCGATCGCGCCATCGTCTTGCGCGCCGACTTTTCGGGCGCGAATTTGGAGGGCGCCTCTTTGATGCGCCCAAGCGTCAACACCACACTGGGCTTGAATAGCCAGGACGCACCAAAATTTGCCGGTGCTAACCTGCGCCACATCCGCATCACGGCGATGATGGATGGCGCCGATTTCCGCGGCGCGGATTTGACAGGTGCGCGCATGGGCCCGCACGAACCGCGCGCCGATATGTCGAGTATGCCCGGCTCGCTGCTCAGGGGCTGCGATTTTTCAGGTGCGACGCTCAATGGCGCGGACTTGATGTGGGCGAAGCTTCGGTTCTCGAAGTTCATCGGCGCGGATATGCAGGGCGTCAATCTCGCCGGTGCCGATCTTTCCATGACGGATTTTTCGGGCGCCGACTTGACCGGGGCCAATCTTGAAGGCGCCGACCTCGACGGCACGATTTTGAGAGGCGTGCGCGGTATTGATACCGTCAAGGGCTTAGAGAGGGCCAAAAACGCGGAAAGAGCTATTTTGCGCTAATGGGACATCATGGTGGCGGCGAATTCGAAGTCATTGAAACGGCGCGCTAAAAAAATACTTGCCCTCGGTTGGCAGGGCTCGGCTATTCTGGCGCTTGTATTCTGATACCGCTACGCGGTGGAAGCGGAGCATTCGATAAGAATGACGAAATCTTGCGAGCCTAGACGTCGAACGGATCTCTGCGGTGCTGGCGCTGTGCGCTTGGTCAGGCTATCGCTCTGAGCGGGCCCGTAACCGCCGCCGATTTGTCGGCGCGCGAAGTCACGCAATCGGTTTTCAAGGCCGAAGCCGGCGTGCGCGTTGATTTCACCGGCAAGGATTTGAGCAATCTTGACCTCGCCGGTCTCGACTTCAAATCGGCAATCATGAAAAACACCAACCTCTACGGGGTCGATTTGTCATCCGCGAACTTGAAGGGTGTCGATCTTGCTGGCGCCAAGCTCGACCGGGCAACAATCATCAAGGCCAACTTCGAAGGCGCTAACCTTGAGGGCGCCACCATGCTGAAGCCGAGCGTTTTCAGCACGCCCGATTTCGATCACGCAGACGCGCCGTCGTTTCAAGGAGCGAACCTCAAGGGCGCGCGGATCTTGGCACGCATGGACGGCGCCGATTTCAGCGGCGCTGATCTCTCAGGTGCCAGCATTGGACCAGATGAGACGACCATGGAAGCCGGTATGGCGCCATCCACTCGCATGATGAGTGCCAACTTTACTGGCGCAATTCTGGCCGGGGCCGATATCCGCAATATCGATTTCACGTTTGCGCGCTTCACAGGTGCCAATCTGCGCGGCGCAAAACTTCGTGATCTTAACCTGACCAATACCGATTTTTCGGATGCCGACCTTACCGGCGCCGACATTTCGGGGTCTAATTTGCAGAGCGCCAAGTTTGCCCGTACGAAAGGCCTCGACAGCGTGATTGGACTGGATAAGTCCAAGAACTTCGATACGACGCAACGGTAAAGGACTGGCGCAGTTGAAACATAGATCGTCGATCGTTTGGGCCTCAGCGGGTGCTCTTGGCCTGCATTCTTCTCGGCTTATACTCAGGGCGGAACCTGCCGGCAGCATGCTTGCGGTTGATACGGCGCTGGTCGTTTCCGTCGACGTGTCAAATTCCGTCAATGAGGACCGCTACAAGCTGCAGATGGAAGGCATTGCCACGGCGCTGGAAGATAAGAGCGTTATCGATGCCATTATCAACGGCCCGAACGGCGGCATCCTGTTTTCCATGGTGACTTGGGCCGACCGGCCGAATTTTTCGCTGCCCTGGATGCGCATTGGCGCTAAGGAAGAGGCCTTGGCCGTCGCAACGAAAGTGCGCAAGCTTCCCCAACAGCTCGGCGAATTCACGTGCATGACGCGCATGATGCGTTCGGTGAACGATAAGATCATGTCGCAGGTTCCGGCCCAAGCGACGCGTCTCGTGCTCGACGTGTCGGGTGACGGCACGGACAATTGCAATGCCGAAGAGGCGATCGAAACCGTTCGCGACGAACTCGTTGCCAATGGCGTGACGGTCAATGGCTTGCCGATCAACGTCGGTGATCCGGGTGATCCTGTCGGCGAGGGGGCTTATCGCGCGCCGGGATCGGATTTCGAGGATTCCTCGTTGGCCGCAAAGAAGACCGGGCCTACCACGCTCGAACAGTGGTTCACCGATCATGTCAAAGGCGGCACCGGCGCGTTCGTTTTGCCCGCCAACGGCTACGCCGATTTCGGCCGCGCGATTAGGCAGAAGTTCGTGATCGAGATCAGCGGCATGAAGGTGCCGGAAGTGTTTGCGGCAGGTGAACCTGCGGCCCCTATTTCGCGTCAATAAGAGCGCGTGTTCAGTCTTTAAAAGCTCTGTCGAAGTTCACCAGTTTGTCGAAACCCTTTGCGGTGTCTTTGCCTTTTAGCGAGAACAGTTTAGCCGAATTGACGTCGGCACCCGCAAGATTTGCGCCCGCAATGTTTGCGCCCGTCAGATCCGCGCCGCTCAACTCTGCGCCTTCAAGATTTGCGCCTTCGAAGTCTGCGCCCTTTAACGAAGCGTACTCGAATGCAGAGCGCATCAGGTTCGCGCCCTTGAAGGACGCGCCTTCAAGATTTGCGCCTTTCAGAATGCCGCGCATGAGGCCCATAGACTGATTGGTGAGGTCGGGCGCCAGCATGGCGTCATTGAAGATTGCATTCGTCAGAGTCGCGCGCGATAGGTCCGCGCCCACCATAGCGTTGGAAAAATTCGCACCATCCACTTTGCAGTCCATCATTTGCGTTTGGAAAAGGCTTGCGCCAATAAAGCTCGCGCCCGTGAAGTCGGCTTTGAGGGCCCACGCGGCGTCAAGTTGAACGCCGTCGAGCTTGGCGCCCTTCAAATTGGTGCCATTGAGGCGCGAAGCACGCAGATTAGTGCGTGTGAGATCCATCCCCGAGAGGTCGAGTTTGTTCAGCCATTTGGTCGAGAGATCGAGCGACTCGCCGTCCTTGAGTTTTGCAAGACCGGCTTCGATCTCGGCGCGCGTCATATTCGATTTGGTGAACTCGTCGGTCGTCAGATCCAGATATTGAATGAGGTCTTGAGCTGAGGCGCGCGAAACAAACGCCGGTCCTGGCACATGCGGCATCAACGCAGAAATTGTGGCGATGGCCGTCATCGTGCCAAGTGCTGCCCTCAGCCGGATGGCATAGGCATTGGCGAATGTGCCATTAACTCGAAAAATCATGCCCGAACTCCTGTCTCAGCCAAGAGAGTACGCTTTTTCGGGCAGGTTCGTTTCAAGAATTCGAAAGGCCAGGATTCGCCCCCGGCCGCTTTCATCAAATCTTGTCTTCGCTGACTGCTCCGCAGTGCCAGCGCTTGATTTCCCAACCCGGGTGCTCGTCGGCCCAGGGCACGAAATAGGGCGCGGCGTGCATGGCGCACTGGGTCGCGTCCATCGCTTCTTCGATCTGGATTTTGTAGTCCCGGCAAACGTTTGGCTCGTTTACCATGCAGGCGGAAATGATGATTGCAAGCATTGTCCGTTGTTTCCCTGTTCTATGTGCCGCCGCCTTCTACTGGCGGACGCGCCTCCCGGTTCCAGTACTTGTACGCAGAGCATGGCGCTTGCGTTTCAGCCCCTCTCGGAAGGAGCCGACGTACAAATATACACTGCCGGGGAGATACGGGGAAAAACCGGGAATGGATTTTTTCGCGTTAACGGTGTCTCGAAGTATTAGGGGTCTGTATTATCTAGCGTTTCTCAAGCCTGGGCCGGACTATTTAGCTTGGCTCAAGCGGGCAACAGAATTTCGCCTTTACCAATAGTCGCCATATCGCCTGCGATTTTGCGCACTTTGAGGGGCATGGGCGGTGGCGCGAGGGGGCCTAGCGTCTGTTTTAGATGCCGGGCCAGAATTCTCACGATCAAGAGATCGTGCACGCCGCAATCAGCGAATGTCGGCAAAAGCCGCTCAACGGACGGGCCAATGAGCGTACCCCGGCGCATCATGAAGCCAGGCGCTGGGCCAAGTCCGCCTTCGGCCCAGATCGTGCCGCCCATCATGCGCGTGCCCGTACCGTCGCCGGTCTTGCCCTTCACAATGACAGTTCCGCGCCGCATCTTGTCGCCTGCGCGCGCGCCGATGTTGCCGCCAACAACGATGGTGCCGCCCGCCATGCCGAAGCGGTCGCCGCTCAACACGCCGCCGAGATTATCGCCCGCAGAACCTTTGACGTGGATCGTGCCGCCGGTCATGCCGGAGCCGAGATAATTTCCGGCGTTGCCGGAAATTTCGAGTGTGCCGCCCGACATTTTGCGGCCCGCATAGGGCCCAACGTCGCCGTTGATACGCAACGTGCCGCCGTCAAGTCCGGCACCTGCGAAATCGAGCGGCGCGCCGGAGCCTTCAATCGTGATCTGGTCGCTGACAGTGCCCGAGACATCGAAGGCATCGCCAACGGTAATGTGGGCTTTTCCCATGCCAACTTTGAGACGCGCGATCTCGCCACTCGAAAGCTTGGCGAGCTTGCTGGGCGTGAGTTCGGCGATGTTCAGCCGCTCGCCGGGGTTGGCTTTGAGGCGAAAGGTAAGCCCGCTCATGAGAGGAGGTCCTTCAGATGGTAGTGATGCTGACCGAGCTTGCCGCCGTAGTTGCCGGCCGAAACGCGCGTCACGCCCTTGGCGGTGCCGATATCTGTGATGGCTTTGAGGCCGACTCGCATGGCGTCGGCCACGGCCTTGGATGTTAAGCCGTCGATGACGATTTCAAGCACGGCGATGGTGTCTGGACCGAGTTCGCTTTTGACCGCGCCGCGCAGTGTCGGGCAGAAGGCGTCGTTGGTCGAGGCAAACATGCCCTTGTATTTGGTGCCGACTTTTGAGCCCGAGCGCACGATGCCGCCGGGGAAGGGGGTGATGACGTCTCTGACTTTGGCGATGGCCTCGACCGCCGCTTCCGTCGTTTCCAGAAGTCCCGCGCGGTCCTTGCCGATGATGAGCAGGTTGCCGCCGCCGACGGCCTCCGTGGTCACGCAGCAGGTTTCCTCGATGACGAACTCGCCATCCATCACGGGCACGCGCCAATACCGGCTGTTACCGAGTTTCTTTGCCGTCTGGAAGCCATCGCCGAAAAAGCGCGGACCCTGACCGAGACCGATTTTCATGGGTGCATCGAGGCCATTGTAGCAAGCGGAGCCCGGGCTTGTCAGCACGCACTGGCCGACGCGGTTCTTGACCTGGGGAATGAGCGCATCAGGCGAGAAGCCGAACATCAGAACGCGCACGCCGGGGCGGCCGTCCGGCGTTTCGTCGGCGAGAGTTCCCGGTCAATGCCGCATTCCGCGCCGCAACCGATGACGGACGTGCCGAAGCCCGTTGCAGTGACGGCTGCAATGCGCGCCCACTTCATCGTGTCGGCTGTAATGATCAGCCCCGTGCCGCTCATGCCAAAGGCTTCGGCGAACGTGTCGTCAATGGTGATGCCGTTGACGGTTTTGCTGTTCGAAGCTTGGCTCATACCGAACGTACTCCCGTCGGCTGCACGATGATCGAGCCCCGGCCATGATCGACGATCTCATCGTCCGACAGACGAAAGTTTTCCATGCGCACGGTATGGTAATCGTCGAAGTAGCTCTTCAAGGATTTTTCGATTGAGCGATCATAGGACGGCCGCGCCACATGCGTCGCGCCGTTCACAACCTTGATGATCTTGCCGTTCCTGACGACCAGCTCGCCGTTCTTGAACACGAGTTCCGGCTTTTCAAACATGGCTTCGCGATCCGCCTTGTCTTCGTAAACCGTGATGTCGGCGCATGCGCCCGCGCCCAAGTGCCCGCGATCCTTGAGGCCGAGGCTGCGGGCGGGTCCGGCGCGCGTCATGATGGCGATTTCGTAGAGCGAGTATTCGCGGTCGATGGATGCGAGAGACGAATACTTCAGTGCATCCTGATTGATTGTTCCCATCTTTTCCTTGCGGAAAGATTTGTCCATCAACAGGCGGATCATGTGCGGATACCAGTAGAACGGACCGCCGTTGGGATGATCCGTCGTCAGGAAGATGCGCCAGGGGTCATCGACAAGCAGGAAGAGTTCGAGGCCAATGGCCCACTGCAGCGCGTTGACGAAGCTCTTGTCGCGATATTTGAATGGGACAACCCCGCAACCGGCATCGCACTCGATGTCCATGACGACCCACTTTTTGGGGTCGGCCGAACGCGTGTTGACGAACTGGCGCATGCTGTCGCCGGAGGCGGTGCAGGTCTGGCCAAACATAACTTGGCCGACGTCGATCGACACGTTCTTGTGGCTATTGACGAGTTCGGCGACGCGCGTGGCGCCTGACGAAAACTTGAGGTCGCCTTCGGTGTCGTAGCTGTGGAACTGAATGTGCGTCAGGTGGATCGGCAGGCCGTTTGAGCCCCGGATCGTATCGAGCGTCGTCTCGACGCCACCGGGAACGCCGAGGTTGCATCCGTGAATGTGCAAGGGATGGGTAACGCCGAGTTCTTTCAAGCCGCGCGCAAGATTATGAATGATATCGCGCGGCGTGACGCCGTAGTGGACGTGCTTCTCATCGAGATCCAGTTTGCGCTGATTGAATTTGAAGGCGCTGATGCCGCCCGGGTTCACAACTTTGACAGCGATTGCCTGCGCCGCATGCATGGTCCAGGCGATGTAATCCTTGATCGCGGAAAAATCGTTTTTGCGCGAGAGCTGGCGCAGCAGAAAATCGTCGCTGCCGAGCATGACGAACGCGCCTTTGTCGATCATGGGCGTGTCGCCCATTTCCATGTGCGCTTGGCGGGCGTTGGCCGGAAGCATGGCGGGTTCGAAGGCGGCCGTGTAGCCCATCTCGGCGTAGCGGTATCCGGCCTGCATGGTCGAAGGGATGGCGTGACCGCAGCCCGAGCGCGTGAGTTCGGTGCGCGCAACTTCGTGGCCCAAATGATCTTCTGGCATCAGCATGCGTGCAATCGTGACCTTGCCGCCGCCGATGTGCGAATGCGGGTCGATGCCGCCCGCCATGATGACACGGCCATTGAGGGCATATTCCTGGGCGGCTTTCTCTCCGGGGGCCGGAGTGACGATGCGGCCATCGCGCACGTAAATATCGCGGATTTCCCCGTCGATCCCGTTGATGGGATCGTAGACTTTGCCGCCGGTAAGTTTGATGAGCATCGGTTTGGATCTCGAAAAGACGGGAGCCTTTAAAGGGCGGCTTCAATTGATGCGAGGATATCGGCCGCGCGCGGGAGGGTTGATCGGCCAAGGTTCCTCAACGGCAACGACACGACATTATCGCAGCGGACGATGAGACCCGCGTGATCCGCGCCCGGCGTGCCGATTGGAATGAACACGAGAGGTTGCTTTGTGAGCTTCAAGCCCGGCGTACCGAGTACGATCATCGGCACGTCCGTATCGGGCGGCGATAAATCTGGCGTGTAGGATGCAATCCAAACCAAGAGATCGCTCTCTTTCGCTTGCAGGAGGCGCGCCATGGAATAGCGCTCGATGTCGTAATCGGGCTTGCCGCTGGCAAACGAAACGCGCAACGGATAACCAGACTGCCAAGCGCATACCGCGCCGGCCGAAACAGCACCCTCGTTGCCGCCAAGCGAGAGGCCGGCAAAGCGCGAATGCAGGTTGATGTCTTTGACGTATTCGGCGGCCGCCTGCACCGTGAGATCGGCATTGGGAAACGCGAGGCTAGGCGGCGCCCAAACCATAACGCCGTAAGTCGCTGCCTTGCAGCGCTCGACCAGATTTTCAACGTCAGCGCGCTTCAAGCCGCCGATGGTGTCGCCAGCGACCGGCACGCCTTTGGCAATGGCCCGCATAGCGGTCAGAATCTCGCCGATCCGGTCTCCCTTGCAGGGAAGAGTAATGACTTCGCCGACGCGGCTCCCCGTGATACCGGACTGATCGAGCCCTTCGCCGAGGAAGACGACCGTGCGCTTCGGTGGGGCGTCCGAGAACATCGATTTCTCGTTACACACCACACGCTCGAAAAAGCGCGGGTGCAATTTGTGCAGGTCGCTGCCTAGAACGATAAAGAGATCTGCGCGATTGCGGGCTTCCGTGAGCGTTGTCATTACCCAGCCGCCCGACTGCAAAACGCGGAAGTTGCGGTATTGGCCTTCGCTCAAGGCATGATCGACCACCCCGCCCGCGTTGTCGGCAATCGACATGACAGCCCGCATGCCTTCGACGTCGGTGCCGAGGCCGCCAAAGATGGGGAGGCGGGCTTTCTTGATGAGGGCCGCCGCGGCAGCAATAGCGTCTGCCAAAGACGCGTCCTTGCCGCCAATCTGGGATTTTGCGCCGTCGACGGCGCGTTCAAAGCCAGAAATGGCCTTGTCGCAGCCGTTCTTGCGGACTTTGAGGCCGGCAGCTGTGCGCTCGACCGTCAGATCGTCACAAAGAATGCCGCAAAAAGGGCACGCGACATTGTCATGAATTCCGGACGTAGTTGCCCCGTCCGAACTCTTGCCCTCCATCGGTCCACCCATGTCTATTGATTCATGTCTTTTGGTTTTGACTGTTGCTTGTTACCCAGGGCTAAGACCAAAGCACGAGATGGCGGGCCTGACAACCTTTCGGGGACGGGTCACTCCGACGCGGGTTTGGCAGGCAAATTTCGCGCACATTGCCTTGGAGCCCAGGCCGTGATTATGGTCTGCCGCTTTCGGCCCAAAACAAACCAGAACCATACGATCCTCGGAGGAACTGCATGTTGAAACGATTGGCGCTCGCCGTTGTCTTTGCGAGCTTGATGCCGGCTCTCGCCACGGCCCACGGTCCGACGCGTCAGAAAGTCGTGTCGAAAATTGAAATAAATGCACCGGTGGAGAAGGTCTGGGCGCTGATTGGCGATTTCCAAAACATGAACTGGCATCCGGCGGTCGATAAAACTGAAGGAACCGGAGGCAACGAGGCCAAAGCCGTTCGCAGGGTGAGCTTGAAAAAGGGCGGCACGACCGAAGACTCACTGATTAAGTATAGCGGAGAGGAACGCACTTACGCCTATGAGGTCACAAGCGTCGATGTGAAAGTGCTGCCTGTCACCAACTTCTCTTCGACCATCAGCGTGCAAGGCACGGCGGAAAAGACTATCGTGGAATGGAAATCGGCATTTTATCGCGGGTACGTGAACAACGACCCTCCGCCGGAGCTAACGGACGAGGCCGCCGTCAAGGCGATCACTGAGCTGATTACAGTTGGCCTTGCCGGTATCAAGGTCAAGCTTGAGGCGGGCGGTTGATCAGCCCGATGGCGTCAAGTTCGCGATATTTTTTGCTGGCGCTCGCGCTTTCGGGCGCGGTGCCGGCAATTGCGGAAGAAGCGCTCATCACCAACCAGCCGGGCAATAGCCTATCGTTCGTTGATCTTGTCACTATGAAGACGTCAGCCGAGATCAGGATCGGCGGCAACCCGGCGGGCATTGCATTGTCGCCGGATAAGAAACTTGCTTACGTCACCGCGCCCGACGGCAAGGAACTGACCGAGATTGATACAACCACTCGCACTGTTAAGCGGCGCCTGACTATCGAGGGTGGGCCGCTCGGGATTGCAGTAAACCCGGTGTCCGGCGAGATTTATGTCGCAGGCTGGTACTCAAATAAGATCTCGGTCATTGAGCCTGAGGATTTGACCGTAACGACTGATATTGCTGTTGGCCTATCACCCTCAGGTCTTGCCGTAACACCTGACGGCAAGTTGCTGCTCTCTGCCGACCGGGACAGTAACGAGTTGTCGTTCATCGACGTCGCAACGCGCACGCGAACGGGCGGGGTAAAGACCGGCGAACGGCCGTTCGGCGTGACGATCGATGCGGACGGATCGCGTGCTTACACGGCTAATGTCGCGAGCGATGACGTGACGGTGATAGACCTCGCCATCCGAGCATCGGTTGCCGCGGTCAAGGTTGGCCATCGGCCATATGCCGTTGCGCTAGCCTCTGGCAAAGGCTTTGTTACGGATCAGGGCGCGGGCACAATTACCGTTTTCGACCTCGCGACGCTGAAGCAACTCAAAACCATCGAGGCTTGCGATCACCCGGAAGGGATAGAGGCGAGTGGCTCCGGCGGCGCCGTTTATGCCGCCTGCTGGGGCGATAACGTGGTTGTGAAAATTGAGGCTGGTAGCCTTGAGATTAGCGGAAAGGCAGTGGTAGGGGATGGCCCCCGCGCATTCGGTAAATTCCTACGTTAACGCCTTGTAAGTACCGCAAAGCGCCGTTTTCGCCCAGGATAGCCGCGTAATCCGGCTCTGGTGTCTACCCGTTAAGGGCAGACATGTGCTGGGACTGGTCAAGCCGCATCTGGCTCGCTAAATACCCCGCTGGACAAGAAACACGACGATCTGGAGTAGCGCACACCATGACGAGAACTATCCTGGCCGCGTTGATGACAGCAGTTGTTCTGGCGTCGCCGGCCGCGACGGCAGGTGCCGCCGACGTGAAAAAGGCGTCACAGATTATCTTCGAGTCGCAGCATCTCGAAAAAACGACCAAGGGCGATGAACTCGTCTATGACTTTTCCAGCAAGCCGTCTGACGAGAAACTTGCCGGTGCCGGTTTCAAGGACGTCATTTCCGTCAAGATCATGGATGTGGTCAACGGCAAACGCGCGGTCGAGATGCAGATCTACACGGGCGACCGGGCACGCGAACTGCAAAAAATGCCGGAACTTACGATCAATCCGATTTTTGTCGTGTCGATGCAGCAGGCAATGGCGACATACGCCCGGATGAGCGGCGGCGATTTCAATTATCTCAAGACGCGCTTCAGCAAAGTTCTCGACCAGAAAGGGACCGTGGAGCCGCTAAAAATTGACTACAAAGGCCAAACGCACGATGCCTTTCGCATCAGTATCACACCCTTTACAGAGGATGCGGCCGTCGCAAAAATGAAGGGTTACGAAATATCTACGTACTCGATGATTGTCAGCCCAACGGTGCCCGGCGAATTTGTGGAGTCGGTTTCCGTCATAAAGAGCAAGGAAGCCGATAAGTTCGGTTTTGAAGATCGTACGGCGATAGCGGGATTTGGAGGTGTCAAATGAGGCGCCGGATTTTCAGGTTGGCTGCCGCCGGATGTACAGCCGCTGTGCTGAGCGTGACGGCCGCTCTGGCTATGGAGCTTCCAGCTAACGATTACCCGACAGTATCGCGCGCCGACTATATCTACGGCTGTATGCAGGCCAACGGGCCAACGCGCGAAATTCTTGAGAAATGCTCGTGCTCAATCGATCAGATTGCTGCATTGCTGCCCTTCGCCGAATACGAAGAGGCGGAAACGATCATGTCAGTGCAACTCAGAGGCGGAGAAAGCGTTGCCACGATGAGTTACGCGCCGATCCAGGCCAAGATCAAGAAACTGAAGCTTGCCCAGATCGAAGCGGAATTGCGCTGTTTCTGATGCCGGCGCGCACATTGCCATTCGAATAAAAAAGGGCGCCTCCGGGCGCCCTTTTCTATTTATACCGGTCATTTTTCGCGCGGTTCAAGTATTGCCGGGTGGGGTGCTAGCCTTGAAGACCGCGCCATCCGAATCGGACGCCACCGCGTTCAGCGCTTCGTCTCCGTTGGCGCCATAGGTGAAACGCACATTTGGGTTCGTGGACATCGAAATTCCAGCTTCCAGATGAAATACGAGTTCGTCTCCGCGCTTGACGTCAAGCGTGCGCAAGTATTTGGCTGGTATGAATTGCCCGCTTGCCGGGTCCATCTGCATGCCAGAATAATTCGGGTGGCGCAGCATCACCATTGCCTCGCCTGTGACAGATGAGGAATTTTTGCTTGAGGCGAATTTGTGCGGATTATTTAGCTTCTTCACTTGCATCTGCCCGGCTTGGTCGAGCGCTTCCTGCGCGTCCTTGAGGGCGGGCGATGAACATCCCCCGGACGCCTGTACGAAGCGGGTCGACATATAGAGCTTGCCGTCTTCGGTTTCGGCAATAGCGCGGATGTAGGACAAGGTGTCAAAACGCACGCGCGTGGAAATTGTCTTTGAGCCAAAGCCCGCCGCTTTGCCAAACGTAAACGTGCCGACCATCGGCATTGGATTGTTGTCGATGAACACGCGCAGTGTTTTGATATTGTCGGCAATCTCGGGCAAAATATAGATCGAAACTGGCACCAGAGCCGCGTCTTCCGCTCTGTCTGGCGCATCGAGAATGAGCGGCGGTTTCGTCTCGGAGATTTCCCTGTCGCCATAAAATTCTTTGCGTAAGCTGACCCAAGCGTCATTGTCCGCCGCGGATGCGGGTCCCACCTGAAAAGCAAATGTTACGGCCAGAAAAGTAAGCGCCGCGAAAAGGCGCGGTGCACTGTGGGTGATCGTGCGTTGCATCAGGTCCATCCAAAAAAGAAGTCGCAGCGTTGGCTTAAGGCTGCAGGTTTCACTCATTCCCACTCTAGTTCAGCGTACGCCGCGGTGACATTCCGAACATGAAACTCTTCTGCCAGCAGCCATTGTGCTTTTTCCCCGGCGCCCGCAGTCTTAACCGCTTCGCCGATCGGATCGCCAGCCTTTATCATGCTTCGCACATCGTCCGCGATACGCCGGAGGTAGCGGTCGAGCGGATCAAGGGCGTCCGGCCACGTCATGGACGGCGGACCATGACCCGGCACGGCGCGCTTGGCGCTCTCGCCACGCAAGGTATCGATGAGTTTGATCCATCCGGCAATAGAACCGTCAAGTGTCGGCATATGTCCCGAGAACAGCAGATCGCCGAGAATGAGTGTGCCGGTTGACTGGTCGAAAACAGTCAGATCGTTGTCGGTATGAGCTGTTGGGCGAGCGGCGAGAGTGATGACGCGCTCTCCAAGATCGAGTTCTAAGCGATCTTTGACATGCTCGGTTGGCATGACGATTGTCGAGCCGGAGAAGGCCGCTTCGCCGATCATCCGCGTATTAGATTTAAGATAATTTTCCGCGCGCGCCGAGAGCCCTCGCGCCATTTTGTGATGCGCAACAAACGCAGGTTTATCGGCATCAAACGCTGCGTTTCCAAAAATATGATCGGGATGCATATGGGTGTTGATGACGTAGCGAATGGGCTTATCCGTTATGGCCTTGATCGCCTCGCGCAGGCCTCGTCCAACCGTAATGCTGCCACCCGTATCAACGACCGCGACCGCTTCTTTGCCGATGATAATGCTGAGATTCGATATGTCGCCGGAGTTCTCTGGAGAGACCAGGGCGTGCTGACCTTTATGTACAAACAATCCTGGAGCCACTTCGCTCAGATTCAACGCGGCCGCTTGGCTTGCCGGCACGTTTGGGAGCCAGGCCGCGGCGGCAAATGCACCCGAAAACTTCAAAAACTGTGCTCGCGTAATCGTTTTGCTTGGCGCGGCGCGGTTGGTGGTCATGGAATCCTCTTTCAGCGTTCAAATAAGTATCGCACGGCTGCCACAGGCCCGTCTGGAGGGCTCGATCACGGTTTTGAGAGCATTGTGTGATGTTAGACTTTCGGTTTGGGACTTTCGTAGCAAGTAGACGTGCACTGCACCATTTATGGTGCAGTGCACATTATGACGATGTTTGCGGGTTATTTTTGGGTCAGGATCGTTGTCCTAATATTGCAGCGTAGAATGTGTGCATCGGATCGTGTTGCGAATGTAAAAAAAAAATGCCTAGATGCCGCCCGGTAACGAGGTCACCTAAGGTCCCACACGAAAGTGTGATGGGCCAGCGAAAACCGGGCGGGAAAGAAGGGAAAAAAATTCCCCTACTCCCAACTCGAAGGTCGAGCTTGGGCGGCAATCGGTACCACTTGCAAGCGTGGCAAGATTCTCAAAAATGGAGGAAGCGCGATGCGCAAAAGTGCAATCGCATGTGGTTTGCTCGCATCTGTCTCGTTCTCGGCGCCCGTCTGGGCGAACGACGACGTGACTAAGTTGTCGAGCGATCCAAAGAACTGGGCTATCCAGTCCGGTAACTACGCCGGCCACCGTCACTCTAAGCTCAACCAGATCACGACTGCCAACGTTGGCAGCTTGAAGGTTGCTTGGACATTCTCGACGGGCGTTCTGCGCGGTCACGAAGGTTCGCCGCTCGTTATTGGCGATACGATGTATCTCCACACGGCATTCCCGAACAACGTCTACGCGCTCAACCTGAAAGATGAAAACAAGATCATCTGGCAGTACAGCCCGAAGCAGGATCCGTCGGTTATCCCCGTCATGTGCTGCGACACGGTAAACCGTGGCGTGCAGTACGCTGAAGGCAAGATCCTTCTTCATCAGGCCGATACGTCTCTCGTCGCTCTCGACGCGAAGACCGGCAAGGAACTTTGGAAGGCTGTCAACGCCGATCCGAAGAAGGGTGAAACGGGCACAGGCGCTCCGCTCATCATCAAAGACAAGGTTATGATCGGCGTTTCGGGCGCAGAATTCGGCGTTCGTTGCTTCATGACCGCTTACGGCCTCAACGATGGTAAGAAGATCTGGCGCGCATACTCGATGGGCCCGGATTCTGACATCCTCGTCGATCCAGATAAGACCATGTCGCTCGGCAAGCCAGTCGGCAAGGACTCGTCCTTGAAGACCTGGAATGGCGATCAGTGGAAGATCGGTGGCGGTTCTATCTGGGGCTATATGGCCTACGATGCTGAACTCAACCTTATCTACTACGGAACCGGCAACCCCTCCACCTGGAACCCGGCTCAGCGCGCTGGACCTGATGGCAAGCAGATCGACCAGAAGTGGTCGATGACCAAGTTCGCACGTAACCCGGATACGGGCGTTGCAGCTTGGGCTTACCAGATGACCCCGTTCGACGAGTGGGATTTCGACGGCATCAACGAGCCGATCCTCGCCAACATCAAAGTCGGCGGCGCTGATCGTAAAGTTGTTGTCCACTTCGACCGTAACGGTTTTGCCTACACGCAAGACCGCGCAACTGGCGAACTTCTTGTCGCTGCAAAGTATGACCCCAAGGTCAACTGGGCAACGGAAGTCGTCATGGATCCGAAGAGCCCGCAGTATGGCCGTCCGCAGGTCGTCGCTAAAATGTCGACGTTCCAGAACGGTCAAGACGTGAACACGAAGGGCGTCTGCCCGGCAGCACTTGGTTCTAAGGACCAGCAGCCAGCAGCATTCTCTCCGGTCACGGGCCTCTTCTATGTCCCGACGAACCACGTGTGCATGGATTACGAACCCTTCAAGGTCTCGTATACGGCTGGTCAGCCCTACGTTGGCGCCACGCTCTCCATGTTCCCGGCTCCGGACAGCCACGGCGGTATGGGTAACTTCATCGCTTGGGATGCTGGCGCAGGTAAGATCGTATGGTCGAAGCCTGAGCAGTTCTCGGTCTGGTCGGGTGCTATGACCACCGATGGCGGCGTCGCTTTCTACGGTACGCTGGAAGGCTACCTGAAAGCCGTCGATCAGAAGGATGGCAAGGAACTCTTCAAGTTCAAGACACCTTCGGGCATCATTGGCAACGTGTTCTCGTATGAACACGGTGGCAAGCAGCACGTTGGCGTGTTCTCGGGCGTTGGTGGTTGGGCCGGTATCGGTCTTGCTGCTGGCCTCACGAACCCGACCGATGGTCTGGGTGCAGTCGGTGGCTACGCTGGCCTCTCGAACTACACACGCCTCGGTGGCTCGCTCACCGTATTCACGCTGCCATAATCTGACAGCTTGAGTTTGCGACAGGCCGACGCGGGGCAACCCGCGTCGGCTTACTTGTAAGTAGGGACAGCAATAGACTAGAGAACTACGGCGAAGGTCGCGAAAAGATGAACTTGCCGCGCAACGCCTGCTGCGTCCAAGCCAGCGATTGCTGCGTAATACAAAGAAACCAAGGAATTCAGCTTTCCCGTTGTCATGAACCGGCCAACAGCGCTGGGAAGAAACAGGGCGCACTAAAAACGAACGACCAACAAGAGAGAGGAAACGCGTGAACAAGTTTGGCATCAGATTGGCAGTTGCGGCGATGGCATGCTCCGCGCTGAGCCTCGCAGCGTGCGGGGCTGAAGAACCGAAAAAAGCAGAAGACAAGCCCGCTGCTCCTGCGGCTGCGGCACCTGCTGAAAAAGCGCCAGCTCCTGCCGCTGCAGCGCCCGCGGAAAAGGCTCCGGCTGCCGCTGAGGCGCCTGCCGCAAAGCCTGCGGAAGCCGCAGCACCTGCTGCCAAACCGGCTGAGCCTGCCGCAGCAACTGCAGCCCCTGCCGCCGGCGGCAGCCCCGTTGCTGACTTGGCCAAGACGATGGAAGGCATCACCTTCAAGGACGGCCGCTATCGCAATGCGCAGGACAACCCGATTCCTGTCGTCACCAAAGATTACACGGTCGATTGGGCAACCTGGCAGGGCTTTCGCCGCTACCACGACGCCTGCCACGTCTGCCACGGGCCCAATGCGCTTGGCAGCACGTTCGCGCCGGGGCTGGCTGAATCCCTGAAGACCATGGACTACGAAACGTTCTTCGGCACCGTCGTTGGTGGGCGTGTTCGCGAAGTCAGCGGTACCACTTACGTGATGCCGGCGTTCGGCGAGGACCGCAACGTCATGTGCTACCTCGACGACATCTACACCTACGTTAAGGCACGTTCCAACAACATGGTGGATAGCAAGACGGGATTGCCAGCCGGCCGTCCGAATGGCCGCGAAGACATCTCGGCAGAAGCCAAGCAAAAAGCCGCCGACTGCACCGACGCGAAGTAGGCTGGGGCGTTCCACAGCCTATGGCTCACAGTGTTGCATTTAGTTTTGCATTGAAATTGCGGGGCAGCCTTTACAGGGCTGCCTCTTTTTCGTTAACGGGCTGGTTATCGCAGTTGGCGCGACAAGCCTGAAAACTGGTGCCGGCTTAGGCCGTAAAAGCCCGTGATGACGCGCGGGTCACGAAAAATTTCCCGCAGTTTCGGGAAAAAATCTGGTCGAACGGTCATCGTAGCCGTACTAGCACCCATATAACGTGCGCTCTTTGCGCAAACGTCGACACCGGTAGGAAGGTTCAAGAGCTCCCATGAATAAAATGATCGCGATACTCCTGATGGCTGGCGCCGGGTTTAGTCCAGCTGCCCTCGCAGCCGACGTGCCGACGGCCAATCTCGTCAATAAGCAGCAATTGCGCGTTTGCGCCGACCCATCGGACCTTCCGTCATCCAACGAGAAGGGGGAGGGTTACGAGAACAAGATCGCTGATCTGCTTGCCGAGGAACTGAAGATTCCCGTGGTTTACACTTGGTTCCCGAAGGCGACCGGGTTTATCCGCATGACGCTCGCGGCCAAGAAGTGCGATCTTGTCATCGGCTGGGGCCAGGGCGACGACATGGTTCTGAACACCAACTCAATCTACCGTTCGACAGCGGCACTGGTTTACAAGGCCGGCACCGGTCTTGACGGGGTTGATACGCTGGCCGATCCGCGCCTGAAGGGTAAGAAAATCGGCGTCGTGCAGGGTTCGCCCGGCGGGAATTACGTCGCCAAGCACGGCCTGATGGGCAACATCAAAGGCTATCGCCTGATGGTCGACAGGCGCCACGACAATCCGGCCGAAGAGATGATGAACGATATCCGCTCAGGTGAAGTCGACGTTGGCGTCGAATGGGGCCCGCTTGCGGCCTATTGGGCGGCGCGCGGCGGTGAGAAGCTCGTCGTCGTACCACTGCTCAAAGAATCGGGCGCCGGGAAGATTGCCTTCCGCATCACTATGGGTGTGCGCAACGGCGACGCCGAATGGAAGCGCAAATTGAACGAGATCATCGCCAAGCGCCAGGGCGACATCGACAAAATTTTGCTCGACTACGGCGTGCCGCTTCTGGTTGAAGACGACACCAAGATGGATCTGATCAGCGCCCCACGCCCGAATGGCGGCGTTGCACCAGCCGAAAAAGCGGAAGCGCCGAAACCCCAACGTGTCGATGTACCGGTCCCCGCGAGCGCCGCAGGCGCGCAGCGCTAAGGGCAAATCCGGTACAATCTTTGAAAGCCAATGGGCGGCGTCATTTAAGCAGGCGCCGCCCATTCTTGTAACGTCCGGCAAATAGTGTTCGAATGTTCCAAAGAGACTGCTCCGCAGGCCTGGCACGAGGAAATCAATGCAGAAAATGACGGCCGCCGGTTGGATGATCATCGCACTGCTCGCGTTGCCAGGCGCTCAACACGGCCGGTGCCGAAGAGGCAGGTAAGGACATCGCCAAGGATATCGTTGGTGCCGCGCCGCCTGCCGGCCAACCCAAGCCGCCCGAACCTGAAAATTACCGGACCGACGAGTACCGCAAGCCCGTGCCTGCGACGCTCAAAGGCGCGACTGTTTTAACGCCCGAACAGGCGAGCGAGCTTTGGACCAAGAAAGCGGCTGCCTTCATCGATGTTTACCCGCGCGCGCCGAAGCCACCCAATCTGCCAGCCGGAACCTTTTGGCGCGAGCCGGCGCATCATTCGATCGACGGGGCCATATGGCTCGCCAACGTCGGCTACGGCGTTTTGTCTCCGCAGGCCGAGGACTATTTCAAAAGTCATCTTGAAAAGATTTCTGGCGGCGACAAAGCCAAGCCGATGGTTTTCTTTTGTCTGCGCGACTGCTGGATGAGCTGGAACGCCGCAAAGCGCGCTCTGACCTATGGGTACAGCAAAGTCATGTGGTACCCCGACGGCACCGACGCTTGGCAGGAAATAGGCCTGCCGGTCATCGACGTGAAGCCCGAGCCGTAACAGCAACGCGCGTCAAGCGACGAAAAAACCGGGCAGACATTTTGCGCCCGGTTTATATTTTGCCGTCGAACCGTCCGCTCAGCTCTTCATATTGGCCCGGATGGCTCGTGCCACTGCTCCGGCGCGTTCTTCCAAGAGTTGCGGGATTTCGCAGGCAATCGGAATGCTTGCTTGACGCTCTTGGAATATGCGGATCTCCCAGTCGTACTTTTCTTCGGCACTAACCGGCTGATTGACTTCGCCAGCCGGCATCGGCTGTTGCTTGCCAGGATCGGCCGTTTTAATGGCGATACCCTTGGCTTCGATTTCCTTGGCTCGTTCGAGCTGGCGCTTGTGGAAGCGTTCAATGCCCGACATGACGATTTTGCGATCATCGTTGATGCGCGAAAGCGCTGCGGCAAACAGTTCCGTCAATTTGCCGTCGCGCTCACCGTCCGGTAGGCCGTCAGCATATTTCTTGATGGCCGTTTCAATTTCTTCGACAGTCAAGCGCCTGGAAATCACATACTGCGAGAGTTTACGCACGGTGTCGTCGTTGCGCCATGTGGTTAACGCCGCTTCAATCGCCGGGCCGTCCCAGATGGTCGCGGGCGAGATTTCGGGCACCTTACGGGCGATGCATGGCCAATCCCGTTTGTCCGCGTCCTTGGCAAGGGTGTCGTTTTGAACGGTGTCCTTGCCGACAAGCTCAGCCGCACGCGCTTCAATCGCGCAAAGGCTGAAGCTCGCCAAACAGGCGATCGCTGCCGATCTCACAAGGCGAGTTGTCATTTGAATAGTCATTCGGGTCCTCACGAACTTCCGCCTGGGCCGCCACGGCGGGCGATCAGGCCTTTTGACGGGTTATAGGCGAATACGGCGGCGCCTAGGAAGAAGATCGTGCATCCCAGAACCACAAGAAGCGAAACAACGTCAATCTGCCCGTAAAAAGCGAAACGGATGAGTTCAACCGCGTAGCTGAAAGGGTTAAAACGGCAGATTTCGTAAAGCAGCGGGCTCGCTTCCCTAATACGCCAGAGTGGATAGAGGGCGCTTGACGCAAAGAACATCGGGAAGATCACGAAGTTCATGACGCCAGCGAAATTCTCAAGCTGCTTGATGACCGATGACATGAAGAGAGCCAGAGATCCAAGCATGAGCCCGGCGAGGACGAGCGCTGGGAGTATTGTGAAGTACCCGGCCATGCCTTGGAACCATTGCGGCAGGGAAAAGAGCGATGTTTGGATGGGCTCCGTCACGCTGCCAATCACGCCTGACAGCCATGCGGGGCCATCATACATCGTGAACAGCTGCACTTCGCTGAAGGGCGCGGGCTTAATTTCCCAGAACCAAGCGACGAACAAAAATGCGTAGACCTGCAGTAATGCGACAGCGACGCCACCTAAGAGCTTGGACAAGAGCAGGAATGAACGCGGGAAGGGGCTGACCAGCAGCGTGCGCATGGCGCCTGTTTCACGATCGTAGACCATCGAGAGCGAGGATTGCATCGCGTTGAACAAGAGGATCATGGCGATCAGGCCAGGGGTTATGAACTCCTCGTAGAGCACATAGGACTGATAGGGCGGGATGATCGACACGCCGAGCGTCTGGCGAAAACCGGCCGCGAAAATGAAGAGCCATATGAGTGGCCTAACGAGCGCTGAAAAGAAGCGTTCGCGCTGATGCAGATAGCGCAGGACTTCGCGCCAGACGATGCCGGAGAAACAGGCTGCGTAAGCCGCAAGGCCGAGCCTGCGCGCGCCGGTTGGGATAATCGTGAGCGCAGCGTCTCGGCTCGTTGTTATAACGTCTACACTCATCAGGCCGCCTCCTCAGAGCGCGTGCCCGTAATCACCCGGAAGGCAGCGTTGACGGAATCCGATTTCGTCGATGCCAACAACTGCGGCACGCTTCCGTCGTAGAGTACGCGCCCTTTATGCAGCACCACGACATGGTCCGACGGTTTCACTTCGTCCATCAAATGCGTTGCCCAGAGCACCCCAAGCCGTTGCTTTGCCACGAGATCGCGCACGATTTTGACGACGCTTTCGCGCGAACCGACATCGAGACCGACTGTGGCTTCATCGAGCAACAACAAATCCGGCCGATGCATAAGCGAACGGGCGATTTCAACGCGGCGCGCCTGCCCGCCCGACATGGAACGCACCTTGTCGCCTGCCCTGTCGGCAAGGCCGACGACCTCAAGGGCTTGCTTCGCGCGCTCGCCTGCCGCGCGTGCTCCCATGCCGTGCAATGCCGCGTGGTATTTGAGATTCTGAGTAAGGCTCAAGTCGTTGTCCAAAGTGCG
Source organism: uncultured Alphaproteobacteria bacterium (assembly GCA_963764605.1). Taxonomy (GTDB): domain Bacteria; phylum Pseudomonadota; class Alphaproteobacteria; order Rhizobiales; family Hyphomicrobiaceae; genus Hyphomicrobium_B. The sequence goes on from CAVXTJ010000001.1 coordinate 384,668, forward strand.
GCTTTGAAAGACGACGCCCAAGCGCTGCAAAGCGGACGTCGGTTTGCGCCGCACATCGAAGCCGCGGATCAGGATCTCCCCTGAAACGTTGTCGTAGAGCCGCGTGACGAGCGAGAACAACGTAGATTTTCCCGCGCCGTTCAATCCGAGCAGGACGACGAACGCGCCCTGCGGCACCGTCAGCGACACATTCTGCAACACCGTTTTGTCGCCAAAGGCGTGACTGACACCTCTGACGACAAGCGCAGGCGTTGTGAGATCAGATGCTGGTGAATGTGCCACAGAGGCGTCCATACGAAATATTCTTTTCCGATTAACCGTTGCTCAGTCGTTGCCGATGACCACGCCCCAAGGATAGCGGCCGGTCTTTATGGATTTTATGGCTTTTGCGTTTTCGACGTCGATAACCGTCACGTCGTTGGACGCGCCGTTTGTGGAGAGCAACATCTTGTCATCGGGCGTCAGATACAACTGCCAGACGCGCTGGCCAACCAGGATGTATTTTTCAACTTTGAGGGTCGCCACATCGACCACGGCCACGCGATTGGCAGGACCGAGGGCGACAAAAGCCTTCTTGCCGTCCTTAGTCAGACGGATGCCAACAGGCTGAATTGCCTCTTTCGCAATGCCTTGGATTTCAAATGATATTTTACCGATTATCTTGCGGTCCGCAGGGTTCATGACGGTCACCGTGCCGCCGATTTCCGAGGATACCCACAGCTGCGTGCCATCGTGATTGAAGATGGCGACGCGTGGGCGATTATCGACGAGCACGTTGTCGAAGGCTTTGTGCGTTTCAGTATCGATGAAGTGCGCCATGTTCGTCGTTTCCGACGTGTTGACCAGCACTTTGCCGTCCGGGCTCATGCCCATACCTTCAGGTTCAACGCCGACAGGTATATCTGAGATGATACCGCCTGTTTCCACATCGACAACCGTAACGAGGTTATCGTCCTCGTTGGCGACATAGAGCGTTTTGCCGCTCGGATGAAGAATGAGCAATTCAGGATCGGGACCAGAGGGTAGTGATTTGACGAACTCAAACGTCTTGGCGTCGTACACCTGAATGATGTTGTCGTCACTGGTGCAAACGATGATCCACTTGCCGTCCTTTGACAGGATGATACCACGCGGACGCTGTCCAACCTTAATGGTTTTGATAACCTCGAGCTTGTTGGTATCGATTACGGTGATCGAGTTGTCCTTTTCGTTGGATACATAAGCCGTAAAGGCGCTGGCGTCGGGCGCGGCCGCTGTGATCGCGCCGAGCGTCATGACACCTGCTAGAGCCAGTCTGAATGCGTACATTACGTTCCTCCGGAATTTGCACTGTGATGGCGCTTCGCGTTCAACGCTCGCATCCATTACTTTGCATACGCTTTGCATTTGGTTTCGGGTTTGTCGTATCCGAGCGTGTCGAGTTCGGTCAGCTGATGCAGGAAGCCCTGCTGGGGTGAAATGCTGACTAAAAGCTTCGGCGTCGTGACGATCAGCGGCTGGCGCAGCTGGCCGTTCCAGGCTCGATACGTTGTCTTGACGCCCTTGAAGGCCGCGACTTCGAATTCAGGCGCGTGAATGTAAGCGTTGAGATCGGCATATTTATTGGAGTTTTTGCGTGTTGCGGCTTCTCCGATGGTGCGAATGGCAACCCAAGCATCGTAGTCGAGGGTGCGCATGTGGCGATTGGCGAGCCGCTTGAAACGGTTTTGAAATTGGGTGCCGCCCCATAGTTCGAGTGCCGGGTGCCAGCTCGCAGCCGTGAGGCCGGCAGTGCCCGCAACCAAGCGCGGCGACCACGTGCGATAGGCGATATAGTCGCCAAACAGTTGGCCTTCGTCGGCCACCATGACCACGTCATGATCTTTGGCGCCCTGGGTGAAACTTGGGATTTGCTGCTGAACTTGCTCAAAGCCGCCATCGGCACGCCGGCTGCCAGAATCGTATTTGAACTCGCGCTCCTCCACGATCTTTGCGCCAAAGCGCTTGGCCGACCGCTTGATCGCATCGGCAAATAGCTTGTCTTCTGGCTGTGGACCCGAAATCAGGAACCAGTTCGTCCATTTCTTCCAGGCAAAGTATTGCCCAAGCGCATCCGCCAGCATGGACCGGGTCGGCGGAGTATGGATTACATTCGCGCGGCAGTTTTCTTCGCGCAGATCGTCATCTGCGGAACCGACATTGATTATAATTGCTTCTTTGGTGGCGAGTGCATCGGCAAGCTTCAGGAGATCGCTTGCTTCCATATCGGCGAGTATAAAGGTCGTGCCGCTCGCGACCTTTGCTGCGGCGGCTGAAACGAGCTCATCTGCGCTGGCGTTTTCGACGAGTTCGAGCGTGAAGCTTTGGCTGACGAATTTGCCAGTCGTATTGTTGTCGGCAATGCCGAGTTTTGCGCCGGCAACTCCATCGTCGGGCGGTGCAATATCGAGCAAGGAAAGCGGCGGGTTCTTGCCCCTGAGTTGCTTGAGATAGAGAACAGGGATCTGCAGGACGTCCTTGGCCGGAACAGCGGCTTCCGCTGGAGCTGCAGGTGTGGCCGGCTCATCTGCGGCATGGGCGGCGGCCAGCTGCAAGTTTGGACCGAGCGGCGACTGGAGAGAGACGCCATACAGCAGCATCAGGGCAAAAACTGAGGCCGCGCGAGCCCTCAAATTGCAGGTGGAGCAGAACTTAGAACGCAATGGCCGCCTCTTTTGCCGAAACGGACACCGTGCTCGGAACGTCCGTCCCATAAAGTGTTACTGTATAGCTGTAAGAGGGGCGGCCGGCCGGTGTTGTCAAGATCGGCACTGGCAACTCGCGCTATTGTGACCGGTGTTGATAATCAATGCTGTGGCGGCACCCTTGCAATCCGGGGGGGGCATGGGGCACGTAACAGTGCAATAAGCCGAGTTACCGGTATGCCGCAGCACCTCCTACGGACAGGGCTAACAGTGATGAATTACGTTTTTCGCTCAACACTTATTGGCCTTGTTCTGGCCATGGCGGCTCCCGCCCTTGCAGCGCAAAAAACGGCGGTTTTTCCATTTGATATCAGAGACGCAGAGCAGGAAGGGGAAGTTGTTCCCGTCGTCAATAAGGAGGACCTCCGGCGGCTCAAAGTTGTGGCTGATGAATTGAAGCTGCTCTTGAGCAAGGATAGCCGTTACGAAGTGGTCGATCTGACGCCGCAGGCAGCAGACATTGAAAAGGCCGCCCCGTTTAACAAGTGCGACGGCTGTGAGGTCGAGATTGCGAAGAAGGCTGGTGCCGAACTCGCTGTCCTTGGCTTCGCGGATAAACTTTCCGATGCCTTGATCAGCCTTCAGCTGTTCGTACGCGACGTCGAAACTGGGCAGTTGAAGAGAGCAATGTCGGCTGAAATTCGCGGCAATACCGACGAATTATGGTTGCACGGCATTCGCTGGCTATGGCGCAATCGCTTTAATCCCGAGGAGAAGAAGAATTGATCCTCAATCGCAGGCAGACTTTGGCTGTCGCGGGGAGCATGGCGGCAGCAGTGCTATCACCCGTCAAGGCCCGCGCGCAATCGAGTGTGCCTGTGCGCTTGACGTCAGTGCGCTATGGGTCGGTCAGTTGGCTCATCGAAACAATTCGCGCCGAAGGCATCGACAAGAAATATGGTCTTGACCTTCAGGTTGTTGAAGTCGCGAACAACAACGCAGCGCCCATCGCCCTTCTATCCGGAGAGGCCGACATAGTGGTCAGCGACTGGACTTGGGCAATGCGCCAGCGCTCCAAGGGCCAGGATTTCAAGTTTGCCTCGTATTCGTCGGCGCTGGGCAGCCTGATGGTGCCAAAAGATAGCCCGATCAAAACTCTTGCCGATCTCGAAGGCAAGAAGATCGGCGTAGCGGGCTCCGGCATCGATAAGAGCTGGATTCTGCTGAGGGCGTATTCGCGTAAAATACTGGGCAAAGACAGAGACATCGCCAAAATCTCGGAAACGATTTTCGGCGCCGCGCCCCTGATTACCGAAGAATTCCGCAGCGGCCGTCTCGACGCTTGTCTCAACTTTTGGACTTACGCCGCCAAGCTCCAGGGCGAAGGCGCGCGCGAAATCATCAGGATGTCTGACATAATCAAGCAGCTGGATATTTCCCCGCCGCCGCCGCTGGTCGGCTTTATTTGGTCGGAAAGGGCCGTCGGTAACAGAAATGTGCCGGTCGACTTGTTTCTCGCCGCCGTCAATGATGCTAATGCGACTCTCGCGAAGTCCGAGGAAGCCTGGGACAGGCTTCGCCCTCTTGTCAAACCGGCGACTGATGATGAATTTGCAGCCATCAAGGCCTACTTCCGATCCGGCATCACGGAGCCATGGGGACCGGCTGAAACCGCATCCGCGGAAAAGCTGACGAATTTGTTGATTGAACTCGGAGACGAAGAACTCGTTGGCGATGGCACCCGTTTTGACGCAAACCTCTTCCACATCAAAGCTGGTTAAGCCCGCGCCAAACTGGTTTCCGGCGGTCGAGCGGCTCATCTGGGTGGTCATGTCCTTCGCCGCGTTCGGCGCGTTGTGGCAGGCCGTTGCCATGATGGCCGCCGACCCGCGCCTCTTTCCAGGGCCGGTTGCCGTTTTTCAGACCATGCTCGCCCTCGCCAAGTCCGGCGCCCTCTGGTCCAACATTGCCGTGACGCTTGAACGGCTGATCTACGCGTTTACGGCCGCCATGATCATAGGTTCGGTCATCGGCATTCTGCTCGGCATGTTTCCTAAAGCCGACAAGTTCTTCGACCCCTGGCTCATCTTATTTCTCAATCTGCCTGCGATCGTAACCATCACGCTATGCCTCATCTGGGGTGGCATGAACCAAGCGTCCATCGTGACGGCTGTGGCTTTGAACAAGATCCCGAATACAGCGGTGACGATGCGCGAAGGCACGCGTGGCCTGTCGCGCGATCTCATTGAGATGGCGCAAATTTATAATTTTGGCTGGTGGAAGACGTTGCGCCACGTCACGATTCCTCAATTGGCACCTTTCTTTGCAGCGGCGGCGCGCGCCGGATTGGCACTCATCTGGAAGATAGTGCTCGTTGTTGAAGCCTTCGGGGGCAACGGCCGTGGGGTCGGCTATCAGATCTTCATCGCATTTCAAGAATTCGATGTGGCTACCATTCTCGCCTATGCGCTCGCCTTCATCATCATCGTGCAGCTCATCGAGTCGATCGTCATGCAACCTCTACTTGCCCGGGTGAACCGATGGCGGCGGTAGATCATAACGCGGATCGTGCAGCGCGCTCGGGAAGCACGGCAGTGGTGCGCGTTGAAGTTCGATCTAAAATTTTTCCGGCAATCGCCGATCGCGACGCGCAGCTTGTCTTGAGCAATGTGGCCTTCGACGTCGCCCCGCGCGAGTTTCTCGTGCTGACGGGGCCATCGGGCTGCGGAAAGAGCACGCTTCTCAACATCATCGCCGGTCTCGACAAAGAGTTTGACGGCAAGATCGACCTCGGCGCGGCACGCGATCAGTTGACCTTTATTTTCCAGGCGCCGCGCCTGCTGCCTTGGCGCACGGTTCAGGAAAACATTGCGCTTGTCATCCCTGATGGCGATCCCCGTCACGCCAAGATCCCAGGGATGATCGCCCGCGTCGGGTTGACGGAAGCAGCGAACGCCTACCCCGAACGCATTTCGCTCGGCATGCAGCGCCGGGCTGCGCTGGCGCGCGGGTTCATCCTGGAGCCGCAAATCCTGCTGATGGACGAGCCGTTCGTGTCGCTCGACGATCCAACTGCCCAAAGCCTGCGCGCATTGCTGATGGAGCTCGTTAACCGTCAGCCGACGACTGTGATCTTCGTCACCCATGACCGGGCCGAGGCAATTCAACTCGGCACCCGGATCTTGCGCTTAGCACCTGGACAGGCGAGTGTCGCGCAGGATGTGCAGGTCACGCTCACGCCCGAGCAGCGCCGGGATAGAGGCGCGGTTCTGGCCGAGCAGAACCGGATTTTCGGTTCGGCCTAATTGGGCGCTTCTTTGACGGGACAAAAATCAAGTGAAGCCGATACGTGTGCCGCAGAATAGGCCTGCCTTTCTTGCAAGCGTCAAAAACGCTTTCGAAGCCCGCGCGGCCGTTGCTGGCGGGGCTGACATTCTCGATTGCAAAGATCCGGGCAATGGTGCGCTTGGCGCCGTATCACCGGCTGTCATCCGCGAAATCATGGCGGCGCGTAGCGGACTAACCGTCAGTGCCACACTCGGCGATTTGCCCAATGATGCAGACCTTGTGGTTGCGGCGGCGAAGGAGACGGCGGCAACAGGGGTCCACATCATCAAATGCGGAATTTTCGCAAGTGCAGGTGCGGTGGATGTCATCCGCGCGCTGGGAAACGCGGATCTGGCGCAAGCGCGCCTCGCTGCGGTTATGATGGCCGACCGGGAGCCGGATTTCGATCTCATTCCTCACCTGGCCGTATGCGGCTTCGACGTCGTGATGCTCGACACGGCTGGTAAATCAAGCGGCAGCTTGCGCGATTTACTTTCCATTGCGCGCCTCGAGTTGTTCTTGCGCCGGGCCAGCGAGGCGGGTCTCACGGCGGGGCTTGCGGGTTCGTTGTCACTTGAGGATGTTGCTCCGCTCGTTGCACTAGGGCCCGCCATTCTCGGGTTCCGGGGCGCGCTGTGCAGCAAAGGCCGCACTGGAACATTGGAGTCGGTCAAAGTAGAAGCGATTTGCGCGGCGATTGACGAGGCCGCGCCTATGGCCCAGAAGGCGCAATATGCAACTCGCTTCCGGAGCGGCCAATGAGTCTGAAGACGCGCAAAATGACAGCTAAGGTCAAGGGCGCTGCCGTCCGGACTAAAGCCGCAACGAAGTCAGCCCCGGTGCGCGAAATCGGCGACACGATTTTCGTCAGAGACCTCGTTGTCGATTGCAATGTCGGTGTTTATGCCGAAGAACAGGGCATCACGCAAAAAGTTTCGTTCACGGTCGAAGCCCGGCTTGCACCGCACGTCTTCAGCGCTAAGGACAAGATGGCGGAAGTGCCATCCTACGCGGATATTATCGACGCAATCGTCGATTTGGCGCGCGGTGGACACATCAACCTAGTCGAGACGTTTGCGGAACGCATCGCGGCCGGATGCCTGGTCGATCCCATGATCGTCGCCGTGCGCGTGCGTCTGGAAAAACTAGAACGCGGACCGCGCCGGGGCGTCGAGATCATCCGTCCCGCCACCAAAGCCGCCGCGCGCGAGTTTGGCCGTGGCTGAGGTGCAATCGCAATCCGCTGATCGCCTCATCATCAAGGTCGGCGGCAGTCTGGCTGAAACCGGCCGCTTAAGTGAAGTCTTGGCGCTGATCGTGCAAACACGCCGTCCGGTCATCGTCGTACCGGGTGGCGGGCAGTTCGCTGAGAAAGTGCGCGACTTGCAGAACGCGCTGCGCTTCGACGACGCCTCGGCGCACAGGCTCGCCATGCTTGGCATGCATCAGATGTCGGAAATTTACTTCAAGCTGCAGCCAAGGCTCGCGCCCGCTGATAGCATGGAGGGCATCGCGCGTATTCTCGCGATTGGTCAAATCCCGGTTTGGCTGCCATTGCAAATGTGTCAGGACGACCCTGAAATTCCGACCGACTGGTCGATCACGTCAGATGGACTCGCCGCGCGGCTCGCAGAGCGCTTGGGAGGCGTGCCACTTGTACTGCTGAAATCAATCGAGGTTGATGCAACTGAAACGGCGGCTCAGCTGGCCGAGGGCGGGGTGGTTGATCGAGCGTTTCCAGGTATCGTCGCGCGGAGTAACCTCGATTGGCGCATTGTGGGCCCTAATCAAACGCAGGATCTGAGAGCCCTTTTGGGCCTCAGCGAAGGCACCTCAGCCAAATCTTAAGGGCTGCTGCCAATCGCTGTCGACGCGGGGAAGTGAGCGTGCTACGCGCCTTTTCATGGATTACGAAGCAGATCTCAAAGGCGTGGCGCGGCCGCGTTTCGGCTGGGCGTTGACGGGCTCCGGGCACTTCTTCAAGGAGAGCCTGGACATTATGCGCACGTTGCCGAACCTCGACGTGTTTGTCTCAAAAGCGGCCGCAGAAGTCATCCGCATGTACAAGCAGGACTTGGAACTTGGCGCGGACGTGCGCATTTTCAAGGATACGACTGCGAGCGCGGCCCCGGTCGGCGCGTTTTATTACGGCGTCTATCACACGCTTATCATGGCGCCCGCAACTTCGAACACGGTTGCCAAGTGCGTCACTGGTATTTCCGATAACCTTGCAACAAACGTCTTCGCGCAAGCGGGCAAGTGCCGCGTGCCGACAATTGTTTTCGCGTGTGATACGGCGCCTGAGATGGATACCGAAGCCCCCAAAGGCATGGTCAAAGTCTATCCGCGCCGCATCGATCTCGAAAACACCGAAAAGCTCAAGACCTTCGATGATACGACCGTGGTCGAAAGCGTGCAGGATTTGCAGAAGGCCGTTGCAGCTAGGCTCAAATGGCTAAAAAACCAAAAGATAAGCTCCTCTTCCTGACGGGGCGATTGGCCGAAACGCGCCTCAAGAGCACGGTCGCGACGACCGGGCTTGAGGCTGACGCCTGGTCGGTCGCCAACATCGGCATCAAGGTCGCCGCCTTGATGACTGAAGGTATCGTGCGCAACCGTTTGAAGGGGCCGATTGATGCCACGCGCGTCATCGTACCCGGCCGCACGCGCATGGATCTGAAAAGCCTCGCGGCGCATTACGGCGTGCCCTTTGAGCGCGGACCCGACGAGTTGGCGGATTTGCCGCAATATCTTGGCCACGGCGGCAAGCCGCCCGATTTCTCTAAGCATGATTTGCGCATCTTCGCCGAGTTGGTCGATGCGACGGGGCTCACAATTGATGAGATGCTCGCGCGCGCGGCGGAGCAGAAATCCAAAGGTGCGGACGTCATCGACATCGGCTGCCAGCCGGAAACGCCTTTTTCCCATTTGGACGAGATGGTCGCGGCACTGGTCAAGGCTGAATACAAAGTCAGCGTCGATAGCGGAAACGTTGACGAACTAGCGCGCGCAGCAAAGGCCGGCGCGCATTATGTTTTGAGCTTGGACGAGACCACGCTGGACGCCGTCAAAGGCACGAAATGCATACCGGTACTGGTGCCCAAGCCCCACGGCGATTTGAAGTCGCTGCTCAGGGCTATCGATGCGGCCAAGAAAAAGAAGATCAAACACATCGCTGATCCGATTCTGGATCCCGTGCACTTCGGCTTTACGGCATCGATCCAGCGTTACGCAGAGCTGCGCCGCCTGCGCCCGGATGTTGAAATTCTGATGGGCACGGGAAATCTCACCGAACTCACCGATGCCGACAGCCAAGGTGTCACGGCGATGCTGCTCGCCATCTGCTCGGAATTGCGCATTCAAAACGTGCTCATCGTGCAGGTCTCGCCGCACACGCGCCGCACGATCGAGGAGCATGACGCCGCGCGCCGCCTGATGTTTCGCGCGCGCGAGGACGACAGCCTGCCCAAGGGCTATGGCGGCATGATGCTGGCGCTCCATGATCTTGTTCCCAATCCCATGACTGCGGCCGAGATCGCGGCAGCGGCGGCAGAGATTAGGGATGGGAATTTTCGCATTCAAACCAGCGAAAAAGGCGTGCACATCTACAATCGCGACGGTCACCACCTCTCGGGCGATCCGTTCGAACTCTTCCCCAAACTCGGCGTCGGCGCCGATGGCGCGCACGCATTCTATTTGGGCTATGAATTAGCCAAGGCGGAAATCGCACTGCAACTGGGCAAGCGATATGCCCAAGACAATCCGCTGGATTGGGGCGCCGCTGCCGACAAGAAGAGCGAAGACTTGACGCGGCACGCACCCGAGGGTGCAACCCTCAAAGCAAAAGAGCAGGGTGCAACCCTCAAAGCAAAAGAGCAGGGTGCAACCCTCAGGGCAACAAAAAGTCGCAGCGATGAAGGAGATAAGTGATGCCCCGCATCGTTGAAACGATTGTCTCGACCATGAACGAAAAGGGTGAGGTGCACGTCGCTCCGCTTGGGCTCATACAAGACGGCGATCACTGGATCATCGGCCCGTTCAAACCGTCGCGCACGCTCGACAATTTGCGCGCCGTTCCGTTTGCCGCCGCAAGCCACACAGATGACGTACGCGTGTTTGCGGGATGCGTCACGGGGCGGAAATCCTGGCCGACAGTCGCCACCACAAAAATCAAAGGTGGCCGGCTCGCGTCCTGCCTCTCACATTGGGAATTGAAGGTTGACCGCATTATCGAAGATGAATTGCGCCCGAAGTTTCTCTGCAAAATTGTGCATCAAGAGCAGCATAAGGCCTGGGAAGGCTTCAACCGCGCGCAGGCCGCCGTGCTCGAACTCGCCGTTTTGACCACGCGCCTCAACATGCTGCCAATGGAAAAGGTCGAGAACGAATTAAAATACCTTGAGATTGCAATTTCCAAGACAGCCGGCCCACGCGAAGTGGAAGCCTGGGGCTGGCTGATGGAGAAAATAGACGCATGGCGCGCGGCTCCCTCGCGCTCACCGGCGAATGACAAGCGATGAGCGATCCCCTGACACCGGCAATCGATCCCGCTCGTGACTTCAAGCGCGACTTTGTTGCGGCGGTTGACGCGAGCCTCGCAGCCGGCACATTTGTGAAGATGACGTTTGGCAAGGTGAAGGGGCAGGACACTTTGAAAAAATGTGTCGCAACGCCAGTCACGATCCGCGACAAGCAAGCGCTGCGCTTTGTCTTCACGCACGCGAACAAGGACGTCACCGGGAACAGATGGGTCCCAGAGGCCGGCGCGTTCGTGGCATCGCTTATCGGCGAGACGTTCCTCAGTGCCACGCTGTTCACAACCACGAAGGACTTCACCCTCGACCACAACAAGAAGGGCGAAGCGCGCCTCACAACGGCGAAAGCAACGTTCACTGCCGTCACGCCGGCCGAACACAATCGTACAAAAAACTACGTCGTCGAGCCATCGCGCCCCTATCTCAAGGCGCTCGGCATTTCGCTCGATGACGGGCGCGTCAAACCGTCGATGCATCCAAAATACAAACAAATCTGCCACTTTATCGAGATTGTTGATGACCTGATCCGCTTGTCGCCACTCAATAACACGCATGCGATCACGGCCGTCGATATCGGCTCGGGCAAAGGCTACCTCACCTTCGCGCTTTACGACTATTTGACTTCTCACCTGCAGAAGATCTGCCGCTTGACGGGCATTGAAGTGCGCGAGGATATGGTCGCGTTGTGTTCGGATCTCGCCTCACGTCTCAAGCTAACCGGATTAAGATTTGCCGCGGCGGCAGCAGGTCAAACCAAAGCAACGGCGGTCGATCTTCTTATCGCGCTGCATGCCTGCGATACTGCAACCGACGACGCGATCTTCCAGGGTATCGCCGGCAATGCCGCTCTCATAATCACCGCGCCGTGCTGTCAGCACGAGCTAGCGCCCCAGCTGGAGAAACCTGCGAACGCGCTGCGCGGCCTCACCAAGTTCGGGCTGTTCAAACAGCGCCAAGCCGATCTTGTGACGGATGCGGCACGCTGCTTGTTGCTCGAAGCCTCAGGCTACCGCGTCAAAGTCATCGAATTCACGTCGACCGAGCACACGGCAAAAAACCTGATGATCGCGGCGTCACGCGACAAATCCGTTGATCGCGACGCGGCGCGTCGTCAATACGCCGAGCTCAAAGCGTTGATGAATTTCGAATCCCAGCACTTGGAACAACGCTTGGCCGCGCTTGCGGCCTCGGCAGAGGGTAAGAATTAGCTATCATAGGACGCCTAGAACGCGCGACACATTCGGGGAGAAAGACGATGCGCCAGCACCTTGCGATTTATTCAGCCGCTGCTTTTCTCGTGATTGGGCTTGCAGCAGCGGCTGAGGACAAAATTGATTGCGCCAACGCGATGACAACTGTCGATCTCAACGCCTGTGCCGAGAAAGACTTCGATAATGCCGACAAGGCGTTGAATGCGGTTTACAAGAAAATTATGGCCGACTTCGCTGAGCCTGATCCCGGCAACGAAGACAACAACAAGAAGTGGGCGGAGGCCTTGAAGGTTTCGCAACGCGCCTGGGTCGCCTTTCGGGACGCTGATTGTGTTAAGCTCATGGTTCATGAAGCAGGCGGCGGCACCGCAACGACGGGGGCAATCCTTGGTTGCATGACGGAAATGACGGAGGCGCGCACCAAGAGCTTGAAGGAGAGGTACGAAGAAAAATAGAAGATGCGGATCGCGCGTCCGATCCATAGTTTCGTCAATCGATGAGGCGGCGTGACGAACTCGTCTCTGAAGTTTTCCGGTTGTGATTTCGTTTTTCACGAACCCGCAGGAGGTAGTCATGTTTGCATGAACCGGGCAAATTGTACGGCGTCAGACGTCCCTGGACCGCTGTAGCGGCAGGAGTTCTCGTCGGAACGCTTGGGGGCCTCATTGGCTTAGGCGGCGCTGAGTTTCGCCTGCCGATTTTGATCACAATATTCGCGCTTTTTCCCCACAGGGCTGTTCGCTTCAATCTGCTCGTCAGCCTCATCACCCTTGCGTTCGCATTTGCGACCCGGCTAAACGTCTACTCTGGCGCGGGCATTGCCGACAATATCGGCGTTCTCGCCTCGATGATTTTAGGCGGCATGATCGCTGCCTGGATTGGTGCCGGGATGTTGTCACGTATTCCGCCCGAGCGTTTGATGTCGATCATCGCTGCGCTTCTGCTGGTGGTTGCTCTACTGCTTGTTGCAGAAGCGAGCTTCAGCACTGGGACGCCCTTTGAGCTTCCGCGCGATCCCCTTGTCCGCTCCATTGCCGGGGTGTTCGCGGGCCTTGTGGTTGGCGCGATCAGCAGCCTGCTGGGTGTCGCGGGCGGCGAGTTCATCATTCCGATTTTGATTTTTCTGTTCGGGTTAGACATTCAGACGGCTGGGACTTTGAGTCTTCTGATCAGCTTGCCGATTGTCGCAATTGGCGTCGCCAAGCACCGGCTCAACAAGCATTACCGCTCGCGCGACGTGCTGCAGCATCTCGTGCTGCCGATGAGTTTAGGCTCAATCGCCGGTGCGATTTTGGGCGGGTATCTCTCGGCCTACGCTGCAAGCGGGTTTTTGAAAGTTTTCCTCGCCGCCATTCTCGCCGCGTCGGCATTCAAACTTTGGCACAAGAAGCATGGATAACGGCGGTGCCGATGCGTGTTACACAAATCCCCGATAACCATTTCGAATATTATAGTCACCTCCGCTTATCCCCGCGCGTCGCCGCTGCGCTATAGTGCTCCCGACGCGTGTCATGAAGGGGTTATGGGTACCCGCTGAGTTCCATCACGATGCGCGGCGTTGGAGATGAGCGGCGCCATCAGATCGTGCCGGTCGTACTGCCTCCAAGGGGAAACGGAATTGCAGGCCGATGAGGCGGCGTCCGCACCTTGGAGCCCATGCATTTATGGATGCAGCATGGGGCGTGTGGGCGAAGTACTCACCTAACGTGGGCGATGACGGCGGTGCCGCATCCCGAAATCAAAATTGAGAGGCCCGCTGTTGTCGCCTCCCTTCGTTTTCTTGTCACCCGGAACGCTTCAACAGCGCGCCGGACGGAAGTGTTGTCGTTATGTTAGATCGACCCCAGCATCCCAACCGCCACAGCCGGTGCGTAGCGTGTGGCCGCCAGTGAAACTTCACCACTTGCACCGATAAGTTCGCCGAAGGTGGTGCACGCAAGTCCAAGCCTCTGAGCAATCAATTCAACATCACGCGCGCCAATGCCCGCCGCCACAACGCCGCCCGAAACATCAACGCCGGGCCGCGACAGCACTTGAATAGCGCCGTCGCAAATTGAGCGGAACTGCTCGTCCCGAATGTGCGCCGCCGCCACGCGCCACACATCGAGATGGCGCTCCTCGCCGTCGCGGCCAAATCCGCGCGCCATGCGGCGTAAACTGTCGCCAACAGTCTTGCCGCGCCCGTCCGCCGTGTTATGCAGATCGACATCGTCCGGCAATTGGCCGAGCACGCGGCGCACGTCCGCCATCGTCGCAAAACAATCGCGCGCCAGGCCCTGCCATTGCCCGGCGAGGACTCCACGCGCGGTGACAGACGGAACCGGCGTGCGCGTGAAGCCGGTGTAGACGAGCTCGCCGGTCTGCAAGCGTTCGGCATCGGTCAAGCCTTGCGGCCGGTCGCAGGCGATGATGTCCGTTGTCGTCGAACCTAAATCGATGAGCAGGGCGCCTTTGCGCTTTGCCGCGATTAATCGCGCGGTGGCGATAAAGTTAGCAGAGGCAACTAAGTCCGAGTCGCTCGTTGCGGCCGCCGCATCGCCAAAGCCCTTAAGCCCCATGAAGAAATGCGTCGCCGGTCCAAGCCGCTCAGTGAGAAATGCAACAAGCGAGACAACGCCCGCTTGCCGGCTCGGGAAAATCTCTGTCAGTTCCCCGGTCATTGTCACGGCGTGGCGCGTTGCGTCCCGCGTCATGGCCTTGGCTTCATCGAGTGCCGCCCCAAGCTGATCGAGCCCCTGCCACAACGGGCACGCAATCTGGCGGACGTCGACAACGCGGCCGCCCGCGACCAGCGCCACCTTGAGGTGCGCCCCGCCGACATCATATCCGGCTGTCAGTGTCATGTCGCTCCGGCACCCATAAACTCCGATTCTCGTGTTACACGAGGAAGATAAGGAGGCAAGGCGCATGGACGTCATCCCGGTTCTGGACGTGGCCCGCGGCTCCGTTGTGCGCGCCGTTATGGGAGATCGCGCCAACTACCGGCCGGTCGAGACGCCGCTCGCCAAAGGCAGCGAGCCCAAGGCCGTCGCGCAAGGCTTGAAATCGCTCTATCCGTTCCGCAAAATCTACGTCGCTGACCTCGACGGGATCGAGGGCCGCGGCCGCAATGTCCATCTTGTGCCGTCCATCAGTAGTGTCTTTGCCGGCGCTGAAATCTGGATCGATGCCGGATCGAGTTCGCGCGGCGCGGCAAGGGCAGTTCTTGCGGCGCCGGTCGCGACACTCGTTATTGGATCGGAGGCGCTTGAGAGCCTCGCGGACTACAAGGAGATCGTCAGGGAAGCCCCTACGCGGGTCGTGCTCAGCCTGGATTTTCGGGGTGACGAGTTCATGGGACCTCCCGCCTTGCTGAAGGACACAAGCCTCTGGCCAGGGCGCGTGATCGTCATGACGCTGGCGCGCGTCGGCAGCGATGAGGGCCCTGATATAGATCGCATCAAGAATATCGCAGGCCGGGCAGGCACGCGTAAAATCTATGCGGCGGGCGGTGTTCGTCATCGCGCCGACCTCGATGCTCTGCGCGCCGCAGGTGCTGCCGGCGCATTGATCGCAAGCGCGCTGCACGACAAAAAAATATCGGCCGGAGACCTCAGAGAGATCGCCGGCCGATTGTAGTGTCCATTCCAACTTTGGGCCAACCTTTGGCGAAGCCAGGCTGGGCAGGAGTTCCCTGCCAAGTCGAACTGCCGAAGTTTAGCCGCTATAACGGCCTGAAAGCAGTCTACCCAATCGCTGCAGCAGACCCCCGCTCATTGCAGGGGCATTGTCGTATTTCGCCGTACTTGTTGGTAGCGGCGGCATTATCCTGCTGTGGACGGTGCCCGCTTCAAGTCTTAGCAGCGAAAGGATGGGCGACCGAGTTGCGCTGAGCGGTTGCTTCAGCAGCTGTTGGCTTACCAGCCACAGCGCGTGCCAGAGCTTCCTTCGTTGCGCGATAGTTGTAGTCCTGGATCTTGGCGTCGTCGGCCGCTTCCCAGTGGATGAATACGCCGACGCAAACGAAGACGTCGTCAGCTTCAGCAGCGGGGATCACGCCTTCGGCAACCGAGTCCTGGATCGCCTTGGCAACGCCGTACTGTGCGGGTCCGAACATCTGAACGGCCTGACGGGCGTCCTTGATGGTGACCTTGTTGTACAGAATGGTGTTTGGCTTACAGGCGAGGTTCGGAGCGATGACGGCGAGGAGCGACGTGAAGCCGTCCTTGTTGTTGGTCAGCGAGTTGCAGAATGCTGTTTCAGCAGCCGAACCGCGCGGACCGACGATGAGGTCGATGTGCGCAACTTCATTGCCGTCGCCGACGAGCGATTCGCCGATCATTACTTTATTAATTTTGGCCATTAGGGGGGTTCCTCCCACGAATTGAACACTACGAGCACCAACGCTCCCCCGTCGAATGCCGGGACTTCGCCAGTTTTGCTCCTGCTATTTCTATCCTTGTTCCCATGCCGAGCGGCAAGCGCCCCCGGATAGACCGGCTGGATAGTTCCGTGCCTTGCGGACACCGGCCATGTATTAGCCCTACGGGGCCTCACTCGACAAGTACTTAAGTAGGCAACCGGCCTCGTTCACGCTTGTTTCCGCCCGGACAATAGGCCGCAAAAAATGGTTGCAACGACAAAGTCGGCCGTTGTGCCCGGATTGAGGCCCAATTCCTTCAATTTTGTGTCGAAATCTCTCAAGTGTTCGAGGGACTTGGGTGTGACGACGGGCCGCCAATGGGATTGCAGCTCCAGGGCTCTCTCGCGCACCGAACGGGCGGCGGCAGGGCCATGCTTGCGGGCAATGTGGCTATCTTCGAACTCAGCCATCAGCGCCATGTGCAGGGTCGAAACCGCGAGGTTGACATCGCCGGTTAAGGCACGGGCGTCCGTCAAGACGGGCAAGGCAAAATCGAAAATGTCCTCAAATGCTGTGACGTAGGCGTTGGCGATCCGGTCCCGGTCCTTGGCGAGATGCATGGCTTCGATCAAGGTCAGGCGCGGGTTCGACGCCGAGACGTCGCCCTTCTCGACTTTGCCGAGGCCGGCCGGGTTGGCGAGGCGGATCGCTGCAAAGGCATTGTCGGCATCGTCTTCGTCGAGCATCGATAGGATGACGGCAAGGCGGCGGCGCAGGCCCGTGCCGGCATCAACTTCGGCAGCGGCCTTGGCGAGCGGCGCGCAGAGCAGCACGATGCCGAGATTGGTATTGACGCCGGTCGCGGCGAAGCTTGCTTCGGTCGCCCGCAGAATGCGCGCACCAACCTTGAGAGAAGGCTCAGCAATCCAGGGCGCGGCCGCGTCTGCTGCGCGCTCAAAGTGGTGAATGTCCATGCCGTGGCCGGCGGAGTAGACATGCACGTTGCCAGGTTTGAGCGCCTGCAGTTCAGCGCGGCAGGCGCTGACGAAGGCCGCCGCAATTTCCTCGCGTGTCGCGCGCTCCGCTCATCGGTCTGCTTTCAGGCTAGCGCGATGCGCAGACGACGGTCTTGAGGAAATCCTCGGCGATGGCTTCGCGCGATGTTGATACCGGCGACGCTCTGCAAGCCGCGCCAAGCCGGATTGGAGTTGACTTCCAGCACCTGCAATTGGCCGCCGGCCGTGCGGATGAGATCGATGCCCGCATAATCGGCGTCGATCGCCCGCATGGCGGCCATGCTGATCGCGGTCATGTCCGCGCAAGGCTCGTGGCTTTTAGCTTGGCCGCCTTGATGGATATTGGTGACCCAGTGTTTGCCGCGCCGCGTCATGGCGGCAATGACGCGATGGCGCGACGCGAGCACGCGCCAGTCCTCGAACACGTCGTCGGCCGGCGCCACGAAATCCTGCATGTAATAAATATGATCGACAGCTTCGCCCGCTGGCAATTCGGCCGCCGATGCAATGCGGCCTATACCTTTGCCTTGACTGCCGAACAACGGCTTCATGACGAGTTGGCGACCAAGATCTTGAGTGTATTCGCGCGCGTGCGCTTCGGTCTCAACCACGCGTGTGCGCGGCGTCGGAATGCCAGCCTTATGCAACAGGAATGTGGTTTGCGATTTGTCGACACAGCGTTCGATGACGCGCGCATCGTTCCACACGCGCACGCCGCTTTCACGAAGTGCGTGCAGCAGACCTAGGCGGAACGTGATTTGCTCAAGTGTCCCGGCAGAAATTGAGCGAACGAACACGCCGTCCGGCAAGCGCCCGTCGAAGCCCGGAATATCGATCCCGCTCGGCAACGCCGTATCGAAGGCGCAATGCGGGAGAGACGAAACTGTTACCCGCGCGCCCATTTCTTCGAGCGATCTGACGATGCGCCGCGCGTGCCATTCTCCGCGCCCCTCTTCGATGAGGAGCGCGAAGTGGAGGCCGGTGCCATTGGGGCGTGAGAGCGTCTCGCGTGTTCCTTCAGTGACGCCGGCTGGGGTTCCCCTCCCCCTTGCGGGGAGGGGTTAGGGGTGGGGGGATTATCCAGAGCGTGATTGTTGAGTTGTGCTTCGTCGGCAACGAGCGCTTCGCCCGGAGTTCCGCCAAGCTCTCCACCCCACCCCCGACCCCTCCCCGTCGAGGGGAGGGGGGATCATTGCGATCCCGCCGGTCCGCCATTTGTTGCTCCTTAGTCCTGCAGCTTACGCGAAGCTCGCATCGACGATCTCTGGGGCCAATTTTCCGGCATGGAACGATGCGCCCGTATCCATGTTGGATACCGTTACCATTGCGGGCGAGAACAACATCGGATCGATCTTGTAGAAGTCGCCATTCACTTCCGAGAAGATATCGGCGAACGGCTTGCCATAGGCGCTTGAGCCCGAAGACGGCAGACCGTCTGCCAGCTTCTTGGCGTCCGCGTCCGAGCCTTTGACGAAAAGATGGATGCGTCCGCCGTAGATGATGGCGTCGTTGGTGCGGCCCATCGCTTTGACGAAATCGGGGAACGGCGGCGCTATCGGGCACGTGCCGGTGCCGTCAACGATGTTCTCAAGGGGGAAGTGCAGCGTGTGCGCTTTGTGGATCGCGACTTCGAGCACGCGGGCTGCAATCTGAACGGTGCCCGCTAAGCTCCAGGTCGGTGCGAAGAGGATGGTGAGACCAGAAGGCTTCACGCCGCACGCCTCTGCAACTTTGGTGATGACGGCGGCGGGTGGGGCCTTGTCGCCTTCGATGACGAGGGCCGCCTGCTCTGACTTATCGGCGTAGCCGAGTTCTTTGTAGAGGTCTTCGACGCGCGAGAGCGCGCGAGCGGGGCCAGAACCAAGTGCGAAAAATCCTGAAGCTTCGTCCGTAATGGTCCATCCGGCGTACTGCGATCCAAGGCATGAGATAACCGGATTGGTCGAATGCACGACGACGCCGAGCGGCCATTTGGCGAGAGGGGCCGATGTCGTCAGTTGCACCGTGCCAAGTCCTCCCATGCAGACTTCGCCGAGACGGCGGCCTGCTTCCAACAACCAAGCGACGTGGCGCCAAGATCGATAAGGCGTTCGCCCGAACTGCCGGTCGAAACGCCAACGCGCAAGCTCAGCGCGTCAGCTGCGATCTGATCGACAATTTTCGCGGCGAGCTTGGAAACGCTCGGATGGGGGGCGTGCATAGGTGCTCTCCTTCAAGTCTTTTGTGATGTTGTGTAAACGAGGTCAGCAAGGGTTGAAAGGCGTGTCCTGACGAGGCGTTCGGCCTCGTCGGCGTTGGCACCTTCGGCAAAAACTGTAGCAATTGGGGTTTCCGCAGGAATGGGCGTACCGGGCACCGGTCTATCGGCGGCCCAATCCGGCCAGTCGATTTCGCCAGCGGCCAATGGGCCTTGGTCGGCGTAAAGGATTGCAGACGCGCGCGACTGCGCGGTTGGCAAATCGCGCTGCTGCCAGAGTTCGTTGCCGAGGCTCGCTTCGACGTGCGCACGGAACAGATTGCCGCCAATGTCGTCGAAGATGTCGAGCGTTGCGCCGGGCCGCGGATTGACTTCGAGGAGATATGGCACGTCTTCGTGGATAATGAAGTCGAATGAGACGAGCCCAACGGGATCGAGGAGTTCAATGAGCGTCGCTGCGGTTGAAACCATATTCTGTTCAGCTAGCGTGTCGGCATATTCGGTGATCACGGCGCCGCCGTAGCGGAACGGCTTGCGCGGGGATGGCGCGGTCCATTGGCGCGAAAGTTCCATGGCAACGCCACTCTTACTCGAGACGGCGAAGACCGACATCGGCGTGCCATCGATCCGGCGCTGAAAATAGTATTTTTCCGGGGAGTCTTGTGAAATATGTGCAAGTCGCGGATATGCGCGCCGCCTGCGCCGCCCCGGCGTTTGGCGAGCCAGCCTTGCGGGTCAACCGGTGGTGTCAGCATGGTTTCGGGATGTGCGACGCGCAGCTGTTTCAGTAATGGGAAAAATTCTGCCGGATCTTTGAGCTGCCGGACGATGTCCGCTTTCGAGCCCAACAGCCGGTAACGCGCATCCAGGCTTTCGATCAGCTTCGGGCGATCTTCAAATCCAGACCCCAAGACGATGCCGAGAGGCGGCGAGGGCGCACAATCGACAAGTCCGTCGAGCGCTGCAAAGAGCGGCTTTGCTTCAAAGCCGTTGCGAATAGCTGAAGGCAGGCCCGTGTAAAGTTCGGCTGCGGCGCGGGTATCCATATCACCGAAAGCGTCAACAACGAGCGGCACGTATCCTGCGCGACGGGCGGACTCTGCGAGAGCCCGCCCGGAAAATGCAGCGATCAGGACGGTTTGGCCGGTCACTCGCTTATGCGAGTCCCGTCAGCTTCTTGCAATAGTCGTAGGCGTGGCGGAAGTCGTAGGCCACGGGCTTGTCGGACGACAGCATCTGCTTGAAGAGGCCCGACTCGCACTTGTATTTGATGTCGCCGATGGCGAGCGCGCCGACGCCCAGGGCATTGCAGCCGGGAAGCGGTGCGCCGTCCATGAAGAGTTCGAGGCCTTCGACGCCTGCAGGCGGTACCGCGTTGACGTCAGCGATAACGATCAGGTTCTTGGCCAGGGCTTTGTGCTCTTTCGAGACGACCTGAACGCCAGCTGCGGCTGCTGCAAAGATGACTTCAGCGTTGGCGATGATGTCAGCCTTTTGTTCGGCCGTCTCGCCAGCAACCGGTTCGAGGTCAACACCAAAGCGCTCTTTGGAAACCGCTGCGCTCTTGATCACGCGATCCACACCGCGATGGGCGACGAGGCGCACATCAGCGCCTTCCAGCGCCGCGATAATTGACGAGGCAAAGCCGACGACGCCGGTTGCGCCAAACACGGCAACCTTGACGCCCTTCCAATTGCGCCCGAACTTCTGTTTCAATTGCCGCTCAACGCAGGCGACCATGGCGGCGGCCGTCGTGAACGATCCGGCTGGGTCGGCAAATACCGAGCACTCGAACGGTGGGACCATGGCCTTCTTGGCGGCATCGATCATATCGAGCGCTATCAGGGCATCCTTGCCCCCCATGAAGAAGCCGGTACGCACGCCGTAGTTCGGGGGGCGGGAAAAGATTGCGTCCTGGATGAGTGGGGTCACGTCGGCGACTTCGACGTTTGTGTAAGGGACGATGACCTTGTAGCCGGCGTCAGCCGCCATGTTCACGTCGAAAGGACTGACGTGCTTGCGCGGGTCGAGCATGTGCAAAATGGGCGTGGCTTCGCTCATAACGTTCTGATTCTCCGATTGTTTTTGGTGATTAAGCCGGACCGATGCGGGCGCCTGAGTTGCGACCTTGGGCGATAATGATTTCAAGCCCGTCCGCTTTAGCGTCTCCGACTAAAGAATGATAGAGGCGTTCTGCCGCTTCCCGGCTAGGGACAAAGGCGAAGCCGGTCGGACCCCAGGAACTCTGGCCGATCCCGGTCGCCCCCATCTGGCGCATCCGGTTGGCAAGGCGCCCAACCGCCGGGCTGGACCAGGGGCTGCCGCCCTGTGCATTGGCAAAGTGCCCTCCGACGATCTCCTGGATCTCGGATAAGGCCGCGCCAAACGCCGCAAGATCGGCGTCCTTGACGCCCGGGATAAGCTTCATGAGCACCAGACGGCAAATATGCGCGGCGGCTGCCTCTGGAAACGTCGGCAACGCCTTGAAAGCTTGAGTTTCCGCGTCCCCAGAAACGCCCGCCCGGGTTTGATCAAGGATCATTAAGACGCGCCAATCGGTCGGGAATTCGGCACGAACGGTGAGCGGAGGCGCCGTATCACGATCACCCTTGCCGCCATCGACTAGAAATCCGCCACCGGTAAAGGCCGCAAGGCCGATCCCCGAACGGGCGCCCCGTTCACCGAGCTGAGCCAAGCCATATGCGGTCAGGGCGTGACCTTCGAGGTGTGCCGTTCCCGCTCCGATAGCAAGGGCCAGCTGGGTTCCTGAACCCAGACCCGCGTGGGCGGGTATCGCTTCCTCGACGATGGCCGAATAGGCGCTTGTTGCGCGGGCGACGGTGTATTTCTGCAAAAGCTTCAAGGCCCTGTCGCTGTCGGGACCGGCGGCAGAAAAATCCCGCGTACGAGTGATCAGGATACGCGTTTCAGGCTTATCAACGGCCAAGCCGATACTGCCGAAGCGCCGGCCGAGCGAGCCGTTCAGATCGAGGAACCCAAGATGCAGACGCGCGGGAGCTGTCACGCGCACACCAGCGGGGGACGGGCTCTTCTGGGTCACGGGATAACGGATCCTTCTCGGCGGCGGGAATGGATTGCACTCTGTATCACAGCGGAGTTAGGGTCATTCCAACCGAATGTCCAGCTAGCCAAAACGAGGATACGATGAGCGCCGAGCGCGAAAAACCTATGGCCGAAGCGGACGTTAACGCCTGGCTCAAGGCAAATTTGCCCGAGTGGCGCTTTGAGGACGGCTGGGTCAGGCGCACCTACAAGACGTCGAGCTGGAAGGGAACGCTGATGGTGATCAATACTGTCGGTCACTTGGCGGAGGCCGCTTGGCACCACCCCGACATCACGGCGTCCTACGCTTGGGTTGAGGTTCGCCTGATGACTCATTCGGCCAAAGGCATCACGTCGAAAGATCTGGAGCTTGCGAAGAAAATCGAAGAGGTCGTGTGCTGGCAGCCAGGCAAAGAAGGTAAGGGCCTTGAGGGCACGCCAGCTAACGATTTGCGCTTCTCGTATATCAAGTATGATTGAGCGCGCATCGGAGCCGGGTAACTAGCAATGCTCAAGCTGAAGTCTGGGACCGCTTCCCATTTTGATGCTGCGCTCGGTCTTGGCTCGAACATGAGCGACAAGGCCGCGAATATAGAACGTGCGATTGAGCTTTTGACTGCAGATGGTGGCGTGAAGCTCGTTGGCCGCTCGCGCAATTACCGGTCCGCGCCCTGGGGCGTCGCCGAACAGGACTGGTTCGTGAATGCGTGTGTGACGGTTCAAACGGATTTGAGCGCGCGTGCATTACTCAAGCGCTGCCAAGACGTGGAAAACAATATGGGCCGCGAGCGCAAGCAAAAGTGGGGCCCGCGATTGATCGACGTAGATATCCTAACCTATCGCGATCAAACAATCCGCGAAACCGATCTAATAGTGCCGCACCCGCTCATTGCCGAGCGCGGCTTTGTCATGATCCCGCTTCAAGAAGTGGCGCCAAACTTAAAGATCAACCGGCAGCCGTTATCGGCGCTGATAAAAAGGCTCGACGTGCGCGACATTGTTCCACTTGGAGCGGCCGCGCGCAAATAAAAAGCGCCGCGAAGTTTGACCCTCGCGGCGCGGAATTCTTAGTTCCAAGATTTTGCGGAATTTACTTCGCGGTCTTGAGATACTCGATGACGTTGTCGAGATCGGCAGCGTCCTTCAGGCCCATGAACACCATCTTGTTGCCGGGAACAGTCTTCTTCGGGTCCGTAAGATATTCTTTGAGTGATGCTTCGTCCCAGGTCTTGCCCGAAGCCTTCATCGCTTCGGAATAGGTGAAGCCTTCGATCGAAGCAGCCTTGCGGCCGATAACGCCTGTCAGGTTCGGACCGACTGCGTTCTTGGCGCCTTCGCCGACTTGATGGCAGGCTTTGCACTTATTGAAGACGGTCTTACCCGCTTCGGCGTCAGCGGCCGAAGCAGCTACCGGCATTGCAGCGATCATTGCGATCGCCAGAACGATCTTGCGCATTCTTGTGTTTCCTCTCCGTTTCGCCAGCCCTGGCGCGTAGTTAAGCGCACCGTGTTTTAAACTAGCCGGAGAATATTGGCAGTCTTTTTCTGAATGGCCGCTGAACCAAATGCCGCACCTTGGTCGAAACACGTCTGTCCCCACCCTAAAACTTGCACTTGGTCAAGATTGCGTAAAGACCGTCGCTAGCTAAAAGCATGCGCCTTATTCGGCTTCTTCAGCACTCTCCGCGCTGCCTTTGGCGCCGCCCAAGCGGCGATAGACGAAGTTTGGCGGGTTCTTGACGCCGCTTTCGGCTTCCGCCGCCGCCACAAAGGCGGCGTGGTGCGGCGAAAACTTGCAGGCCGGATCTGTGTTCGCCGGATCACCCGTGAACGCCATGGCCTGACAGCGGCAGCCGCCAAAATCGATCTCGGCGCGCGGGCAACCCTTGCAGGGCTCCTTCATCCAACTGGTGCCGCGATACATCTGGAAAGCCTGGCCCTTGAGCCAGATCTCGGCCAAGCGCTTCGTCTTGACGTTGTCGAACTCAAGGCCCGGCACGCTCTCGGCGGCATGGCAGGGAAGCACTTTGCCCGAGGGATTGATGTTCATAATGCCCCGGCCCCAGCCGCCCATGCAGGGCTTTGGCGTCTTGGCGTAGTAGTCCGGGACCACGAAGTCGAACACCAGAATGCCTTTGAGGCGCACCTTCGCCTCTTCGACAATTTCCGACGTCTTGTAGACCTGCGCGCGCGACGGCATGAGGGCTGCGCGGTTTTTCAACGCCCAAGCGTAATACTGGATGTGTGCGACTTCGAGCCGGCCCGCGCCCATCTCGACCGCAAAGTCGATGATTGCCGGAAGGTTCTCGATGTTGTGGCGGTGGATCGGCGCGTTGATGGTCAACGGCATGTCGAACTCGCGCACCCACTTTCCGAGTTCACGCTTTTTGGCGAGCCCATTTTTGTAGGCCGAAATCTTTTCCGCATTCGCTTCGTTGACGTCCTGGATCGACAACTGGACGTGATCGAGTCCAAGGTCTTTCAGTTTCTTCAGGCGGTCACGCGTCAGCGTCACGCCAGCCGTAATGAGGTTTGTATATAGGCCTGCTTTTGCAGCAACTTCGACAATATCTTCGAGATCCTTGCGCACAGTCGGTTCGCCGCCCGACAAGTGGATCTGCAATATGCCGAGGTCCGCAGCCTGACGCATGATGTCTTGCCATTCGGCCGTCGTCAGCTCTTGATTGACGCGATCGAGTTCAAGCGGGTTGGAACAATACGGACATTGCAGTGGGCAACGATGTGTGAGTTCCGCCAAGAGACCGATTGGGGCACGGCTGCACGCCGCATCGACGGGCGCGTCTGCAAACTGCTCAAGGGGCGCGATTTCATTCATGAGGCTCTACCCTTCATTCTTTCAGGCCTTAGGCCTTTACGACGCCCTTGTCGGCTAATTCCTGCAGCATCGCGATGACGTCTGCGAGAATGTTTTCGATTGGCGCGTTGTACTCGGTCGCCAGTTCTTCCGCGATACTCTGCACCGTCTTCTGGTCATCACATCGCTTCAAGATTTCGACAGCAATGGCGTCGGGTTCAAACACACGTTCCGGCGCCAAAACGTGCCAGCGTCCGCGGCCCGGGTCGTGACGCAACTTAATATGGTGCGGCAAACCAGGTTTGGAAGCCGCGCTAATCATCGTTCTGGTGCGCTGCACGGACGCGGCCATCTTAAGTCTCCGGACGGAAAGCGCCGGGCGGGACGTTGCCGGCAACGTAAGCATTGTAGAGCGCGTCGAGTTGAACCCAAAGCACATTGCACTTGAAGCGGACGGCATCGACGCAGGCTTGCTGTTCTTCGCGCGTTTTTGCGTTTTTCAGGACGTATTGGAGCGCAAAATCGGCATCGCGTGGGGCTTGCGTCAGGCGGCGCTTGAAATAGGCTAGCACGCTGTCGTCGATGAACTGGTAGCCCTCCAACATGCCGATGATACGTTCCTTGTGGATCTTTGGCGCAAAGAGCTCCGTCAAGGATGACGCGACGGCGATCGTCAGCGGCTGCTCGCGCACGAACGTCACATACGCTTCAACAGCGAACACGGTTGCGGGCAGCGCGCCGCGGCGCGAGATGACGTATTCGCGGTCAAGGCCGAGGCCGTCGGTCAGCAACAGCCAGCGCTCGATGCCGCCAATTTCATCCGGTGGTTGACCATCGTGGTCGAGCACGCGATGCGTCCACTCGCGGCGCAGCTCGCGATCGTGCACGCGGCTTATGAAGGCCGCGTCCTTGCGCGGCACGGCGGCTTGATAGCAGTAGCGGTTCAAGGCCCAGGCTTGCACTTGTCCCTTGTTCAACTTGCCACCGTGCAGCATATGATGAAACGGATGCAGGTCATGATAGCGCTCAGGGCCGACCGCGCGGATCTCGGCTTCAAATTCGGCGACGCTCATTGGGGGTTCGTTACCACGCAGCTCGGACGTTTTCTTTTCTAGGCTCAAAGGGTTCATAGCCTCACCTCCATACCGTCGTAGCCGACTTCCCAGCCGGCCGTTTCCACATGTTTGCGCTCTTTTGAGCCTTCATCCAACACCGGATTGGAATTGTTGATGTGAACGTAAATACGCCGTTTCACATTAAGCGGTTCGAATGCGGCGACAGAGCCATCGGGTCCCGACATTGAGATGTGGCCCATGCGTTTGCCTGTTTTGTTCAAGAGCCCCTGGGTCAGCATCTCGTCATCGGTAAAGAGCGTGCCGTCAAAAAAGATGAGTTCCGCGCCTTTGATGCGGGCTGCCAGTGGCGCGTCGATTTCGGCGCAGCCTGGGACATAGAAGAAGGATTTTCCGGTTTTGTCGTCCTTGATTTCAAGTCCGATGGTGTCGCCGTCGCGGCTGCCATAGTTGGCGCTGGCGCTGCCTTGTTCAAGAAAGAGCGCGATTTTCCCCGGCACGGCGAAGGGCTCAATCGTAATTCCAAGATCAGTGCCGGCGCCAGCGAGGCCGACAGCCTTATCCAAAGCCAAGGGAATGCGGGGCACCACATCCGGCGCACACACATTGAAAATAGAATTGGCGTTGAGGGTCGCGAGCACGCGCTCGGAGCCGTAAATTGCGAACGGCTGGCGCTCACGCAAATTGATGAGGCCGATGATGTGATCGACGTCGGCGTTTGTGACGACGACAGCCTTGATCGGGCTGTTGCGAAGAGGGCCGTTCTTGTCGGGGTGAAGTTCGGGGTTATCGGCAATTTGCTGACGCAAATCGGGCGATGCATTCAAAAGCGCCCAGTTCTTGCCGTCGGCTGAAATAGCGAGGGACGATTGGTTCCGTGCGCGGTACCCGGCTTTACCCGATCTGACGTTCGCCGAATGGATGCCGTTGCAGTTCCACTGCGGAAAGCCGCCGCCTGCCGCAGCCCCGAGTATCTTGATGATCATGGAACGATTTCTGTTAGCGGCGCGCCGGCACCGGAATTGAGCATACGCCGATTTTCGAAATGGTAGCGGCGGCCGATGAGAACACCAGCCGCCGCACCGAAACTCACGGATTGCGCGAGTCCGAGGACATCATCCTTAGATGAGGTCGATCTCGGCGGGGAGGTAGCTCGTCACTTCCAGACCAACTTCCTGCTCACGAACTTCAGGCTTCGACCAGATCTTCATAGTTTCCTCCATTGTTTTCAATCTGCCGTACATTCTCACGAGACCCCGTCAAGGGCCCGTCCCTTTGGAAAAGGGAGGTTGGGACAGGCACATTTTTGCTTGTGCTGCGCCAATCTGCGGATCGGCTTTAAGTTGTCAAGGCCGGTCCGCTTCGAGACCGGTTACACCACGAATCGATGTTGGGTAGAATTCAATTCAGCTCACGACTGCGTGTGAGAAACGCCTGTTCTACAAGTGTAATTTTATATCACTTGCAACGATGGCCGTAGTGCCGGCCCAGTGTTGGTGGGGGCGTGCGACAGAGGGTGTCTTGTGCCGCCAATTATCCGCCACCCTCATGTCTCGCCAGTGTCGGCGGGTTGGTGCGGCAAAGCTCCGTCCTCGCTCGGAACTTTCGGCCCAACGAGATGGAATGAGTAGAATCTGCATCCCATATAAGGCTATATATTGGAATATCATACTATTTTATAATTATTACGTCGTGATTAGTAGAATTTTGTTCTATTTCTGTGTATTGTCAGCTTCTTCACGCGAGGTGTTGTCAGCGTGGCGTGCCGGCGTCAAGTTGTGGCGTCGGACGATGTCGCGTCCGCGTCTTTGTTACCAGAGGTCGAGTGCGGACAAGCCAACGCTTTGGCACTAAGAGGTGTAGCAGTCTTCAATGATGAATCGCATAGCCTGCTTGGTCAAAACCAACAGTGGCGACCGCCGGCAAGGAGAACTAAGTGACGTCTATCCCGATGCTTCCCAAGAACGCGCCGTTCGCGCCGGAAGATATTGACGCCTTGAACAAGGTGGTGGCGAAGACAACGCCGCTTCAGCGCAGCTGGCTCGCCGGATTTTTTGCCGGTTTTGAGGCGGCGCAAGGTGGAGCCCTTCAGCCTGTCGCGGCCGCAAAGCCGCGTGTGCCGATGACAATTCTCTACGCCACCGAAAGCGGCAACTCTGAAAGCCTTGCCTTGAAGGCCAAGAAAGCCGCGCAAAAGCACGGGTTCGATGCCAAGGTGTTTGACTTTGCCGACGCCGACATGGCGACGCTGGCTAAGGCCAAAAATTTGATCGTCTATGCTGCTACGCACGGTGAAGGCGATCCGCCAGCCCGCTCCGCTGATTTCTATAATGCCTTGATGAGCGATGCCGCGCCGCGCCTCGATGGCGTGCGCTTTGCGGTACTCGCGCTGGGTGACACGGCTTACGCGCAGTTCTGCGAAGTCGGTAAAAAGATCGATGCGCGCCTTGAAGCGTTGGGCGCCACGCGCGCCGCGGATCGCGTCGATTGCGATCTCGATTTCGCCAAACAGGCAAACGCCTGGACCGATGGGGCGCTTGGCAAACTTGCGCCACCAGCGGATGCGGGCGCGAGCAGTGCCACCGTCGTGCATGTAGATTTCAAGGGCGGTGGCTATCAGGCCGACGACGACGAACCGCAGTTCTCGGCCGAGAACCCGCTTGAAGCAGAAATTTCCGCACTCGTGAATTTGAATGGCACGGGTTCGACGCGCGAAACCTGGCACGTCGAACTTGCGTTTGAGGACCCGGGCTTCACTTACCTCCCGGGCGATGCCATCGGCGTCATGCCGGAAAACGATCCCGAGCTTGTCGATCAGCTCTTGCGTGCGGCCGGACTTGGGTCCGATGCAGCGCTTCTGCTCAAAGTGCAAAAGGGTTACGACGTCACGACGCTCTCCAAAGTGACCGTAGAAAATTATGCGAAACTCACAGGCCGCGCGGACGTGAAAAAACTTCTCGAGGGTGACGCCTACACGAAGTTCGCGGCTGATCGCCAGCTTGTCGACTTGTTCGAGACTTACGCGGAGAAACTTTCAGCGGAGCAACTCTTGGGCTTGTTGCGCCCACTGCCCGGCCGGCTTTATTCGGTCGCCTCTAGTTTGAGAGCGCATCAGGGCGAAGCGCACTTGCTGGTTGGTGCCGTGCGCTGGGCTTCGCATGGTAAGAAGCGCAAAGGCGTGGCGTCGAGCTATTTCGCCGACCGGCGCAAGATGGGCGAAACAGCACGCATTTACGTCAAGCCCAACAGACATTTCCGTTTGCCCGAGGATGGCAATAAGGCGATTATCATGATCGGCGCTGGCACCGGCGTGGCGCCCTATCGCGGGTTTATTGAAGAGCGCGCCGAACTTGGCGCCAAGGGTAAGAGTTGGCTTTTTTTCGGCGAGCGCAATTTCACCAATGATTTCCTGTATCAGCTCGATTGGCAAGACCACATTGCAGCTGGCGCTTTGACCAACATCGATGTTGCCTTCTCGCGCGATCAACCGGAAAAAATCTATGTCCAGCACCGGCTCTGGGAACGACGCGCGGAAATTCAAAAATGGGTCGCTGATGGCGCACACCTCTATGTCTGCGGCGACGAAAAAGGAATGGCCAAAGACGTTGATGCCACACTAGTCAAAATCCTGGCCGAAGCAGCCAAGGGCGACGATGAGGCAGGCCGCGCCAAGCTTAAGGAATTGAGCAAAGCCGGCCGGTATCAGCGAGACGTGTATTGATTGGCACTCGGCAATCGAAACACTACGCCCCTCCGATTGCCAATGGCCGAATGCCGCATTAAGTCAAAAAACCGGACCCAATTGAAATGACCGACGACAAGCGCGCTAGAAACGAGATCATCAAGGAAAACAGCCGGCAGCTGCGTGGCACGCTTGCTGAAGGCTTGCAAGATGTTGTCACCGGCAACATCGCCGAAGACGATCATCAGCTCATCAAGTTCCACGGCTCCTACATTCAAGACGATCGCGATGTGCGCGGCGAGCGCGCAAAGAAGAAGCTTGAGAAAGCCTTTTCGTTCATGTTGCGCCTGCGCATTCCTGGCGGCTTGATGACGGCCAAGCAATGGATCGCGCTCGACGATATCGCTTCAACCTATGCCAATGGCACGCTGCGTCTGACGACGCGCGAGACGTTCCAGTATCACGGCGTCATCAAGTCGAACTTGCGCCGCACTATGCAAGCCATTAACAAAGCGGCGCTCGATACGCTTGCTGCATGTGGTGATGTCAACCGCAACGTCATGACAGCGGCCAATCCGCACCTCTCTAAGGCGCACCGCCAGGCCTACGATCTCGGCAAGGCCATCAGCGAACACCTTTTACCTAAGACCGGCGCCTATCACGAAATCTGGCTCGACGGCGAAAAGGTCGAGGACAAATCGGGAGCTGCCAAGAAAGACACCGAACCCCTCTATGGCGTCCACTATCTGCCGCGCAAATTCAAAACCGTTGTTGCCGTGCCGCCCGACAACGACGTCGATATCTACGCGCATGATCTCGGATACATCGCCATTATAGAGAAGGGCGAAGTTG
Source organism: uncultured Alphaproteobacteria bacterium (assembly GCA_963764605.1). GTDB lineage: Bacteria > Pseudomonadota > Alphaproteobacteria > Rhizobiales > Hyphomicrobiaceae > Hyphomicrobium_B. Next base: position 415,444 of record CAVXTJ010000001.1, read on the forward strand.
TTGGCTGGAACGTCACGATCGGCGGCGGCATGGGTATGACGCATGGCGACCTCAACACATTCCCGCGCACGGCCGATATGCTCGGCTACTGCACGCCTGAGCAGGCCATCAAAGTCGGTGAATGCGTGCTGACCGTCCAGCGCGACTGGGGCAACCGCGAAAACCGCGCCCGCGCCCGGCTCAAATACACGATCGAAGACCGCGGCCTCGATGCCTTCCGCGCAGAAGTTGAAAAGCGTGCAGGCTTCAAACTCGGCAAGCCGAAACCATTCAAGTTTTCCGGGACCGGCGATCCTCTCGGCTGGCGCCAAAGCCTCGACGCCAAAAAAGGCGAAGACAAAAGTTGGCACCTGACGCTTTTCATCGAGAACGGGCGCATCAAGGACAGCCCGGGCGTATCGTTGCGCAAGGGCTTGCGCGCCATTGCGGATGAAGGGCTATGCGAGTTCGTTGCGACGTCGAACCAGAATGTCATTCTGGCCAATGCCACGGCCAAAACTAAGACGAGGATCGAGACGATCCTCAAGGAACACGGAATTACAACCGCAGTCTCCTCGGCCCTTAGGGCCAATTCGATGGCCTGTGTCGCGTTGCCGACGTGCGGCTTGGCGCTGGCTGAAAGCGAGCGCTATTTGCCGGGGCTCATCACCCTGCTTGAAGACAGCCTCGATAAGGCTGGCCTGCGCAACGACGACATCGTCATGCGTATGACCGGATGTCCGAACGGCTGCGCGCGGCCCTATCTGGCCGAGATCGGCTTCGTTGGCCGCAATCCGGGTCTTTACAACTTGTATCTTGGTGCTGCATTCGATGGTTCGCGCCTATCGAAGCTCTATGCGCAGGATGTCGGTGAAGCGAAGATCGTTCAGTTGCTAGAGCCGATCTTCATGGCCTATGCGAAGTCGCGCAAAGACGGCGAACGCTTTGGCGATTTTTGTGTGCGAGCAGGCTACGTGAAGGCGACGCTGGCCGGCAATCAGTTCCACGCTGATATCAAACTGGCTTGAGGTGTGCATGCTGGAGCGTTGGCGAGTGAGGCTAACTGGCAAGGCCAGAGCGACTCGACTTTTGCTGGCGGCGGCTTTGATACTCGGACTCGGATTTGGAGTTGAACGCCACTTGCAGACTAGGCGATTGGCTCGGATGGTTTCCGAGTCGGTGGATCTTGCGGCCGTACCTCCAAGGGCCACCGCCCCGGCGGTGTTTGACCGGTTGCGAGCCTTTGTAAATGACAACGGCAAGCAAGCAATTGATGCAGAGTACTATGTGACGAATGCCACAAGATCTCGTTTGTTCGAGGCTTTTCTGCAGACGGTAAAGGGTCAGAGAAACGAAAATCCCGTTCACGTTGATTGCTTCGCGCGAACCCGCATCATGGCGATGATGCTTGAGCATCTTGGCTTCAAGACGCGCCGGATCGATATCTACTCTACGTCACTCGATCTCCAGAGCCATACTTTTCTCGATGTATTCAATCCCGAGTCGGGCAGGTGGGAGACGCAACATCCAGCATATGACATCTACTGGACGGACGCTGCCACAGGGTTCCGTGTGAGTCTCGCGCAGCGAGCGGGAAACATCAGCACAATTTTACCTTGCGGGAGAAAAGGCTGCGATTGGGACGTCAAGAGCCGGGAGAACTTCAAGGCCTCGCTCATTGCGAATAAATATTTTGACGTCATGGTTGTTAGCGACAAAAGTGTAGGTCCAAGCTTTGCACTGCATACTCCAAGGGCCAAAATATCTGCCAAATTCACAAATGATGGCCGCATTGGTACGTTCTGCGAACTGTATCCCAAGAAATGTGCATCAGGTTTATTTGCTATCGATGGCCCGGGACCGCATAGGGACTGAGCGTCTCAGATCTTGAGGTAGAGCTGGTAGGCTGCAAACATCAGCACCAGCGCGAGTGCGATGCGCAAGATCCAGTCGGGCAGTTTTCCGGTAAGGCGCGAGCCGAGCGCGATGCCTGGGATTGATCCTGCGAGCAGCATGCCAAGCAACATGATGATCGACGTTGCCCATTCCGGCATGCCCGGCACCCGAAACCAGCGTCAAAGGTATTGCGTGGACGATATCGGTACCGACCAGCCGCCGCGTCACGAGCATCGGGTAGAGAGCCGTCAAGACGACGACGCCGATGGCGCCCGCGCCGACGGAAGTCAACGTGACGACCGAGCCAAGTCCAAGCCCCAACAGGATCGTGGGAAATGGACGGGGTGGCGTATCGGCCGTCTCGGACAGCATTTTCATGCGTTCCTTGGCGATAACGGGATAGAGCAAAATCGCGAGCGAACTCAGAACAAGTGCTCCCGCGAGCGCCGCCTTGATGATGCGGGCAATCGCAGCCATATCGGGATCGAGATAGCTCAAGAGCGCCAGCATCGCAATTGCGCCGGGGACACTGCCCGCCGCCAGCCAGCGCACGATTGGCCAGTTGACGTTTCCGAAGTTGTGGTGGCGCGCTGCGGCGCTCGCCTTAGTCAAGCCCGGCGAACAACAAATCCGTGCCAACCGCCAGGGTTGGCGGAACGCCGACTTGGGTGATGAGGAATGGCGTCATGAGCGAACCCGCACCGACGCCGGTCATGCCGACCAGGAAACCGACGAAAAATCCGCCAGTCACGATCATGGGCCACAAGTCAAGGAAGGGTGTTTCGAGCATGTGGCTATGGATCGACCGTTTCTGGTTGCCGCAATGGGTAAGGGAGATTGGGCGCGCGCGCAACGTTCATCATGCGTGCAGCGCACTCAGTAGTGTTCTGAGGCTCAGCAGGATGACAACGCAGCCCACAATGATCATCAGGGCCTTGTCGGGAAGGTGCTTTGTCGCATAAGCGGCAAATGGTGCCGCCACGACGCCTCCCACGATCAGACCTGAAATAATGGGCCAGAGTTCCAGGCCAATTGTAAGGAAGAAGGTGCCGGAAATGGCGGCGGTTACGAAGAACTCCGCCAGATTGACTGATCCGATCGCATAGCGCGGCGTCGTGCCTTGGCCGATGAGCGACGATGTCACGATTGGCCCCCAGCCGCCACCACCGATGGAGTCCAAGAAGCCGCCAATCAGGCCGAGCGGCGCGACGCGTTCAGGCGGATCGGAGTTGCCAACCTCAGTCTTGACTGCTTTCCAAACGATGAAAAATCCCATCAGCAGCAGGTAGCCGGCAACATAGGGCTTGATGACGTTGCCGTCGATATTCGACAAGAGATAGGCACCGGCTGCGCCGCCGATCATGCCTGGAATGGCAAGTCGCCAAACAAGCTTCTTGTCGATATTGCCAAGCCGCCAATGAGATGCTCCGGAAGCGGCGGTCGTAAACGTTTCGGCCGCATGGACGCAGGCGCTTGCTGTGGCAGGCGGAATACCCATGCTCATCAGCACGGTGCTTGACGCTACGCCATAGGCCATGCCGATGGCGCCATCGACCATTTGCGCAACCAAACCGACTGCTACATAAAGCAGAAAATCTTCAGGCATTGTTTTGATCCTCGAGCGCCGAACGAACTAGAGACCAGGATCCATGCCGTCGTCGATCATCGGCGGCGGCTCAATGGCGACCGCAACACCTGCAGCGCGCAGCAGAATTGCGGCTTCGTTGGCGCGGCGCATGAATTCCTCCCGGTCGGCTGAACTCAGCGATAGATCGCGGCACAAGTCCGTTCGCCAGCATTTCGCGCGTGAGGATGAAGTGCCCGTCTCCATGCTGTTCGCTTTTTGCCGTGACACTCGTTGCCACGCCGCCCGCAATCGAGGCGCCGGTAATGGCATCGACGAGCATCGAGGTGCCGGTCTCGGAGATGTCGCCGAAGAGATCGATTGCGGCCGGGCGGCCGAGCGAAATCTTGGCAATTGCGATATCGTTGACGCCGCAGTGCGTGGCCGGATGCGACGACATTGTTTCGAGATCAAGCAGGGCTTTGATCTCGATGTTCGAGACGGGGATAAGATCCGTTACCGTGCGCAGGAGATAACCGGCGCGGGGATCGAAGGCTGTTTCCGAAAGCCACACGAAGCGGCCTTCGATGGTCTGTGCTGCCACGGGCTTCGAATTCGGGCACGGCCAGAACCGCTCCGCGCGAGACGTCGATATCGTGATCGAGCTGCAGGGCAATGGCTTGTCCCGCCTGTGCCGAAGGTAGATCGCCGCTCATCGTGGCGATGCGCTCGACTTTGGCTTTCTTGCCGCTCAAAACGTCGGTGATTTCGTCACCAACCTTGATGGAGCCGGAACTGATGGTGCCAGCGAGCCCACGGAAATCGACGCCGTCGCGCAGAACCGTCTGCACGGGCAAACGGAACGGACCTTCGAACGCGGTGCCGTGGCTCGGCGCCTTCTCCAGGTGCTCAAGCAGATACGGACCTTGATACCAAGGCATCGTTGTCGCCTTGCGGGCGACGTTCTCGCCATAGACGGCGGACAATGGGATTGCGACCGCGTCCCAGAAACTGAACTTCCAGCAGAGCGTGCGGAAATCAGCTTCGATCTTGCGGAACACGTCTTCTGAGTAACCGGCGAGATCCATCTTGTTGACGGCGAGCACGACGCGCTTGACGCCGACGAGGTCGAGAATGGCTGCGTGGCGCTTGGTTTGGCGTTTGACGCCCGCTCGGGCATCAACTAGCAAAATAGCGACGTCGGCATGGGATGCACCCGACGCCATGTTGCGCGTGTATTGTTCGTGGCCGGGTGAATCGATGATGACGAAACGGCGCGTTTCGGTATCGAAATATTTCCATGCGATATCGATGGTGATGCCCTGTTCGCGCTCGGCGACCAGTCCATCGAGCAGCATCGAATAGTCGGGCAGGTCGGAATCGGCCGCCTTGCGGCCCGATTTGCGCACGTTCTCGCGCTGGTCCTCGTAGAGATCAGAGGCGTCCCAGAGCAGGCGGCCGATCAATGTCGATTTGCCGTCGTCGACCGATCCGCAAGTCAGCAGGTGGACAATACCGTTGAGGTCGCGCTCCAGAGTGTGCTGGACGACGGGCCGGACTTCGGATTTCGGAATTGGGCGTTCGGCACAAGGGCGAGAGCCGTCATCAGAAGTAGCCTTCCTGCTTTTTCTTTTCCATGGCGCCAGCTTGATCGTGATCGATGAGGCGGCCTTGGCGTTCGGACGTTTGTGCATTCAACGTTTCGAGTACGACGCTCTCGATTGTATCGGCGTCGCTGTCAATGGCCGCTGTCAAGCGGATAGCAACCGAGCGTGCGGAAGCGGATCTTGCGCATCTTTATTTCTTCACCCGCCTTCGGTTTTAGACGGTTGTCGTCCACCATCAGGATCTGGCCGTTGCGCACGATAGTTGGCCGTTCGGCTGCGAAGTAGAGCGGAACGACATCAAGCTTCTCGCGGATGATGTAGCGCCAAACGTCCTTTTCCGTCCAATTGGACAGCGGGAATACGCGAACGCTCTCGCCTGTGCCGAGCCGGCCGTTGAGCAGACGCCACATTTCCGGGCGCTGTTTGCGCGGATCCCAGCGATGGCCGGCCGCGCGGAATGAGAACACGCGCTCTTTTGCGCGGCTCGCTTCTTCGTCGCGCCGTGCGCCACCGAAAGCCGCGTCAAAGCCATACTTATCGAGGGCCTGTTTCAGGGCTTGCGTCTTGAGCACGTCGGTGTGGATCGAGGGTGCATGATCAACCGGATTAATGCCGCGCTTGATGCCGTCCTCATTGATATGAACGATGAGTTCCAGACCAAAGTCCTTCACCGTCTTGTCGCGAAACGCGATCATTTCCTTGAACTTCCAAGTCGTATCGACATGGAGCAGGGGGAAGGGCGGTTTTTGCGGCCAAAAAGCTTTGCGCGCGAGATGCAAAAGGACAGTCGAGTCCTTGCCGATCGAATACATCAGCACGGGCTTGCGGAACTGGGCAGCAGCCTCGCGGAAAATATGGATGCTTTCCGCTTCGAGCAGATCGAGATGGGACGGCGACGCATTCATGAGCGCTGTCCTTTGCCTTTTTCAGTTGTACCAGCGGGCGCAACGTGCAGCCCGCATTCTTTACCGTTTTCGTTCTCCCACCACCAGCGGCCCGCCCGGATATCTTCACCCGGCGCAATGGCGCGCGTGCAGGGCTGACAGCCGATCGATGGAAAGCCCTTGGCGTGCAGGGCATTTACGGGGATTTTGTTCGCCGCAACATAGCTTTCCAGTTGCGCCAGCGTCCAATCGGCCATCGGGTTGAGCTTGATGAGCATTTGTGCGGGATCGAAAGTGGCAAACGGTACAATTGCGCGGCCCTGCGATTGTTCGCGGCGCAGCCCCGTAATCCACGCGGAAGCGCCTTTCAAGAGCGCGGTTTAACGGGCGCACTTTGCGAATGTCGCAGCAGGCTTTGCGCGCATCGACCGAATAGCGAAAGCCATAGATGCCATCGTTGGAAACAAGTTCCTCAACTTCGGCGGCGTCCGGAAACATGACGCGGATTTTGATGCCGTAGCGGGCTTCAGTCTCAAACAGTGTGTCGAGCGTTTCGGGAAAGTGCCGGCCGGTGTCGAGCGTGAAAATGTCGATGCCCTTGCCGGCCTGCCGCGATGGCGTGCGTAACGGCTTGATCCTCGATGCCGAGGCTTGTCGAGAACGTAACGCGGCCGAGGAATGAGACGCGATGACGCCAATCCGCTCTTCCAGCGTCGCGCACGAGGCAAGTTTTGCGTCGAGCGCCTTGGCGCGCTCAACGGCATCCTGGTGCACGCTGTTGGGTCGCATGTGACGGCACAAGCGTATGGCTGACTGACATCGATGTCCTCCGGTTCGGCGAGCATATAGTAGCAAATCATTCCGTAAAAAAGGCTAATTATTCAAAAAAAATAGAATTTCATTTCCACAGAAAAGGAAAGATGAAATTTTTTGCCATTTTGACCAGAACGGGAACGGACCCATTCTAGGTTGCCCTGCGGTCTCTGGCGGGCCATTCCTGGCGAGCCAGCCGGTAACGCCTGAAGCGGCCCGAGCGGCCGTCGAAAAAGAAGCCTGGAGCAGATATCCCCCCGTTGGGGCGTCCCAGTCCAGCATTTCGCCCGCAACGAACACGCCCGGCAGGGCGCGCAACATAAAGTTCTCGTCTATGGCCTCAAGCGACACGCCACCAGCCGTTGAAATGGCGCGCTCCAGCCCGGCAATTCCTGAAATACGAAGGCGGATTGATTTGATTTGAGCGGCCAGCGTGGCCGGATCTCGCGATGGAGTGGGGTAAGCTTCGCGCACGAGGCTCGCGGCGGCAGGACTTAGACCGCCAAATTTGCGCAGAACGTTGGCTAAGCTGTCCTTGCGATTTCCTTGACCCAAGCGTTGAGTTAGTCCGGCAAGATCAATGTCGGGCCGCAGATCGATAGTGAGTGCAGGCGTCCCGGCTGCGATGCAATTGCGGATTTCACGCGACAACGCATAGATGACGCCTCCCTCAAGTCCGCTGCTCGTTATGACTGCTTCGCCTCGGATGCGGCGGCCGTCAACTTCGACAGCGATGCGTTTCAAGCGGCATACCCTGGAACCGTGATTTCACAATTTCGGACCAGGGGATCAGGACGCCTGCGTTGGACGCCTCAAGTTCTGAAACGGCAACGCCCGTGTTGCGCAATATTCCGGCCCAGGCTCCGTCAGACCCGAGTTTTGGCCAACTGGCGCCACCGAGTGCGAGCACAACGGCGTCGGCAGCGATCGACTCGATCTCACCATTGGGGTGTGCAACTTGAATGGCGCCATCGGGAGAGAAACCCATCCACGTCCTGCGCGTCGCAATAATCACTCCGTGTTCGGCTAGCCTTTTGAGCCACGCGCGCAGCAAGGGCGACGCCTTCATGGTTTTTGGGAAGACCCGGCCGCTTGACCCCGTGAATGTCTCGATGCCAAGGCCATGAACCCAATCGATGAGCTTCGATGGCGGAAAGGCTTCGATGGCTTCGATAATCGGTGCCGCCCGTTTGCCGTAGCGCGCCAGCAAATGACCGATGGGTTCGCTGTGCGTCAAGTTGAGACCGCCGCGCCCGGCCATCAGGAACTTGCGGGCAGGGGTTGGCATGCGCTCGTAGACGGTTACGTTATGCCCGCAAGCGGCGAGGCATTCGGCGGCAAACAGCCCCGCCGGCCCGGCACCGATGATCGCGATATTGCGTGTTTTTCCGGCGCGCGCTGAAGTGCTCATGAGCGGCTCGGCGCTCACCACGTCCCCGTATTCGGCATAGACGACCAAGGTTCTTGCGGGGGCAGCGGGATTGCCCTTTTGCAGGAGCTCAACTGAGACGAGATCGGGCGAGCGTACAAACGCCATGTATCCGTCGCGCGGCGGCCGGTTGATGGTGACGCCCGCTTTCTGCAATCGCTGGCACGTGGCGTAGATGTCATCGACCACAAAGGCGAGGTGACCGAAGTTTCGAGCGGTGCCGTAGTTCTCCGGATCCCAGTTATAGGTGAGTTCAAGCATCGGCGCTTTTTCGGCAATCGCACGCGCTTCGTCCTCGGGTGCGGCGAGAAACACCAGCGTGAAGCGCCCGGCCTTGTTCTCGATGCGGCGAACCTCCTTGAGGCCGAGTTTGGCGCAATAAAATTCCAAACTCGTGTCGAGGTCGGTGACGCGAACCATGGTGTGGAGATAGCGCATTCGTGCTTTCCTTTAAGGAACCTAGTGAATTCTCACCTGCGGGCTAAGCTTTGAAAAAGCAAGCCACGCTGGCGTGCGCGCGTCATGTGAGCCACAGGCAAACATATTCCAAAATTTTGTCATCAGCGCCCTGCGACAACCTGTCAAAATTATCGATGATGTAGCGGTGGACGGGCAGTGGGTAACCTTGTGCGCTGCAACGGCGCCGGTGGCCTGTACGGCTAACAGAATCAGGAGAAAAAATCGAATCAGTTACAAGGCGTCCGTAGGCGGTGAATTGACTCAAATGGTGTTGACGACGGCAACTTTGCAGAACTTTCTGTGAGAAGTTGGGGATGAAAAATAAAACCAATTTAGTCAAAAATATTCAGGTGGTTAGCGCCATCAAGCAATGTGGATTTACGCGGGTTTAAGCGTTCCAGCGCGCTGCGCTCAAATTTTCTCTCTAGCTCTGCCGTTTACCAATGTTATGGTTCAACTGCTTCGTGTCGCCAAGGTGGCGTGCGTTGAACCGAAGAGGGCTCTTCCGGTTTGGCGCATGTTTCGGCGGTGAGCGCGGCGTAGTCTTGGTTGAAGACCCAAGTAAGCGGGGTGTAATATAATGGGGGACTCCAAGCGTCCGGATTTTCCGGACTTTGATCTAATTACCGATGGTAAGATAGATCATTTGGATGAGGCTGGCCTCGAAGTTTTCGAGGTTGCAGGTATGATAAAATGGTTCGATGCATCCAAGGGATATGGATTCATCGTTCCCGACAATGGGCTGCCCGACATTCTACTTCACGTAACGTGCCTCAGGGCTGGTGGATTCCAGACCGCGTACGAGGGTGCGCGTATCCACTGTGAAGTTCTGAAACGGCCGAAGGGCATGCAGGCGTTTCGCATCCTGAGCATGGATGAGAGCACTGCCATTCATCCCTCTCAGCTGCCGCAGCGCACGCACGTTATAGTGACGCCGGAAAGCGATTGGGAACGAGCCTACGTCAAGTGGTTTAATCGCGTTCGCGGTTTCGGCTTCTTGACAAAAGGCGAGGGTACGCCTGATATCTTCTGCCATATGGAAACCCTGAGGCGCTTCGGCTTTACCGAGCTTCGGCCGGGTCAGATCGTGCAGGTTCGTTGGGGTTACGGCTCCAAGGGATGTATGGCCGCTGAACTACGGCCTGATGGCGTCCCGAACGGACTGCCCTCGAAAAACTAGATCGAGACGCATGACGTTGGCGTTGAAAAGGAATTTGAAGAGGGCCGCCGCATGCGCGGCCCTTTTCGTATTCGTTATATGGGCCATGATGCCCGCTCATTATAAATTTGCGCCGGCCGTTCTTGCCAAGATGCGCACCGATCAGCTTGCGATTGAAAAATCCGGCGGCGGAGAGCCTGTGCAGTTCACAGTTGAGCGCGCCGAGACGGACCAGGAAAAAGCGCTGGGCCTCATGTTTCGCACCGAGCTCAAGGATAACGAGGGTATGCTGTTCGATTACGGCCGCACCTTCGAAGTCACGATGTGGATGCGCAATACTTATATTCCGCTCGACATGCTGTTCATTCGGGCTGATGGCGTCATTCACCGCGTTGAAGTCCGCGCGGAGCCGCTTTCCGAGCGTGTGATTGCATCTGGCGGGGACGTAGCGGCGGTGCTGGAAATAGCAGGCGGCGCGTCTGAGCGGCTTGGCATAAAGGCGGGCGATAGGGTGCGTCACAAACTCTTCGAGAATGCTGCAGGCCGTTAATTCCGCCTGCATATTGGAGTCTGGACACCACGAATTAAACCGTTTCAGGCCTATTCACAATAACTGTCGGCGATCAGGTCTTGACCGGGCGCTGCGAAACCTCGATATCGTGCCTCATCAATCGTCGGGGCGTAGCTCAGCCTGGTAGAGCATCTGCTTTGGGAGCAGAGGGTCGTGGGTTCAAATCCTGTCGCCCCGACCAATTGATTTTTTGCCGTTTTATCCGGATCGCTAGGCGAGACCACTATGAGCGCCCGCATTTTCAAGCCAGCCAAAACCGCTATGCAATCAGGTGAAGGCCGCACCAAGGATTGGGTGCTTGAGTTCGAACTCCGAGGTGAAGCGCGAGATCGACCCACTGATGGGGTGGGCGAGTTCGCCGGACACGCAATCTCAGGTTCGTCTCGAGTTCGCGAGCAAGGACGATGCAATGGCATATGCTGTCCGCAACGGGCTCGCTTACACCGTTGTTGAACCCAAGCCCCGCCAGTTGGTCAAGAAATCCTACGGCGAGAATTTCAAATTCGGCCGCATCGGAACTTGGACGCATTAGGTTGGGCAATCGGCATTCGGAGGTCTTGCTTTGTCGCGCTAGCAGTTGATTTGCCTTCGATTCATCGATTGCCGATTGCCCATCAGCTGCGGAAGTTCTTCCATCAATGCCCTCCCGCGCTATTAATCGCTTAATCTGGGCCGGCGTTCTCATTCTCATTGCCGCTCTTGCTGTGCAAACGCGCGGCAATCTCGATGCATTCTACATGGGCATCGGTAAGCTCGATGTGCGCGTCGCAGCGGAGGAAGATACCATCTACCTGAGTTGGAGGGGGCAAATTGAAGCGCCCATGGAGAGCCGGATTGCCGAAGCTTTTGAGAGCCATAAGGGTGAAGGGCGCACGTTTGTGTTGTCACTCTCTTCGCCCGGAGGCTCTCTCGATCACGGCGCCAGGGTCGTTCGGCTGTTGCACAAGATTGGCGCAACTCACGAATTAGAGACTGTTGTCGAAGCGGGACGGCGCTGCGCCTCGATGTGCGTGCCGGTATACCTGCAAGGCCGCCGCCGCCGGGCCGACGAAGATGCCCAGTTCATGTTCCATGAAGTCAGCTTCCGGGAATCCTTTTCCAAGGACGAGCTGGATGTGCCGGAAGCGGCCAAAGGTTCTTCAACGGATCAGTTGTTCGCCAAGTACTTCGCGCCCGCCGGCGTGCCCGATGCCTGGATCCGGAAGGTGCGCTCTGAAATGGCGGGTGGCAACGACATTTGGAAAACGGCTCGTGAACTGGCCGATGAGAACGCGGGTATTGTGCAGGAGTTAGGCAGCCGGCAATAGGCGAGTGTCTTTGATCACCCGCCAGTCGCTTCGGCTGTCCAATGCTTGGTGCCTAATTATTCGCGTTCTTACACGAACAACACAATCGCTTTTTGCACGGTCTTCCAGACGCCCCACGCGAGTGGGATCGCAACGAGCAGCCAGAACGGTACAGCCTTGGCATCGAGACCGCCCTTGCCAATACCGAATGACCCGGTCGTTACTGTCGCGCCAGCCGCTTTGAGCTTGGCTTGTTCGGTTGCAACCTCAGCGTCGCTCATATGATATTTGGGATCGACAGGTCGAACGAGCAAGTTTGCAACGAACCCAATGCCGAGCATGCCAGCCAAAATGAAGAAGATCGGACTGTAGATCTGATCGGGCGGCACACCGGCCGCTTGGCGCGTATCGTGCAAATAGTTGACGACGACGGGACCGAGAATTCCGGCCGTCGACCAGGCGGTGAGGAGGCGGCCATGTATGGCACCAACGAATTGGGTGCCAAACATATCTGCAAGATATGCAGGGATGGTGGCAAAGCCGCCCCCATACATAGAGGCAATGACACAGAACGACGCGACGAATATGGCAAGTATTTTCCAATCCGCCGACTGTGACGCGAGCACATAAAGCGCGGCACCGAGTGTGAAGAAAATGAAATATGTCACTTTCCGGCCGAGGGCATCGGATGACGAGGCCCAGGCGATGCGGCCGAAGATGTTGAACAGCGAGATCAGACCAACAAATCCGGCACCAACGGCCGCTGCAGCGGCGGCGAGTGCAGCATCCTTTTTCATGTCGAGATAGCCAAGTGCCGGCTGGCCAACGAGCGCGCCGCCGAAGGTTTCCTGAAGCATGGGAGAGGCAGCGCCGATGATGCCGATGCCAGCCGAGACGTTCATACACAGCACAATCCAGAGCATCCAGAATGCAGACGTCTTGTGTGCGTCTTTCAAGTGCACATGGTTCGATGTGATCATTGCGTTTGAGTTTGCGGGCGGTGTCCAGCCTTCTGGTTTCCAACCAGCGGGCGGCAGGCGGTAAGCAAAGGCGCCGATCATCATGAAAACGAAATAGATCGCGGCCATGGCAATAAACGTTTGCCAAACGCCGGGGTCGGTTGCGGTCTTGAATTGGTCCATCAGAAGAGTGGCGAGCGGCGAACCGAGCATGGCGCCGCCACCAAATCCCATGATCGCCATTCCTGTTGCCATGCCGCGCCGGTCGGGGAACCACTTGATCAGCGTCGAAACCGGAGAAATGTAGCCGAGGCCAAGTCCGATGCCGCCGATGACGCCCGAGCCGATCCACAGCATCCAAAGCTGATGCCAGATCACGCCGAGCGCCGAGATCAGGAGACCACCGCACCAGCATAGCGCCGATACGACGCCAGCCTTGCGCGGACCAGCGCGTTCGAGCCACCCGCCCCAGATGGCAGCGGACACGCCGAGCAGAACGAAGAAGAAGGTATACATCCAGCCCAAATCGAACTGGCTCCAGTTGCAGTCCGTCGCGGTCAAAGCCTTCAGCGTACCGGCCGCTTTTTCGCTGAATGTGAGGGCGCCGGCAGAGCATTCGGCCAGGGGCTTTCCGTCAGCACCAACGAGGGCCCCTTGCAGCGGTTTCCAGAAAACCGAGAAGCCGTAAGCCATACCGATACATAAATGGATACAGAGCGCAGCGGGCGGCACCATCCAGCGGTTGAAACCGGCCGTAGCGATAATTCGCGCGCGGTCAAGCACTCCCGGCGTGCCGCCAGCCGTTGATCCCACTGCCGTCATGGTGTTACTTCCCCCGTCAATTGAACACTGCTCTGCACGCGCCTGCCAAGCTACTGGCCTTTGTGCCATGGCGGCTTGGCCGGAATCAACGAAAGAACGCGGGGGAAGCGCCGATCTCTTGCGTTTTCCAGTTCGTGCGCTTATGCGAACCTGTTACCGGCCCGCTCAAGGCGGCCACGCACGATCCCGTAGCTCAGTTGGATAGAGCACCTGCCTTCTAAGCAGGGGGTCGCAGGTTCAAATCCTGCCGGGATCGCCACAATCTTTGTGCTCGCCCATGTCCAGCCCGGACACACTGCCCATGTCCAGCCCGGACACACTCGCCCATGTCCAGCCCGGACACATAGGTGACAGTTTGAACCTTTGTACCTAAGACATGGGGAACAATCTCATGTCGAACGGGATGCCAATCTTTGTTGCCGGTTGCCACAGACCCATAACCCGATAAATCCATTGTCGCCCGAGCGCGGCCCTATGGGCGTTGCGCTACGACGGGCTCCATGATCGGCGCTCAAAGATGGGCGCTCATGGATCAGATATCTTGTACATTTGAGGGACGCCAAGCCGCAGGCTGTTGCAGTGCGCTCGGGGCGTCAACTCACACCGCAGACTGAGTAAAATCAGACGCAGGCTTTCGGTCGCCGGCTTTCGTTTGATTGATCACTTATCTTCAGTTCAACCATTGAATTGAAAAGGCGAATTGGATTGCACATGGTTTTAGCATGGGACTTGTGATCATCTGGCCCACAACAAATTAACGATTAGGCCCATGCAACATGAATGAATTTAGGCTGACGAATAGTGCTCAGTAGGCGCGTTAAGCAACCCGATTTCGAATTGTTTATCATTAAAATTGTGTTAATCATAACCCCACATTCCGCTAGTAATGCGTGGGGAACTCGATGCTGCAGCTGGCCGATCGCAAGTATTCACAGTCGCGTCAATTACTCGCCCGCACGCGCAAAGAGACGGCGGAACAGTTCGCCGTTACAACGTGCGCAGAACATCCAGAGCTTTTTGAAGCATCTGTGGTGCTTGAGAACGAAACCTGGGATGAACTCAGTTTCCTTGACTATACCGCCGCGCATCATGACCACTACGACGAACTCCTTGAGAGATTCCCCGAATACCATTTGTGCATGATCGAACTGCAAACGGGCGAGCTAGTTGCCACAGGTATGTGCGTGCCATTGCACGTGCCGGACCAGGCAGAGCTTCCGCGTGAAGGCTGGGACTGGGTGGTCGATTTCAGCGTCGAACCGGAGCGCAAAGAGAGCTAACACCGTCGGTGCATTATCGATTTCAGTGCCTGAGCAGCATCGTCATAAGGGCTTGGCGCGCGATATGATCAATACGATGCGTGCCCTTGCCGCGATCAATGACTTTTCCAGCGTCATCGCACCCGTCCGGCCGAGTGCCAAGTGTCAGCATCCATTTGTGCCGATGGACGACTATGTTTCTTGGCGCGACGAACGTGGCCGTATGTATGATCCGTGGCTGCGCAGCCATATCGCAGTTGGCGGCAAAGTTGTGGGCGTTTGCGACCGCTCCATGGTTGTCGAGCAGCCGATCGAATTTTGGCGGAGCTGGACGTGGACTAATCTCGACCAGGACGGCCGGGTGCCTTTCAAGGGCGCGCTTGTCCCTCTTGAAGTTGACGTGGCCTCCGGTATCGGCCGTTACGCCGAGCCGAATGTTTGGGTCCGGCACGGCATTTAGACCGGAGGGCCTTCCCTCAACCGTCTAATGAAGCTGAAGATTGGCCCTGCCGGCAAGACTGCGCGCAACGTTGCGCAGCTGATCCGGCCAAACGGGTTTTGGCAAATATGTCAGGCGCTCCGCCGGTCCGGCAACTTCAAGAAAATCTTCGTACATGAAATCCGAGAACCCGGTGACGATGACCATGTGGACATTCGCATCGATTTTGCGAACCCGCTCGGCAACTTCATAACCATCAATGCCCGGTGGCATGCGCACGTCGAGGAAGATTGCTGTGAATGGATCACCGTCTTCAATGGCCCATTGGACCGCGTTGACGGCATCAATCCCCTGGTCGAGGAATGTGATGCGCCATTGCTGCTCGCTTGGTGGTTCCGCTCCAAAGAGCTCCTTTTCTAGAGCGTCAAGACCGAACAAATCTTGCACTGTCCGGCGCTCGG
Source organism: uncultured Alphaproteobacteria bacterium (assembly GCA_963764605.1). Lineage (GTDB taxonomy): Bacteria > Pseudomonadota > Alphaproteobacteria > Rhizobiales > Hyphomicrobiaceae > Hyphomicrobium_B. The sequence continues at coordinate 431,031 of CAVXTJ010000001.1, forward strand.
ATGATTTTTCCAGAACGAGCCGATAGGCCGCGATGACGCCAAGATCGTCATCGACAACTAGCAAGCGAGGGGGAAGCTTCGTCTTCATTAGGCGGCCTCTTTGAGTTTTGCGTCGTGTGTCGGAAAATCCAGAATAAATGTAGCGCCGAGTCCAAGTCCTGCGCTTTCAGCGCGGATGGTTCCGCCCAGAACTTTTACCGCATTTGAACACCAATGAAGCCCAAGACCGCCTGATGCCCGGTTTCGAGTGCTGACGCCGCGCCGGAAAATCGCGTCGAGTTGCGTGTGTTCCAGGCCTTCGCCATTGTCGGAAATCGCAATGCGCGTGAACGCCGGATTATGGTCGTTGGGCATGATCGAAACTTCGATGCGGCCCGTGCGCTCTTGGCTTGCAATGGCTTCGGCTGCGTTCACAAGTATATTAGAAACGACCTGTCGCAGGATAACCTCATTGCCCGTAATAATACTGGTCGTAGTGGGCAACACAAGTTGAGTGTTCGTCAACTGAACGTCGATCGCAGAGGATGCAACCGACTTTATCAGCGGCAGCAAATCGACCGGCTCCAGCTCTGTTTTGCGGTGCGCATAGCTTTCGAATTCGACGACGATGTCGAGTACAGCTTGGCTTGCGTCATTTATTTTTGTCGTCAAATCAGTTGTCTTTTTGGCGGCATCGACAAAGCGCGAGGCACTGCCCACAAGAAATGCGTTCAATTTCTCGCGGCGGTCTGGTGCTGTCACATCGTCAGAGTGTTCTCTTGCCGCTGTTTCGATGTTCTTCAACCATGCCCCGTCGAACAGTTGCTGAACCTGCCAGGTTGTGGCGGTAACCGGCGCAAGGCCATTGCGCACATTGTGCAAAGTTCCAGCCGCCCATTCCGATAACCCCGACATATATGCGCTATCAGCCAAGGCATCGCGAAGTTGGTTGACCTGTTCGGCCATAGAATTGAAGGACTGAGTGAGGTCGCCAATTTCATCATTGCCGATCAAGCCCGTTGCCGGTTTGATTTTGCCACTACTGCCGGCGGTCGCAAAATGCTCTTTCAGGGCTGAAACACGGGAAACTACGGTTCGTTCGAGAAACACCCAAAGGAAACCGATCGCCGCCAAGCCTGCCGCAATCATCATCGTCATAGCTGAATGAATGGCGGATGATCCCGTGCGGCTGACATCGCGAGGAGAATTGACTTTCAAATTGCCCAGAGGCTGGCCAATGATGTCGCGAACGACAGAGTCCGTTTGGATCTGCACGTCAAGCACTGTGAGTTCAATGCCTTCAGGTAAAGCCTTTCCGGTAGGGGGCTGAGCAAACTCCTCGAGCGTGAAGTCGACGCCGGTCAGCGCTTTGACGGCTTCGACGTCGAGCATTTTTGCCGACACGACTTTGCCCATCGGTGTGCCAGTTCTATCGCTCTTCAAAGATGGCGCGATGGCGATTAAGAACAGCCCCTTTGAGGTTCGCATGATTCCGCGCGTTGCAAGGGCGGAAGCGCCTCCTGTGTGCGTATGGCTTCGGCTGAACTGCGCAATTTCTTCGACGATACCCTCGAGTGGTTTCTCAGTCTCAAGATCGTAAGCAACGCCCCACCGGACATTGTTGGCGGCGTCCAAGAAGATGAGTGAATGCACGCCCAAATTTTCAACGGCCTTGAACTCGGGCGTCAAGTTGGACGCGATGAAGCCGTCGGTATTCTCGCCTTGCATGAAACCGTAAGTTTCATCCCAATACGCGTAGTCCTGGGTCGCCGTCGCGAGCTTCTCGGTGAACGCCGCGAGGGCATCGGTTACGCGCTTGTGATTGACGCGTGCAGCAGAACGCTCGATCATGTCGAATTGCGGTTGAATGGTCGTTTTCAAAACGACAAATGTCGCCAGGGCGCCGCATGCAACGGCGGCTAACAGAGCGGCATTGATTTTTGAAGAAATGTGCACGTGGCAGGCCCCACAAACCAGCTGAATACTTATGACAATATGCAGCTTATTCCCTTTTTTTTAGTGATGACGGCTGGAACAATAATCAACAACAGCTCGAAACTTTATTGGAGCCGTCTTTAATGCCGTTCGATTTTGGAACAGTCGCCGGGTTTGCGTCGGGAATTCGGCTTCTGGGTTGTGTAAATGTTAGTGACCGCGACAAGGACGCGCGCGCCGCAAAACCGGAAGGAAACGAGCTGCATAACAATACGATCATTGTCAGGCCGGGTGACTCAGGTAAAGTCGCAGTGTGTGGTTGTTTCGGGTTTGCCGCGCTATGTAACGGCGCGCCGCCACAGGCTCAGTTGATTGCGCAGCAAATGGGATCGTTTTCGTGCTTCAGAACTTGAGTGCCAAAAAAGGGGGCTCTTCCGGCGAGACGCCTAACCGGCCCGTGATGGCTGAAGTTCCAGAGCTTGTATTGCTGGCTATTCCAGTTGTTGGCGGCCTTGTCGGCGGTTCGCTTCTCAGCGTTGTCGATAGCGTGATGCTCGGCCCATTGGGCGAAGTTCCATTGGCTGCAGCGTCGTTAACCCATAGCGTACTCGTGATTTTCTACGCTGGCCTCTACGGGCTGGTCGGCGCTGTTGGCGTTCTGACAGGGCAGGCGCACGGTGCCGGCGAACCGCAGCGGATCAACGCTATCCTGCGTCATGGGCTCATGATTGGTCTTGTTGGCGGATTGTTGGGCGCGCTCGTCATGGGGTTAGTGCTTTTTGTGTTGCCCTACACAGGCCAGCCAGACGCGGTTATGGCCGCGCTTCCCGTGTACTGGATGGCAATGGCCATGCTGTTGGTACCGTTTGCGCTGACCATGGTCATCAAGCAGTTCCTGGATTCGATCGGCCGGCCGTGGATGGGAGCGTTTTTGACGTTCGTTCCCGTAATTATCAATATTCCACTGAATTGGCTGTTGATCTATGGCCATTTCGGATTTCCGAAATTAGGATTAGTTGGCGCAGGATTGGCGAGCTTGGCGGCATTATCCGGCGGTTTCGCACTGATGCTGCTTTATCTGCGTTACGCGGCCTCTATGGTGCCTTATCGCGACGCCGTCCGATTGCATAAAACCGGTTATTCGGAACTGACACGGGAAGGCTATCCCATGTCTATCCAGTATCTGGCAGAAGGTAGCTCGGTCGCGATTGCAGGCGTGCTGATTGGATTACTGGGGGCGACGGCGTTAGCGGCAAACCAGATTGTCTTTTCGATCGGCGTGCTTGTCTATATGGCGCCGCTCGGCATGTCGGGCGCCGTTTCAATACGTATCGCGCAGGCTGTGGGTGAGGGGGCAACGCATCGCATTCGGGCAATTGGCTTGGCGGGTATAGCTGTCGTCACTGTCTGGATGTTGACCTTTACGCTCATCATGGTGTTGTGGGGCGCGCCGATTTCTAAGGCATTTGTAAACGAACCCCCCGTGATTGCGGCTGCGACGGCCATGTTTGTTGCGGTCGGCGTCATGCAAGTATTCGACGGGTTGCAATCGGTAAGTCTTGGCGCCCTCAGAGGCATCCTCGACAATCATTGGCCGACGCGTGTGTCGCTTTTTGCCTATTGGTTGATCGCCTTGCCGCTGAGCGCACTTTTTGGCTTCGGGCTCGGGTTCGGCGGGCCTGGCATTTGGGCCGGGTTCGGGATCGGCATTGCCGTTGCCGGCGTATTGCTCGTCCGGAGATTTCTAGCCCAGACAGAATTGTCATGCTAACTCTTCTGTTTAATCCGGCGCAATTTTCAAAAATCCAGCCCGAAGCCGCATAAATGGTTTGGGCAGCATGTTCTACTCACGATCGTCATATCGATTTCAGCGAATAGTCGATAGATTGCAACACCATGGGCAGATGTAGGCCCTCGCAGTTGCGAAAGGCATGATTGTGACGCAATTGGGTATTCTTTATGAGTTCGGGTAGAGTGCATTTCGTGTTCGGCGTGTTTCTTGTCGTACGCTAAATCACATGGGGCACAGGGGATGCGACGGGGAAACAAAGCTCCAAGGGGCTACTTGTGCCGTGCGATAGATATCGCGCGCAGCGCTGTGATGTCTGCCTTCTGTCTGTCTATGGCGGTATTCGCGTTAACGGGTTCGCCTCAGTCACTGCTATTTTCCAGATGGAATGATTGGGTGGTGCCCGCCGAGGCTGGTGATGATCGTGATCGGTCGCGCCGGTGGGATCGCGACGAAGCGCGCGACATGCTGCGCCAACAACGCGCTGCAGCGAGGGAGTCGAGGCGCCAGGAGCGCCAGTGGTTTAAGAGTAATGAGCGTGGAAGTTCGAACAATCAATCGCCTTCGGCAGGTTCGTCCACCCCCTCGCAGGTTCCAGTTGCCGCCGATAATGGCGCGCCAAATTCAAAAATAGAACGAGATCGGGAGTCGGCCGGCCGGTCTAATTCTCAACCAAAAGCCTCAAGTTCCCAGGAAACAAAACCCCAAAGCAACGGCAACGCCAAGGATTCGAACGAGGACTCGAAAAAACCGAAGAACAGCAAGAGCACAGATGACAACTCAGAAAGCAATTCTGACGATGATGTAGCTGACGGCCCGCCCTCGCCGCCTCAAACAGTCGCAAAATTCTTGGAGAATTTGTCGGCGCCTGCCAAGCCAGCGGCTAAGCCGAAGGTCGCGCCTCCTGTCAAAACCGTGCCTGCAGGAAATACGGCAAGTGGGAAACCACAGAAGGGACCGCTAGCCGCCAAGCCCGGAGCAAAACCACTCGCTGTGAAGGTCAAGGGCCCAGACTTCGAACTTCTAAAGCAGGGGATGTTCCGTCCCCGCGAAATTCTAGCTTCCAATCTCACGGCGACTGATCAAAAGCGCGCCGAAGCGCGCGGTTTTAAGAGCGTTTCATCCGTGAGAGGCCCGGGAGGGACGGGAGCGGTCAGTCGATTGGTTGTGCCGCAAGGAATGTCGGAATCGGCGGCCCTGCAGTTTTTGGAGACTGCCGCCCCCAATGCGCAGTTCGGTCCAAACCATGTTTATCGCATTTTGCCGGCGGCTGATACTCCTGTACCTGCCGCGGCGCGTGACGGTCCGGCTGCGACCCAACCTGCAACAGCCAACAACAATGGTGCAGCGGCCTGCGCGGGCGGAGCATGTTATGCGCGTGATTTATTGGCTTGGACACCTGCTACGAAGCAGTGTGCCAAGCGTGTTCGTGTTGGCCTGATCGACACATCCTTCGATGTTGCCCATCCTGCTTTTTCCGGTCGCAAATTCAGCCTGGAGCAGTTCACTGGACAACAGTCTGTTGCGCGCGGCGATTGGCATGGAACAGCCGTGCTTTCGGTGCTGGCCGGCAATGCGTCGAGTTCGACACCAGGACTTATTCCTGATGCAGATTTCTTCCTCGCCAGTACGTTTAAGGCCGACTCTCAGGGTAATGCGGCGGCGGATACGATGTCGGTGTTGAAAGCGTTGGCATGGTTGGACAAGAATAAAGTCAATATCGTCAATATGAGCTTCTCAGGTCCGCGCAACGCTCAGATTGAGGCCGCGATCGCGGACATGGCGGGCAAAGGCGTCGTCTTCGTGGCGGCAGCCGGCAACATGGGCCCCTCAGCGCCGCCAAGTTATCCTGCTGCATATCCGCAGGTTGTTGCTGTCACCGCCATCGGCAAAAAATTGAATAGCTATCTTCACGCCAATCGTGGGGACTATGTCGACGTTGCCGCGCCCGGCGTTCAAGTGCTGACGGCGCTTCCGGAAGGCCGCCAGGGCTACCGGACCGGAACTTCCTTCGCTACTCCGTTTATGACGGGACTGCTCGCTGCCATGCCGGCGGTGCGCAAGGGTGCAAGCAACAAAGCGGAGATGCTGAGCCGCATTTCATTCCAAGACCTGGGCGAGCCAGGCCGTGATGATATCTATGGCGAAGGTCTGCCAAAAGCACCTGAACGCTGCAATGATATTGGCGGCGTGGCGAGCTTGCCCTGGACGAACGCTGCAAGGCGCATGTCGGTTGGCGCGCCAGCCGCTGCCGAAAGCGCCTTGGCGCGTCCAGCCTCTCGATAATGAGTGAAGTGTAATTTTTCGTTTGGCCCGACTTGGACGGCCGCGAACAGCGGCGCATGGCCGGCCGCGACCAGCACCAGCTATGCTTTGTCACGTTTTGCTTTGTATTGGCAGCTGGGTATTGGCAGCTGGGGCGGCATTCGCGCCTGAAAGCGAAAAAAACTCGCCGCGCAATCAGTTTCGGAAGCGGGGTACCGAACTGATTTGCGCAGCGAGCCCTCGTGCTGCACGACGTCCGTGAAAAGTTCACGCCGTCTGGTGCTTGACGTCTTCCGCGATAAAGCCCGTTGCGGGTCGGGCGGTCACAGCAGTCGACGTCAATTCAGGTGGCTGGCAAAAAGAAAATTCGATGTTTCGCCAGCAATTATTTCCGGATTTGGATTTATCCCACCCGGTCTGCGTTCCTAGTCTTGGACCTGCCGCTTCCAGCCATTGCCGATCAAAACACTCTCGCCCGATAGATCCAAAGCGTCGCCCATAATGATGTTGTCGATGGCAGCACTCAGTTCGGCATTCGGTGCACCGTCAGCCGGAACGTTGCTCGTGGGATCTGCAGCTGTCGCCATCCGAGGGCCCATACCTTGGAAGCCAACTTGCCACTGTCCGGAAGAATTCCGGCAAGCGTAGCCGCCGAGTGCAGTTGTGCCTGTGCCGGAGATTTCAAATTGGCGGCAGAATTGGCCATCTGCGTTGCGGAACGTTACGACAGGCATAATGATACTGCCGTCTGCGGCCGCAACTTGTTGGCGCATGAGTGCGGTTTCCAGTGCTGTCGCGAGAGCGCCGCGGGCAAGTGGCTTGTCATCTACATTCGCGATCAATTCGTGCGATCCGCCATTGCGCAAGCCCACGTTGCTGACAATCCATCCGGCACCAGCAATGGCAATTACGGTGCCGCACAACGCGAGCGTCCGGCCGAATGAGGTTTCCGGTAATAGGAAATTGCGCAGGTTCTCGAAAACACTTGATGTGCGTGAGGACTGCTGTTGTGTGCCAATCGGTGCCGACATCACGGTGTCAAGCAGACGCCTGGGAATGGGGCCAAGCTGTGCATCAGAGAAAATTCGCGGCAGCGCCGTGCGCGTCACCACATATGGTTGTAATCGCGCCGACAGGCCGGTATCTCGCGCAATCAAAGCGGCCATCCGGCGCATCTCTGCGGGAGGTAGTGCTTCGTCAGCGTAAGCCATCAATGTTTCGTCTGAAAAGTTATCCACCGTGTGCCTCCCGAACTGTGGTCAACGTGGCAGGGCCTGGCTCCATGAGTGCCGTTGCGATACTTTGGCGTGCCCGTGACAGGCGGCTCATGACTGTTCCAATCGGCAACTGAAGTGTCTCGGCAGCTTCCTTGTAGGAAAGACCATCGACGCATACCAGAGCCACAAGAACCTGCTGATCACTCGGCAATTTTTCCATTGCTGAAAACACGGATGCGAGTGTCAGCCGGTTTTCCGTCACGGTCCGCCCATCGCTGCCTTGAAGTTCGGCAATGTCGTCAACGCTGGCCCGCTCGCCGCGAACTTTCGCGCTGCGGCCGGTGTCGAACCAAATGTTTTGGGCAATTCTGTACATCCAACTATCCAGCCTCGTTCCTGGCTGCCATTGATCAGCCCGGGCCAAGGCCCTCTCACACGTGTCCTGCACCAAGTCATCGGCTTGCTCCAAGCTCCGCGTGAGCGCATACGCAAACTTGCGTAGTCGCGGCAACAATTCGATCATTTTGGATCGAACGTCTTCCGTCACGGGGTGTCCTCTTTGCGAGCTAATGAGATAACGGCGTGCGCTGTCACTTATTCCGCAGACATGGGTGGCTAATATGACGCACAAAATTCGTTGAGATCTGTCAGTCGGTTAGGCTTGAGCTTTGAGACGATCAAAGGCTGCGCCGAGGTCGGATTTGAGATCGGCAATATCCTCAAGTCCGATGTGCAGACGAAGTGCAGGGCCGGCCGCTGTCCAGCGGGTTGCTGTGCGATAACTCGCGGGATCGAAGGGGATGATCAGGCTTTCGTACCCGCCCCAAGAGTAACCCATCCCGAACAATTTCAATCCATCAAGGAAAGCAGCAAGGGCTTTTTCGCTTGCGGGATGAAGTACAATCGTGAAAAGGCCCGACGCCCCGGTAAAGTCGCGTTGCCAAAGGGCATGGCCAGGATGGCTTGTGAGAGCCGGATGAAGGACATGTGCAACGTCAGCGCGTCGTTCTAGCCAATGCGCCATTTCAAGCGCTGATTTCATATGGTGAGCAAGCCGGACGTGAAGCGTTCTGAGGCCTCTCAACGCGAGGTAGGTTTCTTCCGATCCCGGGCACGTTCCGAGCGCTTCTTTGGCATTTTCTATATACTTCGCGGCGCGCGAATTAGCGGTCACGGCTCCGAGCAAGGCGTCGGCGTGACCGACGATATATTTGGTAGCGGCCTCAATCGAGACGTCGGCTCCGAGCGCGAGTGGCTTCGAGTAGAGCGGACTGGCCCAAGTATTGTCAGCTAGAAGCCAGATATTTTTTGCCCGCGCCACTTTAGATATCGCGGGGATGTCCTGCATCTCGAAGGTTTGCGATCCAGGGCTCTCGACGAAGATCAGGCGAGTGTTCGATTTGATCAGCTCGCTGACACGTTCGCCGATCAGTGGATCGTAATAAGTCGTCTCAATTCCGAGGCGTGCCAGCATCTTGTCACAAAACGTCCGCGTCGGCTGATAGACGCTGTCAACCATCAAGATGTGATCGCCGGATTGCACAAAGGCGAGTAGTGCTGTCGATACCGCGCTCAAACCCGATGAGGTCAGGATTGTTGAACTGCCGCCCGCCAGCGCCGTGATGGCGTCCTCGAGGGCATGCGTGGTCGGCGTTGCCCGGCGGCCATAGGTATAGGCCTGGTCGCGAGATTTAATCTTGGCTAGGGTCGGAAATAGAACGGTTGAGCCACGGTAAACGGGTGTGTTAACGAAGCCGTGCTGCGCCTCGGGGTGGCGGCCGTGGTGCACGATTTGGGTGGCTTCGCCGGGCATTTCACCGGCCTTTGGCGGTGCGCCGCCGCTGGGATTTGTCATACGTCTTGTCGCGCCTCCAGCCGTCTAAGCCCCTGGTGGCGTAAGATAAGACTTTGGTCAAGGGCTTGACCAGTGCCTTGCGCCGCGTGAAGTGTGCTATCGATGATTTTTCCCCGGAAGGATCACTATTGCAGTGGCATTTGCTACCGGCACAGGATGATCGTCCCAAGAGGTGCAATTTTGTTCGAAATGTCGATCGTGCGGCCGTTCATGCGCTCGCTGGCCGTTATTTGGATATTCCTGGCGCTGGGTGCCGCGCCGTCCGCGTTGGCGGCAAAGAGGCCGACTCTTGAGCAAGTGAAGGCACGCGGCTACATCAACTGCGGCGTCAGCGACAATGCTCCGGGATTTTCCCAAGTCAGCCCCGAAGGGCGGTGGAGTGGTCTCGAAGTCGAGTTTTGTTCGGCGCTCGCCGCTGCGGTCTTTGGTAAAAAGGATGCGGTCAAGTTTCGCGCCCTGCAGTCAGCCGATCGCTTCAAGGCGCTGCAGGATGGCGAAGTTGACGTCTTGCTGCGCACGACAGCCTGGACCCTATCGCGCGATACCGATCTTCATGTCCGCTATGCAGGAGTGCTGTTTTACGATGGGCAAGGTTTTCTTGCTCCGCGCGGTCACGCTGTCTCAAGTGTTCTGGAGCTGTCTGGTGCTTCCATCTGTGTCTTGCCCGGAAGTTCCGGAGAGCGCGCCGTCTCTGAATTTTTCGCGCGCAATAAAATGCGTTTTCAGCTGATCTCATCAGACCGGTGGGAGCATCTGGTCAAAGCCTATGAAGCGGGTGGGTGCACCGTTCTGACGGGCGATATATCGTTGCTTGCGTTAGAGCGCAGCCGGCTTGCGAACGCTGCTGACAATGTGTTCTTGGCTGAAGTCATCAGTAAAGAACCACTCGGGCCGGCCGTGAGAACGGGCGATGACGAATGGTTCGCAATCGTACGCTGGAATGCCATGGCGCTGGTGACAGCAGAGGAACTGGGTTTGACCAGCGCGAATGTCGATTCAATGAAAACGTCAACCGTTCTGGATATTCGCCGGTTTCTAGGTGAAGAGGCGAACCTCGGCCAGCCGATGGGGTTGGCGCGCGATTGGACTTACCAAATCGTCAAACAAGTCGGCAATTACGCGGAAATATTCGAGCGGACGCTTGGACAGGCGTCGCCATTCAAGCTTGAACGCGGGCTCAACAACCTCTGGACTAAAGGCGGACTGATGTATTCAGCGCCGTTCAGGTAGTGGTTGATATCCCGAATTATGACTGGCGCACCTAGCCAGTAAGCGGGTAGGGGGAGGAGGGGCCCGTGTCCGATGTGCTGCAACCCGAGGTACTGCTTCAGGTTCTCATACTCACAGTGCCCGTGCTCGTCTTGGTGGTGCTTATCAGCCATTTAATGGCGCGCCACAGGGCGAAGCGGCATCGCCCGCTGACCGTCGTTTCGACGGCGCCAGCCATGGACGCACTGTTATCAAACCAGGAGACGGCTACGCCTATGAATTCGATGAGCCGCCACAATTCTGCAAGGGCGCTAGCGCACGGCGAAATCACCGCTATTGAACGTGAGATTGCCGCTGCAGAGGCTGGAGGAAAGCATCATGTGATGGCCGCGATGTATCTTCTTCTCGCCGAGCAGAGGCGCACCCTGGGTCTTGAAAAAGAAGCGCAATCCGCATTACGTTCGGCCGCGGGAATTGGCTCGCAACATGGGCCCGGGCATGTGCACGCGGCTGCAAGAATTGCGTTGGCCGAGGCTGCCCTTGATCATGGAGATCTAACTGCAGCATGCGAGCAGTGGCAGCTGGCACGGACAGCGTTTCAACGGGATGGCAAGGCGGACGAGGCCGATGACATCGACAGGCGCATGCGCGCCAACGGTTGTCCGACAGATTGGGTGCTTACGGATTTTTGAGTTCGAGCGAAGGATTTATTTCAAGAGACGGGTTGATGCCGTCTGCTGGTGAATCGGCACCTTGACCTTGGGCCATGACTTCTACGTTGGCCATTTCACTGTCGCGCAGAGTGAATTTCCGCTGAAAAACACGTCCAGCGGATTTCGCAATTACAGTATAGTCTCCGGGCGCCAAGATGTGTGTGGGCAGAGCGCCGACGCTTTCCTTGATTGTTTCACCCGTCGCTGAATGGATGGTCCAGTGCGTGTCAGGCAATGCTTCGCCGCCCTCCCTGGTCACCAGCTTGAAAGCGGCTTTGGCTGCCGAGTGGGTAACTGCTGTTTCAGTTAGTTTCCCGGCTTCCACGGTGACGTCGGTTTCAACGCGTGCGTTTGCATCTCCATAGGTAGAGACGACCCGATAGATGCCTGCGTTCAAGCGGATGATAAGACCAGGCTTGGCGCCGGACATGACGGCCGTTCGGTTTGCGAACTGGTCGCGATCGTCCGAGTATATGGCATACGTCACCACGCCGTCAGGTGCTGGCTTGCTGCCGACGCTGGCGTTCAGACGCAATCCGCCGGCATTCAATACGAACTGTTCCGTTGCAGCTGTTCCGGGCTTGACCGTTACCTTGCGGGTAAGATTGGCGCGGCCGAACGAGGCATTGATGGTGTAGTCGCCGGGCTGCAATTTCAGCGCCGGACTTGCGTCGCGATTTTCGGTCACGAGTTTGGATTTTGCGGCCGAACCTGTGCCGTGCTGGTAAATGCGCCAAACCATGCCTTGGTCGATCTGCTGACCGTCGGCGGTTAGAAGGGCAACGAGTTTCAGTTGTATGCTGCCGGGCGTATCGGATGCTGTGCCGTTACGCTCTATGACGGTCGTGTTAGGGTTGGCTTTCTGAGGTTTGACAGACTTTGGTTGCGCGGGGGCAGCGGGCGGTGTTTTTTTAACTTCCACGTCGGCTTGCCACCCAGCTTCGGGTTCGGCCGATGCGTTGCCAGTCATAACAGGTAAAGCTAATGCGGCGGCCAGCACGATCATAGAGATCGAGCGAAGACGCGCGAACAGCGATATGGCGGCGGGCCTCGGCTTTGACATTTTGAGTTTGATTGGTCCTTCGACCGTTACATGAGCCTAATAAGGTGCAAACATTTTAGCGTGTCAGAAGTCAGGCAATGTCACTCTTTCACACAGATGCAGGAAATTAGTTCGGTCCTAGCTCGATTTGCTGGTTCTCACCGGAACGAACTTCGAAAGCCGCTTCGCTCCCCCGGTCGCGTGTTTCCACGCGCACCGTGTAGCGGCCAGGTGCCAGCAGAAGTTTTGGCTCAGCAACGGCCGCGTGCCAGAAGGCGCGCCCTTTATGGTCCTTGATCTCCCAGAAGATATCGCCCGGAACAGCTGCACTGACGGCAGGTAGTCTGAAGCCGATTTCAGCGGCGTCGAATTTCATGATGACGGAGGCGGGTTTCCCGGATTCAAGGGTGATATCTTGGGCCGCCGTGAAGTTATGGGCTTCGAGCGTTGCCAAAACGCGGTATCGGCCCGCATTCAAGACAACATCGAGACCGGGTGTTGCCGCACGCGCCACTTCGCGCTTGTCGCCTTCAAGACTGATAACGCGATAAACGATGCCGTGCCGTTCTTGTTGGGCGATCAGGTTCGCCGGTGCAGTGACCTTGAGCTGTGTCGCGCCGAGTGGCAACACGCGTTTGACGATGTCGCCGGCGCCAACGGCAATGCGCTGGCGCGTTTCCGCCTCACCTGAGCGGGCGGCAATGTAATAAGTACCGGCCGGTAGTTGAAACTCGGGCGTGGGAGCCAGCGAGCGCGCGATTTCCCGCCGGCCATCCAGGCTTTCGGGATCGTCTTCTGAAACGGAAAACGTCACGTCGTTAAGAGGTTCTCCGCCTTCGTGCAAGACCGCAGAAAGCTCAATGCGGCCGGTGCCCAGAACGAAGTCAACCGCTGTGTCGGAACCAGCACTCAGTGTGACTTGGCGCTCTTGGCGGATGTGCCCTTCGGCAATCACGACAGTGTAGGTGGCCGCAGGCAGGATCGTATCCGCTCTATCGACGCGTCCAAGCCATGCGGTCCCGGCATTGGTTGATCCCGTTTCCCGAATGGTGACAACGGCCGAGCCGGCCGGGGCGCCTTCCTTGGTATGCTTGGCGTTGACTTTCAGCCGCCCCGCCTTGAGAGGGACGGTGACCGATGTTGGTTTTCCATTCTCGATCGAGAATTGCTGTTTGACCGTGATGGTACCTAGCCGCGCCTCCACGTCATAGTTGCCGGGGTCGAGGACGGCCGAGAATTGAGCTGCTTCAGCACTGGCAACCACGATAGTGCCGCCACTTTTAAATGCGCGCCACTGCAGCGGCAGCGCGAGGGGCTTGGCTCCTTCGGTCAGCACCGCCGTTGCGTTTAGAGTTGCGCCCGCGATTGTGCTGCTGTCAGCCCCCGAGCTGACGGCTGGGGTTTCGGTTTGTTCGGACGCTGCGGGCGTGCGGCCCACAGCATCGCCGATTGCGGCCGCCAGGGAGATTGGGTCGGCGACGTCGAAGAATTGTCCGCCGGTTTCTTTGGCGACGCAAGAGAGCCGAGGATGATCAGCGGGATCGACACCGATGCTGATCATGTGAATGGCGATGCCTGGCGACGCTTTTGCAAACTCCGCCGCTGCCGCACAGGCATCCTGCTGACAGTTATCGGCGCCGTCGTTGATGACGATGATGGAGGCCGGGCGGTTCGTGCCGATGGCGGCGACGGACTGGCGCAGGCCTTCAACGAGCGGCCCTTTGCCTCTTGGGTTAAGCTTTTCGAGTGGCGAAAGGACAGGATCTCGCTCCAATCCGGGCGCGGCAATAATTTCGACGTCGCTGCAGTCGCCCTTGCGGCGATGGCCGAAGGAGGCGAGGCCGATTTGGGATTGGCCAGCCTGCGTGATGACCGGTTTCAAGAGTTCGCGCACGGCGTCGATTTTGGCGCGGTTGTCGGGTTCGAACCGGCCCCACATGGAGCCCGATCCATCAATGAGAAACAGTGTTGTCGGGACGTCGCCGGCACCTGCAGTTGGCACCTGCCAAATGAGCACGAGCAAAAGGATGAATGTCAAAGCACGGTGGCGCATGGGACCTGTTCGGAATCAAGCTTGCCTAGGGCGGCGGGTGTTATTGTACCAGAGACGCTTTTGCGATAGCGAGGGGGCTGACACGCATCCACCGGAAAGAACATGGACCATCCCCTTCTCGGATTTCTGGCCAACCGCCGTTCTGTCAAGCCTGACAAGCTGTTAGCGCCTGGCCCCAGCTCAGCGGAGCTCGATCGGATCCTCGAAATCGCAACACGCGTACCTGACCACAAGAAACTCGCTCCTTGGCGCTTTATTGTGTTCGAGGGCACCGCCAGGGCGCGTATCGGCGAAATTTTTGCTGAGGCCTGCCGGTTGGAGGAAAAAGAACCGCCAAGCCACGTGCGCTTGGAAACGGAGCGGGGCCGGTTTCTGCGGTCACCCATGGTTTTGGCCGTCATTTCCGAGATTAAACCCAAACCCGGGGCCCCTGAATGGGAACAGGTGCTGTCCGCCGGTGCAGCCTGTTTCAATACCTGCCTTGCCGCCAATGCCCTGGGTTTTGGCACGTGTTGGATTACGGAATGGATTGCCTACAGCCCAGCCGTCAGGAAGTCTCTGCAACTTAAAGACAGCGAGCGGGTCGCCGGGTTCATTTACATCGGAACGGCCGCCGAAAAGCCCGAGGAGCGCGAGCGCCCCGACGTTGGGAGCCTCGTTACGCGCTGGCCAGCATAAGGGCCAGCCTGAAACTCCGTATTCACCCTTAACTGGCTGTTCATAACACTGCGTGTATTCTGAGCTTCAGTGCGCCCTTCGTTGGGGCTCTTGAGTTGCGTTCCCGTCCGCGTCGGTATTGGAGTGTCACCTTGAGTAGTCTTTGGGAAGTACCCGCATATCTCATTATGGCCTTCTCGCTGGCGCTTGATGCTCCGGTCGAGAAGGCCAGTCGGGTTTCCGCACACCATTCCCCACAAATCTCCACGGTTTCATTGAGCGATGTGCCTCGCGGCGCTGCGATGGCGGACGACATTTGGCTGCGTGCTGTCAAAACGGCCGGACCACAGTCCAGCGTGCTGAAGTACTACGCGGATCGTATTTTCATCACGTCTTCCGGCAAGCCTTACGTCCCATCGGATTCCGACCGGGCGGAGATCAGTGCCTTGCAGTATAACAGCGAAGTTGTGACCCGGGTGATTGCTGCCGCAACGCGCACAAATCAAACGCTACTGAGCGCACTTGGGAATAAGCCGACACCAGGGGTGTTGTTGTTCGCGCATGTACACGGCATTGCAGGCGCGCAACGATTTTGTGCCGCGCTCGCCAATAGCCCTCAGGCAAAGGCCGCTGGCGCTCTACCGGAACTGGCTGGCGAATTGAATCCGGCGCCCGGCATTTCAGTTGCCGCACTCGAAGCAAAGCTCACGCAACTTGTCAACGGCGGGACTGCTAAACCACTGGACGGCGCGGCCGGCAATTCTGAGCGTTTCGCCTTTGGAGTGCGTGCGTTGAAGGGCACGGTGACACAGAGTGATCCCGCGCCCAACGGATCACTTGCGCGGTTGCGCTAGTTTGAGCATGGACCAAAGAATAGCCTGCAGCGGCGGGAATACCTGTTTTTCGAAGAAACGCGGCAACACGAGAAGTTACGCACCCGCCAAACCGGTGCCGCTGAATCGCTAAAGTGCTAGAACCTGAATTGCTCGGCTAGTACCCGCTCTTCCAGGCTGTGGTCGGAATCAAACATCATTACCAACTCGACGTTTCTGGCCTTTTCGATTTCGACTTTGACGACATGTCGGATTTCGAAATGGTCGGCGACGGCGCTGACGGGGCGCTTTTCGTGTTCCAAAACTTGGACAGAGATGCGGGCCTTGTTAGGTACAAGTGCTCCACGCCAGCGTCTCGGCCGGAAGGGGCTGATGGGCGTCAATGCCAAGAGCGGCGTATTGATAGGCAGTATGGGACCGTGCGCCGAGAGATTGTAGGCCGTCGAACCGGCAGGCGTGGCAACGAGTACGCCGTCGCAAATCAATTCTTCCATGCGCATTTTGCCGTCGATCGTGATCTGGAGCTTTGCCGCTTGGTAGCTTTCCCGAAAGAGAGAGACCTCATTGATAGCGAGACCTTTGTGGGCTTTACCGGCGCTGTCATAGGCGATCATGGCAAGCGGATGTATTCGCGTCACCTCAGCGGCGGTCAGGCGCTCAAGCAGTCCCTCCTCACGGTATTCGTTCATCAAGAACCCGACCGAACCGCGGTTCATGCCGTAGATCGGGATCTTGTCGTTGATGAAGCGATGCAGCGTCTGCAGCATCAAGCCGTCGCCGCCCAGAGCGACGATGGCATCTGCGGTTTCAGGCTCCGCAGCGCCGTAGCGTGCTTCCAGTGCTTCGCGGGCCTCGATAGCCTCGCGCACGTCGCTCGCAACGAACGCGATTTTCTCGAATTTGCCCTTTGGTTTTGCCATTGTGTACTTTGGGTGAAGTATTTGAATGATACCTTGCCGGTCCGGTTGAACCGGTCATATGCGACGATGGAGAAAGGGAGGCTGGCTCAAGTGACGGAAAACAACAAGCCCCCGGTTGCCAAGGGCGGCGGGGAAGAGAGTAGTGGTGCTGGCGAGACAAGTCCGGACAGTGCCGCGATAATGGTTTACGCAACATTTCCGAGCGTAGAGACGGCAATCGAAATTGGCCGGGGGTTGGTCGAGAAGCGCCTCGCAGCCTGTATTAATATACTGCCCGGAATGATATCGATCTACGCTTGGGAGGGCAAAATCGAGAGTGCCACCGAAGCCGTCTTGATCGCGAAGACGATTGCCGGCCGGACCGGCGACTGCATGGACTTCATCAGAGCCCACCACACTTATGACGTTCCCGCCATTCTAGTGCTGCCCGTGATTGGCGGCTCTGCCGAGTATCTCGATTGGCTGCGCGCTGGCGTTTTGCATTCAGCTGCGAAATAAGAACGGCCGGACTCTTTTGGAGCCAGGCCGCCAATCAACTCGCCGTCAATGAACTCTATGCCGTACACTAGTAAGATGCTGCCGGGCGCAAGTGCGGCTAGAAGAAACCGCCGCTCAACGCTTGCATCATGTTGTAATGAGGCTTGTACACTTTCGACTTCTTGGGCTTAAAGGCGGCGTTCGCAGCGTAGACATAGTACTTCGGTTTTGGCGCGCGATAGGCATAGGCTTGTGGCGCGCGCTTTTTGCCAACAACACGAGGGCGGAACGCACGAGGCGGCACCCCATAGTGTTGAGCCGCGACACCAGACTTGCTTCCGGCCAAACCACGAACCGTCACACCAGACTTACTTCCCGGACGGCCAGGAACTGCGGCTGGGCCGGACTTTGTTCCGGAAAGACCTTGTTGTGGGCTATTGACCGCAGGACGCTTCGCTTCAACCGGTCCGGGTGGTGTCAACTCAGGCACCGCGGATTCGTCCGGCCCGTCCTGGTCATCGGCAATTCCAGACTCGTTGCCAGAATTCATGGGACGTGGGCCGGCATCAGGCGTCACGTTCAAAGCACTATCTGGCAGTTCCGCCTTTGCCAATTTGGGACCGCCGATCGACATCATGCCGCCGGGACGTCTCGCTTGTGCCGTGTCTGACGTTTGGAGTTGATCGTCCTTGAGCCAAGGCAGTTGCTCTGGTCCCGCTTGAGCGACCACCTGCTGAGATACATCAGCCGATCGCTCCCGACGCACGGTTCCAGCAGCTGCCAATTCCGCTTTCGCCTTTGCTTTCAGCACGGCAACCCGCTGTTCATCAGCTCTTTTCTCGTCGGTAAGACGGCGTTCCGTGGCAACGCGTTTCATATCCTGTAAGCGTTTGGTCTCCGCCGCGCGAGCCTCGTTGGCAACGCGCTGCTCATCAGCGGTGCGCACTTGGTCCGCAACGCGTTGCTCCTCTGAGACGCGGCGTTGTTCGTCGCGTTGAGTTTTACGCGTGGCGCCCGCCACGACAGCATTCGGCACGCAACGTCCGTTTGCTGATATGGCCTGACCAGAAGGGCATTCTGTGCCGCAGGCAGCTGCGGTGTGGCCTTGGACGAGCGTCAAAAGAATGTAGTCGGGCTCTTCCATTGGCAGAGTGGCGTTGACCCGATCCATGAACGTGCCCATGGCGCGCTTGGTCGAAGGAGTCCAATTGCCGGTAACTTCACCGTCGTAGCAGCCAACACGCTGCAATTCTCGCTGAAGATCGCGGGTCAGCTGTACGCGGGCTTCACCGTCGCCTGGTTTGGACGACGTCATCCGGCCTTGCGCGGCTGGTTCCGAGGAAACGATCGCACTCCAGGTGCTTGATGGCCGCACCGGCATAGCAGCGGCCAGTTCTGATGCCTTTTGAGGGGCGCTATCTATTGCGGCGCCAGCGGGCACTGATGGCGCTCCGGTCGTCCGCGCAGCGGGTACCGCAGACCCGGCGGCCCGGTCAGGCGCCGCCGAAATGCGTGTAACTTCCCGTAACCTCTCCTCGCCATCTTGCGGCGGCGGAATAAGTGAATAAGCCCCGAGTGATGCGCCCGCGAGCATCAACAACAAGCCACTGAGCCGTTGCATGTCTCTCTAACTCCTCCAGTCAAAACCCAACGCAGTTACTAGTTTGGTTCGAAGTTCCCGCTCGCGGTCTTAAGGTCCGTCCCCCATTCAGGTGACCCGCTACCAGCGCAACTGCTTGAGTGACAACGGCTTAGACCGTCCGCGCAGCGCATGGAAGTGATACATCCATCAGTTTGCACCATATTCTTACAATTGGTAAACAAATAACTCTTATCTGCAACCATAGGGAATGTCTGTAGCGCAAGTGTGAAAGGTGTTTCGCGCTGAGTACGCTATGCTCGATCCGAGCGCTGTTCGTCGCATGCGCCTGTGAACAATGTTTCCAGGCCTGTGGACAGCTCGGGGGTGTCCTCGGCCGTGTCTGGGGACAACCGGTTGATAAGACCCTGCCGTGTGAAGTCCGTTGCGTGATCCGGGCATCACGATGGCCCGCCAATGATGCATACGGGCAACGCTTATCGGTATGATTCCCTTAACACTTCACATCGAATCACATAGCGTTGCCGCAATGAGGGGATCTGTTTCGCGTGTTTTTCTTACGCCCTGCACATTGTGAACGGGTTTCATCCACAGCTGGGATCGAGCGGCGATGACCACTGGGATAACTTGGAGCTTGTGCGGAGCAATGGCTCTCAAGCGTGAACGTCGCGTGCGGATCTTCGGTGTCTGCCGTTGGCCATGGGGATGGCCTCGGAGCTCACAGATACAGAGGTTGATGCACGTCGCGGTTGCGCCTGTTTTGCGTTTTGGGGGTTTGGCTGGCGTGTGTGCTTCTCAGCGCGCGGTCATAAGACGGAAATGGCCGGTATTTGTATGTCGTTGAACCGGCCCTCGCATAGGAGAGGGCAATGCTAAGACATGCTCTAGGCGTATTGGGTGTTATGGCGGCCGGCGTACTGCTTGCCGTGTCTGCCGCAATGAACTGGCAATTTGGGTTTAGTCTCGGAAGAACAGAGTTTGACGGACAATTGTTGGGTGCGGCATCCGCTGCGGCCGACTGTTTGAAGGCGCTCATCCCGTTCTTCTTTTTCGCCGCAATTCGAAACAGGATGTGGTCGCAAGCCATAGCCTCCGTTCTCGTTTGGACGGTCGTGACCAGCTACTCGTTGACGAGCGCGCTTGGGTTTGCGGCTCAACAACGGGCCGACGCTTCGGCGCAACGCACTCAGGTCAATCAAGCCTATGATGGTTTGAGAGCCGATCTGAAACGCGCAGAAGAAGCGGCAGCGTGGACCCCGCAGCACCGGCCTCACGAGGCTGTGCAGGCGTCGATCCAGAGTTACAAGTCGCAACCCGGCTGGAAATGGTCGAACGGCTGTAAAGACGTTTCGTCCAAGTCAGAGCAAAAATACTGCCAGGGGTATCATAACCTCGAAGCGGAGCTTGCGTCTGCCAAGGCGGCAACGTCAAACGATACGCGCATAGCCGACATCAAGGCAAAACTTGCAGGCATGGAAGGCTCGTCCGCGACTGCGGGTGCCGATCCGCAAGCGAAAGTTCTTGCCGATCTTGCGACGCTCGCCATACCGGGCATCAAAGTCGAAAGCGTGCAGACGGCGATGGCGGTGTTCGTCGCGCTCCTGCTCGAAATCGGCTCTGGTTTCGGCATGTACGTCGCCTTTAGCCAGTGGCGTCTCTACGACAGCTACGCTCCGGCCGCTTCTCGCACCGCGAGACGCGTGTCAGAGGAAGACACTGTTGCGGCAACAGTGGCAGCTCCGGTGCTTACACCGGCTGTTCAAGTCAAGAAGCCGCGTTCTGGTGCAAACGACAACCGCACGATCGAGACGCTGCCCGAAAGGCAGCCAATCGAAGCGAAAACCGTGGAGACACGGGTTGTCGAAACGAAAGCCGCACCGGCAAGACTGGTTGCTCCGGAAACAGACGTGGAGCGCTTCTACAAGGAGAGCATCGAGGTCCAGGACGGATCGAGTGTTACTGCTACTCAACTGTACGAGGATTATTGTTCGTGGTGCGAAACCAAGAACAAGGAGCCTCTTGCGTTGCCGAGCTTCGGACGCGAGTTCGCAGATCTCGGCGTGAAGAAAGAACGCATCGCAGGACGAGTGAGGTACATTGGAATATCACTGAAGTCCGGAACTGGCATCGAGGAGGCTCTCAAATCTCCGACCTTCCAAGCCGACGCAGCTTAGCGCTGCCTCTTGAGACGGAAGGGCCCCTTACGGGGCCCTTTTTGTTTTTGGGGGGTGTTTGCTCATCGTGGTGGTGTCTGATAATCGTGGGGCATGGGGACAATCGCTGCAGACGATTTTATCAAAAGCTGGAAGAGTTCGCAGCTCAACGAGAAGCAGGGCGCGCAAACGCATTTCCGCGAACTTTGCCGGGTTCTAGGCGTGCCGGAGCCATCCGGCACATCACTCATGGACGGCGGCTACGGTTTCGAAGTCAATGTCGATAAGGTCGGCGGCGGTAAGGGCTACGCGGACGTTTGGAAGCGCGGCTGCTTCGCTTGGGAGTATAAAAGTCCGGGTAAGGACCTCAAAGACGCTTTGCGTCAATTGAAGCTCTACGCCAGCGATCTCGAAAATCCGCCGCTGCTGATTGTTTCGGATATGCGGCGCATTGAGCTGCACACCAACTGGACGAGCCAGGTTCAGGAAAGCCACGTCCTCGAACTCGACGACCTGAAGGACGTGCGGCTTCGCCAAAAGCTGCTCTGGGCGTTTTCGGAAGATACCGTCCATGAGCTAAAGCCGAAGCGTTCGGCCAACGCGACGACGGAAGAGGTGGCAAAAAAGTTCGTGGCCCTTGCCCAGAACCTGCGCGAGCGCGGGCATGACCCTGAAAAGGTCGCGCACTTCGTCAATCGCATGGTCTTTTGCATGTTCGCCGAAGACGTCGATCTGCTGCCGAAGAAAATGTTCGAGCGGATGTTACAGGCGAGTCTGACCAATCCGGATGAGTTCGTCGCCAACGCCGAGACGCTGTTTACAGCCATGGCCCAGAAGCATGGCCGCGTAGATTTCACTCCGATTGACTGGTTCAATGGCGGCTTGTTCGAGGATGGCGCGGCGCTGCCACTGACGAAGGACGATATCCGCATCGCCTTGGAGGCGGCCAAGCAGAACTGGTCGGAAATCAACCCCTCGATCATGGGCACGCTGTTCGAGCGCGGGCTGGACCCCGGTAAACGCTCGCAGCTCGGCGCGCATTATACGGACGCGGAAAAGATCATGATGATCGTGCGTCCGGTCATCATCGAGCCGCTGCTGCGGGAGTGGCAGACGGCGCGGGACGAGATCGAAGCCAAACTGGCGCAATCGAAATCCGCAAAATCGGCAGGCGCGAAAACCAAAGCCCGGAACGAGGCCGAGGCGCTGCGCATCGCCTTCATCGAGCGGTTGAAAAACTTCCGCGTGCTCGACCCGGCGTGCGGATCGGGCAACTTTTTGTATCTGGCTTTGAAGTCGCTGAAGGACATCGAAGCGCGGGTGAACATCGAGGCGGAAAGCCTGGGGCTGTCGCCGGCGTTTCCGAGTGTTGGGCCGGAGTGCGTCAAAGGCATCGAGATCAACCCGTTTGCGGCCGAGCTGGCGCGGGTGTCTGTGTGGATCGGCGAAATTCAGTGGATGCGCGAGAAGGGTTTTGGCGTGTCCAAGAACCCGATTTTGAAAAGCCTGGAGACAATCGAGTGCCGCGACGCGCTGCTGAACCCGGACGGCACGGAAGCGGCGTGGCCGGAAGCGGATGTGATTATCGGCAACCCGCCGTTTTTGGGTCAGCGGTTTATGCTGAGAGAGCTCGGCACCGACTACGTTTCAAAATTGAGAAATTTACATCGCACCGTACTCACCGGCAACGCAGATCTTGTAACCTATTGGTTCGTGAAATCAGAAGCAATGTTGTCAAACTCCCAAGTGAATAGGGTTGGTTTGGTCGCTACTAATTCAATACGTGGTGGTGAAAGTCAGAACATCCTCCGCAGAATTCTGCGATAGGCACATGATCGTCGATGCGTGGTCCGACGAGCCTTGGGTCAATGATGGAGCTTCCGTCAGGGTTTCGATCGTGTCATTCGAACGCCAACATCCAACGGCAGCCAAATTTCTCAACGGGCTCCGAGTCACCTCGATAGGGCCCGACTTGGAAGTCGATAACTCGCCCCAAAATGATTTGAAGTCACCAGCCAGATTTGTCGAAAATTTAGCAGTGGCATTTGCAGGCTACCAAACGAATGGTCCGTTCGACATTCCGGGTGACGTAGCAAGGGAATGGCTGCTAGGTCCCGTCAATCCGAACGGAAAGCGAAATTCTGCGGTTTTGAGGCCAATAATCAACGCCTCAGATGTTGTCCGCCGAAATGCGGATCTGTGGGTTGTTGTTTTTGATGAAATGGAAGTTCGTGATGCGGCACTATATCAAAGCCCGTTTGAACATGTTGAGCGCAACGTAAAACCGCAGCGAGAACAAAAGCGCGAAAAATACCTTTCAGAAAATTGGTGGCTGCATAAGCGCCGAAGCCCGGCGATGCGCCAAGCTATCGCAGGTCTGCCTCGGTTCATAGCCACTCCGCAGGTGTCTAAGTGGCGATTGTTCGTTTGGCTGCATCCTACGCAGATTCCGGAGAACACCTGTCTTGTATTTGCCCGCGACGACGACACGACGTTCGGGATTTTGCATTCCAAGTTTCACGAGCTGTGGTCGCTGCGCATGTGCACGTGGCTCGGCGTTGGCAACGATCCGCGCTACACGCCGACGACCTGCTTCGAAACCTTCCCCTTCCCCGAAGGCCTCACCCCCAATATTCCAGGCCTCGCAGTACGCCGCCGATCCGCGCGCCATTGCCATTGCCAAGGCCGCCGCTCGGCTGAACGAACTGCGCGAAAACTGGCTGAACCCGCCTGACCTCGTCAAACGCGTGCCCGAAGTCGTGCCCGGCTATCCCGACCGCATTCTCCCCGTTGACGACAAGGCCGCCGCCATCCTCAAAAATCGCACGCTGACCAAGCTCTACAACGAACGCCCCGCATGGCTCGACCATGCGCACAAGGATCTCGACGCCGCTGTCGCCGCCGCCTACGGCTGGCCCGAGCGATTTGACGGACGAGCAGATTTTGGAAAAGCTGTTCGCCCTCAATCAAGAACGCGCGGCGAAGCAATGACGGAGGGAATGCTATGGGCATAGCGATGATGCTCGTGTTCGGAGCCTGCGTTATAGGCTTCCCGTCGATCCTAGGTGTTTGGCTTGTGCGCTTGTATCGGGGAACGCTGGACGAAGACGCCGATATTGCGCACCCGACCGGTATCGCCGTTGGTATCTCTGTGGTTATCGCCGCCTGCATTGCCGCAGCAGTGTCAGCAGAAGCCGAGCGCGAGTTCGGGCCTTGGATCAAGAACCTATGGGTCTATGCTTCGATGACGTTCCTGATCGGACTTTTCATCGGCTGGGCAGAAAAGCGCGAACCCGCAAAGAAGCGGTAAGCGTTCACAATTCACTCCCCCCACAAAAAAATGAGGCGGAGCTTTTGGGGCTCCGCCTCGCGAGTTTCAGGAGTGAGGTCGTCAAGAAGTGCAGGTCGTCACGTCAAGAAGTGCAAAGTGTCTCGCAGATCCGTTTCCAAGCCGCTCGCTAGACGCGGGCGACGGAAGCGGGGAATTTCAAACGGCTGTTATTGCCACGGCCCCTTTGACGGGCCAGGAAGCCGCGCCCACCGCAGGCTTCCTTGAGACCAACTATGCATCAATGGCGTCTTCAAGTGCTAACCCTGGCCGTTCAAATGCGAGGTATTGGGCCAAGCGGCTGGTGCCTTCGCACGGTGTGGTGAAAGCCAGGAAAATAGAGCGCCTCGACCTCTTATCAAAGTCCCGGCAAATGCGAGTTCCTGCGTTGACGAAGCGTTAGGATTTGCCGCGTGCCAGCGAGCCCCGGCCTACGACACCGTGTGCTGGCCGGATATCTTCAGCGCGAACGCATAAGTCAGCGCGGTATCCTTCAAAGATTCAAAGCGGCCCGACGCGCCGCCGTGCCCGGCGCCCATGTTGGTTTTGAGCAGCACGAGATTTGAACTG
Organism: uncultured Alphaproteobacteria bacterium; assembly: GCA_963764605.1. Classification (GTDB taxonomy): domain Bacteria; phylum Pseudomonadota; class Alphaproteobacteria; order Rhizobiales; family Hyphomicrobiaceae; genus Hyphomicrobium_B. Next base: position 455,626 of record CAVXTJ010000001.1, read on the forward strand.
GTGTTGAGGGCGCGCAGCTTCGCGATCCACTTGGCGGGCTCCCAATAGGTGACGCGCGGATCGGTCAAGCCGGCAACCGCCAGGAGGTGCGGATAGGCTTGTGGTCCGACGTTGTCGTAGGGCGAATAGCTTTTGATATGTAGCGAACTCGTCCGCGTTGAGGATCGGGTTGCCCCACTCGGGCCACTCCGGCGGCGTCAGAGGCAACTCCTTGTCGAGCATGGTGTTCAAGACGTCGACAAACGGCACTTCGGCAATGATGCCAAGGAACAGATCGGGCGCCATGTTGGCAACTGCGCCCATCAACATGCCACCGGCCGACCCGCCTTGCGCGACGATGCGGCCGCGTTGGGTCAATCCGGTTGTGACGAGATAGTCGCCAGCTGCGATGAAATCCGTGAAGGTGTTGACCTTGTGATTTCATCTTGCCGTTGGTGTACCAGCGGTAGCCTTTGTCCTTGCCGCCGCGAATGTGGGCGATGGCGTAGATGAAGCCGCGATCCACAAGAGAGAGGCGCGCGGTTGCAAAGGCAGCCGGCATCGAAATGCCATAGGCGCCGTAGCCGTAGAGTAGCACGGGCGCCGAGCCATCGAGCGGGGTCGATTTCTTGTAAAGCAGCGTGACGGGAACGGTTTCGCCGTCGGCTGTTGGCGCGAACAAGCGGCGGGTGACGTAGTCTTCCGGGTTGTGTCCGCTCGGCACGGTTTGGCGCTTTCTGAGCGTGCGCGTGCGGGCGGCCATGTCGTAGTCGTAGGTTTCCGCCGGAGTCGTCATCGACGAGTAGGTGATGCGCAGGTTCGTTGTGTCGAATTCGAGGCCGGATGACATGCCGAGGGCATAGGCCTCTTCGTCGAACTGGATGTTGTGTTCGCTGGCGGTATCGAGTGCGCCGTCTTTGAACGGCGTAATGACGATGCGCGGCAAGCTGTCCTCACGCTCAAGCCGGGCCATGAAGTTTTCGAATATGGCGGTCTCGATGATGAGCCGGCCCGGCTTGTGCGGCACGATCTCGTGCCAGTGGGCCTTGCCGGGCGTTTCAACGGGCGCTTCGACGATGCGGAAGTCCTCGGAGTTTTCCGAATTTGTCGTGATGATCAGCATCGACCATGGTGTTCGACGCCGTACTGGTGGCCTTTCAAGCGCGCTTCGACAAGGCGCGGGGCGGCCGTGGGTTCGTCCGCGTCGATCAAGCGGACTTCGCTGGTCTCGTGGTCGTGGATGTCGATGCAGATGAACTTCTGCGATTGCGTGGCAGACAAACCGACGTAAAAGCCGATGTCCTTTTCTTCGTAGATCAGCACGTCGTCGGTGAGGGGTGTGCCGATGGTGTGGCGGTAGACGTAGAGTGGACGGTGATTGTCATCGACTCGGACGTAGATGAGGGTCTTACCGTCGCGCGCCCAGACCATGTCGCCGCGGGTGTCGGGAATTTCGTCGGCGAGTGTTTCGCCGGTCTCAAGATTGCGGATGCGGATGGTGTAGAGTTCAGAGCCCTTGTCGTCGGTCGCATAGGCCAAGAGTTTGTGATCGAGCGAATGGGTCGAGCCACCCAAGTGCCAATACGTTTTGTCTTTGGCTTCCGCGTTGCCGTCGAGCAGGATTTCCGGCTCATCGACGTTGCCGCCGCGTTTGATGCGGCACATCTGGGCGTACTGGCCGCCTTTGACGAAACGCGGGAAGTATTCATACGGCCCGTGCGGCGTTGGCACCTGCTGGTCGTCTTCCTTGAGGCGCGCTTTCATTTCTTTGAAGAGCGTGTCTTGCAGATCTTGCGTGTCCGCAAGCCCTGCCTTCATGAAGGCGTTCTCGGCGTCGAGGTACTTGCGGATTTCGGGATCGAGGACGGAGGGATCGCGCATCACCTCCTGCCAGTTGTCAGCCCGGAGCCAAGCATAGTCGTCGGTGAGGGTGACGCCGTGATGAGATGAAACGGCGGGTGCGCGGCGGGCCTGCGGGGGAGTTGTCGAGGTGTAATCGTACGGCGTATCGGACATGGATGAAACTGCGCCTTGGGTTTGAGTTCGTAGGGTTTGAGTGCGTTGGGTTTGAGTGCGGGAGGCCAGACGGACCTAGCACGACAGCACCGCCCTCGGTATTTTCATCGGGTTGCGCAAGTCAGCGCCAAGAATTAGCGATGTCAACAAATGGCAAAGACGTATTGTTGACAATCGAATTCGAATGTTGTCCTAAGACTTGCAGTCTCCATGCTGATTAGGGGTGGGGTGCTGCGAGCATAATTCGAGAGTTGACGGTAGATCCAAGGGTTAGATCTCGAACGCCGCTCAACAGTGAAGAATATCCTGGGCATTTTTTACGCAGCCAGGGTGAATACATTGGAAGGAATAGGGTATGGAAGGTTCTGGCCCACCCGAACTGGTGAATATTACGGCGACTATCGTTGCGGCCTACGTCAGCAATAACTCTATTTCATCGAGCGACCTTCCCGGTTTGATCGCCGATACACATGCCGCCTTGAGCCGTGCCGCTGGACGGGCTGCTCCAATCGAGCGTGAAGACAACAGGCCCAAGATCGCAGTCAAAAAGTCGATCATGGCGGACTACATCATCTGTCTCGAAGACGGCAAAAAGTTCAAGTCGCTGAAGCGGCACCTGCGGACCCACTACAACCTGTCGCCGGAGGAATACCGCGAGAAGTGGGGCCTGCCGCACGACTATCCGATGGTCGCGCCCAACTATGCCCGCGCCCGGTCAGACCTTGCAAAGAAGATGGGCCTCGGTACGCGCCGCGATTGATCCGTCGCTTGACATACAACGCTTGGCATACTGGGAGGCCATAAGGCTCGCTAGACGCGGGCCTTTTCTTTTTGCGAGCCAAGCCGTTGAGAGCCGAGCCTATGAGACAAGTCCTGCTGACGTTCGGCACATTCTAAATCGTGAAGTGCGGCCTTCTCGGCGCGTAAGTGTCGCGAGAGTTGTTGATGCCGGGCCACGTCATAGGCCCAATGCCCGGCGCGCGCGCGGGCTCGCTCCTGACGCAAGGCCTTCTCAAGCCGGCGAACCGTCCGGCGGCGTCCGGCGGTCGAGACATCTTCGATTTCATGAGGCCAAGCGGCAAGCAGCCGTTGAAGGTCGCCGCATCGTCTCTGCATGTTAAACGCGATGCCAGCCAGCTGATCTGCAGGCATGTTGCGGGTACGTCTGATCTGTTCCATGCCCCCATGATCACCTGCGGCCAGGGGGGCGGGGATAAATCTGCTTATAATTCTTCGGCAGCATGGTGAACGCGAAATCAAATTCGTTTGCCGGGCAACGGCCTTTACGGATCTGAGTACATTTGGCTGCGGATTTGAGGTGTGTAGCGTATCATAGCAAACATTGAGAAGGTCGATCGGGTGTTTTCATATGCTTCAGTCGTCGCAAGAGTTTTTAGAAACGGCCGAACTCGAAGATTTTCCCTCTGTAACGTACGATGGTGCCGCATACGCGGCCGCACTCGAAGCGCGGCGGATTATCGAGATGGCTGTGTTTTGGGTGATGGGCGCCGAGTGCTTTAACCGATCTTGCGGCACCGGGCCCGAGCCAGGTCTCATCCAAGCACGCCACGTTTCGATGTATCTGGCACACGTCGCTTGCCGGATGTCTTTGAGCGACGTTGGCCGGCTTTACGCCCGCGACCGCACAACGGTCGCTTACGCATGCGCGGCCATCGAAGACCGGCGCGACGACCCAAAATTCGATCGTGCGCTCGAGCTACTCGAAATGGCCGTTCCCGTGATGGCGCAACGTCCGGCGGCTTACCGGCTCCCATTCTGACAACAGGATTCAAAACATGAGTGAGACGAAGCGCGGCTTTGCATCCAATTTCGAGACTGGTGGGCACAACACACGTGACGGCAGGACTGGTGGCCAAATGCATGTCAGGCCTGTCGTGAATGGGGATGAGAGCCCGCTTTCGTGGCTCGCGCGGCGCAAAGACAAAGAGGGCCGTCCGCTCATTTCGCATGCAGAGTTTGATGCCGGCGAACGGCTTCGCGCCGATTTCTATTTCTCGCAAATGACGCCGCGGGTAACGGGCAACTGGACGGGCGTGTCGATCGATAAAAATGCGCGGCGGGCGGCACCAGGTTTTGGGGTCGAACTGGCAGACAACATTGTGGCCGCGCGCGAGCGTGTGCGCCTGGCATTGCGTGCGGCCGGGCCGGAACTGGCTGGCATTCTGATTGATGTGTGCTGCTTTTTGAAGGGGCTCGAATCTTTGGAGAAGGCGTCGGGATGGCCGCAGAGATCGGGCAAGATTGTTCTGCAAATAGCCTTAGCCCGGCTCGCAAGGCACTATGGGCTCGTGCGCGATGACCAGGGCCATGCCGGCACGCATGCCGTGCACGTCAATCATTGGGGCGCGGAAAACTACAAGCCGCGCATCGAGCCAGATCAACCTTGATCGGCAGGTTCGTCTGCGGCGACAGCACGCGCATCGGCGCGGATGCGCTCGACCATGGAGGCAAGGCCGTTCGAACGTTGTTGCGTCAGGTGATCCTTGAGGCCAAGCCCGGCAAAAATTGACTGTGCGTCGATGGCTACAATCTCATCCGCCGCTTTGCCCTCATAGACGGCAAAGAGCACGGCGATCAATCCCTGGACGATTAAGGCGTCGCTGGCGCCGCTCATGGCAAGTTTATCGCGCCCGCCGCCGCCAGCTGGAATGCGCTCGGTAACCAGCCAAACCTGGCTGGCGCAGCCACGTACTTTGTTGGCGTCGGTTCTCAGCTCTTGGGGCAATTCGGGGAGTTCGCGGCCAAGTTCGATTACATAGCGATAGCGGTCCTCCCAATCGTCAAGGATGCCGAAATCAGATTTGATATTCTCGAGTGTCATGTTGCGCCTTGTGCGGGCGGGCCTGTGCGGCACCACCATTGATCAACACATAGGCGCTGGTGCGGCCCGCCTGCAAGTCTTGCAAGGGTTAGCCGACCGATTAGCCGCGCTTTTGGTCAGGTTTTCCGCGCCAAGCCGGCTTCAAATCGCCGGGTGTCAACGTGTTGACTTGTGGAACCTTTGATCTAGGAGCGGGTGTGGAGACGGATATGGCACCTGTTTCGAAGTTCGCCTCACCCTTTTCTGTCATCATGTCGTAGGCCAATTTGGCGCCGAACTCGGCTTTCTGCAGGAACTGATCCCAGAGTGTGGAACTTTGAGTGCATGTCGCGGCGTTGCGATCACAAAATGTGACGGCCCAATTGGCAGCCAGAGCCGCGCGATTGTACAGCATCTCTTGCTGTTCGCGGTCTGCCGGTAGCAGCGCTATGCCAACTGCGGCAACCGCCGCCAATTTGAAAAGTCCCATCGTCCAAACTCCGAACTCGTTGCAAGCATCGTCTCAAGATGCCGCCCGCAACGGCTTTCCTTCCGATTGAGCGGTAACCCTACCAAGCTTTGCTCAAAAGAATGCGTCTGCCGGCACCGCAATTCGAAGTGGTTTTGCGGCAAGTTTGGAATGCATTTGTCTAAAAATTGAAGGACCGGAAGCCGCGCGCTAATTGGCCTTGAAATGCCAGTATTTCTTCGGTTAATTGCTCGTTAACGGCCGCGCGACATACTCGGCCGGGAAACCGGCACTCGAAAAAAATCTAGAGCTGAAGCGGACCGTCTATGCTGCAAAATTTAACGTCACTTCGCGCGCGCATGGCGGGAAGCGCATTTTTCGTACTTGGCGCAGTCGTGGCGGCTAATCTCTTTTTCTTTCAGGAGAAGCGCCGCGTCGGGCCGGTTGAAACAGCGGCGCTGACTGCGAAGATGACCCAAGATAGTCAAGCCGCGCAAACCTATGCCAACGGCGCGCCGATCGTGTTGCGTCCGGCCGCAGGTGCTACAACTCGAATGCAGGTGCAATCACCGGCTATTGCCCGGCCCGGTTCCGATCTGGCGATGAGCCGGGTAGACGTCGTCCGGGGCATTCAACGCGAACTCGACACGCGCGGTTATGCGCCAGGCGCGCCAGATGGCGTTCCCGGGTTGGTCACAAGAGCGGCCGTCATGGCATTCGAACACGACAACGGCATCGCGCTGACGGGAGAGCCGACACAGGAGCTCTTGGGCCGGATCGTGCTTGGTGCTGCGGTGCCGGCTGTTGCGCGGCCTGGAAAGTCGGAAGTGCAGGGAACTGAAGCGGCTGCAGTGGTCAAGGTCGTCGCCCAATCACTTGCAGCCCAGGGTTATGCCGTGGCAAAGTCAGAGGGTGGGGTCGATACGACGCTAGTGAAAGCCATTCGCGATTTCGAAGAAGTTCAAAAACTCCCCGTCACCGGGCGTATTTCGGCCGTCCTTGTCAGCCGTCTCCTTCGTTTGCAGGGTCAGACGCGGGCCGCTGCGCAACGCTAATTGGTTTGGCGGCGCACGCGTGTGCGGTGAAGTCATGCGCTGGGAACTTGGCACAAGATGCGCTTGAAATCAGAGATTTGGGTGAAAGCCTACATTCGACGTTGTGCGGTAGCGGGCGCGTCGGCCGTAGTCGTTCTCCATGGCGATGATGACGCCGGGGCTATCTATATCCGGATTTCGCGGCTCGATGGCAGCGCGGCACTCTTTGGTCCAGCGCCCGCCGGATTGAGCGATACCGATCTCGACCGGCGCTGGGTTTCGCTATTGAGCGGCGGCTTTGCACCGGAGGCAGATGTGCAGCGCTATTTGGACCGCGAGGCGGGCTACGACAGCGATCTTTGGATCGTCGAGGTCGAAGACCGGCAGGGCCGTGATTTTCTCGGCGACGACCTCATGCCTGATGGACGCGGCCATTAACCGGCCTTTAAGACGTTTACCCCTCAATTCGACATAAGCGCTGATTCTGGCGGACGCAGCGCTGTTCCAATGACCGATCCTGCGAAATGGGTGATCGATCATGAGCCTGGTTACGATGGAAAAGGCCGCCGATCACGGCCACGAGCCGAATAGTGGGGCCTAACATGGCGACCATACTTGAGTTCCGGAGCGGCATTTGTGCTGAACCGAATTCCCTGAGCAATCACGGGAGCCGAAAAACGTCGGCGGAAATCGTTTTCTTCCCAGGCGTGCGTTACGAACGTTGGCAAGACGCCCCGTCACAGGAAAAGTCAAAGCGCAGATCCAAAAAGCGCGACAAGATTGAGCTTCGAGATTGAGCTTCTAATCTTAGTTCGCAAATGGGTGCGCAGATCAATAAGACTTCGGCCCGCATGACACTTGTGCCAACGCTGCCTCGGTCTCCGCGCGATAGGCCATGCCGCGATCGGGCGCGCGAACGATGATTAGCCCTTGGCGCGCTGCAACCGTCAGGGGCGCCTGACCGGCATTGATGATCCCTTTGGCTTCTGGTGTCAGTCCCATGAACCGGTCATCGGCAGGAACGATTGTGAGCGCGATTGCTGTCTCGCGCCCTGGAGATGCAGCGGCGAAATAGGCGCTCGAGCCATCGGGATTGAAAATACCAAGTGTCCAGCCGTGATCCGGCAACTTGGCGACGACCTCTACCGGCCCGCTGGAGGTATTGAAGTGGCAGATCGCATGACGCGCGTCCGGCGACATAAACGGGAGTGGTTGCTGGTCGGGTGCGACGGGCGGCAACACAGCCATTTTGTTGATTTGGAGTGACGGGGTCAGGCGTGCGTAGGCTGAGTTGGACGTGTCGTTCATAGCGATGAGTGTTGCCAGGATATGCACGACACCCACTGCGGCCGGGATCGCTGCAAGAAAGCGCCAGTTGAGCAACCGCGTGTCAGAGCGTTGCTTCATGAACAGTTTTCCCGGCGGATCGTTGGCGTCAACTTGTGACGGCCGCCGCGCTCTTCCTCAGACAGCCCCGTTGCAGGATCTAGAATTGTGAAAACCAGCGCGAGGCGTCCGGCGCCACCCGTCGGCAGCCAATTGCCGGGGCGTGCATCGCGCCCGAGTGTGATGATGTAGGAACCGTCTGGATTAGCGGCAACGGTGTCGCTCGTGAAGGCATAGCGTGCGGCGTCGTTGGCAATCAGTTTGCCGCGCCAGTCAAAAATCGAAATGCTCCACCACATGCCGGCTGCGTAGGGGCCTTCGATAAGGTAATCGCATGACGAATGCAGGTAGGCGCCAAACGAGTCCGTGTTGGCTTGAAAGACGCCCGCTGCGTCTGACGACAATTGCAGAATGCCGTTTTTGACGATGTGCGCGCGGGTATAGGGATCGGCGTCCGCTTGACCGGCATGACGCCAATGGATCCAAGGCCCATAAGTGTCAGTTGATATCCGTGAACCGCTGTTGATCATAATTCGGCTCGAATACAGTCCGGATGTCAAGACCATGACGGCCGTCAGGCCAAGCGCAACAATCCGTGTTACGGTTGCGGTGAGGCTTCTCATCGCGCTTTTGAGCGAGTTCATACTTGGATTTTCAGTTCCGCTAATTGCCACGGCGCGCAGGCTCCTGGGCTTTTTGCGGCGGGGCCGCCGGTTCCACAGCCTTTGACTTTGCAGCGGTCGCGGATTGTTTTGCGGAATTTGTTTCGAGCGAACCCTGAGCCGTGTCCAGACCTGCGCCGCCGCCGGCCGCGCGCTTATCGGGCTTAGTGCCGGGTTGGTTTTCTGTCTTATTCTCGGGCTTAGGGCCGGATTTCTCTTCAGGGCGCAATTGTGGAGCGGCGGACGGTGGCTGCGCCGCAGCTGGTGCCTGACCGCTTCCGGACGAAGCAGGAGGTTGTTGCTGGCCGGGTGCGGGCGGCGTCGAAAGACCCGCAGGCTGCACAACGGGCGGCGGCTCTGCAATGCCGCCAGCCTTGCGTAGGGCCTGCGCCAACTTAGTCAAAGCAAGACGCGTGCGCTCGGAGAGAATGCTCGCGGTTCGTTTCGTGCCGTCGGGTGAGGTTTGGTCTTGTTGCGAAACTACGCCCGCTGCGATCTCAGCTTTTTTCTCCTCTGCCAAGCGTTGCTGCTCTGCGATGAGTGCGGGATGGCCTTCAAGGCCAGGGATGGTTGGAATGTTCATGTCGGTGTGCGCGATCTTCATGAAGGTGTTCCAGATGGGGGCTGCAAATTGCCCACCTGTCACGCCGCGGTCGCCACCCGACATGGCGCGGTTGTCGTCGTTGCCAAGCCAGACGCCTGCCACGTATTTTCCAGTGAAGCCGACGAACCATGCGTCCTTGGGTCCGGTTGAAGTTCCCGTCTTGCCGGCAACGTGCGTGAAGTCGAGCGCGGCGCGCGTGCCCGTGCCTTCGGTTACAACTTTCTGCATCATATAGTTCATCTGCTCGGCCACTTTGCGGCTGACCACTTGGGGTGCGGGCTTCTCGTCGCGCTCGCGCGAGTAGAGGAGTTCGCCTTTGCTGGTCGTGATGTCCAGTATGCCGTATGGTTTGGCGAGTTTGCCGCCGTTTGCGTATGTGGCAACGCCGCCGACGTGTTCGATGACAGTGATGCCGCCGTCGCCGAGTGCCATGGAACAGGATTTCTTGACGCCTGTGATGCCAACGCGCTTGGTCATGTCGATAACTTTTTCGCGCCCGACGTCGAAGGAAAGTTCGGCGGCGACAGTGTTGAATGACTTTGCGAGGCCAAGCCACAGCGGCATGCTTTGTCCCGTGCCATGTCCGCCGCCATAATTCTGCGGCGACCAGCCTCTGGGGCCGCACGAACGCGAACTGTCGCGCACTTTTGTTTCTGGGCTGTAGCCATTCTCAAGGGCTGTCGCGTAAACGTAGACTTTGAAGGATGAGCCCGGCTGGCGTTTGGCTTTGGTGGCGCGGTTGAATTGATTTTCGCCATAGTCCTGTCCGCCGACGATGGCGCGCACGGCCCCATCCGTTTCCATGACGACCATGGCACCGGCGCCGATATTCATGTTGCGGCCTTCGGCGGCTATTGCGGCGCTCATGGTTTCGTCAGCCTGACGCTGAAGCTTCATGTTGACGGTGGTGCGGGCAGTGAGGACGTATTGCCCTTTGCCTTCAGCTAAGCGTTGCACTTCTTCGAAGGCCCAGTCGAGAAACCACTCAGGGCTATTTGAGTTCGAATGGTCGATGGTTTTGGCCGGGTTCATGCGTGCTGCGTGAACTTGCCCGGCAGTGTAGAAACCGGCTTCGACGAGATTGTCGAGAACTTCGCTTGTCCGCGCTCTCGACGACGCCAAATTGACGTGGGGGGCATATTTAGCCGGCGCCTTGAAGAGGCCAGCCATCAGCGCGGATTCGGCCATGGTGACTTCGCGCACGGTCTTGCCGAAGTAATACTGCGCCGCCGCCTCGACCCCGAAGGCGCCTCCGCCCATGTAAGCGCGGTCGAAATAGAGTTTGAGAATTTCGCGTTTGGTGTAGCGGCTTTCGAGCAGGAAGGAGAGGAACAGCTCCTTGACCTTGCGCTCGATTGATCGTTCGGAAGAAAGAAACAAGTTTTTGGCAAGCTGCTGCGTGAGTGTCGATCCGCCCTGGACAACGTCGTTGGCTTGGATGTTGGTCAGCAACGCGCGTGCGGTGCCGTAGAAGTCGACGCCGATGTGTTCGAAGAAGCGGCGGTCTTCGGTTGCGAGTGTCGCCTTGATGAGGGCATCCGGAATGTCGTCGAGCGGCACGGCATCGTTGTGCAAGATGCCGCGCTTGCCAAGTTCGTTGCCGTCGGCATCCAGAAGCTTGACCGCGAACTTGCCCGTCGAGAATTTGCTTTCGTCGAATTCGAGGAGTGCGGGCAATGCCGCAGCGTAGAGGATTATGAAGCCGCCAGTCGCGAGAGACACGGTTTCCGACAAGGCTTCGTTGAGCAAGCGCTGCCAACCGGTCAGCGTAAATCGCGCGAACCAGCTGGAGCCTGCGTTCCAGACGTCCTTGAGCCACGACCATGATTCGGTCAGGCCGGAGTTGATTTTGGAATCAAGTCCGAGCCGCCAGTTAAAGCGCCGGTCGCGTCCGCCGAGTTCTTGAAACCAATCGTTCAATCGGTCGTGCCTTGTTTTGGGCCCATGCTGGTCCGGGTTTGAGGTTCGCCCTCGCGTCCGGGTTCGAAACGGGTAAAAGTCTGCGATACGATTCCCACGTTTTCTATCCTAAGGCGACCAAATTGTGATTATTTGGCGGTTGGCGGGAGTGGGGACGCGGAGATCACCTAGTTGAGCGAAAAAGACAAGCCATTTTGGCAGACAAAGACGCTGGAGCAAATGTCGAAAGCCGAGTGGGAATCACTGTGCGACGGCTGTGCGCGCTGCTGTCTCGTCAAGCTCGAAGATGAAGATACAAGTGAGATCCATCTCACGCGACTGTCATGCAAACTGCTGCATGTCAGAACGTGCCGTTGCACCAACTACGAGAACCGTTTCAAGCTGATGCCCGATTGTATCGAAATCACGGTGGAAAAGGTGCGCGAGCTAAAGTGGTTGCCGCAGACCTGCGGATATCGCGTGATCGCGGAAGGGCGCGATCTTGCGTGGTGGCACCCGCTTGTGTCGGGAACGCAGGATACCGTGCATGAGGCTGGCATTTCCGTATCAGGCTTCGCCATGAGCGAAGCGCGCGTCAAAGAGGAGAACTACGGCCGCTACATCATCGACGATTTCAAGCCGGAGTAGGGGTGGGGACGGAGTAGGGGGCCGGAGTAGGGGCTTGACGTGAATTGGCAGCGGGCAACTTGGAATTTGGCGATAGGGTTAAGGGGAGGGACAAAAATTATTTTATCCCCGGGGGGCAGGGCCGAGTTATCATGGAAGGTTGGCAAGTAGAGTTAATGTAACCTCATGTAATTCCAAAATAAAAATCAGAAAAATTGAACAAGACCCGTTGACAGCGCACCGCTCCTCCTGTATAGTTTTTGTATAGTGCGAAATGTGACTGGAGTTCAACTCCGGTTTTTCGCAAATACATCGCGCCAGTGGCCATCACGCCAGTGACGGGTGATCTCGCAATTTCAGAAAAACATTGATCGAAGAGGCGCCATGGCTTTGTCAGCGGCCCTGAAGGCGCGTCTGCAGCGCCTCTATCTCGATGCGGCCACGCCCTACGCCGCGCTTGTCGCGGAGAGCGGGCTTACCCGGTTCGCATTCCAAAGCCTCGTCAGGGTTGAGAATTGGGGAAAGCGGCCGGCACCGGCGAAGAAGCCGAAGGCGGTACCCGAGACGGGAGCGGCTGGAGACGACAACGCTGCAGGCGCTGGGGCTGGCGAGGATGCGGCTGGGAACGACGATGCGGTTGAGGACGAAGAAATCAGGACGAAAGGGCTCAGGACGAAAGGGCTGGGGTTAAACCTAAGTTGCTGGCTCCAAAGAGTGGCCGCAAACGCAAGCCTCTGAAGCGGAAGCTGACGCCGAGCCCAACGGGATTATTGAAGCTCGTTTACGGCACAATCGAAAAAGAGCTCGGCAAGCTTGAACGGCAGTCGGGTCTCGAAAGCCAAGATCGCGAGCGGGCCTCGCGGGCATTATCGCAAATCATGAACTCATTGGAGAAGGCCGTGGAGATGCAACGCGAGATGGCAAAGGACGGCACGCGTGGAGGCGCGAAGAAAGATAAGGAAGTGCTGATAGATGCGGAAGCCAAACGCAAAGAACTTGCGGAGCGAATTGCTCGCTTCCGTGCCTCCAGAGCACTTTGACGACTACATGGCGCTGTTCGTCCCTGACGACGCCGACTTCCTGAAGTTCGATTGGGAAACGTGGGCGCGCGACGGCCAGCTATGTCCCGCGCCCGGCAGTCTCCCCGCGAAGGCGGGGCTCGACGAAGGAGATCTGACGGGTGCCGACGAAGAGTGGCGCGTGTGGATGCTCTTGGGCGGGCGCGGGTCGGGAAAGACGCGCGCTGGCGCCGAATGGATACGTAAGCAGGCGATTGGCGAGAGTGCATCGGGCGGCGAACCCGCGCGCATCGCGCTTGTCGGCAAGACAATTGGCGACGTGAGGAACGTAATGATCGAGGGCGTCTCGGGATTGCTGGCGATTTCGCCGCCTTCGGAGCGGCCGTTGTTTGAACCGTCGAAGCGGCGGGTGACGTGGTCAAACGGCGCAATTGCGGAAATGTTTTCGGCCGACGAGCGCGAAGGACTTCGCGGGCCCCAGTTTCATTTCGCCTGGTGCGATGAGATGGCGAAATGGCGCGAAGGCGAGAAGGCATGGGACATGCTGCAGTTTGGATTGCGGCTTGGGGACAATCCGCAAGTTGTGGTGACGACGACGCCCCGGCCGCACGCATATTTGAAAAAGATCATGAGTGATACGGCGACGGTGGCAGTCAGATTATCGACGGCGGATAATGCGAACAATTTGGCTCCTGCGTTTCTAACTGAGATGGAGCGGCGGTACGCCAATACCGATATCGGCCGGCAGGAACTGTTCGGCGAAGTCGTGGACGATATCGCGTCCGCCTTGTGGCGGCGGCATTGGATCGATGAGGCGCGGGTCGAGAACGCGCCCGACATGCGGCGCGTCGTCGTCGCCCTCGATCCGCCGGTGACGGCGACGGTGTCGTCCGACGCGTGTGGGATTATTGTGGCGGGTCTTGGCGCGGATGGACGTGCTTATGTGCTGGCCGACCGCACGGTGCAGGGGCGCGAGGCGCACGTTTGGGCGCAAGCGGCGCTTGGGGCTTACGACGATTTTGAGGCTGACCGGATGGTCGCTGAAACGAATCAGGGTGGCGATCTCGTGGTCGCGGTGCTGCAGCAGTTTCGCAAGGACTTGCCGGTGCACCAAGTCAAGGCAACGCGCGGCAAGTGGATCCGTGCGGAACCGGTTGCATCACTCTATGCGCAGGGCCGCGTGGTGCATGTTGGCCGGTTTGAAGCGCTTGAAGATCAGATGTGCGCGTTTGGCTCTGATGGGCTGGTGAAGGGACGCTCGCCCGATCGCGTCGATGCCCTTGTTTGGGCGGTGACGGAGTTGATGCTGAGCGATAGCGCGACGCCGCGTATGCGGGTGGTGTGAAGTGGTTGAAATGATGTCATCCAGGCCGGAGATGCGCAGTTGGCGCATCGTAGAGCCGGGACCCAATTTTACGAGGTAGTTAAATCGACGCGCTGGGTCCCGGGTCTTCGCGGCCGTTGCAAACGGCCGCTGCGCCCGGGATGACAGAACTCTTGCTGCCGCCGAACTCTCGAAGATGCAACGGCGAAGAATAAGGACATCATATACATGTTGCGAATACCTGAGGCTGTGCAGCGCTGGCTGCCGGGGCGAGAACGCGCGCCTGCTCAACTGAATGAAAAAGGTTCACGCACCGGCGCGCTCGTTGCCTTCGAGCAATTGGGCCAGCCCGTGTGGAGCCCGCGCGATTACGGACACTTCGCGCGCGAAGGCTTCATGCAAAACGCTATTTTGTATCGCGCCGTGCGTATGATCTCGGAAGCGGCGGCCTCGATACCCTTGCTCGTCTATGAGGGCGGGGAAGAGCTCGAAGATCATCCGCTGGTTGACCTGCTGCGCCAGCCGAGCCTCGATCACACGACAGTCGATTTTCTCGAGAGCTGGTACGGGTTTTTGCTGGTGGCGGGCAACGCCTATGTCGAAGCGGTGGCTTTGGACGGCACGCTTCGCGAGCTGCACATCTTGCGCCCCGACCGGATGAAAGTGATCCCGGGGCCGGACGGATGGCCGGAAGGGTATGAGTATACGGCGGGCGGGCAATCGATCCGCTTCATGGATGAAGCGGTGCCGGGCGTCAGGCCGATCCTGCACACGAAGATGTTTCATCCCGCCAACGATCACTACGGCATGAGCCCAATCGAGGCGGCGAGTGTTGCGATCGACATCCACAACGAGGCGTCGAAATGGAACAAGGCACTCTTAGATAATTCGGCGCGGCCGAGCGGGGCGCTGGTTTATGCGGCCGCGAACGGCCAGATGACGGGCGAGCAGTTTCAGCGCCTGAAGGACGAACTGGAAACAAGTTATCAAGGGGCGCGCCACGCCGGCCGCCCGCTACTTTTAGAAGGCGGCTTGGATTGGAAGCCGCTGAGTTTGTCGCCGAAGGATATGGATTTCATCGAGGCGAAGAACTCGGCCGCACGCGAGATTGCGCTGGCGATGGGCGTGCCACCGCAGCTTTTAGGAATTCCCGGCGACAGTACGTATTCCAATTACGCCGAAGCACAGCGGGCGTTTTGGCGAGGCACTGTTTTGCCGCTGGTCAATCGCATGTCGCGCGCGTTTGGCAGTTGGCTGTCGCCGGCATTTGGCAGTGTGCTGGAGGTGCGGCCCGATCTCGATAGCGTTGAAGCCTTGAACCCTGAGCGCGAGGCGCTGTGGGCGAGGCTGGATGCGGCGAGTTTTCTAACCGAAGACGAGAAGCGCGCTGCCGCGGGGTATGGGGCGAAGGGGGAGAGTGAAACGGCTCTCAAATATTCACCCGATCAGCCGCGCGTGCCTGCGGGCGACCCCGATGGCGGGCAGTGGTCAGATGGGGGCGGTGGTGGAAGTGATGTGCTCGCTGGCGGTAATGGAAACGACCAGCTGGCTGGCCGGTTCGATGCGCTAAAGCCACTTGCAGAGCAACTCGGGCGCATGCTTTCGAGAACGCCGAAGGTTATCAAGCCGTCGGAGAAACCGCTACACGACTTGATAAAACCGGGCGGGAAAGAGCTAGGTATAAAACGGGGTGGTGCTCGAGAAGGTATTCGAACGCTCGAACGCAAGGAATTTGATAAGCTCAAGTCCGATATGCTCGACGGTGCAGAAGAAATTGTCCCGCGAGAAGGATACAGCGGCAAGGTGTTTCGGCGCCCTGATGGCACTGAGATTGGAATTCGCGAAAGCAAGAAGTTTGGCGAGACGATTGACGTACTAAAGTCAACGGACGAGACAATACTCAAGAACGGGTTCAAAATCCATGCGAACGATTGATGACTTGCGACACATCAAAACAGGCGAAACTTTGAGCGAAGTAATTGCGCAATATCCGCATGAACTGGATCAGGATGCGGTAGGTATATGGCAAATCATACCTGGTGGTAGGGCTGACTTTGGGCTCTCAGGTGAGGAACTTATGGAATACGTGCGCCGTGCGGTCTATGCCCTCCTCGATGCCGGGGCGGTACCCGTCAAGCATGTACCGGGAACGGGTTACGAGTGGATCCGCCAAAAACAGTACGGCTCGGGGCAAGACGAAATTGTGGCTGAGATTATGCGGGAACTGGCACCGGTTCCGCATAATTCGTTTTCGCTCATTGAACATTGCCCATGGTTCGCAAGGCCAGATCCGAAATTTCCAAAGTACGTGAAGATGGATTGACACGGCGGCGCGAGATTGCGCTGGCGATGGGCGTGCCGCCGCAGCTTTTAGGAATTCCCGGCGACAGTACGTATTCGAATTACGCCGAAGCGCAGCGGGCATTTTGGAGAGCGACTGTGCTGCCGCGAAGAAGTATGCGGCCAAAGCCAATGCCGGTTTGAACAGAGTTTTTGACATGACATCGCAGACTTCAAACGTGCCGGGCGCTGCCTGGGACGCGACGCTGCTTGCGCTACGTTCTGAGGTCTCAGCGCTGAGGTTTACGTTGGCGTTGCGTCATGCTGGCGAACTCGCGCGGTTTGATGCGAAGTACTCCCCCGATCAACCGCGCGTTCCAGCTGGCAGTTCCGATGGCGGGCAATGGACGGATGGGGGTGGTGGAGAAAGTTTTGACGACGACGATAACTCTGTGCGCGTCGCGCAGGCGACCGGTGGACGGGGTGGAGGAAGGGTTCGCATCTCGCCAACCGCTCCTGTAGAAACGCAGTTGTTGTTTTTTCGACCACTGGCCGCAGAAAGACTAGAACAGGTTCGAACAATCGATCCAACTTGGGCTGCGCCTCAAAGTGTGACGCGCCGCAATGCCAGTCCAGAAGCTGAACTTGCACACTTGCAGGCGACGGTATTGGCAGCGGAAGCGCGGCTCGCAGAGTTGGGCCGGCCAGTTGCGAATCCCATGCCGGGCGGTCGAACCGGAATCGGAGGAAATTCCGGTCCCCCTCTTGAACCCGCGACAGGCGCTGCTGGAACGGGCGCCGTTCCGCCGGGGCCGCCGGTATTTAATGCACCCAATCGCACAATTCTGGATACGATTGGCGACAAGTTCGAATTACCGACGCAAGGTCTGCCGGAGTTTTTGCAACCCAGGCCGGGACCAGGAAGCCTTGTTGGCACTCCAGAAGCACTTGCAAAAATGAGCAATACCGAGCGTGATTTTGCTGATGAATTGGGCGCGCTTGGGAACCAGGTGGAGGTTGTCGATACCGGAAAGGACCCGACGCCGGACTTCAAAATCAATGGCGTTTCGCACGAGCTTAAGACAGTTACAAACATTGTGAAAACGGACGCTGAGAGTTTGTCTGGTTCAATTTCCACCACGATCGTGAATGCTAGGGGGCAATCGCCGAATATTATCATTGACGCGCGAGGTCAAGCAGGAATGACAAAAGAAGCTGCGGAACAAGCCGTAAAAAGAGCATATGGAGCTGACTTCAAAAAGTCGATTGATAGCATTACAATTCTAACGCCCGATGGGCCATTCTATGCACCGAGGATAAACTAAAAATGGCTAGAAATCCTGAGAAGTCCGAATTGCGCGATCGCATCGCTAAACACCTCGCTTTTCGAAACAACAGCCTAGAGGTGCAATTGCTTTGGAAAGGCTATCTGGCAGGGCTCATGGAATGGGGTCTGCTAAGCGACAAAGACTATCATGAACTTGACGCAATGATCGGCCGCACGGCTGAAGTAGAACGCGTAGAGGTGTTCGTCGGGTTCCCTGGACAATATGAGCAAGTACGCTAGGCATTAGAGCGCTTCGGTCGGATCTGACCAAGTAGAGCACTGGGGGACAACACATATTCGAATTACGCAGAAGCGCGAGCCGCGCGTTCTGGAGAGGAACTGTGCTGCCGCTGGTCAATCGCATGTCGCGAGCGTTTGGCAGTTGGCTGTCGCCGGCATTTGGCAGTGTGCTGGAGGTGCGGCCCGATGCCGACAGCGTTGAAGCCTTGAGCCCGGAGCGGGAAGCGCTGTGGGCGAGACTGGATGCGGCGAGCTTTTTGACCGAAGACGAGAAGCGCGCGGCGGCGGGGTATCCGCCTATGCACTGATGCGGCGCTGAACAAGCACGAAAAAATTTCAATCGCAATTACGTAACACGGAGCGAACATGAACGCTTGCCGCTATCAACTCATGCCTGCACGCCAGCCCCGGAACGGTTATCGGCACGGCCTTGCTGCGCGTCTGGAAATAAAAAGTATTGCCGATGACGGCGCGTTTGAGGGCTATGCCAGTCTCTTCAATCGCGAAGATATGGGCCACGATGTGATCGCGCCCGGCGCTTTTCTTGAGAGCCTGAAAACGCGCGGCGCGAACGGCGTCAAAATGTTGTTCCAGCACAACCCGGCCGAGATGATTGGCGTTTGGGACGAGATTAGGGAAGACGCGCGCGGACTCTTTGTGCGCGGCCGCCTGATGCAGGAAGTGTCGCGCGCGCGCGAAGTGCTGTCGCTGATGCGGGCCGGTGCGCTCGATGGGTTGTCGATCGGTTTCAAATTTCTGCGTGGAAAACGCGATGCGCGCTCCGGCGTGCGCCGCATTGAGAAAGTCGATCTGTGGGAAATTTCTGTCGTGACGTTTCCGATGCTGCCTGGCGCGCGCGTTGCAGCGGTGAAGTCGCGGCCCTTCAATTTGCGCGTTCCGAGCGAACGCGAATTCGAACGCTGGCTCACGCGGGATGCTGGGCTTTCGCGCATCGAGGCAAGAGCGGTGTTGCGCTCGGGCCTCAAAGGTCTCCGGTCCTTGCGGGACGCGGGCGGAGACATGACGATTGACGCCGAGGTCATCTCCGCCATGGAGCGAACGGCCCGGCGCATTTCCGAATTGATCTGAAAACAAAGGATTGCAACATGACGAACAAGACCGACTTCGAAACGAAGGCGGCCGGCAGCGATGCCGTGCGCGCCTATGACGATATCGCGGAGGCTTTTGAGGCCTTCAAGGACAGCAACGAACAGCGGCTGGCCGACATCGAACGGCGTGGGACGGCTGATGTCGTGACGAGTGACAAGCTCGCCCGCATCGAAGCGACGCTCGACCGGCTGACGCTGAAATCGGCGCGGCCCCCGCTCGGCGCGGGTGCTTCTCCAATTGCAGCCCCGCAGCACAAAAGCGCGTTTGACAGCTATGTGCGCAAGGGCGACGCGGCACGCCTCGTGAAGCTCGAAGAGAAAGCTTTGTCGGTAGGCTCCGGCCAGGACGGAGGCTATCTCGTGCCGGCCGAAACGGAAGCGGCGGTCAACAGCGCGTTGAAAGCCATCTCGCCGATCCGCGCCATTGCCGGCATCCGCCAAGTCTCGGGCTCGGTTTATAAACGCCCCTTCGCGACCTCCGGTGCAAGCACGGGCTGGATCGGTGAGACGGCAGCGCGCCCGCAGACGAATACGCCGGTGCTTGCTGAACTCACGTATCCGACGATGGAACTCTACGCGATGCCGGCCGCAACGTCGGCTCTGCTCGACGACGCGATTGTCAACATCGACGAGTGGCTGGCGGAAGAAGTGCGTCTGGCATTTGCCGAACAGGAAGGCATAGCGTTCGTGACCGGCGACGGCATCAACAAGCCGAAGGGATTCTTGACCTACACGACGGTTGCCAATGCGTCGTGGACGTGGGGTAATCTCGGGCATATCACAACGGGCTTTGCAGGCGCGTTCCCGGCGGCAAACCCGGGCGATAAGATCCTGGACCTCATTTATGCGGCCAAGGCGCCTTACCGTGCGAACGCCCACTTTGTCATGAACCGGTCGACGCAGTCCGCCATTCGCAAGATGAAGGACGGCCAGGGCAACTATCTCTGGCAGCCGTCGAATGTGCCGGGCGAGTGGCCGTCTCTCATGGGCTATCCGGTGGTTGAATCGGAAGACATGCCGGATATCGCGGCCAACAGTCTGTCGGTTGCCTTCGGCGATTTCTCGCGCGGCTATCTGATTGTCGACCGCGCCGGCATCCGCGTGTTGCGCGATCCGTATTCCGCGAAACCCTACGTGCTGTTCTACACGACCAAGCGCGTCGGCGGCGGGGTGCAGGACTTTGACGCGATCAAGGTGCTGAAGTTCGCCGTTTAAGAACGGCAACCGGCATTAGGCAATCGGAGTGAAGGTAATCGGAAGACGCTTCCGGTTGCCGAATGCCGCTTGCCGTAGGGCGCTCGCAGGAGCGCCTTGACGAGTTCCTGCGCGGGTTCCCCTCCCGCTCGCGCGGGCACGCGCGGGATCACTGGTAACACCGGTGGTCCCGCATTTTTTTCCGAAACACAAGGATATGGCGATGGCTCTCGTTATGACGAGTGGACCTGCCTCCGAACCTGTGACGGTTGCGGACGCTAAGGCACACATGCGGATCGACGGTACAGTCGAAGACGTACTGATTGCGAGCCTTATTGTAACATCGCGCTTGCATGTCGAGTCGGCACTCGATCTGGCGCTCATCAATCAATCGTGGACGCTGATACTAGATCGCTGGCCTGCAGGACCCGAGGTCGAGATACCGCTGGCGCCGCTGCTGGCGGTCATTGCGGTGAAGGTGAAAAATAGCGCGGGTGTTTCTTCGGCTGTGCCGCCGACGAGTTACTTAGTCGATCTTGCTTCAAAGCCGCCGCGGATTGTTTGGAACAATGCTGCGCGGCCCGATCCCGGCGTCCCGGCGGGAGGCATCGAGATCGAGTTTACGGCTGGGTTTGGCGCCAGTGCGGCAACGGTGCCCGCGCCGCTCAAGCATGCCGTTTTGATGCTGACGTCGCACTGGTACGAGCACCGCGACGCGAACGAAATTGGCTCCAGCGCTGCACGCATTCCCGACGCCGTTTCCGATCTCATTCAGCCATTCCGGAAAATCCGCCTATGAAAGCACCGGTCACAATCGGCGATCTTCGCCACCGCGTCGAGATCCAGCAGATCGCGCGCACCAGCGATGGCGGCGGTGGTGCGGTCATCACATGGACGACGTTCGCGGACGTGTGGGCCGCCATCTGGCCGCGCAATTCGGGCGAACGGTTTGACCTCGATCGCGTGGCCGGACGCGCGACGCACGATATCTGGATCCGGGCGCGGGCTGGCGTGAAGCCGGAGATGCGCATGCGCTTCGGGACGCGCACGTTCGATATTCGCGGCGTGATTGATGTTGAGGATCGCGGCGCGTGGCTGAAGTGCGTGGTTGAAGAGAAGGATTTGTAGAGCGGCAAGCGGCGGCCAGGGGGGTGTCTGACCCTCCGGGTCTGACACCCTAACTCAGACGTCCATTTACTGCGGTATCAGACCCGGAGGGTCAGACACCGCTTTTAAACGAGGTAGACACATGGCGAGTTCGAGTTTTGCGTTGCAGAAGGCGTTCTTTCTGAAACTAACGGCAGATGCTGCGTTGGCTTTGCTGCTGGGTGGGCCACGGATTTACGACGATGTGGCGGTGCGGGGCGAGTTTCCCTTTATGACGTTTGGCCAGACGACGGAACGCGACTGGTCAACCGGTACGGACGATGGTGCCGAGCATATCGTGACGTTGCATGTGTGGTCGCGCGCGGCGGGGCGCAAAGAGGCGGACGAGATCATGGATGCGGTGCGCACGGCATTGCACGATCAGGCGTTGAGCCTGACCGGACACAGGCTGGTCAACTTGCGGCACGAATTCTCCGACGCGCGGCGCGATCCGGACGGTGAAAGCTATCACGGCGTAACGCGCTATCGCGCGGTGACGGAAGCGGTTTGAAGGAAAGGCGGCAGCAGGCAGCTGGCAACAGGCAACCGGTCTTCTTTTTCCAGTTGCCGGATGCCTGTTGCCGGCTGCCTGTGAGCGCAATTCGCGCGTCTAGATTATAGAAAGTCAGAGAAATGGCAGCACAAAAGGGTAAGGACCTTCTGTTGAAGGTCGATAGCACGGGCGCGGGCGTGTTCGTGACGGTCGCTGGGTTGCGGTCGCGCACGCTCGCATTCAACGCGGAGAGCGTCGACATTACGCATACCGAAAGTGCCGGCGCTTGGCGCGAACTTTTATCGGGGGCTGGCGTGAAGTCGGCGCGCATGACGGGCTCGGGTGTGTTCAAGGACCAAGCGTCTGACGAATTAATCCGCAGCTACGTCTTCAATGGCACGATCCGCAATTGGCAGATTGTGATCCCAGACTTTGGCACGGTTCAAGGGCCGTTTCACATTGCAGCATTTGAGTTGAGCGGCCGCCACGACGGCGAAGTTGCCTTTGAGGTCTCACTCGAGAGTGCTGGCGAGCTGACGTTTACAGTGATTTAGAAATGGCAGCGGGCAACAGGCAGCGGGCAACAGTTATGGCGAACAAACATCGCGGTGAGATTGAAGCGTCGCTCGATGGGGCAAAGCATCGACTGGTTTTGACGCTTGGCGCGCTGGCGGAACTCGAGTCGGCTTTCGGTGATGCCGACATGCTGGCGCTGGCCACCCGGTTTGAGAGCGGGCGTCTCTCGGCCAACGATTGCGTGAAGATTATTGGCGCCGGACTACGGGGCGCGGGATACAGCGCGAGCGACGAAGACGTGGCGCAGATGCAAGCCGAAGGCGGCGCGGCGGGGTTCGTCGATGTTGTCGCGCGATTGCTGACGGCAACATTCGGCGGCGCAAATGCGGCGAGCGAGCCGGCAAACGCTCCAGTGGGAGGCGGCTTAGAAGCACGCACCCCTTTCCCTGGGACGACGTGATGGCGGCGGGGCTTGGCGTGCTTGGGTTTTCGCCGGAGGACTTCTGGAAATTGACACCGAAGGAATTCGAGGCCGCGCTGCGCGGAAAATTTGGAACGGATGCTGGTGCGCCGTTCGCGCGCGGCGATCTTGAAAAATTGATGCAGCGGTTTCCCGATATTGGAGTTGAGCCATGAATGAATTCGACGGCGATTTGACTGAATCTACCGATCCCCTTCGTGCCGGCGGCACCGCGAAGACAATTGGGGATGTCGGCGTTGCGGCGCGGCAAGCCCGCGACAGCCTTGATGAAGCAACGGCCGCAGGGCGGCGCTTTTCGAGCGTATTGCTGACGGCATTCGAGGGTGTCGCGTTCAAAGGCAAAAGTGTCAGCGACGTCTTCAAGTCGGTCGCGTTGAGCCTATCGCAGATGGTGCTCAAGGCGGCGATGGCGCCATTGGAAAAAGGGCTCGGCAATATGTTTGCCGGATTGCTGCAAGGCGGGCTCGGATTTGCCAAAGGCGGCGTCTTTCAACAAGGCAACGTCGTGCCGTTTGCGCAGGGCGGCGTCATTGCCAGTCCGATTGCGTTCCCAATGTCGCGGGGCATGACGGGCATCGCAGGCGAACGCGGCGCGGAGGCCATCATGCCGCTGGCGCGTGGACGCGACGGACGGCTTGGTGTTGCAGCGACTGGCGGCGGGGGCGGCGGCATAACGATCAATATCTCGACGCCCGATGTCGAGAGTTTCCGGCGCTCGGAAAGTCAAGTGGCAGCGATGATCACCCGGGCGGCGGCGATGGGGCAGAGGAATTTGTGAAGTGCAAGGCAATAGGCAATAGGCAATAGGCAATAGGGGGCAGCTACGGATGACACCACTGCCTATTGCCCAATGCCTACTTCCTCACGAGCAAAGCGAGTAACACATGTCTTTCCACGAGATCCGGTTTCCAACGGCGATTTCGCGCAATGCACAAGGCGGGCCGGAACGGCGCACCGACGTTGTCGTGCTGGGATCGGGCTATGAGGAGCGCAATAGCCGCTGGGCCGACAGCCGCCGCAGCTACAACGCTGGCTATGGCGTGAAGTCGGTTGATGATCTCCATGCAGTGATCGGGTTTTTTGAAGAGCGGCGAGGCAAACTGTATGGCTTCCGTTGGCGCGATCATACGGATTGGAAATCATGTGCTCCGCAAGCGGCGCCGGTTGCGCTCGATTGCGTGATAGGGTCGGGTGATGGGACGGTTGCGGCGTTTCAATTACAGAAAGTCTATGGCGGCGCGCATGCGCCTTGGGTGCGGACGGTAAAAAAGCCGGTTGCGGGAACGGTCACTGTTGCGGTTGCCGGGACTGTCAAGACGGCCGGCACAGATTTCACTGTCGATCCGTCGACCGGCATTGTGACGTTTCTTGGCGGATCAATTCCTTCGGCAGGCCAAAGCGTGACGGCAGGTTTTGAGTTTGACGTGCCGGTGCGCTTTGATACCGACAAGCTTGAAATCAACATGCACGGATTTTCGCATGGCGCGATCCCGAACATTCCCGTTGTCGAGGTGCGGTTATGAAGGCGTTACCCATAGCGCTCGACGCGCATTTAAAGACAGGGGCAACGACGCTGTGCTGGTGCTGGCGCCTGACGCGCGGCGACGGGCAGCGCCTCGGGTTTACCGATCATGACAAGGATCTGGTTTTTGACGGCACAACGTTTGAAGCAGCAGCAGGCTTCACGGCGAGCGATATTCGCGATGGCATTGGCTTGTCTGTCGACAACCTCGAAGTGACCGGCGCGCTGTCATCGCTCTTGCTGAGCGAGGACGATCTGGCGGCCGGGCGCTACGACGAAGCGAAAGTCGAGATCTTCCGCGTGAATTGGCAAGACACGGGTCAGCGCGTTTTGATGCGCTCGGGGAGTTCTGGGCGAAGTCAAACGCAGCGGCACTGCGTTTTCGGCGGAAGTACGTGGCCTTGCGCATTATCTGCAGCAACCGAAGGGCCGCCTGTTTCAAATGACATGTGACGCCGATCTTGGTGACGCAAAGTGCAAGGTGAATTTGGCTTTGGCCGCTTATCAAGGCTCCGCGACGATCATGAGCGTCGTGAGCCCGAGACGGTTTACGGTTTCCGGGGTTGCTGCTTTTGCCCATGACTTTTTTACGCGTGGACTTGTGACATTCACAAGCGGACCAGCGGCGGGACAGAAAATCGAAGTCAAAGCGCATTCAAAAATTTCGAGCGTGGTGACGATTGAATTGTGGAGCGAGGCCGAGGGGCCGCCGGTTGCAGGCGACCTTTTCACGGTGACCGCAGGATGTGACAAACGTCTTGCAACTTGCAAATCCAGGTTTTCGAACGCGGCCAATTTTCATGGCTTTCCGCATATGCCGGGCAACGACTTCCTGACAGCGGTTGCGCGCAAGAACAAGTAGCTGAGCGAACATGAGCGTGAAAAGTCAAGGCTTGGCGCGGCAACGCGCGGTCGAGCTTGCACGCCAGTGGATCGGCACGCCCTATCATCATCAGGCGAGTGCGAAGGGGATCGGGACCGATTGTCTAGGTCTTGTACGTGGTGTTTGGCGCGAGCTTTATGGCAGCGAGGCAGAAGTGCCGCCTGCCTATACGCGCGATTGGGCGGAAGCCAGCGGGATCGAGACTATGCTGGAGGCGGCATCGCGGCATTTGATTCCACTCGATGCAGGCGTGCGTTGCGCTGGTGATGTTGTCGTGTTTCGCGTGCGGCGCGGAATGGTGGCAAAACATGCCGCGATTATGACCTCGGCGACGTCGATGGTTCACGCCATGGAAGGCGCGCCGGTTGCGGAAGTGGCCGTGACCGGCTGGTGGCGGCGCAGGATCGCGGCCGGGTTTCAGTTTCCCGAAATTTGAAAGTCGTTACCGGAGTTTGAACTATGGCAACGCTTGCACTAGCGGCTGTTGGCGCGGCCGCCGGAAGCGCAATTCTGCCGGCCGGCATCTCGGTGCTGGGCGCGACCATCACCGGCGCGGCGATAGGCAGCCAGATCGGTGCGTTCGCCGGTTCCTATGTCGATAACGCCTTGTTTGGATCCTCGGGACAATCGCGCACAGTCGAGGGGCCGCGTCTCAAGGACCTGCATGTTACGGCTTCGACAGAAGGCGCACACATCCCGCGCATTTACGGGCGCGTAAGGCTTGGCGGGCAACTGATCTGGGCCACGGATTTTGACGAAGAGGTCGTGACGAGTACGCAATCGTCTGGCGGTGGCAAAGGCCTTGGCGGCGGCGGTGGCAGCGAGACGGCATCGACCGATTACCGGTATTACGCGAATTTTGCCGTCGCATTGTGCGAAGGGACGATCACGCGCCTGGGCCGCGTCTGGGCTGACGGACGCGAAATCAATCTCGGCACAATGACGTACCGCCTCTACAAGGGGACGGAGACGCAGGCTGCCGATAGTTTGATCGTTGCGCGCGAAGGCGTTGCAAATGCCCCGGCTTATCGCGGCGTTGCCTATGTCCTATTCCAAAAGCTCGCGCTCGCCGAGTTTGGAAATCGCATCCCTCAACTCTCATTTGAAGTTTATCGCAACATTGAAGCGGGTGACGCCGATATCAAAGGTGTGGTGCTGATCCCGGGATCGGGTGAGTTTGTTTACGCGACCGAGCCGGTGCGGCAGACGTTTGTGGATGGTGTTTCAATCCCTGAGAATGTCCACACGCGCCAAGGCTCGACCGACTGGGATGTTGGTATTGATCAACTGCAAAGCGGGCTCGTCAATGCGAAGAACGTGTCGTTCGTCGTGAGCTGGTTTGGGACGGACCTCAGAGCCGGATTGTGCCAGATCAAACCAGGCGTTGAAGGTTCGACTAAGACCACACTGCCGATTTCGTGGAGCGTTGCGGGCGTTAGTCGCGCAAATGCTTATGTGGTTAGTCAAAAGGATGGGCGCCCTGCTTACGGCGGCACGCCGTCGGATCAAACGGTCGTCGCCGCAATTCGCGATTTGAAATTGCGCGGGTTCGACGTCACGCTGACGCCGTTTGTGCTGATGGATGTGGCGCAAGGTAATACGTTGCCTGATCCCTATAGCGGCGGGTTTCAAGCGGCCTACCCCTGGCGCGGGCGCATCACGTGCTATCCGGGGCCATCACAGGCAGGGACGCCGGATAAGACGGCCGGTGTGTTGGCTCAAATTTCAAGTTTTGTTGGAACGGCGGCTCCTGCGCATTTCTCGTTGTCGGGGGACAACGTTATCTATACGGGGCCGGCCGAATGGTCGTACCGGCGCATGGTTTTGCATCAAGCGTACCTGGCGAAAGCGGCGGGCGGTGTTAAATCCTTTCTGATCGGCACGGAATTGCGCGGGCTGACGTGGCTACGCTCAGCGGCCGGTACGTATCCGTTCGTCACGGAGCTGATTGCGCTTGCCGCAGATGTGAAGACGGTGCTTGGTGCGGGTACCAAAGTGGTCTACGCGGCAGATTGGTCGGAATATTTTGGGCATCAGCCGGGCGATGGCAGCGGCGACGTCTATTTTCATCTCGATCCACTGTGGGCCTCGTCCTCGATCGATGCGATCGGGGTTGACGTCTACTGGCCGCTTGCGGATTGGCGCGATGGACGCAGCCATCTCGACTATCAGGCGGGATATCGCTCGACCTACGATTTGAATTATCTGAAGTCTAATGTGCAGGGCGGCGAAGGGTACAGCTGGTACTATGCCTCCGAGGCGAACCGGAACAATCAAATTCGTTCGCCGATCAATGATAGCTACGGTAAGCCCTGGGTCTATCGCTACAAGGATGTGAAATCCTGGTGGCTGAACCAGCATTTTAACCGCCCGGGCGGCGTTGAAAGCGGCACGCCGACAGCGTGGGTACCGCAATCGAAGCCGTTCTGGTTTATGGAAATCGGATGCCCGGCTGTCGATAAGGGCGCCAATCAACCCAATGTGTTCGTCGATCCCAAGAGTTCGGAAAGCGCGCTGCCGTATTTCTCGCGCGGCAACCGCGACGATCTCATTCAGCGGCGCTTCTTGAAGGCTTTCATTCATGCGTTCGATCCTGCGAAGCCGGGGTATGTAGCGGGTTTCAATCCGCTGTCGAGCGTCACTGGCCAGAGGATGGCAGATCTCAATCACATTCATGTCTACTGCTGGGATGCGCGCCCATTTCCGGCGTTCCCGCAGCAGACGGAAATTTGGGGTGATGGTGCCAACTGGCAATATGGACATTGGCTCAACGGACGGCTTGCGAGCGGGCCATTGGCGGAAATGGTTGCCAAGATTCTCAACGACTATGGATTCACCGATCACGAAGTGGGTGGGCTTAACGGGACAGTGCCGGGGTATGTGATCGATCGCATCATGGCCGCGCGCGATGCCTTGCAGCCGCTGGAGCTTGCGTATTTTTTCGACAGTTTGGAAAGCGGCGGCAGCATTACGTTCCGGCATCGCGGCCAAGACGCCCCGGCGCTGACGGTTGCGGCGGACACGATGGTCGAAGAGCGGCCAGGCAGCCCATTGTTGTCGCTGACGCGTGGCCAGGAAACGGAATTGCCGGCGTCGGCAAAGATCCGCTTCATATCGGGTGAGGACGATTATCGCCAAGCGGTTGCCGAAGCGCGGCGCTTGTCGGGCGCGAGCGGACGTGTGGCGCAAGCCGATTTGCCGATCGTGCTTGAAGACGGTTTATCGGCGGGCATTGCCGAGACGTGGCTGTTTGAAAGCTGGGCCGCGCGCGAGCGGGCTAGCTTTACTTTGCCCCCGAGCGCACTGGCGCTAGAGCCGGGCGATGTGGTGACACTTCAACAGGGCGCGAAGTCGCGGGCCTTGCGTGTGACCGAGATTTCGGAGCATGGCGCGCGTGAGATTACAGCGCGCAGTATCGATCCGGACGTCTACGGCCGGGTTGGCGCGCCGGAGAGGTTGCCGCGCACACAGCCTGCTATCCAAATAGGCTCGCCTGCCGCAGCGTTTCTCGATCTGCCACTGCTGACAGGCGCGGAACCGCCCGAAGCCGGTTACGTGGCCGCCGTGCAGCAGCCGTGGCCGGGCGGCGTTGCGGTGTATTCATCGCCGCAAACATCTGGTTACGCGTTGCGCGGCATTGTCCCGGCGCCGGCAACGATGGGGCGCACGCTCGATCCGCTTTCGGTTGGGCCGGAAGGGCGCATCGATTGGGCGGCAAAAGTCAGGGTCAAACTTTCGTTTGGAGCGCTGACGTCTGCCGATCTCGTGAGCGTTGCCTCGGGCGTCAATCTGGCAGCGTTGCAAAATGCAGACGGCGAGTGGGAGGTTTTTCAGTTCCTCAACGCGGTGCTGGTCGATGTTGGAACCTACGAACTGACGGGGTTGCTGCGCGGGCAGGGCGGAACAGAAAATGCCATGCGTGCGCCCGTTGCGTCTGGGGCATTGTTTGTTGTGCTTGATGCAGCGGTGATGCAGCTGCCGCTCGGATTAAACGATCTCAATCTGCCGCTCAACTGGAGGTATGGACCTTCGAACCGGGATATTGGCGACGCGTCGTATGTCTTGACCCAGCATGCATTCAAAGGATTGGGGATGCGGCCGTTGTCGCCGGCGCGGGTGAAAGCGACGCGGGCAATAGGCGGCGATATCGCGGTGACGTGGGAGCGGCGCACGCGCATCGGCGGCGATAGCTGGGATTTGGCCGAGGTTCCGCTTGGCGAAAACGTCGAAGCCTACGAGATCGAGATAATGTCGGGAGCGGCCGTGCAGCGGACGATTTCAGCGGCGGCACCTAGTGCGGTTTATACGGCGGCACAACAAGTCAGCGATTTTGGAAGTGTGCAGAGCGCAGTGACGATGCGCGTCTATCAGATGAGCACGCTTTTCGGGCGTGGGGCGGCAAGAGTCGCGGTGGCGTAATTCATAGGATCAACTTTCATGAACCAACCAGCGTGGCTCGCCGCCGCGTGGGCCGAATTTGGCGTGCGTGAAATTCCGGGAACGAGCGATTCAGCGGACGTGCTTTCTTATTACAAGGAAGCGGGACATCCGGCGATCAAGCATGATGAGATTGCCTGGTGCGCGGCATTTGCCGGCGCGATGTTGAAGCGGGCGGATATTGCCGGAACTGGGTCGCTTCTGGCGCGCTCGTATCTCAGATGGGGCGTGCCGGTTGACGCGCCAAAGCTCGGCGCGATTGCCGTGTTGGAGCGTGGCAGCGACCCGGGTGCTGGGCATGTCGGCTTTTTAGTGGGCGCGGCAACGAAGCGGATATTTCTGCTAGGTGGCAATCAGGGCGATGCGGTTTCAGTTGCGGCGTTCGACCGTGCGCGGTTGATCGGGTGCCGCTGGCCGTCATCAGGGCCGGCGGCGTTGCAAGACGGTTTGTTTGATCGCGCCTTGAAACACGTCCTGGCAATGGAAGGCGGGTTCACCGACGACCCCCACGATCCGGGCGGGCCAACGAACAAGGGCATCACGTTGGAAGTCTTTGCGCGCTGGCAAGGTGTGACGATTGACGCGTCGAACCGCTCGCGGCTGGTTGATGATCTGAAGCGCATTCCCGATGATGTGGTTCGCGCGATTTATGAGGCGCGCTACTGGAAGCCCGGGCGCTGCGCGGAATTGCCGGGTGCAATCGGGATTTTTCATTTTGACGCCTGCGTCAACCACGGCGCCGGCGGTGCTGCCAGATTGTTGCAGGAGGCGCTTGGGGTCAGCGTTGATGGCGAGATTGGGCCCATGACGCTTGCCGCGATGAAGCGTTCTTCAAACTCTGCAGTACTTGAAATGTACGCAGAGGTGCGGCGCGCCCGGTATCGCTCGCTTCCGCATTTCTGGCGCTTCGGACGCGGCTGGCTCAATCGCGTCGACAAGACATTGGCGGCAGCGCGGCGCGAGACGGCCAGCGAAACAATTTCAGAAATCTCTCTCACGAAAGGAACATCCGATATGGACATGAAAGACATGCAGACGACAGTAGAGCAGCCGGGCGGCGGCAAATGGTGGGTGCAATCTAGAACGATCTGGGGCGCGCTCATCACGGCGGCGGCAACCGTTCTGCCCGTGCTCGGGCCGATTATCGGCATCCAGCTTTCAGGCGAGGTCATTCAGCAATTCGGCGAACACGCATTGGCAGCTGTGCAGGCGGTTGCCGGGCTGTTCGGCACGCTGCTGACGATCTACGGGCGCATTTCGGCGGTGCAGCCCTTGATACGCAAGGTAGTGGCTGTGAAGCTTTGAGTAGCGGCATTCATCCCGGGTTCAGGCACTCCGCGTTAACTATGGCGCGTTGGATTAGGACCTGATGTCAATGTTGCGCCCGATGCTCTACGCCTTTGTGATCGGATTGCCGCTTTTGGGCGCGGCGGGCGAGCGATCGCTTGCAGCAGACGCCCGGTGCATTGCCGATTGGGGAAAAGCCGCCGACGTTGTGCGCCAGCAAGGACTGCTGACAGTCGAAGAATTGGCCAAAACCTTTGCAAATGACATTCCCGGTCAGATCGTACGCGCAACTCTGTGCAAGGACGGCGACGACTATATTTATAAGCTCGTGGTCCGCGACAAGCAGGGACAGCTCAAAAATGTGGTGGTGGACGCCCTGAACCACGCCAAGGCCGTCAACTCGCGCTAGAATTTGCCCCAATAGCCCCGCTATAAGGGACGCTGGAAACGTCAATTGGTGTTGGGATAGGGCTGTGCGCGCACTCGTCGTGGAAGATGACAAGGACTTGAACCGCCAGCTCGTCACGGCACTCGGCGACGCCGGGTTCGCCGTCGATACGGCAAGCGACGGAGAGGAAGGCTACTTCCTGGGCGATACCGAGCCCTACGATGTCGTCATTCTCGACATTGGCTTGCCGAAGATGGATGGCATCTCGATACTGGAACAGTGGCGGCGTTCCGAGCGAAAAATGCCAGTCATTATATTGACCGCGCGCGATCGCTGGAGTGACAAGGTGTCCGGTATGGATGCCGGCGCCGACGATTACATCGCCAAGCCCTTTCACATGGAAGAACTGCTGGCGCGGGTTAGGGCCCAAGTGCGGCGTGCGTCGGGGCACGCGAAATCCGAAATCGAATGCGGGCCGCTGAGACTCGATACTAAGTCGGCGCGGGTAACGTTTGACGGTCAGCAAGTAAAACTGACGAGCCACGAATTCCGCCTGCTGGCCTATCTCATGCATCACAATGGCCGTGTGGTTTCGCGCACGGAACTGGTCGAGCATCTCTATGACCAGGACTTTGACCGCGACTCGAACACGATTGAAGTGTTCATAGGCCGCTTGCGCAAAAAAATTCCCGGCGAGATTATCCAGACGGTGCGCGGCCTCGGCTACCGGCTGAGCCAAGACCCTGATGAGACTTGATTCCCTCGCGTTCCGGCTGTTCGCGACGTCCCTCGGCTGGACGCTGTTGGTGCTGCCGCTTGCAGGATTTCTCATTTACCGCACGCACTGCGACGGGCTCCAGACCAAGTTCGATTCCGACTTGAAGAAGCTGCTGACCGCGGTAGCGTTCGACAGCATGAATACGACTGGCGACGAGCCGGTTGTGCCGCAGAACCTCTATGAACCCTTGTTCGAGGTGACGCACTCGGGCTGGTATTGGCAGGTGCGCCCGATTGATGACGCGCCGGGCCGCCGCCTCGTCTCGCCTTCGCTTGCAAGCGAAGTGCTGCCTTCCCCTTATGACAAAAAATTCCCGACCGACCCGACGACCGGCATACGCTGGATGAATGTACCGGGCCCCGCCGACCAGCGCATCCGCATTCTCGAAGTGATCGAGCCGCTCGGAGCAGACCCGGCGAAACCGAAGTATTCCATTATCGTCGCCGGGCCGATGGATTGGCTGGAAGCTGATTTCAAGCGTTTCCGCAATTGGCTGACCGGTGCCCTAGCGTTGGCGGGGTTGGCGCTGCTCGCGTCAACACTGCTGCAGATGCGATTTGGCCTTGCGCCGTTGCGCAGGATTGAGCGGGGCCTTGCCAACATCCGCTCGGGCGCGGCGTTCAAACTCGCAGGGCGCTTGCCGGCCGAAATTGAGCCGATGCAAGCCGAACTCAATGCGCTGATACAGTCCAATCAAGAAATCGTCGACCGGGCGCGCACGCAGGTTGGCAATCTCGCGCACGCGTTGAAGACTCCGCTCGCCGTCGTCACCAACGAAGCGCGCGAAGTGAAGGGGGCATTCGCGGAGAAAGTTGCCGAGCAGGCGCAGATCATGCGCGATCAGGTTTCGCACTATCTCGACCGGGCACGCATGGCGGCAAGTGCGGGCGGAATTGGCCGCGTGACGCCGGTTGAGCCGCTGGTCGAGCCGTTGGTGCGCGCGTTGGAACGCATCAATCGCGACAAGGGCGTTGCAGTGACGATGAATGTTGCGGCGGGCGCGAAGTTTCAAGGCGAGAAGCAGGATCTTGAAGAGATGCTCGGCAATCTCCTGGACAATGCCTGCAAGTGGTCGAAGAAGCGGGTGTTTCTGACGGTGAAGGTTGAGTCGCCGCTGACCGAATCTGGTGCGAAGTCAAAAGATAAGCGGCTCATTGTGACGGTCGAGGACGATGGTCCCGGACTGACGGCAGAGCAGCGCGCGAAAATTGGCAAGCGCGGCGTGCGTTTGGATGAAGCGAAGCCGGGGACAGGATTGGGGCTCTCGATCGTCAGCGATCTGGCCGTGTCATACCGGGGGGCGATGAGCCTGGATGCGTCGCGTCATGGCGGGCTTCTCGTGCGGCTCGATCTGCCGGGGGTGTGAAGGAGCATTTCCTGTGCTGCATTGCCGCCACGGATCCGCAACCGGGCCGCAACATGGGGGCAAGGTCAAGCACTTTCCCCACAATCGCCCAAATCGGCGCGCATTCCGCCTTGCAGAGTGCACAATCTCCGGTTAGCTCTTTCGCATGTGGGGTCCGAGCGGGGGTTGCTTCGCGCCAAAGCCCGAAGTTTTTCGAACGAGGTTTCTCATGCGCAGCTCGCGCTTTTTGATGGTCACCGCAGCAGGATTGGCAGCCGGTTTCTCTGTTGCCGCGTGCAGCGGTAATGGGATTAACAAGTCGGATAGCGGCACTGTGCTTGGTGCAGTCGCCGGCGGCGTTGTCGGCAATCAAATTGGCAAGGGCCGTGGCAACGTTTTGGCAACGGTTGCGGGCGCGGTGGTCGGCGGCATTGTCGGCAGCGAAATCGGGCGCGGTTTGGATCAGCGCGACCGGGAACTGGCACAGGCAGCTGAGTTCGATGCGCTGGAACGCGGGTCGTCCGGCACGGCGCGTCAATGGAAAAATCCCGATAACGGCCGCTATGGCGAGATCGTGCCGAGCAAGCCGTATAAGCGCGGCGCGGAAGACTGCCGCGATTATACCCACACCATTTATATGGATGGCCGCCCGCAGCAGATGCGCGGCACGGCCTGCCGCAATCCGGACGGCACCTGGCAGA
Organism: uncultured Alphaproteobacteria bacterium; assembly: GCA_963764605.1. GTDB lineage: Bacteria > Pseudomonadota > Alphaproteobacteria > Rhizobiales > Hyphomicrobiaceae > Hyphomicrobium_B. Next base: position 489,593 of record CAVXTJ010000001.1, read on the forward strand.
ACGTCGGGTGAGATGGGCGTTGTCACGCCGTTGCGGTTAACCGGTGAATGGCGCTGGTTTTTTTGTGCCGCGACACAAGAGCCGCGGCGGACTCCAACAGCTTGCGCGTGTCTCGCGCCTTGCCTATTGGCTAGAACCGAGCCTCAGGATACGCTCGGATGATATTTTTTTGGATCGCGATTGCAACTTTGGCGGCGGCCGTGACGTTGGCCGTGACGCGGCCGCTTTTGCGCGAGCCGGATTCTAGCAGCGGCAACTTTTCCGTAGCGGACGCGGCGGTTTACAAGGACCAGCTTTCCGAAATCGAAAACGACAGGGCGCGTGGCGTTCTTTCGGAGGCGGAATCCGACGCGGCACGGGCGGAAGTTGCGCGGCGCCTGCTGAGGGCCGCTGAGCCGGCACTGCGCCCTGAGGCGCCGGCCAATAGCCTGCCCGCGAAGATTGGTTTTCTTCACACCGGCGCAACGCTCGCAATCCCCCTCGTCAGCCTTGGTCTTTATCTTGTACTTGGTGCGCCGGGAATGCCGGGCCAACCGCTGCAACAACGGCTCGCCAGAACCCCTACAGCGGCAAGTGCCGACGATCTCGTTGCCAAAGTCGAAGCGCGGTTGCGAGAAGTGCCCGGCGATGGCAAGGGCTGGGATGTGATTGCACCGGTTTACATGGCGCAGGGCAGATTTGGCGACGCGGCGGACGCCTACGCCAACGCAAACCGAATTCTAGGAGAGACGCCGGAAAGACTTGAAGGCTTTGCCATGGCTAGCATTCGCGCCACCAATGGGATGGTCAACGAGTTCGCCCGCAAGGCGCTGACCCGGGCGCTGAGCCTAGATCCTAAAAAGCAGGACCTGCGTATCTGGCTAGGGCTCGCGAAAGAGCAAGACGGCGATGTGGCCGCTGCAGTGGCGGACTATCGCGCACTTTTGGCGGAAGCTCCGGCGGACGCGAAGTGGCGCGGCGCAGTGGAGGCGCGGATTGCAGACGTCGAAGCGCGTGGTTCAGACTTGGCGACGAGCCCGGCGGCATCGCAGACGCCGGCTGAGCTCACGCCGGAAGTGCGCGCTATGGCCGAAAAAATGGTTGATGGCTTGGCGGAAAAGCTCAGGGCGAACGCCAAGGACCTGCAAGGCTGGTTGATGCTGATCAGGTCGCAAAAGATGCTGGCGCGCGATGCTGACGCGGCGTCAGCGCTGTCGGAAGCGCGGCGCCAATTTGCGGGTGACGGCAAATCGCTTGGCGACATCGATAAACTGGCAAAGGAGCTGGGGCTTGGATCATAGGGCCTAAGTTCGTGAAAGTTATTGAGGACAACAAATCGGATGACTCGTAAGCAGCGGCGCGGAATCCTGATCGGCTCGGGTGTTGCGGTTTTATCCGTCGCAGCATTGCTCGTCATGTTTGCGCTCAAGGATAGCGTCGTCTTTTTCCACACGCCCAGCGACGTGACGGAAAAGAAGATTGCTCCTGGTGAGCGTTTTCGCCTTGGTGGCCTTGTCGCTCAGGGCACCGTCAAGCGCGGCGAGGGGACGGCTGTGACGTTTACCGTCACCGATACACTCAAAGAGATACCCGTTTCGTTTGTGGGTGTGCTGCCGGATCTCTTTCGTGAGGGACAAGGTGTGGTCGCAGAGGGTAAGCTGGACGCGGCCGGTAACTTTGCGGCCGATAGCGTTCTTGCCAAACACGATGAGAACTACATGCCGCCGGAAGTCAAAAAATCACTTGAAGCACGCGGCGTAAAGCTTGGTGCAAGCGCGCATCCGGACGAAGCGAAGAAGAATTGAGCCAAAGGCAATTGAGCGATGATCGTTGAGTTTGGACATTTCGCACTTGTGCTGGCCTTGGCGGTCGCCGCATTTCAAACGATTGTGCCGGCCTGGGGCGCGCATATCCGCGACGCGCGGTTGATGAGCGTCGCCGAACCTGCGGCAATGACACAGCTTCTGTTGCTTATTATTTCATTCCTGTGCCTGACGCACGCCTACGTCACGTCCGACTTTTCGGTTGCCAACGTGGCGGCCAACTCGCACTCGACGAAACCCTTGATCTACAAATTATCGGGCGTTTGGGGCAACCACGAAGGCTCGATGCTGCTGTGGGTTTTGATCCTGGCGATCTTCGGCGCGGCGGTGGCGGCGTTTGGCAATAATTTGCCGGCAACGCTTAAAGCCAACGTGCTCTCGGTGCAGGCGTCGATTGCTTTGGCGTTTTTGTTGTTTTTGGTTTTCACGTCGGACCCGTTTCTGCGGCTTGATCCGGCACCTTCCGACGGGCGCGGATTAAATCCGATCCTGCAAGATCCGGCCTTGGCCTTTCATCCGCCGTTTCTTTACACGGGCTACGTTGGCTTCTCGATTGCCTTCTCGTTCGCGATTGCGGCCCTTATCGAAGGCCGCATTGACGCCGCGTGGGCGCGCTGGGTGAGGCCATGGACGCTGGCTGCTTGGATGTTCCTGACAATCGGTATCGCCATGGGGTCGTGGTGGGCTTACTACGAACTCGGCTGGGGCGGATGGTGGTTTTGGGATCCGGTGGAGAACGCGTCGTTCATGCCGTGGCTCGCGGGAACAGCGCTTCTGCACTCCGCGCTTGTCATGGAAAAGCGCGAGGCACTGAAGGTCTGGACGGTGCTTCTCGCCATTCTGACGTTCTCGCTGTCGCTGATGGGCACATTCATTGTGCGCTCGGGCGTTTTGACGTCGGTGCATTCGTTTGCCGTTGATCCGGCGCGCGGCGTGTTCATTCTCGGTATTCTCGTGTTCTTTACGGGCGGCGGCTTGGTTTTGTTTGCAGCGCGCGCCAAGGAGCTGCGCCAAGGCGGCATGTTTGCGCCCGTCAGCCGCGAGGGCAGCCTCGTGCTCAATAACATTCTCCTTGTGACGGCGGCGGCGACTGTTTTTGTCGGCACACTCTACCCGTTGGCGCTGGAGGGGTTTACGGGTGAGAAAATTTCGGTAGGCGCTCCGTATTTCAATATGACGTTTGGACCCTTGATGATCCCGCTTCTATTGGCACTGCCGTTCGGGCCGAGCTTGGCATGGAAACGTGGGGATCTATTAGGCGCCGGACAGCGCTTGTTCGTTGCCGCTGGACTTGCTGCGCTGGGAGCATTCGCAACCTATGCAGCGTTCAATCGAGGTCCATCGCTGGCGCCGTTTGGTATTGCCCTTGGTGTTTTCGTTATGGCGGGTGCCGTTTCGGAATGGCTGACGCGTATCAAGTTCGGCTCGGCCAGTCTTGAAGAAGCGGTGCGCCGGGCGCGGAACATTCCGCGTGGCGCCTATGGTTCATTCTTGGCACATTTCGGTATCGGCATGATGGCGGTTGGTATCGTTGCGACCAGTGCTTATCAGGAAGAGCGCATCTTGATCATGAAGCCAGGGGAGCATGTCACTGTTGGCGGATTTGAGATGACCTTCGAGGGCGCGGCACCCAATCGCGGTCCGAACTACAAAGAGGACGTCGCCCAGTTCGAGGTGACGAAGGGCGGTGTTCCGGTGGCTGTGCTGACGCCGTCGAAACGCATCTACGATGCGCCGCCGCAACCGACGACCGAGTCGGGTATTCATGCGTCATGGCTTGGCGACCTCTACGTTGTCATTGGCGATGAACAGCAACAGGGCGGAGCGTATACGGTGCGCGCGTATTTCAATCCGTTGGTCAGATTTATCTGGCTTGGCGCGCTGATTATGTTCATCGGGGGCGGGATTTCATTGTCGGACCGCCGCTTGCGCGTCGGCGCGCCGGTCAAGGCCCGCAAAGCAAACGTAGTGCCGGCCGAATGATGAGAACAGGCACATTAACTCAGGCCGGTTGGCGTGCGGCATTCGTAGCGCTGGCCATTGCGTTGATGCAAATGCCGGTGCTGGCAGTCACACCTGATGAAGTTCTTTCCGACCCGGCGCTTGAAGCGCGCGCGCGGGCGTTGTCGTCACAGTTGCGCTGTCTCGTCTGTCAGAACCAATCGATCGACGACAGTGATGCGCCGCTGGCTAAAGATCTACGCGTGCTGGTGCGCAAACGGCTTGTTGCAAAAGACACCGATGCCGCCGTGATGGACTATATCGTGGCGCGCTACGGTGATTTCGTCTTGCTGAAGCCGCCGGTGAGATCATCGACACTTTTGCTATGGCTGACACCGCTGCTGGTCTTGATGGGCGCCATTTGGCTGGCGATCAAAGCCGGTCTCGGACAGCGGCCCCGGGCGCAGGGCGCGCAGGATTCGAACGCGCGCCTGAGCAAGTCGGAAGAAAAGCAGCTTGAGGAAATACTGCAGCGTCAGGACAAGTCGTCCGGGGTACGATCAGTGGGCTCGTGAGCTGACCGGCTTTACTCGCTCTAAGACTGACAGATGTGGTTCTGTACTTAGTTCCTCAACGGCGCCTTTGAAGCGCGCAGTTTCGATGGCCGTGTTGGCGATAGGTTCGCTGTCGGCGCCGCTGGTATCATCGGCGGTCTTGTTGAGGATGCGCGACAATACATAGGTTCCGACATTGATGCCGGCGACTTCTGGGCCATTGGGACCGTCGATGAGCATGGGCGAGCCGGATGAACCGGGCCCCGTGTCACAATCATGCAGAATGATTGAATTTGGGTTGGCAAAATCGCGGGCAATCATGGCGCTGGTCGCGTCGGGTAATTCTATCTTTATAGCGCACGGACCGCCGAAGACGATTTTTGAAGTCGCGAGATCGCGGTGCATGGCAACCTGAAAGACTTTTCCAGCGTTTGCAGCGGCTATGACTTCGTCGCGGGTTTGATTGCCCAAAGTCAGCCCGCCCGCCCGGCAGATTGGTTGCGCAAGTCTTGCGACAGCCCAGTCGTTGGCTGCGTCGATTGGCGGTGACAGGCTAAGGTTCTCCGTGCCGGAGCGTACGTTTTCGCGGACTTCCGTTTCCGAGTGGCCGGCGATAAGCGAGTTTCGACGCTGCGCTGCGCCTCCAACTTTGAAACTAAACCTGGTGAGCTTCACCTTTTGGGATCCGGACGTGCCAAAGAGGCAGTGGCTCGCGGTGGCTATGAGATCAGGTGCGACACAGAACGCCGTGCAAATGTTGGAGCCCTCAAGCGTTAAGGTGCCGATTTTGTGAGTGAGGTCAGCGAGGCGGCCTGGGATGGTTTGGCGGGTGTCTGGCCCGAAGACGGCGACGGGTTGAACGAATGTTTGTGATGGGCCGGGTGCCGATGCAAGCCCACCGGGGCGGGCTGCAGCGGTATCTGCAGTGATGGCGGCCACGACGATGGCGGCGTTTAAGATAGCAGCGAACTTGAACGCGGAACGGGATAGTCGTGTCACGGGTGAACCCTAGCCGGGCGGCGCGCCAAGACGAAATGTGCGGCCGACATTACCAACAGTTAAGGCCGCCGAAATGCTGCGGTAATCCGAGTTCCGTTACCCCCATCAACCAAGGCTACATGTGCCTTTACAGAGCTGGAGGTTTCGAATGCTCTTTTCGCCTCGTTCTTCGACCTTGACTGCAAGTCAGGGAGCAAATTCCGGGCCAGCGCCGCTGCGGCGCCAGATTACCGGAGTTTCCGCCGTTGCCGCCTTGGCCGCGATCGGCGCGATGGGTCTCATTGGTACGGATTTCTTAAGCGCGGCGCGCGCAGAGACGAAAGCGGGCGCCACAATCGCCACGCCTTATGGTCAGGCGCCGATGTCGTTTGCAGATCTGGTTGATAAGGTTAAGCCGTCGGTTGTCTCGGTATCGGTCGTCAATGATGGTGGCGCGGCCAAGGTTGCCGACAATGCGCCGGGCGGTGGGCCGGGTAATGGTCAAGGGAAGGGCCGCGGCGGGATGGCAATCCCAGATCTTCCCGAAGATCACCCGTTGCACGACTTCTTCAAAAACTTGCCGAAGGATTTCGGCCAAGGCGAAGGCGGCGGCAAGCAGCGCCCATCGCAAGGCCAGGGTTCTGGATTCGTGATTTCGTCCGATGGCTATGTTGTGACCAACAATCACGTCATCGACGGCGCGACAAAGATCCAGGTGTCGTTCGATGAGACCGAAAAGTTCGAAGCCAAGTTGATCGGCACCGACCAGCGCACCGACATCGCGCTTCTGAAAATTCAGAGCAGCAAGACGTTTCCGGCTGTGAAACTTTCCGACAAGGCGCCGCGCGTTGGCGATTGGGCGCTTGCCGTTGGTAATCCGTTCGGTCTTGGCGGAACAGTGACGGCCGGTATTGTTTCGGCACTTGCGCGCGACATCGGGTCTGGTCCCTACGACTACTTGCAGATTGACGCGGCAGTGAATCGCGGCAACTCGGGCGGTCCAACGTTCAGCCTTGATGGCGAAGTGATTGGCGTCAACACGGCGATCTACAGCCCATCGGGCGGTAACGTCGGAATTGCGTTCGCGGTACCAGCCAAAACCGTCAAGGACGTTGTTGAGCAGTTGAAGGCCGGCGGCACGGTTAGCCGCGGCTGGCTTGGCGTCAAAATCCAGAACGTCGATGACGACACGGCAGCGAGTCTTGGCCTAACGGAAGCCAAGGGTGCACTTGTCAGCGAAGTGACGGCCAATGGCCCAGCGGCTGCTGCCGGGCTCAAGACCCAGGATACTATCCTGCAGATCAACGCCGACAAAATCGCCGACAGCCGTGATCTTGCGCGCAAGATTGCGGAGTTCTCGCCCGATACGACGGTTGATGTGAAGGTTTGGCGCGGCAGCGGCGAACAGACCGTCAAAGTGAAGCTCGGGCTCTTCCCGAATTCCGGCGATCCGATGAAGCCGGTCGATGGCGAAGACAGCAAGCCATCTAAGGACCAGATGGAACTGAGCCAGCTTGGTCTGACCTTGTTACCGGCGCGAAACGGCGGCCCGAAAGATGGCGTGGTGATTGCCGAAGTCGAAGCGGGTTCGGACGCCGCAGAAAAGGGTCTCAAGGCCGGCGACATCATCCTGGAAGTCTCAGGGCAGATGGTCGCTCAGCCAGACGACGTCGTCTCGGGTGTCAAGAAAGCCCAGGAAATGAAGCGATCTGCCGTGCTGTTGCACGTCAAGTCGGGAGATCAGAAGCGCTTTGTTGCCGTCCAGCTCAAGGACAAGAAGGGCTAAACCGGTAGCGTTTGTTAACTGAGAGGCGGCTTCACCCTGAAAACGGGCGGGGCCGCCTCGACGTTTCGGGCGGGGATCGTTACATAGAGTTGAGCGTCACAAAGAATCTGTGACCAAGTGGGCAATGATGGGCGGCCAAAGCATGCGCGTTCTGGTGATAGAAGACGACAAGGAAACAGCGCTGTTTCTGCAGAAGTCGCTGAAAGAGAACGGCCACACGGCCGATCTCGCAGGTGACGGCGAAAGCGGCTTGTCGCTCGCGGAAGAAGGCGCCTACGACGTTTTGATCGTTGATCGCATGCTGCCGCGATTGGATGGCCTTTCGGTCATCAAGTCGCTGCGCACTAAAGGAAACCGCACGCCTGTGCTTATCTTGTCGGCGCTTGGCGAAGTTGACGACCGGGTGAAAGGCTTGCGCGCGGGCGGCGATGATTACCTCACAAAGCCCTATGCCTATTCAGAATTGCTCGCACGCGTCGAGGCACTCGGCCGGCGCGCCGTGCCTGAAGAACAGCAAACGCGCTATGTCGTCGGCGATTTGGTGCTGGACCGGCTGTCGCACCGGGTCATGCGCGGCGGCGAGCAAATCCTGCTTCAGCCGCGCGAATACAGATTGCTTGAATATCTGATGCAGCACGCAGGGCAGGTTGTGACGCGGACAATGTTGCTCGAACACGTTTGGGACTACCACTTCGATCCGCAAACCAACGTCATTGACGTGCACATTTCGCGCCTCAGATCGAAAATAGACAAGAGCTTTGATAAGCCTTTGCTGCACACCGTGCGCGGGGCGGGATATACGGTCCGTGACGGCCCTGTTTGAGCGCCTCGCCAAGGTCTTTTCAACGAGCGCATTTCGCCTCGCGTTGACGGCAGTAGCGCTTTTTCTTGTTTTGGCGGCGACGCTGGCGGCCGTCTTGTTCTGGCAGACGAACAAGGTGTTGACCGAACAGGTGTTGACGGTTCTTCGAGCCGAAAGCGATGTCCTCAAGACAGAAGCGGCGTCAGGCCGCGACGCGCTTTCTGCGGCGATTGCTGCGCGGAGCCGGCCGGAAGGTCCAGCACTCTATTTTCTCGCCGACGGTTCCGGCGCAAAGTTGGCCGGAAATCTCAACCGCGTGCCGCCCGAACTCGCCGGCAGCGGCGACGGCGGGGTCTTCCGGTACAAGCCCGATCGTGGCATCGATGCTTCCGAGCGTCTGGCGGTTGCCATTCCTGTCGAGACGGGAAGCGGCCTGCGGTTGCTCATTGGCCGCGATATCGAGGATCAGCGCCAGTTCGCAGCAACGGTTCGCAATGTATCGTTGGTCGGGTTTGGAGGGTTGTCGATTTTGGGATTACTCGGCGGTCTTGCCATCAGCCGCATGATACTCGACCGCATGGATGCCATAAACCAAACCAGTCAGTCGATTGTCGCAGGCGATCTTTCGCGCCGGATCCCCGTTGACGGCTCGGGCGGGGAACTTGACGATTTGGCCCGCAACCTAAATGACATGCTCGATCGTATCGAAGGACTGATGGTGAGCTTGCGCGAAGTCTCTGACAACATCGCGCACGATTTGAAGACGCCGCTCACGCGGTTGAGGAATTCGGCCGAAGCAGCACTCAGAGATACGCGTGGGCAGGAAGCTTATCGCGAAGGCTTAGAGCTCACGATCGAGAAAGCCGACGACCTGATCAAGACTTTTAATTCGTTGCTGCTCATTGCGCGTCTCGAGGCGGCGCCGTTAGAGGAAAGCTTAGAGCAGTTCGATCTCTCGCAGCTCGTTGAGGATGTCAGCGAGCTCTATATCCCAGCCGCCGAAGAGAGCGGGTTTGCCCTTGCCGTCGATGTTGGACAGGGGCCAATGGTGCGAGCCAACAGGCAGCTTATCGGCCAGGTGATAGCAAACCTTATCGATAACGCGATCAAGTATTCACAAGGGCAGGGATGCGGCAGTTCTATCTCAGTGAGTGCGGGGCCCGGACGGGGAATGGAAGGTGGTGCCTTTATTTGCGTCGCCGATAGAGGGCCGGGCATTTCGGAGCAGGATAGGCAGCGCGTGTTAAAAAGGTTTGTGCGTCTCGAAGAAAGCCGCACCAAACCTGGAACGGGATTGGGGCTTTCACTCGTTGCTGCTGTCGCGCGGCTGCACGGAGGAGAATTAAAACTTGAAGATAATCAACCTGGATTGCGGGTGGTTATGTTCTTCCCGGAACGAGTCGTGGTGCAGCGTATGGAGCAAGTGATAACTGCGGCAGCGACGGAGTAAGCCGATGGATATTGGCGCAGGTGCGTTGTTCGAGCGCTTGAGAGAGGCACCGGTTGCGCCGGAGGGCGGACACGGAGCGACTGCGTTTACGGAATTCGTGAGTGAGACCACGGCGGCGGGGGCGGCCCCGGGTCTTGCAGAATTACTCAAGCGGCATGCAGTCCAGAATTTGCTCAGCGGCGTGTTTGAAAGCTCGCCGTATCTTTCAGCACTTGTGCGGCGTGATCCCGTCCGGCTGCTCAGATGCCTCGCCAGCAACCCGGAGACGGAAAGCGAAGGCCTCAAACAGGCTCTCGTTGCAGACATGGCAATTGCAAGCGATGCGGCGGCGGCTAAGCGCATCCTGCGAGGATTTAAGAATTCTATTGCGTTGCTGACGGCGCTGGCCGATGCGGGCGGCGTTTGGCCGGTCATGACGGTCACGCGCGTTCTATCTGACGCGGCAGACGCGGCCGTCTCGAGCGCCGTGCGGTACTTGTTCCGCCAGGCCAATGCAAGTGGTCAGTGGCACTCTCCGCACCCCGAGACCCCGGAAGCCCAGTCCGGGTTCTTTGTGCTCGCCATGGGCAAGCATGGAGCGTTTGAGCTCAACTATTCGAGCGACATCGATCTCATCGTGTTCTTCGACCGGGACCGCGCGCGACTGGCCGGGCAAGGCGATCTGCAATCGTTTTTCGTGCGCATGACGCGCGATCTCGTGGCGCTTCTTGAGGAGCGCACGGCGGACGGCTATGTTTTTCGCACGGATCTGCGCTTGCGGCCCGATGCCGGCGCGACACAAGTGGCTCTCTCAACCGTTGCGGCGCACGGATACTATGAGACCGTCGGGCAAAACTGGGAACGCGCCGCGATGATCAAGGCGCGGGCTTGCGCTGGAGACATTGCAGCTGGCGAAGAATTCCTCGCTGATCTCGTGCCATTCGTTTGGCGCAAGTATCTCGATTACGCAGCTATAGCAGACGTGCACGCGATGAAGCGGCAGATCCATGCCCACAAAGGCATCGGTAGCATTTCTGTTCTCGGACAGAACGTCAAGCTCGGCCGCGGAGGAATTCGCGAGATCGAATTCTTTGCGCAAACACAGCAACTGATTGCAGGCGGACGCCAGCCGGATTTGCGTGTGCGCGATACGCTTTCGGCGTTGAATGCGCTTCAAGCGCGCGGATGGATTCAAGCCGCCGCCGTTGCCGATCTTGAAAAGGCCTACACCTATTTGCGCCGTCTTGAGCACCGCCTGCAAATGCTCGACGACGAGCAGACGCACGACATGCCAACAACGGATGAAGGGTTGCTGCGGGTCGCGAGGTTTTCTGGCTACGAAGAGCGTCGAATTGTTTTCGCAAGACTTGGTGCGCGTACTCGAAACCGTTGAGCGTTATTACGCGGGATTATTTGAAGACGCGCCCGAGTTGACGCGCGCGGGTTCCAATATGGTGTTTGCGGGTGCGACGGACGATCCCAACACGCTTGCGGAACTTAGGACGCTCGGATATTCGCAACCGGAACAGGTATTGGCGATCGTGCGCAGTTGGCATCATGGGCGAACGCCCGCCGTCAGATCTCCGCGCGCGCGGGAACGGCTGACAGAAGTGCAGCCGATGCTCATTGCCGTACTTGCAGACACGGTCGATCCCGATGCGGCGATTGCGGGTTTTGATCGATTTTTGTCCGAGCTTCCGGCTGGCGTGCAGCTCTTCTCGCTGCTCAAGGCTAATCCAGCACTGCTGCGGCTCTTGGCCGATATCATGGGTTCGGCACCGCGCCTCGCGCGCATCTTGTCGAAGCGACGCAGGTTGCTCGATGCGGTGCTCGATCCGCAAGCACTAGCGTCGGCAACGGACGCCGATGAGATCACCCGGCTCCTGACGGCGGAGTTCGCAGACGTCCGGCGCACGTCGGAAGGTGATCCTATGCAGGACATACTTGATCGCGCGCGAGTAGCGGGCGGAGAGCAGGGTTTCTTGATTGGCGTTAGGGTTCTAACGGGAAGTATTTCAGCAGCTGAAGCTGGTTCGGCCTATGCGCTAGCGGCTGAGGCGATGGTTTCGGCCCTTCTCAACGAAGTGACGCTGGAATTGGAAAAAGAGCATGGCCGTGTCCCCGGTGGCGAGGCGGTGGTGGTTGCCATGGGCAAACTCGGCGGCCGGGAGATGACGGCGTCTTCCGATATCGATCTCATCCTTCTTTATGACGCGGAGGAAGGTGCAGCGCAGTCGGATGGCGCCCGACCGCTGGCACCAAGTCACTATTACGCGCGGGTCACTCAACGTTTGATAACCGCTCTTTCGGCGCCGACCGCAGAAGGCACGTTGTATGAAGTCGATATGCGATTGCGGCCATCGGGACAAAAAGGCCCCGTGGCGACGCGGCTATCGAGCTTCAAGGAGTATCAGGTAAGCGAAGCGTGGACGTGGGAGCATATGGCGCTCACCCGGGCGCGAGTCATTGCCGGGTCATCCGGGCTGCGCGCGAGGGCAGAAGCTGCCATCCGCGATACGCTTGTAATGCAGCGCGACAGGGCAAAGATAACGGCCGACGTGCGCGATATGCGTTTGCTGATCGCGGCTGAAAAGGGAACCGATAAAATCTGGGATCTGAAGCAGGTGCGGGGTGGCCTCGTCGATCTCGAGTTCATTGCGCAGCACCTGCAACTTGTTCATGCCGCAGCACATCCGGAAGTGTTGGATCAGAATACGCTCGTCGCGCTGGAAAAATTAGCGGCGGCCGGGCTAATCTCCGAAACGGACGCCAAGACATTGGCGCAGGCCGGGCGGCTCGTGCACGATTTGACGCAAATTTTGCGACTTAGCCTCGACCAACCGTTTGACCCAGCGACTGCCCCAGGAGGACTTAAAGTGCTTCTGGCGCGGGCCGGTGGTGCCACGGATTTCGGACATTTGGAAGCCGATCTAAAAACCGCCATTTCCAGCGTTTTCAATGCCTTCGAGCGGCTTGTACAATAGGCTTGGCTTGAAGCCGGGGCGGCCGCGACGGAATTGGTGGGCCTTGAGCGTTCTGATACTAAACCAATGGGCCGTTTACTCAATCTAGGTCCCGGCGGGAATCTCGACCAGAGTTCTTTTGACGGACGGCGCAGAAAATGCCGAGGGCGGGCGTGGCAGCAATACGGACGGAGACCGGTGCGGAACGCGGGCGTGGACCGGCGGTTGGCGGTCTCGATGAGCGTGCGCTTGTTGCCGAGGTTGCAGCCGGGCATGAACCGGCATTTCGCGTTCTGATCGGCCGGCACCTGCCAAGCGTCACCGCGATTGCACGGCGCATGCTGCGCGATGATGCAGAAGCTGAAGACGTGGCCCAGGAAGCCTTCCTAAGGCTGTGGCGCTTAGGCGCCTCGCTTGATGTTGGGGCGGCAGGCGTCAAGCCTTGGTTGCGGCGTGTCGTCTCTAACTTGTGCATCGACAGGATGCGTAGCGGCTCGCGCACAACGGTCACTGACGAAGTCCCAGAGCAGCGTGAAGAAGCTCGCCAGCTTGCAGGGCTCGAAGACGCGGAATTGAGTGGGCGGGTTGACCAGGCACTGAAAAAATTGCCCGAACGGCAGCGGCTGGCCCTCACGCTCTTTCATTTTGAGGGTTTGAGCCAGAATGAAATCGCGCATGCGATGGATATTTCAGATGACGCCGTTGAGTCTTTGCTGGCGAGAGCGCGGCGGCAGTTGAAAATGACTTTGAAGAATGAGTGGACGGCGCTGACTAATGATGGCGCGACACTGAACATAATGTGACGGACAAGTGAGATGACGAACAAAAGCAAGACTGACATGGCTCTCCTCGAAGAGACGCTGGAGATTTACGGGGCGGATCGCACGCGTTGGCCGCTTGACGTGCGCCGCGAGCTTTCGGTCCTGATTTCCGAGAGTGCCGATGCCCGCCGCCTTGTCGCGGAGGGTGAGGCGCTCGACAGGTTGCTTGATTTGGCGCCCGCACTTGAGCCATCGAGCATAGGGGCCTTGGCGGACCGGATCTCAGCGGCCAGCCGGACTACTCCGCGCATGGCCGCAACGGCCAACGCGCCGGTTCCCAGAAGGGCCGTTTGGCCGGCGCGCCGTGCAATGAGCGGTATGGCGTTGGCGGCTTCGCTCGTGCTGGGAATTATGACCGGGCAGAGCGTCGAGATGGCACCGGCAGTGAGTGAATTTGCTGTCGCTGTCGGACTCGATTCTGGTGCTGACGGGACCGCCGGAAATAACGCCGTTGCATTGGGCGATGATGGGGATACTGGGTTTGAAGAGGATCTGTTGTGATGACTGAAAATAGTGGAGAGACCCGGCGTACGCCTTCGTGGCTCAAATGGGCACTTGTCGCGTCGTTGGCAGTCAATCTTTTGATCGCCGGTGGCGCTGCCGGGGCCTTCTGGTCGCATCGCCATGGCGGCCGGCATTTCGGTCATTGGCAGGGCCGTGAACATGGACTGATGGGGTTTGTGCGCGAATTAGCGCCAGACCGCCAGGGAGATATTCGCGCGGCACTTGAGGCTGAGCGCGAGAAAATCAAACCAATGCGCGATGTTGTCAAGGAAGGATGGAAGGAAACCAATAGCGTTCTGGGGGCTGAGCCGTTCGACAAGGACAAACTGAAGGCTGCCATGTCGCGCATGATAGAAGCCGAAGGCCGCATAAGAGCGGCCATATCGGATGCCTTGGCCGATACAGCGGCAAAACTTAGTCCCGATGAACGCCAGAAACTTAAAGCTTGGCGTGAAAAGAAAGGGATGAGATTTGGCAGCCGGCGTAGCTGGCGCGAGGGTATGCGCGAGGGCGCCGAGTAACGGCATAGAATTGCTTCTCAATTGAGAAAGAAATCATGCTGAGTGGCCCGGGCAAAGCGAGCGGTCGGGAGCCAACTGCCTGTTGCGGTATGGTTCTCGATTAGATGTGCGCCTGACAGTTCGATGAGTGTGCGAGCAAGAAGAAGTGAGAATGTCTCTTCGCCCGACTTGGCACTCTGAAGTTCGGGCGTAATCGAAATGGATATTTCTGCTTCGATGCCGCTCGATTTGGCTAAAACGCTGATTATCGCGCCGTAAGCCGCGCGGTCGGCGGCTTCAAATAAGAGGTTGATCAAGATCTGCCGGATTGTTGAAGCCTCGGCGCTGATTTCGAGATCTGTTTCGCAATCAATTTCAACCGAAATGCCCCGGTTCGCGAGATCACACGACAGAAACTGGACGGCGTCCGAAATGGCAGCGCTAACACGTGTTGTCGCCGCGCGGCTTCTGCGCTCGGGCGCGGTTAACAGAGCGGTGATGGCAAGCGCGTCCTCAGCTGATTTGAGAAGCGTGCGTCCGCTTTGATGGATGGAGCGGGCATAGTCTGAGTAGCGATCCGAACCAAGCGGCCCAAAGGCCTCACTCGACATGAGTTCGGAAAAACCAAGCACGGCATTGAGCGGAGTTCTAAGTTCGTGGCTCATGCGGTTGGTAAGTTGGGCCCACGACGCGAGCCCTATTGTGTTCGTGCGGGCCTCGGGGCGCTGCAAGAGTTCGGTTAAAGTGCGCGGAAGGGAAAGTGTAAGTGCCGCTGTCGTGGCGGAGGATGCCGCAGAGGTCTCCTTGACATTTTCGAAAGCCCTCGTGCCGCGTGGTGTGGAACGGCGGAAAGATATGAGAACGAGGCCCGCGCCGCTGAGAAATAGAAATGCCGCAACTGTGCCGGTTCCCAGATGCGGCGCGGCCATTCCAGTGATTGTGAGAAATGCTGCGAAGGCGATGCAGAGACCGCGCAGAATTTCGCCATTTCCGAGGATAATCAATTGATTGATGATCTGCTGACGGCCCGCCGAGATTGCCCCCGCCAAGGCAAAGCTGCGCCGTTGAGTGGCGGACGTGGTCCTGGCCATCCTCAGATCCTTCCCAAGTTTTAAGTGCTTGCGCCCCCGCGCGTGAAGCCTGTTACTCCGGCTTCGAATCACACTCGCTGATTTGCGACTCACCTGTCGAGGGAGAATAATTGCCACCGATTCGATTCGGTTCGAATTGTGGCGTTTGTGGTATGGCGCGCAACACGCCCGGGGCAAAAGTTAATCGTCAAGCATACGCAACACGATTTCCCGGACGTCGCGCGAGATTGTATCACACGCGGCGACGGTCTGCATCGCTCTGGTTGCCAGGGCCCGGCGCTTTGGCTCCAGGAATTTGTAGCTGCGGAACGAGCCGAGCAAGCGCGCGGCAACTTGAGGGTTTTTAGCGTCGATCTCCAGGACTTTGGCGGCAACGAAATCGTATCCGGCGCCGTCATCCCGGTTGAACTGCGATGGATTGTTCAAGGCAAAGGTTCCGATCAAGGCGCGGACTTTGTTTGGCGTCGTGATTTTAAAGAGGTCGTGTGTGGTCAGCCAGCGCACAGTATCGAGCGTTTCAGGCAGGCTCGACTGGGCCTGTGCGGCGAACCAGGTATCAATCACGAGATGATCGTCATGCCATCGATCAAAGAAGTGTTGCAGGGCCTTGGATCGTTCAGGGATGTCGTGATGAGCAAGGATCACCAAGGCATGAGCCGCTTCGGTCATGTTGCCTGCGCCCGTGTAGTGGGCGTTGAGACGCGATAAGTCCGCGCCGGATCCCCGGCTCGCAAGAAGTGTTAGCGCCGTATTGCGCAGTGCGCGCCGGCCAGCACTCTTGGCGTCAGGAGAAAATGGTTCAGTGGTTGATGTATTGGCGTAGATCGCTTCGATCACAGTCCCGATTGCTGACGCTGTGGCGCGAGCAAAAGTGCGGTGCACTTGATCGATAGCTGATGGATCGACGTCATTACGCTTTTCACGCGCAATATCGGACTGGCTGGGCAGTCTCAGCAGCTCGGCTTTGTAGGCGTCTTCCAAGGAAGTATCAGTCAATGTAGGCACGAGCGCTTTCGCGTAGTGTTGAGCGGCGGCGTCGATACAGCTTGGATTTTCCAAGCCTTTCAGCATGGCATGCGTGGCGAATTTATTGGCGGCCTGCCAGCGGTTGAAGAGGTCACTGTCGTGAGTCATGAGGAAGGCGAGATCGGTGTCAGAGAGCTCGATCGAGATATTGACGGGAGCGGAGAAGCCTCGCAGCAATGAAGGAACCGGCGGGGAAGGAATGTCCACAAAGCGGAAGGATTGCGAGCGCCCGGTGACCGCGATCACGCCGTTCTCTGGAACGGTACCGTTGTCCAATTTCAAATCGATATCATTGCCGTTGGCGCCGAGGAGGCCGAGCCTCAAGGGAATATACAATGGCTCCTTTTTCGGCTGGCCTGGCGTTGCCGCCAAACTTTGATGGACGGTGAGCGTAGCGGTCTTCGCCGGTTGATCGTAATTGAGTTCGCAAACGAGCTCGGGTGTGCCGGCTTGGCTGTACCAGCGCTTGAAGTGATCGAGGTTCTTGCCGCTCGCGTCTTCAAAACATTGCAGGAAGTCTTCGATTGTTGCAGCGTCGCCGTCGTGGCGGTTGAAGTACAAGTCCATGCCGGCGCGGAAAGCCTTTGGCCCGAGGATCGTATCGATCATTCGCACGAGTTCCGCGCCTTTTTCGTAGACGGTCGGAGTATAGAAATTGTTGATCTCGATGTAGCTCTCGGGCCGGACGGGATGGGCGAGCGGCCCCTGGTCCTCGGGGAACTGCATGGCCTTCAACTGGCGCACATCTGTGATGCGCTGGACTGTGCGGGAGCGTTCGTCGCCTGAAAACTCCTGGTCGCGATAGACGGTCAGGCCTTCCTTGAGACAAAGCTGGAACCAGTCGCGGCAGGTGATGCGGTTGCCCGTCCAATTGTGGAAATATTCATGGGCGACGACACTTTCGATCGATTCATAGTTGAGGTCGGTTGCGGTATCGGCGGAGGCTAGGATCAGGCGGTCGTTGAAGATGTTGAGGCCTTTGTTTTCCATCGCGCCCATGTTGAAATCGGAGACCGCGACGATGTTGAAGCAGTTGAGATCGTATTCGCGCCCAAAGCGTTTTTCATCCCAGGCGAAGGAACGTTTGAGCGCATCCATGGCCCAGTGGGCGCGCTCTTCCTTGCCGTGTTCCACGTAGATGCGCAGATCAACTTCGCGCTTAGACTTGGTCGTGAAGGTTGATGCGACGGAGCCGAGATCGCCGCCGACAACGGCGAAGAGATAGCAGGGCTTTGGGTGGGGATCTTTCCAGATGGCGTAATGCCGGACGCCGCCGGTGAGCGTGCCGCGTTCGGTCGGATTGCCATTTGCGAGTAGGATCGGGCATTCCTTGGCATCGCCCTCAAGGCGGACGCTATAGACGGAGAGAACGTCAGGGCGGTCGAGAAAGTAAGTGATGCGGCGGAAGCCTTCGGCCTCGCATTGCGAACAATAGACACCGCGTGAGCGGTAAATGCCCTGGAGCGCGGTGTTGGCTTCCGGATTGACGTAGGTGGTCATTTCCAATGTGAACGGGCCGGCAGGTGTCGCGTTGAGTATCACTGCGGTGTGGGTGGCCGTATAGCTTCCCGGCTCAAGGACTTTGCCGGCAATTGCAATGCGGGTGAGTTCTAATTGCTCGCCATCAAGGCGGAGCTCGGCGCTTGGGTTTTCTGATTTCGGATTACGGCGGATGGCGAGCCGCGCCTCGACCCGCGTGCGCTTGGGATCAAGCACGATGTTGAGATCCACCTTGTCGATCAGAAAATCCGGCGGACGGTAATCTTTGAGATGAATGGTCGGTGGCGTTTCGGTCTTCATGGGCCTCTCGAAGGTCTGCGCCGGGTGGGCTACTCAAGCATCAATGACGGCGCTTAGCCGAGCCGGCGGCGGAATTCATCGTAGCCGTAGGAGCGAATAACGCTGTATGCGCCATCGGACTTGAGGATTGCAAGGTCCGGCAATGGCACACCATTGAAGGTATTATTCTTCACAAACGAGTACTGCATCATGTCGGTGAAGACGAGCTTGTCGCCCGCCTTCAATGGTTGGGCGAAGGAGTATTCACCGATGATGTCACCCGTCATGCAGGTTTTGCCGCCAAGGATGTAGGTGTGGGCGAGAACACCTGGTTGCTCGGCGCCGATAATGTCCGGCCGGTAGGGGACTTCGAGAACATCTGGCATGTGGGTTGAAGCGGACGCGTCGATGATGGCAATGTTTTTGTCGTTCTTGTGGATGTCGAGCACACTTGAGACCATATAGCCCGTATTGACGACGAGGCCGGCGCCCGGCTCAAGGACGACTTCGACGCCGAACGCGGCGCGGAAAGCCTTGATGGCGGCAATAAGTTTAGCGACGTCATAGCCTGGCTTGTTGATGAAATGCCCGCCGCCGAAGTTGACGGCTTTGACCTTGCGGATAAAGGGCGCAAAATTCTTGGCAACGTGCTCGATAAGGCCGGTTGAACCATCGTGGCGTGCTTCGCACAGAGCATGGGCATGGAGAATATCGATTTTATCCCAGGGCGCCGTCTCAAGCGTGTCGCGGGTGGCGCCAAAACGCGAGTAGGGCGCACATGGGTCATAGAGTTCGCCGCCGAGCGTGGCGTTCGAGAAGCCGGGATTGATACGCAACCCAATTTTGGTTTTCGGGGATTTTTTGAGGAGTGGCAGATAGCGCCGGATCTGATCTGGCGAGTTGAAGTAGACGTGTTCGGCCAGTGCAATGACGCGCTCGACTTCGCCGGGAAGATAGGCTGGCGAATAGACATGGACTTCCTTGCCGAATTCCTCCCGCCCCATGCGCGCTTCATATTCGCCGCTGGCCGTGGTGCCGTCGAGCGTCTCGCGCATCAGCGGGAAGGCGGCGGGGAGCGCGAAAGCCTTGGTTGCAAGCAGGATCTTGCAGCCGGTTTCCTTCTTGATGCGCGCAGCAGTAGCGAGATTTCGCTTCAGCGCCGCTTCGTCGAGCACATAAGCGGGCGTCGCGATATCGGGGGGCAATTGGGGGTGGGGGAGTGTGTACTTCATTTCATTCGCCTATTGCGCGATTGTGACCTGGAACGTGCGCGTCATCGACTCGCCCGTTGATGTCTTGGCCGTCACCGAAAACGTATCAGTGCCTGACGTTCCGGTCTTCGCTGTGTAGTAAACGCCTGTGCCCTTGGCCTTGGTGCCGATGCAAGTGCCGAGAGCCGAAGCGGCGATTGTCGTATCCTGGCCGGGTTGGAACGTGACGTCACCTTTTAAAGGCGGCGCCGTGATCGCAATTTCGGGTGCCGGGAGTTGCTCGCAGTTCTTGCCGACGCCTGCAAAAATGAAAACGCGGCCCGGACGGCCGGGCACGACCGGCGAAGAGCGGGTGGCTGCGTCAACTGTGGCAGCATTCGCCGGAGGCGGATCCATCACATTCTGAGCAATCGGAGGTTCTGCGGTGCACGCGGCGATTAAAAGTGCTGCACTCGTGGCAAGCGGGTATTTTTTCAAGACGCGGTTCATTGTCGCCGTTCTGCTGGCCAGCGGTAAAGAAATGTCAAATACGCCAATGCCAGATAAATGGCGAGGAAAGCCAAGCCTCCGAGCACTGTCGCGGCCTCGTAGAGCGATAGTCCCATGAGATATGCCGGCGTCTCACTGCCAAACCCGGGGATGCCCGTTGCTGTCTGCCCGAGACGTGACCAAGCACGCTCCGTTCCCATCATTAGATCGTTAACACCAGCCGTCAGCGCTCCCATAAAGGCGAGTCCGACGGACATCATGAAAAATGCAAGTGCACGCAGCATGAAAGGCGCGTTTTTTAAGAACAGCCATAGCCCGACGACGTAACTCGAAATCATGGCGAAGCTGACGGAGACAACCGAGAGGACTATCTCCGTCAGATCATTGCGAACTGTGAGGATTTCCGCTTCTGTCATTGTCTCACGACTTCACCGCAAACAGGTCTTTCTGTTCGCTCACTTTCAAGTCGCGCATGTGCCAGGGCAGGCCTTGTTTGCCGATCTCGTCCATGAACGGTTTCGACGGCAGCTGCTCGACGTTGAACACGCCGGGCCTTGGTCCCCATGCGCCCTTGAACAGCATCATAGCGCCGACAACGGGCGGCACGCCCGTGGTGTAGGACACGGCCTGTGCGCCGGTTTCCTTGTAGCACTGGGCGTGCTCGCAGACGTTATAGATGATGGTGCGCTTGGCTTTGCCGTTCTTCTTGCCGGTGAAGACACAACCAATCGAGGTGCGGCCGGTGTAGTTCTTGCCAAGCGACGACGGTGGCGGCAACAACTCTTTCAGGAACTCCATCGGGATGACCGGATTGCCCTTGTACATGACGGGGTCGATGCGCGTCATGCCGACGTTCTGCAACACATCAAGGTGTTTGATGTAGTTGTCCGAGAACGTCATCCAGAAGCGGATTTGGCGCAGGCCCTTGATGTTCTTCACAAGGCTCTCTTCTTCCTCGTGATAGATCAGATACGACTTGCGTGGACCGACTTCCGGATAGTCGATCATGCAATTGATCGACAAGGCGTCGATTTCAATCCACTTGCCGTCCTTCCAATATTTGCCGCGCTGGGTCACTTCGCGGAGGTTGATCTCCGGATTGAAATTAGTGGCGAAGGCCTTGCCGTGGCTGCCGTCGTTGCAATCGATGATGTCGATGGTTTCGATTTCGTCGAACAGGAATTCCTGCGCGTAGGCGCAATAGATATTCGACTGGCCGGGATCGAAGCCGCAGCCAAGAATGGCCATCAGGCCTTTGGCTTTGTACTTCGAATGATACGGCCACTGCCATTTGTAGGTGAACTTGGCGACGTCGCGCGGCTCGTAGTTGGCGGTGTCCATGTAGTGCACGCCGGCCTCTAGGCAGGCGTCCATGATAGGCAGGTCTTGATATGGCAGTGCCATATTGATGACAAGGTCGGGCTTGACCTTCTTCAAAAGCTTGACAGTGGCGGCGACGTTATCGGCATCGACCTGTGAGATGTCGATCTTGGTCTTGCACTGCTTGGCGACCTTCTCGCAGCTGACAAGGCGGCGTGACGCCAAATGAACTTTCTTGAATACGTCGCGGTTCATCGCGCATTTTTGCGCCGTGACAGAGCCGGCGGCACCGGCCCCGATGATGAGAACGTTATCCAACAGTAGCTCCTAAGAGTTTGTCCAGCTTGCGCGCCGGGGGCGAGACGCGCTTTGAGAGCGCAGGTCCGTCGCCGGAATAGGGCAGGTGCGGGTGGATTTCAATAGGATTTACCGCTGTGAAGCCTAGCGCCGGTCTGCCAATGGGGTATGCACGGGCCATGTTCTAAGTTATGGCGGCAATGGCTTTGATCCGTTTGGCGATCAAAAGAACGGTCATGTTGGGCGAAAGCTGTCATCCGGCTCGAAGCCGTGGTGCTGCGTGGGCACCAGCGTTCCATTGTCTTTGCTCAATGCACGCGGCAAAGGCTTGCCCAATGCCGATCAGCACGGGTTGATCAGACTGGCCCGGAAGGGGCCGCCCTGCCAAATCACCGAGAGTTCCTTCCCACCTCGTTTCATCGGCACGCGAAACAGCCCGCATGGCCACGACCGGGGTTGATGCCGCGCGGCCATAGTTGATCAAACGGCGGGCGAATTCGCCATCAGTCTTGCCGCCCATGTAGATGATGAGTGTCGTACCGGCATCGGTGAGACCCTGCCAATCCAGGTCTTCTGGAAGTGTGCCATTTCGCGAATGCCCAGTCACAAAGCGGACCGAGTGGGCATAGTCGCGGTGAGTCAAGGATAGTCCGAGGGCAGCGGCCATGGCTGAAGCTGACGTTATGCCGGGTACAATGGTCACGGGAATGCCGTGAGCTACGAGTTCCGCGATTTCCTCACCGGCCCTCCCGAAAATAACAGGATCGCCGGACTTCAACCGGACAACATGTTTACCCTGGCGCGCGAGTTTTAGCATCAAAGCGTTGATGTCTTCCTGGCGGCAGGACGGCCGGTGGCCGCGCTTGCCGACTAACATGCGCTTGGCCTTCCGGCGTGCGAGATCAAGGACATCGTCAGAAACAAGTGCGTCGAACAATATGACGTCCGCCGCTTGCAACGCACGTACGGCCTTGAGCGTCAGGAGCTCAGCGTCGCCCGGTCCTGCGCCAACAAGCGTGACACGTCCGGTTCCGTGGCTGCGCATTTCAGCGGGCGTTGGCATTCGCGTGCTCATGTACGATCCTCCCGATTTCGCTGCGGCACGACCCGCAATTGGTGCCGGCCTTCAACGCGGCGCCGACGTCGGCGACCGATAGACAATTGCCGCCGGTTACCGCGTCAACAATCTGATTGAGGCCAATCTCGAAACACGAACAAATAATTGCTCCGCGATCGCGTTGTGCCGCACCTGCGCGACCGGCGAGCACCCGCAAACGATCACTCGACCCGGGGAATGTTTCTTCCAGACTTCCAGCTGCAAACGTGCGCGAGACGGAAACGGGTTGCGGGCCAACGAACAAGGCGCCGATGAGTTGGTCTGCCTCAAAAATTGCGAAACGATGTTGTCCACTGCGGTCATCTTGATAGGCGAGAATTTCGGCCCCAGCCGCATTTTCGAGATTGAAGAGCGTGCGAACGAAGGCGTTCCAGTCTAGCGGCGCAGTGAGGCCCGCGCATTCGACGCGCCATCCGGCCTTTGCCCGAGCCAAGGCCCAATAGTCAGCGGTGATGTCCCTCGGTTTGGCGCGGCTGACGGCTAGACCGTACCACTTGGCCGCAAAGCGAGTGACTGAAATGGGCGCGGCCTTCAGTTCAGGCTGGCCAGAAACCGGATCGGTATTGGCACCAATCAATGCACACACCCGCGCGGCACGTGCGTACTGATCACCCCAGTGCATGGGCACGAACACCGATCCTGGACGCTGACGCTTGCTGATGAGTGTGCGTACGACCACGCGGCCGTGCGGACTTGTTACGTCCGCGAGCGACGCATCCTCAAGTCCCAATGTGTGCGCGTCGTCAGGGTGAATTTCCATGAACGGCTCGGCAATGTGGGACATGAGCCGCGCGGTCTTGGCAGTGCGCGTCATGGTGTGCCACTGATCGCGGATGCGCCCGGTGTTGAGAACGAGCGGGAAATCTGCCGAAGCGGCAACGGCGAGCGGGTGGAAAGGCGTGCTGACAAAGCGCGCGCGCCGATCCGGCGTGAAGTAGCGTCCGTCACCGAAAAACCTGGTTGAAAGGCTGTCAGTTCCTGCCGGCTGCGGCCATTGGAACGGTCGCAACGCGTCGTAATCCTTGCGCGTTATGTTTGAATGCCGGCCGATGTCGAGATCGCGCGTGCCGTTGTTTTCAGTTCCGGTGAGCCCAGCATATTCGGCAAAGATGTCTGCCGCATTTGCGTATGAGAAGGAATTCGGCAAATCCCATGCGCTTGGCCACTTCCGCCATCTGCCACCAGTCGGCGCGCGTTTCTCCGGGAGCTGCGAGAAATGCCCGCTGGCGCGATGTCCGCCGTTCCGAGTTTGTTACTGTGCCGTCCTTTTCTCCCCATGCCAGTGATGGCAATAGGACGTGGGCATGTGCCGTCGTGTCGGTGTGGCGCGTCACGTCAGAAACGACAATGAACGGACACGCTTCTAGCGCGGCGCGCACGCTATCCGCATCTGGCATACTATCGATGGGGTTCGTAGCCATGATCCATAGCGCCTTGATGCGCCCGTCTCCGACCGCCCGAAACATATCGACGGCTTTGAGGCCCGGCTCGATGGCAATCCGCGGCGATTTCCAGAACGACTGCACGATCCGGCGGTGGTCGGCGTTTCCAAGTTCCATATGGCTGGCCAGCATGTTGGCAAGGCCGCCCACTTCGCGCCCGCCCATGGCATTCGGTTGGCCCGTCACCGAAAACGGCCCCATGCCAGGTTTGCCGATGCGGCCCGTTGCCAAGTGGCAATTGATAATCGCGTTGACCTTGTCGGTGCCGGAGGTCGATTGATTTACACCCTGGCTGTAAACCGTCACGCACTTCTGCGTGTGTGCAAACACAGTGTAGAAGGCGGACAACTGCGCTTCCGTAAGCCCCGTAATTGCTGATATTTCCGTGACGTCTACGGCACGCGCAACGCCGACCGCCGCGTCAAAACCGTTGGTGTGAGCGTTGATGTAGGCGCGATCAATCGCTCCGGTTTGATCGAGAAACGAAAGCAGCCCGTTAAATAGCGCGACGTCGGAACCGGGCGCAATGGCGAGATGCATGTCGGCCAGTTCGCACGTTGCGGTGGCGCGCGGGTCGATAACAACAACCTTGGTGCCGCGCTGCTCTTTCGCATTTGCCAGTCTTTGAAACAAAATTGGATGACACCAAGCGAGATTGGACCCAACAAGGACGACGAGATCAGCGAGTTCGAGATCTTCGTAAGTGCCGGGAACCGTGTCGGAGCCGAACGCCCGTTTGTGACCGGCGACGGATGACGCCATGCACAGGCGCGAGTTGGTATCGATGTTGGCCGAACCAACGAAGCCCTTCATCAGCTTGTTGGCGACGTAGTAATCTTCCGTCAGAATTTGGCCCGAAACGTAGAATGCCACCAAATCCGGCCCGTGTGCGGCTATCGTCTCGCAAAACCGTGTGGCGACGAGGTCGAGTGCCGCGTTCCAACTCGTGCGTGCGCCATCGACAACCGGAAGCAGCAGCCGGTCGTCGAGTGATAGTGTTTCGCCAAGTGCAGCGCCTTTCGAACATAGCCGGCCGAAATTGGCGGGATGCTCCGGGTCGCCGGCTATTTCGGCCGAACCATCAGCGCGCGCCGTCGCAAGCACGCCGCAGCCGACGCCGCAGTAGGGACACGTCGTGCATGTTGCTTGCGGCGGCGTCTCACGTTGCATCGCGCGCTTTCATGGCCGTAAAGTCGAGCAACAGGCGGCCGTTATCGACGCGCAATGGGATCGTGTTGACCGCACCCTTGTCGGCGCCTTGCGCTTCGCCGGTTTTGAGACTGATGACCCAATTGTGCAGCGGGCAGGTGACGGACGTGCCGTGCACGATGCCTTGTGAGAGTGGTCCGCCCTTATGCGGGCAGCGGTCTTCAAGGGCATGGGCTTCATTTTCAGCGGTGCGGAAAACGGCGACACATCCGGCCGCTGTCTTGACGACCCGCGCGCCCCGCACTGGGATGTCTGCAAGCGCTCCGACATCAACCCATGCTTGTTCTTGCATTGTCATTCAGCGGCCTCCCGGAGCGACAAATCTGCGATTGGTGCAAACTCATAGGCTTCATGTCCCGCGACACGTTCGGCCCAAGGATCCGATTGCGAGAATTTTTGTGAATAGACGAAGCGGTTGTAGAGCGCCTTGCGCCGCGCCAAATCGTCGAGCGTTTGCTTGCGAATGGTATCGAGCCCAACGCGCTTCGCCCATTTGTAGATGCGTTCGAGATAGCGCCCTTGCTCGCGGTAGAGCTGAACAAGCGCGGCGATGACCTCGATTGCTTCATTTTCCGTATGGACGTGACCGAGGACTTCCGTACCCTTGATGTCGAGACCGGCGGCGCCCGCAAAATGAATGTCGTATCCACTATCGACGCAGATGACACCGACGTCCTTGCAGGTCGCTTCCGCGCAATTTCGCGGGCAGCCCGAAACCGCCATTTTCACCTTTGCTGGTGTCCACGAGCCCCACATGAATTTTTCGATTTTGATGCCAAGCCCGGTTGAATCCTGCGTGCCGAA
This sequence comes from uncultured Alphaproteobacteria bacterium, assembly GCA_963764605.1. GTDB lineage: Bacteria > Pseudomonadota > Alphaproteobacteria > Rhizobiales > Hyphomicrobiaceae > Hyphomicrobium_B. The sequence goes on from CAVXTJ010000001.1 coordinate 515,458, forward strand.
CCGGCACCAATCCGTGCCCACGCACGTCTTGACCGTGCGCAGCCCTTTGGCATAGGCGGCACCCGATACCATGCCGGCCTTGTTAAGATCGGCCCAAACCGCCGGCAAATCTTCCTTTTTGACGCCGAGCATATCGACGCGCTGGCCGCCCGTGACTTTCACGGCCGGGATCTTGAACTTGTCGACCACGTCGGCAATCGCGCGCAGCTCATTCGCGCTGGTCATGCCGCCCCACATGCGCGGCACAACCGAGTACGTGCCATCCTTTTGGATGTTGGCGTGCACGCGCTCGTTGATGTAGCGCGACTGGCTGTCATCCTGGTACTCGCCGGGCCAAGTCGCGACCAGATAATAATTGAGGGCCGGGCGGCACTTGGCGCACCCACATGACGTCTTCCATTCGAGGGCTTGCATGAGAACGGGAATGGATTTGAGCTCTCTGGCGATGATGAGGCGGCGCACATCATCGTGGCCGAGCGTTGTGCAGCTGCACATTGGCTGGACGGGGGCTGGATTGTAGCTGTCGCCGAGCGTCGCCTTCATCAATTGCTCGACGAGACCAGTGCACGACCCGCAAGAAGCCGACGCCTTCGTGTGTGCCCTTACGTCGTCAAGCGACTTGAGATTTTGCCCGGTGATGGCGCCGATAATTTTGCCCTTACACACGCCGTTGCAGCCGCAGATTTCTGCGTCATCTGGCAATGCTGCAACGGCCGCCGTAGGGTCCAGCGGTACGCCCCCCGCGAAGCTTGGACCAAAGATGAGCGTATCGCGCATTTCAGTGATATCGGTGCCGCGCTTGATCAGATCGAAGAACCAGGCGCTGTCGGCGGTATCGCCGTAGAAGACTGCGCCTGCCAAGGCATTATCCTTCAAGACAAGGCGTTTGTAGATGCCGCGCGCAGCGTCCCGGAGAACGATCTCCTCGCGATCTTTGCCTTCCGAAAAATCACCGGCGGAAAAAAGATTGATGCCGGTGACTTTGAGTTTGGTGGCGATTGCGCTCGGCGTAAAGGTAGCTTCCCCTTCGCCTGCAAGCTGATTAGCGACGACATTGGCCATCTCGTACAGCGGCGCGACGAGGCCATAACATTCGCCGTGTGATTCAGCGCATTCGCCAAGTGCGAAGATGTCAGGGTCGCTAGTGCGCATGTTGGCGCCGACGACAATCCCGCGCTTGACGTCGATACCTGCTTCTTTTGCGAGGGCCGCGTTGGGGCGGATCCCAACGGCCATGACGACAAGTTCGGCCTTCAGTTCGGTTCCATCGTCGAGCAGCACGCCGGTCACGTGCTTATCGCCGAGAATAGCCTTGGTATTGGCCTTGGTTATGACTTTGATTCTGCGCGCTTCGATGGCTTTTTGGAGAAGGTGACCTGCCGCCGTATCAAGCTGCTTTTCCATGAGCGTCGGCATGAGATGCAGGACGGTGACGTCCATGCCTTGCTCGCTAAGTCCAGCGGCAGCTTCCAGACCCAGAAGCCCGCCGCCGATCACAACGGCGTTGCCGCGAGACTTGGCTGCGATGAGCATCGCCTGAACATCGTCGAGATCGCGGTATGTCAGAACGCCGGGCAGAGTTGAGCCGGGCACCGGGATGACAATCGGCACCGAGCCGGTCGCGATGATGAGCTTGTCATACGAGGCCGTCACACCCGCCGCCGACGTGACAGTCTTGGCGGCCCTGTCGATGCCGACGACCTTGTGGCCCTTGTAGAGCATCACCCCTTGTTTCACGTACCAGCCATCGCCATGAATGACGATTTGCTCGAAGGTCTTTTCGCCCGACAGCAGCGGTGACAGCATGATGCGGTCGTAGTTGACGCGCGGTTCGGCGTTGAAAATGGTGACGTCATAGCGGCCGGGCGCCGCCTCGAACAATTTGTCGAGGGCGCGGCCGGGCGCCATGCCGTTGCCGATGACGACGAGTTTTTCCCGCATGTTTGGTGGCATCCCCTTCGCTTCAAGCGCGCGCCAGGTAGCCCCCAGCTGCGGCTTTTTTTTGCGCTGCACAGGAGACCCGCATAGCAATGCCTGTGCCAGAGTTAATCTGCAATCCAGACAACGGCCTTAGTTGCTGTTTTTACTGCAAGTTTATTGCCTTGGAAGCTTCGGTCATTTCGAAAATTGCACACAGTGCACTGCACAAATATTTGGCTAAGCAAAAAAATATGCACAAAAAATGATCACAATATATTCATGACTTAAAATAGTGCATCATAAGATTATTGCGTGAATTCAATCGGATGCACTCGTGCCTGAGACTGTTAACGACGTGGCACATCAATTGCGAAGTCGTCCCTGACACAGCCAATACTGAGGGGGAATTCATGCAAACCGCTGCGCCGGGAAATATCCGGCTCTTGAGTGTGGAACCAAAAATCCGCGTCCTGCACCTGACGTGGCTGGCGTTCTTTGTCAGCTTTCTCGTTTGGTTCAATCACGCGCCGCTTATGGCTGCGATCCGCACCACGTTCGGGTTGACCGACCAGCAAGTCTCCGCGCTGTTGATCCTCAATGTTGCTCTCACAATTCCGGCGCGAATTGTTGTCGGCATGCTTGTGGATAAAGTTGGACCACGGGTGATGTACGCGAGCTTGCTGGCGATTTCCGGCTTGCTGTGCCTGATGTTCGCGTTTGCCCAAGACTTCACGACACTCGCAGTAACAAGGTTTCTTCTCGGATTTGTCGGCGCTGGCTTTGTCGTCGGTATCCGCATGGTGGCGGAATGGTTTCCGGCCAAGGAGACCGGTGTTGCGCAGGGCATCTACGCGGGCTTTGGCAACTTCGGTTCGGCTGCGGCGGCGGTGACATTGCCGACGCTCGCACTTTGGTTCGGCGGAGACGATGGCTGGCGCTGGTCGATCGCCGTCACGGGCGTGATCGCGATCGCCTACGCGGTCATCTATTATTTCGCGGTTGCTGACACGCCCAAGGGCTCGACCTACTTCAGCCCAAAGAAGACCGGGGCTATGGAAGTCACCAGCAGAGGCGACTTCGCGCTGTACATCATCATGCAGGCACCCTTGTATCTGGCTCTTGCCGTGCTTGCCTGGAAGCTCGGTCCGTCAAATCTAAAAATGCTGACGCCGGAGATGACGTTTCTCGCTTATGCCGTCCTCGCAGGTCTCTACTTCCACGGCGTCTATGACACGTGGCGGATCAACAAGGCGATCTTCTCCGCACCTGTCCCCGAGATTCACCGCTACAAGTTTCAGCAGGTTGGGGCGCTGAATATCGCATATCTCGCAACCTTCGGCTCTGAACTTGCCGTTGTTTCGATCCTGCCTTTGTTCTTCAAGGATACGTTCGGACTTTCGCTGACAGCCGCAGGATTTCTGGGCGCAAGTTTCGGCATGACGACGTTCTTTGCGAGGCCCTTGGGCGGATGGCTGAGCGACCGCTTCGGCCGCAAGAACGTGTTACTCTGGTGTCTGGCAGGAACCGCCGCTGGCTACTTCGCAATGAGTAAGATGACGCCCGGTCTCGGCATTGTGTTCGCCGTTTCATCCACTTTCATTTGCTCGCTATTCGTGAACGCCGGCAATGGCGCAGTCTACGCCATGCTGCCGATGATCAAGCGCCGTCTCACCGGTCAGATTGCCGGGATCGTCGGGGCTTACGGAAATGTCGGTGGCGTTCTGTTCCTAACGGCATACTCATTCCTGTCGGCACAGACATTCTTCTTGCTTGCTGCCATCATGGGGCTTGTTGCCCTTGCTTCAGTACTATTTTTCATCGATGAACCGGCAGGGCAAATCAGCGAAATTATGCCTGACGGTTCGGTCGCCATGATTGATGTCACATAAGAAAGGCGCAAATGCCAACCGGCGTACCTGCCATCACCGTCGGCCAGCATACGCAAGCCGGACAAAAATCCCGCAACGACGATAGCTACGGCGTGCTTGTGCCAGCGGGTGCGCAGCTCGCCGCAAAAGGCATCGCCATGGCCATCGCCGACGGCATGTCGTCAAGTGAAGGGGCAAAGGCGGCCAGCGAAACCTGCGTCAAGAACTTTCTTGAGGACTACTACGCCACTCCTGAATCCTGGGCCGTCAAAAAGTCGGCGGCCGTTGTTTTGAAGGCCTTGAACAATTGGCTCCACGCGCAGGGCCAAGCACTGCATCATTCCGAAATAGGCATGGTCAGCACGTTTACCGGCGTCATTCTGAGAGGCGGCATGGCGCACGTCTTCCATGCCGGAGACTCACGCGTGTCTCTGATGCGCGACGGTACTATTGAACCGCTGACGCGAGATCACACGGTGCTATCAGGCGGCTCAAAATCCTATCTGGCGCGGGCCGTGGGCATTAATCCAAACCTCGAAATCGACTACCGGACTGAAGCACTTGAGACCGGTGACATCTTGATATTCACGACCGACGGCGTGCACGAGTATCTGCCGGCCGCTCAGATGACGAATATTATGCGCCAGATGCCGGACGATCTCGATGGCGCGGCCGCGAGCATCGTCAAACACGCACTGACGCGGGGAAGTCCAGACAATCTCACCTGCCAAATAGTGCGCGTCGATAATCCCGGAAGGCTCGATGCGGCCAGCCACTTGACGTCAATGTCGCGCCTGCCTTTTCCGCCCGAACTTTCTCCTGGACAGACATTTGACGGATTCCACATCCTGCGTGAACTTCATACCAGCAAGCGGACCCAGGTCTACTTGGCTAAGGACATCGCGAGTGGTGCCGTCGTCGTGTTGAAAACACCGTCCGTGAACTTCGAGGACGATGCCGCTTATCTGGAAATGTTCACGCGCGAAGACTGGATCGGCCGCCTCGTCGCGAGCCCGCACGTCTTGAAAGTCATTGCGCCAGACCGCCCGCGCCGGCACCTCTATCACGTCACCGAATATTTCGAAGGACAGACCTTGCGCCAGTGGATGCGCGACAATCCAAAGGCCGACCTGCAACCGGTACGCGACATCATCGAGCAGATCGCCAAGGGGCTTCGGGCTTTCCATCGCAAGGACATCATCCACCAGGACTTGAAACCAGAAAACGTCATGATCGATGGTCATGGTTTGGTGAAAATCATAGATTTCGGATCGTCCCGCGCTGCAAGTCAGGCCGACGAGGGAACACCGGGTGAGCGACCGCATCTCGTTGGCACAATCGACTACACGGCGCCCGAATATCATTTGGGCGAGCCTGGTTCGAACCGCTCGGACATTTATGCGCTTGGTGTCATGTCCTACGAACTGCTGACTGGAAAACTGCCCTATGGGCGTGGCTTCGCGAACGCGCGCGACGCATTACGCCTGACATACATTTCTGCGCACACGGTGCGTGACGATTTACCGGTTTGGGTCGATGCCGCACTTGCTAAAGCCACTGAAAAAAAACCATCGGAACGCACTGATGCGTTGTCGGCACTCGTTGAGGATCTCAAGCGGCCCAATCCATCCCTTGTCTATGAACGTTCGCGTCCGCTGGTCGAACGCAACCCACTTGCGTTCTGGAAAGGGCTTTCGGCCATACTCGCTGCCATTGTCGTGGTTTTGCTCTTCATACTTGTCAGAGTGAAGTGACAAACGTTGCCGCCCAGTCATCGGGCGATGCCGGACAAAAAACATCAAAAAGGGAATTGACGGCCGCACGCAAAGGCACTGCAGACTTGTTTGCGTCCGATAGGCTCCACCATCCGCAATCCGTTCAATAAAAGGCTTCTGAGCATCTGAAATCCTTGGCTGGCGGACCGAAAGGTAAATCATGAAGTGAGCTGAGTGCATATGCGTGGTGCCGAGGGGATCAACGGTAAGCTAACAAGTGGCTTCTGGTTGGCTTTTCTCAACCGGCCAATTGCGGCATTGGCAGCGTCCAACTTCTCAGAATTCAATAGCATGAATCACTTAAGTCGAAAGTTTTGCGTCGCCCCCATGATGAATTATGATGATCGTTTTGCAGGCTCAAGACGTTAGCGGGCCGCGTGAGCAATTCGTGTGCAATGAAGTTAAGGCTTGCTGCCGATTTATGACGGCAACTGCTAGGCGATGATCACTTCCGCTTTGAGCCTACTTACAGAAATGAACTGCGCCTCGCTTGACGTCTCAGATGGGCCATGTTCCGCCTTCGGCGGCTTACGAAATAACTTACGTTACCAAAACAATTCAAGGCCGCTTCATTTATTGGGCGGCGAATTCCGTTCCGTCGCCAGTCAGCATGTCCAGTCTTACCTTCGCCTTCGTAAAATCGGCGCGGGCATTAACGGCCTCAAACTGTGTTTCAAGCAAAATTCTCTGCGTATCGAGAAGGTGAAGTACATCGAACTTACCCTCGTTGTATCCTGACCGCGTAAGCTCATGGGCTGATCGTGCCGAGGGTAGAACATTGGCTTCGAGCGAACGGATCTGGGCAGCAGCAACAGACATTGTGCCGAGAACCTCGATCAATGACGATGTCAGGTCCCGCCGTGCTGCCTCCTCTTCGAACTGCGACCGGGCAACACGGCGTTCGGCAGCGGCAGTGTTTCCGTTGTTGCGGTCGAACACCTGTAACGGAACCGATACCGACGCCACGAGTGCCGCGCTCCCATCGTCGTTGAATGTCCGGGTTCCAAAGCCAACTTTTACGTCCGGAATTACCTTCGACCGTTCGACGTCAAGCATTGCATATCGCTTTCCGATCTCGTCGCTCCAGCGGGCAATTGATGGGTTCGCATTTATCTTTGCAGTGACGGCGGCTAAATCGGGGACAGTACGGGCGCTCGCGAGTTTTCCAGCCGCGCGCTTGAAAAGGATACTTTCGCTTAATCCCCAAAGGGACGATAGCGACCGGCGTGAAGCCAAGTTTCTGGCGGTCTCTAAGTCACGCTGAGCGGTTACCCGCGCCAACACGACTTTCGCGCGGTCGACATCAATAGGAGCTGCCTTTCCGCCGGTCACTTGGGCTTCGACGGCGTTCTTAGTTTTGACTGCGGTCGCTATGAAATCGTCGAGGACCTCGATCCTTTCCTGGCTTGCAAGGACATCGATGAAGTAGTCTGCCGCCTTCGCGGCCACAGCGAGACGGGCAACTTCATAGTCCCAGCCTGCAACAGACGCCTCAAGGTTGGCAGCACGCAGGCGCTTTAGGCGCTTATCGCCGAGTTCGATCGTCTGCGATATCTGCAGCGTTTCTTCGGCGGCTCCAAAACCGGACTTAGACTTGCTGCCAAGGAAATTTTCGACATCCAGGCTAAGTTCCGGGTTGGGCTTATATGAAGCCTGTGCGGACTCGGCATGCCGTGCCTCAATTTCCATAAATGCGGCACGGATATGAGGGTTGTTTTCTATCGCCCGCGAGACAGCATCGCCGAGTGCGATACTGTCCGTCGTGCTCGCCGTGCCATCAACGCCCGGAACGTCTCTCGCCGGCGGAACCCATGGCCGCAGCGGCAAGTCCCTGTCCGACCGTAGATCAGAGATTGCAGGGATAGGGGCTGCTGGCTGGCTATCGATCGACCCTGAACACCCCATCAACGCGGTGCATACGGCAAGCGGTAGTGAGCGAATAGCTGCTCCTGCTAGTCCCTTCATAGATCCGTCCCCCAATAACCCCAAAATCTTACGGCACGCCCCCGCATGTGCCCTCCGCGCTATCGGGACCCCCGTCCCGGCTATCGCATCGAAGTGAGTCGTTCCTGACAGCAGCCGTTAGAAACTGTGCATGAAACAATTCCTGTGATCTGGAGTGAGGCGGCCGCCGCCTATGCTCAGGCCGCAAATGGGTTTATCCATTGCGCCTCCTTTCCTTGAGGCCTCGCGTCTTCGGCGCGTACGCCAAACCGGGCGAACAGAACCGGCAGAAGCAACAGAGTCAACGCGGTCGAAGTCAGCAGACCGCCAATGACGACGATCGCAAGCGGTTTTTGAATTTCGGAACCCGGACCCGTGGCAAACAACAGGGGCACGAGTCCCAGGGCGGCAATGCTAGCCGTCATCAATACAGGCCGAAGGCGGCGCACGGAGCCTTCGAAGATGGCCCGATCGAGCGAGATGCCTTCCGCAATCAGTTGATTGAAATAACTCACTAGGACGAGACCATTGAGAACTGCTATCCCGAGCAAGGCTATAAATCCGACGGACGCGGGCACTGACAAGTATTCACTTGACGCCCACAATGCCAAGATGCCTCCAACCAAGGCGAACGGGACGTTGGAGAGTATAAGAAGTGTTTGCCGGATCGACCGGAGCGTCGCAAATAACACCGCTGCAATCATCACTAGTGCCAGCGGTACGACAACGGCAAGCCGCGCGGCCGCGCGCCGTTGATTTTCGAATTCGCCTCCCCAGACCATCGTGTAACCTGCCGGAAGCTCGACCTTATCGCGAACGGACTTTTGGGCGTCTTCGACAAAGCCAACAAGGTCGCGGCCGGATACATAGGCCTGCACAAGTGCAAAGCGAGATGCGTTCTCGCGATCGATTTTAACCGGGCCGGCCTTGCGAACGATTTTCGCGACATCACCGATGCGCACCAATCCGCCATCGCCGGCCGAAAACTGAGTCGTGGCGAACAACTCGGGAGAGTGGCGGATCGCCTCGTGCCCCTTGATGACAATATCGGTGCGGCGCGAAGCATCTGAAACAGACCCTGCCCGTGCACCTTCCAGCATTGCCCGCAGTTCATCCTCGATCCGGGTAGCGGATAGTCCAGTGCGCCCGGCGGCCATGCGATCGACGCCGATCTGGAGATAGTCAACCGAATCATTGGCGACCGTCGAGACTTCGGACGCGCCCTTGACGCTGCTGACGGCGTTTTGCACCTTGCCGGCAAGATCCGAAAGAACGGAGAGTTCAGGCCCGAAGATTTTGATTGCGAGATCGCCGCGCGATCCCGTCAGCATTTCGGAGGTGCGCATTTCAATCGGCTGCGTGAAAGAGAACTCCATGCCTGGGACCGCCGATACGGCTTGTCGCAGATGGTCGACTAGCTTTTCCTTATCCGGCTCGCGCCACGTCGCCTTTGGCTTCAGCACGAGGAAATTGTCGGTCTCGTTCAGGCCCATGGGGTCAAGCCCCAACTCGTCGCTGCCTACGCGTGAGATAATCCTTTCGACCTCCGGCACATTGGCGAGTATCCGCTTTTGTACACCAACATCACCATCGACGCTGGCTGCGAGACTGATTGAAGGCAATTTGGCCGTCTGAATGATGATCGCGCCTTCGTCGAGTGTCGGCATGAAGGATTTGCCGAGCGCGCCGTATCCGTACACCATCGCAGCCAAGCCGGCTAAAGCTGCCGAATAGACGATGAAAGGCCGCTTCAAGCACAGCTTGAGCAACGGGATGTAACCCGCGTTCAAGATCCGCATCAGCAGCGGTACATTGTGGGCACGCGGTTTAAGCACATACGACGACAGCACGGGGATCAGCGTGAGCGACAGCGCCAGCGACCCGCTCAAGGCAAAGATGATCGTCAAAGCGACAGGCGAAAAGAGTTTGCCTTCGAGGCCCTGAAGCGACAGGAGCGGTAGAAAAACGAGACAAATGATGACAATGCCCGAGGTGACCGGGACCGCGACATCGCTCGCTGCGCGATAGACCTTGTGTAAGAGCGGTACATGATCCTGGCCCCCTGCATGTTCGAGTGCTTCGACCGTGTTCTCGACGACGACAACTGCTGCGTCGACAATAAGGCCTATGGCGATCGCCAGACCGCCGAGACTCATGAGATTCGCCGACATATGAAATTGGTACATCAGGGCGAATGCGAACAGGGCAGCAAGCGGCAGTGTTACGGCCACGACGATCGCCGCGCGCAGATTACCCAGGAACGCGAGTAGCAGGATGACTACCAGAACCGTTGCTTCGAGCAGCGCCTTCTGCACGGTTCCAACGGCACGCTCCACGAGTTCGGAGCGGTCGTAAAAGATCTTAAGCGTGACCCCAACCGGTAGGGTGGCCTTCAACTCTTCGATACGCGCGCGCGCCGCCCGCGTGATGGCGTTGGCATCGGCCCCCCGCAGCGAAAGTACGATGCCCTGGACAGCTTCGCCCGTGCCATTCGCGGTCACTGCACCGTAGCGCGTCAGGCTGGACACGCTAACGTTCGCGACATCGCGCAAGCGCAGAATTCGGCCATTCTCGTTCTTCAAGACCACTTGTTCTAAGTCAGCTGTAGTTTTGATGGCACCTTCGGACCTGACGACCAGTGCCTTTTCGCCCTCGGTGAGGCGACCTGCGCCATCATTGCGATTGCTAGCTTGAATGATTTCGAGGAGCTGCGTTACCCCGAGACCGGCATTAGCCAGCGCGGTGTTGTCAGGGACAACTTCGAAGGTTCGCACGTACCCGCCGAGTGCGTTGACATCGGCAACGCCAGCAATAGTCCGGAGGGCCGGTCGAATCGTCCAATCGAGAAGAGCGCGCCTTTCGTCGAGTGAAAGACTGTCGCTTTCGACCGTAAACATGAACACTTCAGACAAGGGCGTCGAGATCGGGGCCATACCGCCCGAGACGCCACTTGGAAGATCCCCCTGCACGCCGGCGAGCCTCTCACCGACTTGCTGGCGGGCCCAATACACGTCCGTTGCATCTTCAAAATCGATCGTGATATCGGCAAGTGCGTATTTGGCGGCGGAGCGAAGGATAACCTGATGGGGGATGCCGAGCAGCTCCATCTCTACCGGTTTGATGACGCGCGCCTCGACTTCCTCCGGAGTCATCCCCGGCGCCTTCATGATAATCTTGACTTGAGTTTGAGAAATGTCTGGAAATGCATCGATGGGGATGCGCTGATAGGCATAAATGCCCGCGATAGCCAGGACCCCGCCAAGAATCAGAATCAGCAGTCGCTGCGTCAGCGAGAATTCGATCAAGCTTTTCAGCATGACTTAATCGGCCACAGAAAGATTTTCGAGTTCCGGCAGCCGGTTCGCGGCCACAAGCTGTCCCGGCTTAAGGTCTCCTTTAACGGTCGCGACGAGCGGTGATTTTCCGAGAAGAGTGACTTCGAGTTTCTTGAATCCGTTGTCTGTGCGCAGGAAGACGGAAGGCTTGCCATCGATGAATGTAACGGCCGTCGCTGGAACGGCTGCTGCACCGGCTCCGCTCTTGCCGACAACCGTGATGGTCACATACTGTCCTTCGATGAGGCCTAACTCCGGTATAAGCGACACGAGCATCGTGGCGGAACGTGTCATGCGATCCACCTTCGTGCCTATCGACTTAATGTTTCCGACCTGACGGCCTTCGATCTCGACATGATCTCCGACTTTGGCGCGTGAGATCAGGCTCGCGGGAATTTGCGCCTCCAGCCAAAGGCCGTCGTTAGTTTTCAAGGTCGCGACCGCTGCAGTTGCCTCGACTTTCTCGTTGAGTGCAAGCAAGTCTGACACCTTGCCGTCTCCCGGCGCAACGATCATAAAGGACGAGTCATCGACCTTGCGTACACCGAGACTCTCCGCGTGATCCCTGAATTCCGTGCCGACAGTGGCTATCTTCTGCACCTGTTCTTCTGCTTCGAGCGCATCGTTCAGCGGAATGATCTTTTTATTGGCGAGATTGCGCTGACGCTCGGCATTGAGTTGAGCCTTTTTCAGGTCTGCATCGCTCTCGATGATCTTGGCCTGGATTTCGTGATAGTCATAGCTTGTGACGATCGCAATTTCTTGTCCCTTCGTCACTGCTTGACCATCAAGTACGAATAGCTTCGAGATGCTGCCTGCGAATGGCACCGGGATCACGTCGCGCGAGGAAAGTGCCGGGACAACGGTCGCGGGGAGTACCTCAAGCGGCTGGGTTGCGGTGTCCGAGACTTCCACTAGGCGAATGCCTAGAGCTTCGATTTGTTCGGCGGGCACCGCCACGTCACGGGCTGCGGTAACGGCCGGAAGCAATGCGAATAATGCCGCAGTGCAAAGGAACCAGAATCGTTTGCTGACCAACATTTTCTTTGCCAACCTTTTGAACAAGTGCGCAGATAACTGAAACCTTTACACGTCAGTCTGAAACTAGCCTGAACGCGCCGCTTCCGCTTTTCATTACTTTCTTCGCCCCACTTCTCAACGCCATCGGGAAACAGACCCTAACGCCGCTAACATTGAAGCCGGCGCCCGTATGCAAACCCCGCCGCGCCTTTTCCTTCGCAGACATGAGAGCCAACATGGCGATGTGGAACGCCGGTCGTGAAGGAATAGCGCTTCATGCATGGGCCTTTTGCGCAACGACCGAATTCCATTTGACGCGAAGCGCCACGAGGCCAAGAGATTTCGTGTGATTGCGCCGGCTGTCGCCCGGAAGCAATTGCCAAGCCGACAAAGAGTGCAAAGGCGCCGTGCAAGAACGCCCGGTTGCATATCGAGCCGGTTGGTGACGCACGTCTCCTGACTCCATCCGCGAATCGTTTATATGCATCGGCCTCGATCCTCTCGATTTCGAACTGATTTCCGGTCCCATTACTACGGCCGACTTGGGTCCTAGAATCCGGCTCATAGCAAAGCCGTGCCACAACTGCGCTCTGCGAGTCGTCCTGCTTCAGCGCCCAGCGAGCGAGTGCCCATATCGCGGCGACCAGCATTGAAGGGGTAAGAAGTGCAAAGAGCCACATCACAATGGTTCGCTCTCGCCGTTCTGATCTTCGCCAACCGGCCTTTCGCGGCTCAACAATTGAGCGAATTGTTCAACCGGCTCGACCCAATAGGTCAGATGCGGGATGGAAGCGCTCTTTCGCACCTGGTCGAGAAGGTACGGAATGTTCTCTTTAGTAAGGATGGCAACGAGTACAGAACGCTTCACCCTTCCCCGGACGCGTTCGCTTGTGCTCGTGTTGACAAAGCCGTGGCCATGCCCTTCCGCCATCCAAGTGGTGAAGCCGGTCAGGGGCGGGTTAAGCGTCAACAAAACTTCTGTTAAACGGTCGGTTCCGCTTGGCGGATAAACGAACGTCAATTTACAAAGTGACGGTCGTGTCGCAGCTCCTCCAGCAGTAAGGGGCATTATTGGGCCTCCTCAGCATCGCGAGCCGGAAAACCAGCCAAAAGCAGGTTCAAAATGGCAAACTGATAAGGGCACGCGGGCATGCGGTTTGCGGTCACCAATGAGTTCGGCGGATGGTAAACGAGCCTTTGACATATGAAGCTGACTGCAGCCTGAATGGGGTCTGCGGCTCGGCACTAGCGAGCAATTCAGCTCAATGTCAGCTGGCCGTGGTATCAAATGTCATATGAAGGCACCGGAACAGGAGAGCCAGATTCGCATATTGCTGATTGAAGACGACAACGAACTGGCAAGCCGGCTGAGCGCCGGATTGATTGCGGCCGGATTTGCAGTCGAACGTGCGGCAAACGGTGCCGATGGCTATCACATGGGCAAAGTAGAATCGTACGATGCCGCAATACTTGACCTCGGGCTTCCTGAAATGGAGGGACTGACTGTTCTGAAGAGGTGGCGGAACGAGGGGCGTCTGGTTCCGGTTCTCGTGCTGACAGCGCGGGGAATGTGGTCCGAGAAGGTCGACGGACTCAATGCCGGAGCAGATGATTACATTACCAAGCCCTACCATATTTCAGAAGTGGAAGCCCGATTAAAGGCCTTGATCCGGCGCAACGCCGGTTTGGCAAATCCGATCTTGACCCATCGGGAAATCTCATTGGACACCGGCGCGGGCAAAGTGACAATTGCCGGTAAGCCCATTGATTTGACCGCCCGCGAACTGCAGATGCTAAACTATTTCATGCACAGGTGCGGCCGAATTGTTTCCCAGTCTGAACTCGCGGACCACCTTTACGCGTTGGACGATAGCCGCGAACTAAATACGATTGAAGTTTACGTCAGCCGCTTGCGTCGGAAAATTGGTGGAGATTTCATCAAGACCGTGCGCGGACTTGGGTACCGGATGGAATAGCGGAGCAGCCGATGCGAAGTTTAAGAAGCCGGCTCATTGCGGCGGCGGTCATTTGGATTTCGCTTGGTATCGTGGCCGCAGGCTACGGCCTGTCGGCCGTCTTCCGTCAGCACATCACGGAGCAATTCCATGAAGAACTTTTTGTCCATCTCGACGAATTGCAGAGATTGGCAAGAATCGACTCGTCTGGTGCGCATCTACAGAGCCATTTCAGTGATCCAAGATACGATCTTGATCAATCGGGTTTCTACTGGGAAATTCAGCGCCAAGACCAGGTTGTTGCGCGTTCGGCATCGCTAAAGGGGCCGATGCTGAAGACGCCAGACGACGGACCCAAGGATATCGGCGTGCATACGCACAAGATCAATGGCCCGACGGGGCCGCTCATTGTTGCTGAGCGCGCGGATTGGAAATCCCCGAGCGAGCCGCCTCTGAGATACATCGTCGGGACAAATAAGAGCCATCTCGAAGGAGTCATGAACCGGTTCGACCGGACACTGTTTGGAGCGCTCGGCGCACTTGCAGTCACGATGATAGCGGCGGCAGCAATGCTGATAGCGTATGCACTTAGGCCGCTGTCACAACTGCGTGCTTCGCTTATGGGCGTGCGGACCGGCCGCGATAAAAGCCTGGCAGGCA
>CAVXTJ010000002.1:0-175805 GCA_963764605.1 uncultured Alphaproteobacteria bacterium
TCTTCCTTGGATCGAGCGCGTCGCGCACCGCTTCCCCCATGAAGATGGCGAGCGAGAGGATGATGGAGATCGCCACAAAGCCTGAAATACCGAGCCACGGCGCTTCGATGTGCTTTTTGCCCTGGAGCAGCAGTTCGCCCAGAGATGGCGACCCTATCGGCATGCCAAGGCCAAGAAAGTCCAGCGCAGTCAGCGCTGAGATCGCACCCGACAACTTGAACGGCAGGAAGGTCAGCGTCGCCACCATGGCGTTGGGCAGCAAATGCTTGAACATGATCTGCCAATCGGTCAGGCCGAGCGCACGTGCCGCGCGCACGTATTCGAGGTTGCGCCCACGCAGGAATTCGGCGCGCACCACGCCAACCAGCGACGTCCAGCTAAAGAGCAGCAGAATGCCGAGCAGTGTCCAAAATCCGGGGACAAACATCGACGAGACGATCAGCAATACGAAGAGCTCCGGGATTGAGTTCCAGATTTCCAGAATGCGTTGAAAGAAGAGATCGATCTTGCCGCCGAAGAAACCCTGCACCGCGCCAGCAAACACACCGATGATGGATGAGAAAATGGTCAGCAGCAGTCCAAACAGCACCGAGACTCGGAAGCCGTAAATGACGCGCGCCAGCACATCTCGGCCCTGATCATCGAGACCCAGCCAATTTGTGTTGCCAAGTGTTTGGTAGCGCGCGACCTGATCGGCGGGTGCGTCGCAAAGCTTCATGGACGACGACCACGGCGGCGGAGCCGGATACCCAAGGCACGTGCCGCTTGCGTTCATGCGCCCAGGATAATCGCGATTTATCGTATCGTAGGAATAGCGGTTCAGCGGCCAAAGCATCCAGCCGTTAGAGTTGATTTCGTCTTGGGTGTGCGCGGCCTTATAGTCGGTCACGGCGAGGAACCCGCCGAATTTCTCTTCCGGATAGTCGACGAGCACGGGGAAAAGTATTTCCCCTTTGTAGCTTACCATGAGCGGGCGGTCGTTGGAGATGAACTCGGCGAACAACGTGATCAAGAACAGCGCCATGAAAATCTGGAAGCTGCGATAGCCGAATTTATGTGACTTGAAGCGCTCGAGACGGCGTTTGTTAACAGGGCTCAAGCGCCAGCCAAGCCGGGCCGCTAGTCGTTGACGCCAAGTCTGCCCCGCCGCCGCCGTAATACTTTCTTTCTGCTCGCTCGCTTTTTGGTCCATGCCCCTCAAACCTCCCGCGTCTCGAAGTCGATGCGCGGATCGACGAGCGTATAGACGAAGTCGGAGAGGATGCCGATCAGAAGGCCAACGAGCGAGAAAATATAAAGCGAGGCAAATACAACTGGATAGTCGCGCTTCTCGATGCTTTCCATGGATAAAAGCCCAAGCCCGTCCAGCGAGAAGATTGTTTCGATCAGCAGGGCGCCGGAAAAGAATGCGCCGATGAAGGCAGACGGGAATCCGGCGATGATGAGCAGCATGGCGTTGCGGAACACGTGTCCGTAGAGAACCTGGTTCTCGTTCAAGCCCTTGGCGCGCGCGGCGACGACATATTGCTTGCGAATTTCGTCGATGAACGAATTTTTCGTCAAGAACGTCATGGCGGTAAACGAGCCGACCGCCATGGCTATCATCGGCAGCGCGAGATGCCAGAAATAATCCACTACTTTGCCAAAGAATGAGAGATCGTTCCAATTATCGGACCAAAGTCCGCGAGACGGGAACCACTGCAGGAATGACGAGCCCGCAAACAAGATGAGCAGCAACACCGCGAAGAGAAATCCAGGTATGGCGTATCCGATCACGAGTACAGCGCTGGTCCAGCTGTCCCACTTGCTGCCCTCATTGACGGCTTTGCGGATGCCGAGCGGGATCGAGATGAGGTAGGTCAGCAGCGTCATCCACAGTCCGAGCGACACAGAGACGGGCAGCTTCTCCTTGATGAGCTGCAACACGGAAATATCGCGGAAGTAGCTCTTGCCGAAGTCGAAGGTCAGATAGTTCTTGATCATCAGGAAGAAGCGCTCGTGCGCCGGCTTGTCGAAGCCGAACTGCTTTTCCAGGCTCTTGATGAAGGCTGGGTCCAATCCTTGCGCGCCACGATACTTTGACGCCGCGCCATCCGCGCCGCCTTGACCCAATTGTCCGGCACCTGTCGCCCCGCCAAGCCCGTCCCCGCCACCGCCGCTCATGCGCGAGGTGATGGACGAATCGTGCCCCATCAATTGCGCGATCATGCGTTCAACCGGCCCGCCTGGCGCGAACTGAATGATGACGAACGAAAACAGCATGATCCCGAACAGCGTCGGGATGATGAGCAACAGGCGTTTCAGGAGGTAACTGGCCATCAGGGCGACTTTTGTCCTTCGGCTGGTGGTCTGGCGGCTGGTGGTCTGGCGGCTGGTTGACCAGTGGCTGCTTTGCCCGAGGTCTTGGCGGTTAACGCCTCGGCCTTTTTCGAATCATACCACCACGTATCCAAAATACCTGGATCATACTTGGGCATGGTGGGGGGACGAGAAAATTTATCCCAATACGCGAGGTTATGCGCGGCCTTGTACCAGTGTGGCACCCAATAATGCGAGGCGCGCAGCACTCGGTCAATCGCCCGCGTGGCGGCAACCAGCTCAGCCCGCGACTTGGCACCGACCACCTTGTCGATGAGAGCGTCCAATACAGGGTCCTTGATGCCGGCGAGATTGAACGAACCGTCCATGCTGGCGGCTTCCGATCCCCAATAGGTGCGCAGCTCCACGCCGGGCGTCAGGCGCAGCGAATAGCGTTGTGTTGTCATATCGAAGTCGAACGATTTCATGCGCCGCTCGTATTGCGCCGGATCGACGAGGCGTGCCGAAGCATTGACGCCGATTTTCTTCAGGTTTTCGATGTAGGGCCCAATGATGCGTTCGAACATAGAATCGTCCATCAGGATTTCGACGTCGAGGGCTTCACCTTTGGCGTTGCGCAATAGCCGGTCAGCGCTACCAAGCGTCCACCCGGCGCTCTTCAAAAGCTCGAATGCCTTCTTCAGATTGTCGCGGTTGTTGCCGCTACCGTCGGTTGCGGGCGGCGTATAGGGGTCATCGAACACTGCGGGCGATAGCTTGTCGCGAAACGGCTCAAGCAGCGCCAGTTCATCCGGGCTAGGTTTAGCGCTCGCCTTCATGTCCGAGTTTTCGAAGAAGCTGTGCGTGCGGGCGTATAGTTTGTAGAACAGCTTGATGTTCGACCACTCGAAATCGAAGGCGAGCCCAAGCGCCTCGCGCACGCGCGGGTCCTGAAATTTTTCGCGCCGCGTATTCATGAAGAAGCCCTGCGCGCCGGACGGGTTGTCGTCGGGAAGCGTATCGCGGATGAGCCGGCCTTCGGTCACGGCCGGTATGTTGTAACCGGTTGCCCAGTTGACGCTGGTAAACTCTTCGCGCAGATCCATACCGCCTGACTTGATGGCTTCGAGCTGCGCGGTGCGGTCGCGGTAGTAGTCGTATTTTATCTCGTCGAAATTGTAGCGTCCGCGGTTGATGGGCAAGTCCTTTGCCCAATAATCTTCGCGCCGCTTGTAGGTGACGTGCGTTCCGGGGCTGAAATCCTTGACCAAGTAAGGCCCAGAGCCAAGCGGCGGCTTGAGGCTCGTTTCCTCAAAAGGCTGCGTTGCGTAGTAGGCTTTCGACAGCACTGGCAGTCCGGCGAGGATCACCGGCAAGTCGCGTGTTAGCTCACCCTTGAATGTGAACTTGATGGTCTCTGCGTCGAGAATTTCGGCGCTCGCCACGTCACGCATTGGCATCGCGAGCGCGGGGTGCCCCTTCTCCTTCAGTAGCGTGTACGAGTTGACGACGTCGTCCGCCGTCACAGGCGTACCGTCCGAGAACTTGGCTTCGGATCGAAGTTTAAACGTGACGGACATCTTGTCGGCTGCCACGTCAGCGGATTTGGCGACCAGCCCGTACATCGCGTCCGGCTCGTCCTCGGCGCGGACCATGAGCGTGTCGAACAGGAGCCCAAGGCCCTGTGCCGCGTCGCCCTTCAGAATAAATCCGTTGAAGGTGTCGTAACTGTTGGCGCCGCCCGTTCCCATCGTCACGATGCGCCCGCCCTTCGGCGCATCCGGGTTGACGTAGTCGAAATGCTTGAAGTCGTTTCCGTACTTCAAATCGCCGAACACGGAGAGCCCGTGCTTGGGTTCGGCCCACGCGCTGGCCGTCATCGCGCCCATCGTAAGCGTCAACGCGGCGAGCGTCGTTAGTGCGGCGACGAAGTTGTTCCGGCGGTCCATCGCGGCGCGTGTCTCGTTCGCCATGCGCTAGTTGCCCCGCGCGGCTTGAACAGCCTTCGCTTTTTCCGCGTCGTACCACCAGACCTGCATTGGCGCCGATGTCTGCGACGGGAGTTTGGCAGGCCGGCCGAACTTGTCCCACCAAGCGAGGCGTTCGAACGGATAGTGCCAGTGCGGCACCACGTAATGGTTCCAAAGCAGCACGCGATCAAGCGCCTTGGTTGCGGCCACGAGTTCGGCGCGGTCTTTGGCAAAGACGACCTTGTCGATCAGCTTGTCGATCGCAGGGTTTTTGATGCCGATAGTATTGCGGCTACCGTCTTTATCCGCGGCTTCAGAGCCCCAAAACTCCCGTTGTTCGTTGCCCGGCGAAACAGACTGGGCGAAATTATCGACAATGATGTCGAAGTCGCGCTTATCCTCGCGCTGCTTGTACTGCGCGCTATCGACAATGCGTGCCGACGCCTTGATGCCGAAAATTTCCAGTTCCTTGACGAAGGGCAGAATAATGCGCTGAAAGGTTTCGCTATCGATCAGGAATTCCGTGACGAGCGGTTCGCCAGCCGCGTTCTTCATGACGCGATCAGTACCAGTTTTCCAGCCAGCCGCTTCAAACAGCTTCATGGCCGCTTGCTGGTTCTTGCGGAAGTCGGTTGGCTCTTTGTTGGCCGGATTTTTCCATTCGGCCTTGAAAACTTCAGGCGGAACCTCGGCTTTGACCTCGTTCAGGATTTCGAGTTCGCGCCCTTCGGGCAAACCCTTTGAACGCAATTCCGAATTCTCAAAATAACTGCCAACACGGACATAGAGATTGTAGAAAAGCTTCTTGTTGGCTTCCTCAAAGTCGAACAGCAGGTTGAAAGCTTGGCGCACGCGCGGATCGGCGAACTGTTTACGCCGCGTGTTGAAGATGAAGGCCTGCATGGGCGCAACGCGTTCGACGGGGATTGCTTCCTTCTTCACAAGCCCTTTTTTGAGGGCGTCAAATTCGTACTGCGTCGCCCATGCGCCCGCCTGGTTTTCAACCCAGAAATCGAGGCTCCCGGTTTTGAAGTCTTCGAATGCGGGGGTGCGGTCGCGATAGTAGATATATTCGAGCGTGTCGAAATTGTACTGGCCCTTCATAACTGGAAGGTCCTTGGCCCAATAATCGGCAACGCGCTCGTAGACGATCTTGCGGCCGGTTTCGACGGATTTCAATTTGTAGGCGCCGCTGCCGAGCGGCGGTTCGACCGTCGTCTTGTCAAGATCGCGTGGCTCGCCGTTAGCGCCTTTTTCTTCCCAGTATTTTTTGGGGACGATGGAGAACTGACCGACGATCATTGGCAACTCGCGATTGCCCTTGCTGTCAAAAGTGAAAGTGACGGCGTGTTCACCCGCTTTTTCGGCCTTGACCACATTTTTGTAATAAAACGCGTAAAAAGGATTGACCTTCTTCAATTGTTCAAACGAGAAAATCACATCCTCAGCTGTGATGGGGGAGCCGTCGTGAAACTTCGCTTGCGAGCGCAGCTTGAACGTCACGGATGAAAAATCGGCTGGATACGATACGCACTCTGCGATCAAGCCGTATTCGGTTGACGGTTCGTCTGGGCTTGACACAAACAAGGCGTCGAACAGGAGGCCAAGTCCCGCAGCCTTAACGCCCTTCTCCGAAAAAGGATTGAGCGTATCAAACGTGCCGTCGGCGTACTGCTTAATCACGCCTCCCTTCGGCGCATCGGGGTTCACCCAATCGAAATGCTTGAAGTCAGCCGCGAACTTTGGGCTACCGACAAGCGAGACGGCGTGGTGGCAGACCGGCTCTTCGGCGGCGGCAGAATTTGGTAAAGATACGAGGGTCAGGATCGGCAGCGCGGAGAGGACGGTGAGAGCAACGGCGTCCAGTAGGAACGATCGGCATTGGCGCATGGTCGGTCTAAACCCTCTTGTTTCTACCCTTTGGCTTCATTTTGCGCAGAATACCACGTGGGCCACCCCCCGGGGAAAATCCACGCGCATAATTCTTGGCCGTTAACGAAAACGACCCTGCCATTTCTGGTCAGGGTCGCAGGTTTTCAAGGGCTTAGCGAGTTAACTTGCTGTCATTTTGGCAAGGCAACGGGGGTATCCCCCTGGGCCGCAAGATAAGCAATGACATCAGCCACATCGGCCGGATTGGGGAGCCCCGTAAATACCATTTTCGTGCCCGCCACATAGGCGCTCGGCTTGGTGATAAATGTGGCGAGGTCGGCGAAGGTCCAGTTGCCGCCTTTGGCCTTCAGTCCCGGCGAATACTCAAATCCTTCGGCCGATCCTTTGGCACGGTCAACGATACCCCACAGATTAGGTCCAACCAGCTTTGGCTTCCCTTTTTCAATGTTGTGGCAGGCCTTGCACTTACTGAACACGGCCTTGCCGTTGTCGGCACTGGCCTTGGCAAGAAGTGCGACGACGTCGCCGCCGCCAGCTGCGGGCGCTGCACCAGCCGCTGGGGCTGCCGCGTCGGCGGGCTTTGCATCAGCTGGCTTTGTCTCGGCAGTCTTACCTTCGCCGGTCTTGGTATCGGCCGGTTTGGCAGCCTCCGCTGTTTTAGCAGAAGCTGCTTCGGGGGCTTTTGCTTCAGGGCCGGGTTCAGAACCCGGCATCGTATACCCGGGCTTTCCATCCCCATGGCTTTGGCGCGATTCGATCAAGGTTTTGGTTCCGAAAATGACCAACAAGGCCGTCAGCACGGCGCCCGCGATTTTCGTGAATTCGAAGGAATCCATGGCGGCAAATCCTCAAGTGTTGGAGGCAGGCATGGGAAGCAGGCCGGTCCTCTGGGGTTAGGCGATATTTGTGAGCCGAACTAACGATGTCGCTCTTGCTCTTGCAATAGCTGAAAGGTGTAGTTTAAGGCCTTATCGCGAGACTATTTGTCACGAAGCAGAAAGTGATGCGCCCCTATGGGCCAAACCCTCATCGTTATCCCTGCCCGGATGCAGGCCACTAGGCTGCCTGGCAAACCGCTCGCTGATATTCATGGCAAACCCATGATCGTGCACGTTTGGGAGCGCGCCATGGCGGCCAAGACCGGCCGGGTCGTCGTTGCAACCGACAGCGAAGATATCATGGCGGCCATGCGCAACGCGGGCGGCGAGGCGGTCATGACGCGCGCCGATCATGCTTCGGGTTCCGACCGCGTTTTCGAAGCTGTGTCCAAAGTCGATCCGGACGGCGGATCGGAGTTCATAGTCAATCTCCAAGGCGACCTTCCGACACTCGACCCGGCACTCGTTGGCGCCTGCCTCGGGCCGCTTCGAACCAAGGGCGTCGATATCTCGACGCTCGCCGCTGAAATCTCAAACGACGAAGAGAAATCCAATCCCAACGTCGTCAAGGTGGTCGGAACACCGGAAGGCACACCCGGCCGCCTCCGTGCACTTTACTTCACGCGCGCCACCGCGCCTTACGGCGAAGGCCCGCTCTATCACCACATCGGCATTTATGCTTACCGGCGCCACAGTCTTGAGCAGTTCGTGTCGCTGCGCCCTTCGCCGTTAGAAATGCGCGAGAAGCTCGAACAGCTTCGGGCGCTCGAAGCCGGAATGCGCATCGACGTTGCCATCGTTGACACGGTTCCGCTCGGTGTCGATACTCCGGCCGACCTTGAGCGCGCGCGGCGCTTGCTTGAGCCCAAAGGCAAACGCTGATCAATTCAAGAAAAAAGAGAAGCTGGAACGAGCCATGCCCAACACCACGCGAACCCCAGATGCCAAACCGCGCATCGCTTTCCAAGGCGAAGCCGGGGCCAATTCGCATCTCGCCTGCAGCCAAGCATTTCCAGGTTATGAACCCGTGGGCTACGCAACTTTCGAAGATGCGCTGACAGCGGTCAAATCGGGAGAGGCGCAACTCGCCATGATCCCGATCGAGAACTCTGTTGCGGGCCGCGTTGCCGATATCCATCATTTATTGCCGGACGCTGGCCTCTACATCGTGGCTGAGCACTTCTTGCCGATCCGTTTTCAGCTTATGGCCCCTAAGGGCGCCAAAATTGGCGATATCAAGGATGTCTACAGTCATGTCCACGCGCTCGGGCAATGCCGAAAAATTCTGCGCAAGCTTGGCGCCGCAGCCCATGTTGCTGGAGATACGGCAGGTGCCGCGCGGCAAGTTTCGGAATGGGGTGATCTTTCGCGCGCAGCCCTCGCACCAAAATTGGCCGCCGAGCTTTACGGTCTCAATATCCTGGCTGAAAATGTCGATGACGAATCCCATAATACCACCCGCTTCGTCGTACTCTCGAAAGAGCCGGACGACGCAGAGCCGGGCGACGGACCAGTTATCACCACCTTCATTTTCCGCGTGCGCAACGTCCCGGCCGCTCTTTACAAAGCGCTCGGCGGGTTCGCGACCAACAACGTCAACATGACCAAGCTCGAGAGCTATCAAACCGAAGGCACCTTCAACGCCACTATGTTTTTTGCCGATATCGACGGGCATCCGGTTGATCGCCCGGTGCAGCTGGCGTTGGAGGAGCTATCGTTCTTTTCGACAGAAATAAAGTTGCTCGGTACGTATCCTGCGAGCCCTTATCGCAAGGAAGCCGCTGAACTCGCGCAGCCCGGCAGGGTCGGCTGAGATGCGACTCGCAAATAAGATTGCGATCGTCACGGGTGCGGCCTCGGGCTTCGGACGCGGCATCGCCGAACTCTTTGCGGCCGAAGGCGCGAAAGTCGTCATTGCGGACGTAAACGTCAGAGGGCGCGCGTGCGGTTGCCGCGTCGCTGCCATCAGGCACGGCGATGGCCACGCAAACCGATGTCACCAATCGAAGAATGACGTTGCGGAGATGGTGCGCGCGGCCGTCGAAACATTTCGGCGGTCTCGACATCCTCGTCAATAACGCGGGCGTCACGCACAAGAACCAGAGCCTCATGACGGTCAGCGAAGAGGACTTCGACCGTATCTACGCCGTCAACGTCAAATCTATCTATCTCACGACGCTCGCTGCCGTTCCCGAAATGGAAAAGCGCGGCGGCGGTTCCATCATCAATACGGCTTCAACCGCCGGAGTCCGTCCGCGTCCAGGTCTCACTTGGTATAATGGCTCCAAAGGCGCCGCACTTATCCTCACCAAATCGATGGCCGCCGAACTCGCGCCCAAAAACATTCGCGTCAACGCCATCAATCCGGTGATCGGCGAAACGGGCATGATCGAACAATTCATGGGGATGCCGGATACGCCGGAGAACCGCGCCAAGTTTTTAGGCGGGATTCCGCTGGGTCGTTTCTCGAAACCGTCCGACATCGCCAATGCCGCGCTCTTTCTCGCCGATCCGGCGAGCGCTTTCATCACCGGCGCGGCGATTGAAGTCGATGGCGGGCGCTGCATCTAAATCGCCGGAATTAGCTACAACTTATGAACAATTAGTTGCGTGGATTAATGAGCCAATGGGGTCTTGTTTAACCTCTCATTGGCAGAATGATTGGGCCTCGATAGTGGGCTGAGTAGTCAAGAGTTCAGTGAGTCATGTTGAAGAAAACCGATCATGCGGAAAAGCGCCAGTTCGGCCGCCGTGAGACCCAAATGCGCGGTTGGGTCCGGGTTGCCGGCCGCCCGCCTATTTCGTGTGTGGTGCGCGATCTTTCACAGGGGGGCGCGCTTTTGGAATTCATGGAAGATACGTGGCTGCCATTTGGGTTCCGCCTAACGACAGAATGTAAGCAGGTCGATCGCTACTGCGAACCACGCCACAAGAACGGCACGCGCATCGGCGTGCAATTTGTCGAAGCGCCGGACTACGCAGTGGTATCGGGCTCGACCGCTGCAACGTCCGACGCAAGCGGTTGGATGGGCAAAGAACACCGCCTGCCTCGCCGCTGATCGTTACGCCTGTTCTTTGTATTTTTGTTTATTCATCGGCAGGACCGTCGTGCGCACGCCCGTGCCTGCGAGAAGCGCATTCGCCACGGCCGGCAGAACAACCGGTGTGCCAGGTTCGCCAACGCCGGTTGGCGGCCCGGTAGACGGCACGATGTACACCTCGATCTTCGGCATGTCGGACATCCGCAAAACTTCGTAGCCGTCGAAGTTGGATTGCTCGATTTGGCCGTCTTTGAGCGTGATGGCGCCTTTGAGGCCCGCACCAAGGCCATAACCGATGCCGCCTTCCATTTGTGCTGCGACGACATCGGGGTTTACTGCGATTCCGCAATCTATTGCGCAGACCACGCGTTTCACCTTGAACGAGCCGTCGTCCTTAAGTTCGACCTCCGCAACTTGGGCGACATAGGACGCGAAGCTTTCGTGCACGGCAACGCCGCGGAAGGTACTGGGCGGGAGTGGCGTTCTCCAGCCAGATTTCTCAGCCGCGAGCTTCAGCACCGCTGCATGTCGCGGCTTGTCCTTCAGCATGGCGAGGCGGAATTCAACCGGGTCTTTGCCCGCTTCCTTAGCGAGCATGTCGACCATGTGCTCGGTCGCGTGCGCAGTATGCGTCGAGCCGACCGAACGCCACCAGAGCACGGGCACGCCCGCCTGCACGGTATGTAATTCGACGCTCATGTTGGGAACGGCATAAGGGAGATTGGACGCGCCTTCGACAGATGTTCCGTCAATGCCGTTTTTCACAATCATGGCTTCGAAGGGTGTCCCCGCCGCAATCGACTGACCCACAATGCGATGCTGCCAGGCGACAATGTTGCCGTCCTTGTCGAGTCCCGCTTTGATCCGGTGGGCATACATGGGACGATACCAGCCGCCCTTGATGTCGTCTTCGCGTGTCCAAATCGTCTTGATGGACACCGGTTTACCGAAGGCTTTGGCGATATCGCAGGCTTCGACCACGTAGTGCGAGTCTGAAATTGCGCGGCGCCCGAACGATCCGCCAGCCCAAATTGTGTGCAGCTGCACGGCCTCGGGTTTCAATCCCAGCACCCGGCACGCTGCGCCGTGATCAACCGTTTGCAATTGCGATCCGGTCCAAATCTCAGCGCTCTTGCCATCGTAGCGGATGACGCAATCCATCGGCTCCATGGGAGCGTGCGCCAGGTAGGGGAACTCGAAATCAGCTTCGACGGTTTTGGCAGCCTGCTTGAAGGCCGCGTCCGCGTCGCCATCCTTGCGTGCGGAGGCACCCGGCTTGTCGAGCAGCTGCTTGTAGTCAGCTAGCATGGCCGCTGTGTCGCGTTTTTCAGCCTTGCTGTCATCCCAAGTCACTTTGAGCGCGTCCCGGCCCTTCATCGCCGCCCAGGTGTTGTTCGCAAGAACTGCGATACCCTGCGGCACTTGCAAAACCTTGACGACATCCTTGATTTTTTCAGCCGCGCTCGCGTCGAACGCTTTTATCGTCGCGCCAAACAGCGGCGGCCGGGCGATTGTGGCGACAAGCATGCCGTCAAATTGATAGTCTATCGTAAATTTTGCCGTACCTGTCGACTTCGATTTGCTATCGACGCGCGGGAATGACTTGCCGATGTAGATGAAGTCTTTCGGATCTTTGAGCGCTATTTTTCCGGGCACGGTCTCGTTTGCAGCCAGCGCCGCGAGGTCTCCGAATGTTGCCGACTTGCCGGAGGTATGTGTGACGGCACCCTTGGCAACTTTGAGTTCGGCGGCGGCGACACCCCATTTGCGTGCAGCGGCGCGAACAAGCATGTCGCGCGCTGAAGCACCCGCTTCGCGATACTGCAGGTACGAATTCGAGAGCCCCGTCGAGCCACCGACCCCTTGGACTCCAAAGGCCGAATTTTTGTACTTGATGGGATCGGACGGCGCAAACTCGGTTCTGATCTGCGCCCAGTCGGCGTCAAGTTCTTCGGCAACCAGCGTCGCTAGGCCGGTTGCAGCACCTTGCCCTTTGTCGAGGTGCTTGATGATGACGGTGACGGTGTTGTCCGGCGCAATGATCAAGAATGGGTTTGGAAAGAGCACCCCTTCTTTGGCGGCGGCGGTGCCGTTCAATCCTGGTAGCGGCACTGCAAATCCGAGAACCAGGCCCGCGCCCGCGAGTTTCAACACAGTGCGCCGGGTAGGCTGCGCATTTTCGAGATCGGTTTGCGGCAGCGAGAAGATGTTGGAGAGAGACGAGTTGGTCATGGCTCAGCCCTCCAACGTTTTAGCGGCGGTGTGAATGGCTTGGCGGATTTTATGATACGTCGCGCAGCGGCAGATGTTGCCGTCCATGGCCGCGTCGATATCCGCATCGCTCGGCTTGGCGTTCGACGCGAGCAGCGCCGTTGCCGAGACGATCTGCCCGGATTGGCAATAGCCGCACTGTACGACGTCAAGCGCGACCCATGACAATTGCACGGCATCAGCAACCTTGCCTTTCAAACCCTCGATGGTTGTGATCTCTTGGCCTACGGCATCCTTCGCCGAAACCTGACAGGATCGTTGTGCCGCACCGCCGATCAGCACGGTACACGCGCCGCACAATCCCGCGCCGCAGCCGTACTTGGTCCCCGTCAGCCTCAGCTCATCGCGCAGCAGCCACAACAGCGGCATCTCCGGGTCGCCATCGAATGTCTTTTGCTTACCATTGACAGTGAGGTTGATGGCCATGGGAGCGCTCCTGGTTTTCAGTGCCTGAGAGATGGGGCCAGGCGGCGGTGTTTGCAACCCGGTGCACAATTTTTCCGCGGCCAAATCACTTGGGACTTCACTTGGGGTTGTAACGTGCCACCGCGCGCTCCATAATGCGCCCGGGAGGTTGGCGGCGGACGTTTCATGCGCTAACCGGGTCAGGTCCGGAAGGAAGCAGCCCCAACGATTTTGAGCGGGTCGTTCGTCAGCCTCCTTTTGTTCGCACGCGGGCGCTCATCGGGCCGCCTTGCTCCCTGGCCCATCGGGCGTTAGAGCATCAGGGATCATGGCCAAGAAAAAAACCACCAATGGGGACGAGACGGGCGAGGCTGTCACAGGCGCTGCGCCAAAGCCCTATGTGGTACTCGCGCGCAAGTACCGGCCTGCGTCGTTCGAGGATTTGATCGGCCAAGACGCCATGGTGACGACGCTGAAGAACGCCTTCGCGTCGGGGCGCATCGCGCAAGGCTATATGCTGACCGGCGTGCGCGGCGTTGGCAAGACAACAACGGCCCGGATCCTGGCACGCGCGCTCAATTACGAAACCCCCGGAATCGATAGACCAACCATCGATATGCCGGGACTCGGAAGTCACTGTGCCGAGATCATGGAAGGGCGCCATCCCGACGTCTTCGAAATGGACGCCGCCTCCAACACCGGCGTCGACAACATCCGCGAGATCATCGAAAGCGCGCAATACATGCCGCTCGTCGCGCGCACCAAAGTCTTCATCATCGACGAAGTGCACATGCTCTCCAAAGGCGCGTTCAACGCGCTGCTGAAGACACTGGAAGAGCCGCCGGGCCATGTGAAGTTCATTTTCGCGACGACTGAAATCCGCAAGGTACCCGTTACGGTGCTCTCGCGCTGCCAGCGCTTTGATTTGCGCCGCGTCGAGCAGCCAGTGCTTGTTCAGCACTTCAAAAAGATCGTCGCAAGCGAACACGCGAAAGCCGATGATGACGCGCTGGCACTCATCGCTCGCGCGGCCGAAGGTTCGGTCCGCGACGGGTTGTCGATTCTCGATCAAGCCATTGCCCTCAGTATGAATGTGGGTGAAGGCCGCGTGACCGCCGGTAAGGTGCGTGCCATGCTCGGGCTTGCCGATAGAGCGCGTGTGTTCGATCTGGCTGAAGGTTTGTTCAAAGGCGATGTTGCAATCGCATTGGAAGGCCTCAAGGGTTTGCATCGCGATGGCGCCGAGCCTCAGCAGATCGTGGGCGATCTTGCAGAGGCCGTTCATATCGTTGCGCGCATCAAAGCGGTCGGCGAAGAGCCGGCGGGCGAAGCGCTATCGCTTGAGGAAAAGAAGCGCGGGTCGGCACTCGCGGCACAACTGTCGATGCCGTATCTCGCGCGCGCCTGGCAGATGCTCCTCAAGGGTTTGGAAGAAACAGCGCGTTCGCCAAACCCATTCGCAGCTGCTGAGATGGTGCTCATTCGCCTCGCCTATACTGCCGATATGCCAACGCCCGACGACCTGATCAAAACATTGGGCGGCGGTACCATGCCGGCCCGCAAGAGCGCTGCCCTTCGTGCGCCAGAAGCAACGTCCGGTGAACATAGCGGGCCTCTGAACGAGGCCGCTTCTCAAGTGTCTGCCACCGCGGACGCCGACGTCGAAGGCGAGTTTTCCGGTGAAAGCGAGTTTGACGGCCTGGATGCCCAGGAACTCGATGTAGCAGGCGAAGACCTGGACGTAGGCTTGCTGCCCGCTCCCATCGTCCTGCCTGATCCGCGCTCGTTTTATGAAGTCGTGGCGCTGGCCGGCTTGAAGCGCGACGCCAAACTTAAAATGCATCTCGAAGACCATGTCAGCCTCGTCAAGTTCGACGCGATCGCAGGATCGATCGACTTATACTTGCTGCCCGGCGCACCGGCCGAAATGGCAAATGATCTGCGCGAGAAACTCAATGCCTGGACCAAGCGGCGCTGGGTCGTTGTTCTTTCCAAGTCCGCAGGCGCGCCAGCCATCGGCGCCGTGCGGCGCGAACGGGAAGCGGCAGAATTGCAAGCCCTCAAATCGCATCCTGCGGTCAAAGCACTGCTCGATGTTTTTCCCGATGCCAGGATCGCAGAAATCAGACGCATTGCTGGCGGTGACACCGAGTCGGACGACGAAAGTGCGGCTGGTTGAATGCAGGGCGCCGCTGAGGTTTGCAAAATTGTCTAAGAAAGTGACACGCGATGAAAGACGTCATGGGTATGATGAAGAAGGTCGGCGAAATGCAGGCCAAGCTCAAGCAAGTCCAGGAAGAACTGGAGCGCGCCGAGTACGAAGGCAAGTCTGGCGGGGGGCTCGTCATGGCTACGGTCGATGGTAAGGGGTCGCTCAAGAAGATTCGCATTGATCCCTCGCTCGCGAAAGCAGATGAAGTGGAAATTCTCGAAGATTTGATAATAGCCGCAGCGAGCGACGCCAAGACGAAGGCCGATGCCGCCATGCAATCCAAAATGGCCGAGGTGACGAGCGGCTTGCCCATTCCGCCGGGTATGAAACTGTTTTAATCGCGCAGATTCCGTAAGGCACAAACGGCGAATATGTCCCGAAAAATTGCAGGCCCTGAAATCGAGCGCCTAGTCCAGTTGCTGGGCCGGTTGCCGGGGCTCGGGCCGCGCTCGGCGCGCAAGGCCGTGTTGGCGCTTTTGAAGCGGCGTAATGATCTTCTTATTCCGCTCAATGAAGCCCTGCAGCAGGCCGTCGATAAAATTGCCGAATGCCCCGATTGCGGCAATCTCGATACCGTTAGTCCATGCAGCATCTGCCAGGATCCGCGCCGCGACGCGTCCCTCATTGTCGTCGTTGAGGAAGTCGGCGATCTGTGGGCGCTGGAGCGCGCGGCGATCGTCTCGTGCCGCTATCATGTCCTCGGCGGACACTTGTCACCGCTCGATGGCATCGGCCCTGAAAAACTCAACATTGCGAAACTCGTTGAGCGCGCGAGCGGCGGGGGCGTCAAGGAAGTGCTTTTGGCGCTCAACGCCACCGTCGAAGGCCAATCGACGGCCCACTACGTATCGGAACAACTGGCGTCTGCCGGGCTGACGGTTTCGAGGCTGGCGCAGGGTGTTCCCATGGGTGGCGAACTCGACTATCTCGACGAGGGCACTCTCGCCGCCGCCTTCAAAGCGCGGCGCAAGCTCTAATCGGGATTTCGCACGACATGGCAAAGCCGGCGCCGAAGGATTGGATATGACAACCGCCGGGCCGCAGCGCCGCGCGACGCCGCCGCCGAAATTCATCTCTGGGTCCATCCTGCGTCATATTTTGAATATGACTGCGGCCGGTGCCCTCGGGTTGATGGCCGTGTTTATCGGCGATCTCGCCAATATGTACTTTCTCAGTCTCGCGGGCGACGAAGCTGTGGTCGCCGCGGTCGGATATGCCAGTTCAATACTATTTTTTTCAACTTCAATTGGAATTGGGCTCTCGATCGCAGCTTCTGCGCTGGTCTCGCCCGCTATCGGCGCAAATTTGCGCGCCCGGGCACGCCGTTTGTCAGCTCATGCCCATGTGATGGCGTTTGCGATTTCGTCTGCGCTGAGTGTTGTGCTGTGGATTTGCATCCCAAGCCTGCTCACAGCATTGGGGGCGGCTGGGCGCACGCACGCGCTTGCGGCGGATTACCTCGAAATTCTAATCCCGACATTGCCTTTCTTGGCGATGGGGATGGCATCAACGGCTGTGCTCCGCTCTGTCGGTGATGCGCGGCGCGCCATGTATGTGACCATGGGCGCAGCTATCGTGAACGTGCTGCTCGACATGGTGCTGATTTTGAAGCTCGGGTGGGGCATCGAAGGCGCGGCGATTTCCTCCGCCGTAGCGCGTGTCGCCGTCACTGCCATCGGTCTTTACGGCGTGGTCTGGGTCCACGATTTGATGAGCCGGCCAAAGCTCGCGACGCTGGTGAACGACGTCAGGCCCTTCATGAAGATCGCCGTCCCTGCAATGCTGACTAACATCGCAACGCCCGTCGGTAATGCCTATGTCACGGCGGCCATGGCGCCCTTCGGGGATGGCGCAGTGGCGGGTTGGGCTATCGTTGGGCGCGTCACGCCCGTTGCCTTCGGAGCGATCTACGCGCTTTCGGGTATTGTGGGCCCGATCATCGGCCAAAACATGGGTGCTCGGCTCCCTGATCGCATGCGGGGTACTCTGACCCAATCGCTCTTGGTCATGACAGCCTTTACAGCGACCGCTTGGATCATATTGGCCCTGACGGCAAACGGCATCGCCTCGGCTTTCAACGCGACTGGTGAAGCCCGGGACCTCATCGTATTCTTCTGCCGCTGGCTGTCGCCGTTATTTGTATTTCTCGGCGCGATGTTTGTTGCCAATGCGGCCTTTAACACCCTCGGCCAACCTCACTATTCCACCCTGTTGAATTGGGGCCGGGCCACCCTTGGAACGATTCCCTTTGTTTTGGCAGGGGCACATTTGGCCGGTGCCAAGGGTGCGTTGGCTGGTAACATGGCGGGTGGTATTATTTTTGGGGTCTTGTCGGTCTTTCTCTCCTATCGGCTAGTTGACCGGATTGGGGGCCGAATCAGTACGACGCTGCCCTAAACCGCGATAATTGGGCAACGCTTCCACAGGCCTGCTATAAATAATCATGATGATAATCTTGAACTTACCAACCCGTAGTTTACTCACATATTCATATGACTGAAGTGATCTATTGATTTTTCGTTTCTTGCAGCATTGCGCCCTTACTTCGCAGGTCCTCCTTGAGCGAGTTCGACGAAAAAAATTCCTTGTTATTCCGGCTCCGCAAAAGCCTGCTCGATCTTTCGCGCCACCAGAAGCGCGTGATACTTGCGGCTACAGATTTCGTGGCACTATCCCTAGTGTTGTGGGGCGTGATCTCGGTTCGCTACAGCGAAATCTACGTGCCGCCTACTTGGGCCGTGACGCTGTTGCTGCTGGCCGCACCCCTTTTGACAATCGCCACGATGGCGCACATGGGGCTCTACCGTTTCGTTACGCGCTACGTTGGGCCGCGCGGACACGGCCGCATCGTCGCGGGCGTTGCTGTGTCGGTTCTGATTTGGGCATTGCTGGTCTTCATGTCGGGTCAGCTTGGCATTCCGAGATCGGTCGTCATAAGTTATGGCGTCATCGGCTCTCTCGTTATCGTCGCTAGCCGCTATGTCGTTGGCTGGATGTTGAAGACGTCGGGTATTGTCCTGCCCGTATTTGACAAAAATGAAGAACGCCATCCTGTTGTCATTTATGGCGCCGGTCAGATGGGACTTGACCTCGCGTCAGCGCTCTATCGCGCGCGCAGCCGCGAGGTGGTGGGCTTTTGCGACAACTCTCCATCACTTTGGGGCCAGTATGTCGGCGGCTTCAGAGTTTACCGCCCAGATCGCCTCGGTTCGATCATCGAACGCTATGGCGTCAAGGAAGTGCTACTCGCTATCCCGGCTCAAGACCGCAACGAGCGGCGTTTAGTACTCAAGGAACTTGAAAATCATCCCGTGACAGTCAAAGTTATGCCGTCATTGGACGAAATCGCATCAGGGCGCATATCGGTCACTGACCTGAGACCGCTTGAGGTAGAAGATCTGCTGGGGCGGGATTCCGTGCCGCCCAACAACGAACTTCTGGCGCGCCATACCAAGGGCAAGAATGTGCTCGTGACAGGAGCAGGCGGGTCCGTTGGATCGGAACTGGTGCGTCAGGTTTTGCGACAAGATCCGCGCCGGCTTATTCTGTTAGATATATCGGAAGCTGCACTTTACGAAATTGCCATGGAAATCTCGGATTCGGTGGCGGCCCGTAAAAATGACGGCAGCAAAGTTGAGGTTATTTCGGTGCTGGGCTCCGTGCTGGATGCGGCGCTTGTCAACGAAACCTTGCGCCGCGCAGAAGTCGAGACAATCTATCACGCTGCCGCCTACAAGCACGTTCCAATCGTCGAGCAAAACGCAGCAGTTGGCCTATCAAACAACATTTTCGGCACAGAAATTGTGGCCGATGCCGCTATAGCCTGCGGTGTCGAGCGCATGGTTCTGATTTCGACCGACAAGGCCGTGCGTCCGACAAACGTCATGGGCGCGTCCAAACGCTTGGCCGAACTCGTGCTGCAAGCGCGCGCCTCGGCGAACCCGTCGACCGTTTTCACGATGGTGCGCTTCGGCAATGTGTTGGATAGCTCCGGTTCGGTTGTGCACCGCTTCCGTCACCAGATCAAAACCGGTGGACCGGTGACAGTCACGCATCCCGAAGTCATTCGCTATTTCATGTCGATTCCAGAGGCGGCCGAACTGGTCATCCAGGCGGGTGCGATGGCGAAAGGTGGCGACGTGTTCGTGCTGGATATGGGCGAGCCCGTCAAAATTGCCGACCTCGCGGCGCTTATGATCCGCTTGAGCGGCTATGAAGTGTCCAACGAAGCCAATCCGGACGGTGATATTTCGATAGTGTATACCGGGCTGCGTCCTGGCGAAAAACTCTACGAAGAGCTTTTGCTTGGTGCCAACACTACAGGCACGGAACACCCGCGCATTCTGCGTTCCGACGAGCCCGCATTGTCGCCAGCCGAACTCCAGCGTGAGCTTGGGTTGCTCAAAGCGGCAATGGCGATGCGCGACGTCGAGACCATCCAGGCCGTTCTGACGCGCACGGTAGAGGGCTATCGCGCCGACGCGGACGCACAAGCCACTGAGAATATCCCGGCCGCTGTTTGGGTCGCCCCCACCAGGACCCTTCATTGAAGGTTCTCGTGTCATTGAAGGTTCGATAGGCCTATGCCCTCTGACACGGCTGAGGCTGCAACCAAGCACTTAGTGGTCGCAGGCCCTTCGGCATTGCTGATTTCTCGTTTGCGCGGCGGCTTCATCCGCGATTGCATCGGCCGCAATGTGCGTGTGTTGGCGATGGCGCCTGTGATGCGGGCTGAAGATGCCCCCGCCTTGTTGTCGTTGGGTGCTAAAGTTGAGGCATTCGTCTTGAGGGACGAGGGTTTTTCACTTTGGCCAGAACGCAAGGCAATTGGTATGCTTGCGGCACAGTTCAATCAATCGCGGCCGGATGCGGTTTTAGCGTTTGGCGCAATTGCGCCGTTCGTGGTGGCGGCAGCAAAACGGGCGCGCATTAAGCGCATCGTGCTTCTCATTAGCGAATTTCCGGAACGTGCGAAGAGCTTGAAGAACAAGAAGCTGCGGCGTGCGATCAAGGCGTCGGATGTGACAATCGTTCACAGTATCGAAGACGAGCGCCTGTTCGGTCAAACAAAACTTGTTGGGTCAGGCCGGCTTTTGCGTGTTGCGGGTGCCGGCGCCGATCTTGCCGGCATGGACGAACTGCCGATGCCGGAACTTGCCGCAAATGCCGGCGCGCCATTGGTGTTCCTGGCATGCTCCCGCCTCGACCGGATCAAGGGCGTGGTTGATTACCTCGAAGCGGCGGCGATCGTCGCGTCCGAAGGACATGCTGCGCGCTTTATCCTTGCGGGCCCAGAAGGATCGGGGAGCGGTGCCGTGCAAATGGGCGTGATCAGCCACTATGCGACAAGCGTGGAATACGCCGGAGACGCGCGCGACTTGCGCGCTGCACTCAACGACGCGCACGTCTTCGTATGTCCCTCGCATCTGGAAGGCATGCCGCATGCGTTGCTCCAGGCGATGGCTGCTGGGCGGCCGGTCATCGCCACGGATATTGCAGGATCGCGCGAGACCATTGATGAAATGGTCAATGGAACGCTAGTGCCGCCGCACAATCCGGCAGCACTCGCGGAGGCATTCCGCAGACTTCTAAAACACAGGGCGTTACTCCCGGCTATGGCCCGTGCCAGCCGGGCAAAAGCTGCACGTGGGTTCGCCATGGTGGACGTCAATGCCCGTATCATGGAGGCCTTGAAACTACCGTGAGCGAGACTCCCGCAAAACCGCGGCCGTGTGTGTTGGTAACGGGGGCTTCAGGCTTTATTGGCGGGTTCGTAGCCGAGTATCTGCAAGCCAATGGCTGTGATGTCCGGGCGGCAATGCGCACCCAACGTCTAGCGGGAATGCGTGTCACGGAGTGCATCGCTGCACCTGATTTCAGCGGACCGTTCGACGCTGCACCCTTGGTCGACGGCATGGACCATATCGTCCACCTTGCAGGTTTGGCGCACGTGACGGAAACCATTCCCGAAACCGCCTACATGGCCATCAATGCCGAGGCGGCACAACGGTTAGCTGCCGCGTCGCAGGACGCTGACGTCAAACGATTTATTCTCATGTCGTCCGTCAGAGCACAGACCGGGACGAGTGCGCCGTGTGTCGTAACGGAAGCGCAGGCACCGGCGCCTACGGACGCATACGGCCGCTCCAAGCTAGCCGGCGAGCAGATGGTCATGGATGCCCTGGCCGGATCAGCAACCGCTCCCGTCGTGCTTCGCCCGGTTTTGGTTTATGGGCCGGGGGTCAAGGGCAACATGGCGTCCCTAATGCGTCTCGCCCAATCGCCTTGGCCTCTACCTGTCACCGGGCTCAAGGCACGGCGTTCGCTCGTCAGCCGGATCAATCTTGCCAGCGCGGTCTTGCATGCGATCGTTAAACCCGAACCCGGCGCCGGTCCTTATCTCGTGGCCGATGACGAGGCACTGACTTTGGCAGAAATCTTGGGCGCACTCCGTCACGGGCTCGGCCGTCCGCCGGGCATGTTCAAAGTGCCGCAAAGACCGATTGAGGTGGCCTTGCGGTCGCTTGGCCGCGCGGGAGATTTGGAACGGCTCACCGGCAATCTGTGCGTTTCAACCGAGGCTCTGCGCGCAACCGGCTGGCGGCCGCCGGTATCAATTCGCGAAGGGCTGGCCGCGGCGATCCGGGGCGCATGAGCCTGGCTGGAATACCCAGTCTCAATGCGGCTGGATGGGGTCCATTGACGCTGGTGCAACACTCGGATTGACCCGGGATTGGGTCTTGCCTATTTGACTCCTATGAGCGTGCTACCCATCATAATTATTCCTGACCCCGTGCTGCGCAAGATCTCGGATCCTGTCGAGCGTATCGACAGCGCTGTCGTCAAGCTGATGGACGATATGCTGGAGACGATGTACGACGCGCCCGGCATCGGCCTTGCTGCCATTCAGGTTGGCATCCCAAGACGCATCGTCGTCATTGACACCGCTGACGAAGGTGAAGAACGCCAGCCCTTATGCCTGGTCAATCCTGAAATCGTGAAACTCGGTTCAGCCACCCGGGTCTACGAAGAAGGTTGCTTGTCGATCCCCGATGTCAGAGTAGAAATCGAGCGGCCGGATTCGGTCACCGTGAGCTACGTCGATCGCGCTGGCAAGCGGCAGGAACTCGCGGCCGATGGACTTCTCGCGACTGCCCTGCAGCACGAACTTGACCATCTTGACGGCCACTTGATCATTGATTTTCTTTCGCGGTTGAAGCGCGATATGATCATCAAGAAATTCAAGAAGCAGACGCGCGGTTGACCCGCGCTGGATGTACCCGTGCTGAATGTATACTGCCCAAATAGTGACACGGAAGGAACGGCAGGCGATGCGCATCGTATTCATGGGCACGCCGGACTTCTCGGTGCCGGTTCTCGAAGAAATCCTTGCTGCAGGGCATGATGTTGTTGCGGTCTACAGCCAGCCGCCGCGGCCAGCGGGACGCGGGATGGCTGAGACCAAATCACCTGTGCATCGCTTGGCTGAGGCGCGTGGAATTCCCGTCTTGACGCCCGCCAATTTCAAAGCAGACGCCGATCGCGCAGCCTTTTCCGCCTTGCAGGCGGATGCTGCTGTCGTGGTGGCCTACGGGCTGCTGCTACCTGAAGCCGTTTTGGGCGCACCAAAGCTCGGATGCTTTAATGTGCACGCCTCAAAGCTGCCGCGCTGGCGGGGAGCCGCGCCGATCCAACGCGCCATCATGGCCGGCGACAAAGCAACCGCCGTCATGGTGATGCGCATGGAAAAGGGACTGGATACGGGGCCTGTGTGCTTATCCAAGGACATTGAAATCGGCTCTGAGATGACGGCGGGCGAACTTCATGACCGGCTTTCACAAGCAGGAGCTGTGACCATGGTCGAAGCGCTTAGCTTACTCGAAGCCGGAAAACTCATCGCCACTCCGCAGGCCGAAGCGGGCATCACGTATGCGGCCAAGATCGATAAATCGGAGACCCGCATCGATTTCACTAAGACTGCAGACGACGTGGTGAATCACGTCCGGGCTCTTTCGCCGTTTCCGGGCGCGTGGTTCATGATTTCCGGCCCGAATGGCAGCGAGCGTATCAAGGTTCTGCGAGCCGGGACTGGGGCGGGCAATAGTGCCCCAGGGACGGTCCTGGACGGCGATTTGACGATCGCGTGCGGTACGGGCGCCGTGCGCCTGAAAGAGCTCCAGCGGGCCGGGAAAAAGGCTGTAACAGCGGCGGAGTTTTTGCGTGGCTTTAAGCTCGAACGCGGAACGCGTGTGACGTAATCGCGGTTAATTTAAGCATAGGTACAAAAGCCGGAGTGAGGCGCGGAAGTTAAGGCTAATCTCGGAACGGGTTGTTCCATTTCGAGGAGGACGTCTTTCGATGCTACGCAAGATTGCGATCTCACTTTCCGGCCTTGCCGGTGCAGCGGTCATCACGGCCGCTCCCGTTGTGGCCCAGAGTTATACGACCAGGATAGAGACGCGGCCATTCTACGGTGCGGTCGTCACGCTCGAAGAAGGCGTTCGCGTATTCCGCCCGCTTCCCCCGGAGCGCCAGGTCATCATCAATCCAGGCGGACAGACCCCGCTCAGTCTCGGCTTCAACGAGACCAACGTCTACGAGCACCGCAATGTCTATAATCACAATTCCGGCGATGGTGACTCCTATAGCTCTTCCAGGAGTACCGGTGGGAATTATGGATATACTCCCGGATACGGCCGGGGTTTCCACCATTCAAATGGCAATGGCCATTCGGGTGTCAGCGGCACGCCTGCGGTTCGCCGTCACGGGCATCATTGACCAGCGCAATGGACGGGCACACGAAACGGAAGGGTTGAGCCATTGCGGCGCGCGGGCTAGGGTCTGTCCGGTTTTGATTGAACCATGGACCGACCTTAGCTCTTTATTTTGCCGTGCTTCTTTTCGGAAAACCGGTTCCCACTTTTCCGTAAGCACTCTAGGGAATGAGCCCCGCGCCGATTTCTTTTGATTCGAGCTCATCCAGCCATGCCGCGCTATCGCCTCCTCATCGAATACGATGGTACGCCCTTCGTCGGCTGGCAGCAGCAGGCGGAAGGCTGTTCCGTCCAAGGTGCGCTCAAAGTGGCGATTTTGAAGTTCTCAGGCGAGAGCGTCAGTGTTAGGGGCGCTGGACGAACCGACTCGGGTGTGCATGCCTTGGGTCAGGTGGCACATTTCGATCTCATGAAAGACTGGGATCCGTTTCGCGTCCAAGAGGCGATAAATTTTCATCTCAGGCCGCAAGCGATTGCCGTTCTTGAGTGTGTTGCCGCCAAATCCGGGTTCGATGCCCGCTTCAGCGCTACAAAACGCCATTATGTTTATCGCATCCTTTGCCGCCGGGCGCCGCCCGTTCTTGAACGTAATCGCGTCTGGTGGCTCAACCACGATCTTGATGCGGATGCCATGGCGGCGGCAGCCAAGATCCTTGTTGGTCATCATGATTTCACGACCTTCCGCGCGGCCCAGTGCCAGGCGCTCTCACCATTCAAGACAATCGATGCGATGACCGTGACGAGAGATAGGTCTGAAATCCGCATCGACGTTTCCGCCCGGTCGTTTTTGCATAATCAGGTCCGCTCGATGGTTGGCAGCCTGAAGCTTGCCGGAGAGGGTAAGTGGACCGTGGGCGATCTCAAAGCGGCACTTGCCGCGCGCGACCGTACGCGTTGCGGACCTGTAGCGCCGGCCAGCGGGCTCTATCTGGCGCACGTCGACTACAGCCATGCCATCAGCGACGTTGAGGGGTCTGACGAAGACGAAGAATAAATCCGGCGATTAGCGTTCCACTTCGTCAGTCACCATCGCCAGGAACTCCTGACGAGTCATGGGATTGTCACGGAATGAACCGAGCATCCTGCTGGTCACCATGTCGGTACCATGCTTGTGAACCCCTCGGGTTGTCATGCAGTGATGTTCGGCCTTTATGACAACGCCGACACCGTCTGGTTGAAGCACGTTCTGAATCGTATTGGCGATCTGTGCCGTCATTTTTTCCTGGATCTGGAGGCGTTTGGCGTAAGCATCAACAACACGGGCAAGCTTCGATATTCCGACGACCCTGCCTTTGGGGATATAGGCGACCCAAGCGCGGCCTACGATGGGTGCCATATGGTGTTCGCAATGGCTTTCAAAGCGAATCCCCCTTAGTACAATCATCTCATCGTAGCCTTCGATTTCTTCAAAGGTCTTTTTTAGTATTGCTTCTGGGTCATCAGAATATCCCTTGAAGAACTCTTCAAAGGCGCGAGTAACGCGCGCGGGTGTTTCCTTCAGGCCATCGCGCGCGGGGTCATCCCCGGTCCAGCGTATAATGGTCTTGAAAGCCGCCTCGACTTCGGTGCGGTTTGGTTTGCCAATTTTGGTCATTCAGCGTGCGCCTCAAACTGTGTATATTCCAGATTACCGATGCGTCTTTCAGGCCGCGACACAAGGTTCTTTGGCGCAGCAGCTTGGAATGTGCAAAGGAATTGATTAGAGACTAGGCTGTTTCAAGGTGGGCGGCTAGCCCATCATCCCGCGCGGGGGGGCGTCGGTGTTTCCTAATAATCTCGACAAGTCCCAATATCCGCTACACACGAGGTTTTGGGGGATATTAAACGGTACCCTTGTGATGGTTGCAGTCACGGCGGCCCTCGTGACGCCCGGTACTCTCGAAGTGACTCTACCGCTCTGTCTTGCCGGCATTCTGGTCTCCGCATTTATGCGGAGATCCTACAGAAGCTTGATGCCGGAAATTGGAGCAGGGGCGATGGCCGTCCTCGCGTTTTTTGTATTTTCCATGATCTCGGCGTTGTGGGCAGCACATCCTCGCGATACTCTGTCTTGGGCCTCAATCTCATTCATTGCGTTCCTGGGATGTGGGATTGCGACACGCTTTATACTCAGCGAACAGCGCCGCAACATATTCCATATCAGTGAAGGGGTATGGATTGGCTTTGCCGCCGGCCTGGCCTATCTCGCAATCGAGATCTTGTCCGGTCAGTCTATCAAGATCGGACTTTATAACGCTCTCCAACTCGGCCCGTCTGATCTTCGGCCAACGCATCACTTTGTCTGGAAATCAGGAAAAATCTTCGCGATTGCATCTGCCGATTTGACGCGAAATATTGCCCCCATACCGATTTACATTTGGGCAACCTTGCTCGCGATCAGGGGCACGGCGGCAGCCTCCATGATGCGCCCATTGATGTGGCTCATGTTCATTGCGGCAGTCGTCGTCGTCATGATTTCGGAAAACGAGACGGCTAAACTTGCGATAGTTGCTGGGGTTGTTCTTTTCGCAATATCACGCCACAGACCTCAGTGGAGCCTCCGCATGTTGCAAGTGGGGTGGGTAACGGTTTGCTTGGCCATCGTCCCCATGTCTCTGGCGCTCTACCGTATGAACTTACACAATGCGCCATGGCTGCAACCGACCGCCCAGCATCGCATCATCATTTGGAACCGTGTTTCCGAGGAGACAATGAAGTCGCCGCTCTTGGGGATCGGAGCCGGCATGACGTATTGGAACTTTGATGGTAGCGCGACGCCCAAGGAAGGTGAACTCCACACCCGCTACTCGCGGGATGCACACAGTATTTTTCTACAGACCTGGTTCGAGCTTGGTGTGGTTGGCGCGGCGATCCTTGCGCTGATTGGTTTGGCAGTATTGCAGAGGATAAGGCGCCTCGGCGCGGCAATGGAGCCCTACGGATACGCAACGTTTTCGAGTGCTGCATTGACGCTTGCCTCCAGTTGGGGCATGTGGCGCGTGTGGTTTGTCTACATGTTTGCATTCGCGGTTGTCATCTTCGCGATTGGCGTGCGGTCAGGCATCCGCTCCGAGCGAATGCGCGGGATGCCCCATGCTCTTGCCTAAGCCGCCAATGGGCGGCGTCCAGGAATAGCTTTATTCGGCAGGCGCCAACTCAGGTATTGGTGACTCTGTCTTTTTGCGCGATAGGCTGCGCACCAGTACATAAAACACCGGCGTGAAAATCAATCCGAAGAGCGTAACGCCCACCATGCCGGAGAAGACCGCTGTGCCGAGCGATTGCCGCATTTCGGCGCCCGCGCCCGTGGCGTAGACAAGAGGCAAGACGCCTAGAATAAACGAAAGCGACGTCATCAGGATCGGCCTTAGCCGCGTGCGAGCTGCTTCGACAGCTGCGTCGCGCCGCGACTTGCCAGCGTCTTCCGCCTGTTTTGCGAATTCGACAATTAAAATGGCGTTCTTGGCCGCAAGACCAATCAGCACGACGAGCCCGACATCAACGAGAATGTTACGGTCGAGTCCGCGGAAATTGATGCCAATCATCGCCGCATAAATACACATCGGCACGATGAGAATGACGGCGAGCGGCAGCAGCCAGCTTTCATAGAGGGCTGCAAGCAAAAGGAAGACGAAGATGACGGCGAGCCCGAAAGCGATCGAGGCCGTGCTGCCGGCAAGTTTCTGTTGTAGCGCGATCTCCGTCCATTCAAATCCGAAGCCGGCAGGAAGTTTGTCGGCAACCATTTTCTCAATGGTGGCCATGGCCTCGCCGGTCGAATATCCGCGCTTCAATTGTACTTGGACTTCAGCGGCAGGATAGAGATTGAAGCGCGGAACGCGATAAGCTCCGGTGGTGTCGCTAAATGTAGCAATAGAGCCGATGGGAACCATTTCTCCGGTAGAGCTGCGCGTTTTAAGATTGGCCACATCGCGTAGAGTTAGCCGGTAAGGATCGTCGGCCTGTGCTGTCACG
Organism: uncultured Alphaproteobacteria bacterium; assembly: GCA_963764605.1. GTDB lineage: Bacteria > Pseudomonadota > Alphaproteobacteria > Rhizobiales > Hyphomicrobiaceae > Hyphomicrobium_B. The sequence goes on from CAVXTJ010000002.1 coordinate 27,697, forward strand.
CGGAATGTGCGGCCGAGCATGTTGAAGTCGTTGACAAAGGTCGAGCCCATATATGTCGAGAGCGTTTCGAACACGCGGTTGACGGGCACGCCGAGTTGCTCCGCCTTGGTGCGATCGATGTCGGCATAAACCTCGGGCGTGCGGACGTTGAATAGCGAGAACGCCTGGGCGAATCCTGGTGTCTGACCAAGCGGCCCGGCGATGCTCCATGCGGCTTTCTCAAGCTCCGGCAAGCCGCGGCCGCTGCGGTCCTGGACGTAGCCCTTGAGGCCGCCGCCCGTGCCTATGCCGGGCACCGATGGCGGTTCCAAGACGAAGACGAACGCATCGCGCACGCCTGCCATGGTCTTGCGTAAATCGGCGAGGATTCCGTCCTTGGTCAGCCCCAGTTTGATGCGTTCTTCGAAGTTTTGCAGACGCACGAATACCACGCCGGCGTTGGGAGAATTGACGCGTGTCGCGCCGTCGAATCCGACGAAGGCAACGGCATGTTCGATGCCGGGGCGGGTGAGTAGAAGCTCGGACGCCTTGCGGACAACAGCATCTGTGCGTTGCAGTGTGGATCCAGGCGGCAACTGGAACACTGTAATCAAATAGGCGCGGTCGAGCTGCGGAATGAGGCCGGTGGGCGTAGCGTCGAGTTGCTTCTTTGTGAGGAAAAGCAGACCGCCATAGGCCACCAGCACCAAGACGCCGATAGTTATAAGTTTGCCTGTTAGCCATGCATACCCATTTGCAAGCTTTTCGAAGCCCCAATTGAAAGCCTTGAAAAACATCATCAGTGGCCACAGTAGGTAGTAGCCGATGCTGTGCGCTTCCTCGCCTGGCTTATGGGGTTTGAGCAGTATGGCCGCCAGAGCGGGCGAAAGCGTCAGCGACACGAATGCGGAAATGGCTGTCGATGCCGCAATCGTAATTGCGAATTGCTTGTAGAACGTGCCCTGCAATCCAGTGATGAAGGCGGTGGGCAGGAAGACCCCCATGAGTACGAGAGAGATGGCAATCAACGCGCCACCTACTTCGTCCATGGTCTTATGAGCTGCCTCTCTCGGGCTGAATCCTTGCCGCAAGTAGCGTTCGACGTTTTCGACGACGACGATGGCATCGTCAACCACAATGCCGATCGCAAGGACAAGTCCGAATAGCGAAAGCGTGTTGAAGTTGACGCCAACCGCGCTCATCACAGCAAATGTGCCGATCAGCGAAACAGGGATTGCGAGAATGGGGATGATGGCGGCGCGCCAAGTCTGCAGAAACAGAATGACGACGGCAACGACGAGAAGAATGGCTTCGGCGAGCGTTTTAACAACGGCATCGATCGAGTATTGGATAAACTCGGTTGGATTGTAGATGATTTTGAATGCAACGCCTGGCGGAAATCCGCTGGACAAGTCCTCCATCGTTTTGCGCACCGCGGCCGCTGTGGCGAGCGCGTTGGAGCCCGGGCGCTGGAACATCACGATGGCGACGGCCGGTTTGCCATCGAGAAGCGAATTGACGGTATAGTCCTGCGCGCCAAGCTCGACGCGCGCGACGTCTTTGACGCGAATGAACTGCCCCGACGGTTCGGAACGGATAACAATGTCTTCGAATTGCTGGGGTGACGACAACCGCCCGAGCGTTTTCACGGAAAGGGTGTAAGCGGCGTCCGACGCGGCGGGAGGCTGATTGATTGCGCCGGCCGCGACTTGCAAGTTCGAGGCGCGCAAGGCTTGCACGACGTCCGCCGCCGTCAGCCCGCGTGCGGCCACTTTGGCCGGATCGAGCCACACACGCATGGCATAGTCGCGCGCGCCAAAGACGAGCACGTTGCCGACGCCGTCGATGCGGCCGAGCACGTCTTTGACGTAGAGTGTTGAATAGTTCGAAATGTACTGCTGGTCGCGCGAGCCGTCGGGCGACGTCATGTGAACGACGATCATCAGATCGGGCGATGCCTTGCGCACAGAAACGCCGAGGCGGCGCACATCTTCAGGCAATCGCGGCTCAGCAACCGCGATACGGTTCTGCACAAGAACTTGGGCTTGATCGACGTTTGTGCCCGGGCGGAAAACCACATTGACCGAGAGCAACCCATCGCCGGTCGATGCGCTATCGATATAGAGCATGTTGTCGACGCCGTTGACCTCCTGCTCGATCGGTGTGGCGACCGTTTCGGCAATCACTTGGGCAGATGCACCGGGGTATATGGCGCGAATATTGACTGTCGGCGGTGCGATTTCTGGATATTCCGAAATGGCAAGGCCGCGTCCGGCGATGAGGCCGATGATCGTGATGAAGAGTGATAGTACCGCGGCAAAAATCGGCCGCTCAATAAAGTAGTGCGAGAATCGCATTCTGGCCGTCCTTGCTCGCTCGCCTATTTGCTTGTGATCAATGCGATGGTGCCGTTTTCTGGGGCAACCTTGACGCCGGGCCGCACCATCGGATTGGCGATGCCCTCGATTATGATGCGCTCGTCGCCTTTGAGGCCCCCCTTGATCACGCGAAGTCCACCGCTCATGGGGCCGAGCGTAATCGGAACGGGGGTGACAACATTCTCACCGTTGACGGTCATGACGATTTTTCGTGCCTGATCCGAAACGATGGCCGCATCAGGCACGAGGAGCACGTCGGATTCACCGCCAAAAAGCGATAGGCGCGCAAAAACGCCTGGTGTCAGCAGGCCGTCCTTATTGTCAAAGATGGCGCGCCCTCGCATCGTTCCCGATCGCTCGTTCATGGCATTGTCGACGAAGTCCATACGGCCTTCGTGACTCCAGTCCGTCTCGTCCGAGAGTTTGACGCGTACTGGGTTGGCTGTGTCGCGCGATGATGGGCGTTCGCCGGCAAGGAAAAGCCGCGAATACCGCAGGTAGTCGGTTTCTGAAACGTCGAAGGCGAAATGAATGGGATCGAGCGAAACGATTGTCGCGAGTAGCGTTGCTCCCGCGACGCCGCCACCGACCAAGTTGCCTGCATCGACTTTCTTGTCGGAGATACGGCCCGAGATGGGAGCGCGGACTTCGGCCCATTCGAGATTGAGCTCGGCCGACTTGAGGTTGGCCTTGTTTGCGAGCAACTGCGCTTGGGCACCACTAAGGACCGCTTTGCGTTGGTCGAAGACCAGCTCGCTCATGACTTTCGATTTGGCGAGCGGCTCGGCGCGCTCGACTTCGGATACTGCGAGTGCGACCAGAGCCTCTTGCCGGGCAATATCGGCTTTGGCTACATCGACCGCAATTTGAAATTGCCGCTTGTCGATCGTGAACAATAAGTCGCCGGCTTTGACCAAGGTGCCGTCCTTGAAGTGCACCTGCTCGATGAATCCGGATACGCGCGGCCGGACTTCCACCCGTTCAACGGCCTCGAAGCGTCCCCAGTATTCGTCCCAATTGGTTATGCGCTTGGCGAGAGGGGTGGCGACGGTGACAGGAAGCGGAGGTGGCGCGCTCTGAGCTGCTGCTCCGGAGGTAAAGTTGAGAAGAAGGGCGGCTACGAGAGCGTGTCGGGCGTTCATTCGAATTCTGATCCTGAAAAGGCATTAGGCGCGCGTTGCGCGAGGTTGCCATAGAGCGAGGAACCCAATTGGCCGCGGTTATGCGCAGTCACGGCCCCGGTTCAATTTCCTTGAACCATTAGCACCTCTAGCGCCAGCCGGACACCGTCAACTTTCGCATCGGTGAAGTGTGTTTGGCGCGCTGGAACCCGCAAAAGGTGCCCATTTGGCGGTCACGAGTAATGGGATGAGGGAAATCTGGTGCTGCCGTGAGCCCTCCTGGCAGGTTTCTAGGCCAGGCTGCAATCGCGCACCACGCGATCATTCGGACTTGCCTCGAAGCGGGCGAAGCCGCTTGTGCTATCCGGCATCGAAGTGCGCGAACGGTCTCGATTTACAACGGTTTCGATTTACTAAGGCACATCATTTACCAAGGGCCGTTGTGCTTGGCTTGCCGGCGCAACGGCCTAAAAACTTATCCGGCTACCGGCCATAATGGCCGTGAAGCCGTCGAGATCAAGCGCCTCCTGTCGGCCGTTGGGTCCAATTGAGGCTTCGCCGCCAATCGTGTAGCTGCGCCAAGCAATGTAGGTTTGAAGCTCGGCGGCATCGAAGCTCTGCATGATGCCGACGCCAAATGCTTCGGTTGTGGCGGAGAAATCAGCTGCCTCTGGCCCGCCACCCAGATTGTCCTCAAGCGCTAGCTTTCCATGCCGGAGACCGCGGAAATACTCGCCGTAGAATGTTGTTGCCCCAACTTCAAACAACGACCATTTCTGTGACACTTTCCCGTAAAACCAGCGATCTGGGCCGGGAAGGTCCAGGAAACGGTCGCTCGGGTCATCGACAATCTGCGCGCCAGCAAGCGTGAGGCTAATAAGCGACGGCTTGTGTAGTACCGAAATAGACGCAGCGATTGTCGTGCACCCGCTGCGTGGGTCGATATCGATGCAAGGACTTCGCTCTGGTTCATTGTAGCGCGCAGCAGCGGCGCCGGCCTCAACGCCAAAGAGTTTCCCGTCATATGAGTACCGCAGCCCCAACGCTGCAACACCGGCTTGCGCCCAGCTGACAGATGTTTGAAAGCCCTGAATTTCCGGTGTGTCGTAGCGCACCGCATTGGCATCGTCGCCGTCGCCAATATTATCAGCGCCAATGCTAGACCACGTCAGTTCGTCGGCATCCACCTTGCCGCTCGACGGTCCAACGATCCGGAAGCCACCATTCCAGTCGCTCGTTGCAGGACCAGAAAATTGATCTGTGCCGGAGAGATCGGATTCCGTGACGTGGTCATGGGCTTCGGTTTGAAAACCAATTGTAATGCGGCCCAAGTCCTCTTGTTCGAGGTAGATATTTGCGGCCCCGATCACGGGTGTCGCAGGTGTCGTCGTCAGATCTTGATTGAGTTCTGCGCTTTCGCCAATCGGATACTCAAGCTGGAGTAGAAACCCTGCCTCCCAGCCCTGCTCCAGCTCGGCGTCTCCTTCGAAGTCCGTATAGGATCCCCAGCTCGTCGGATCGACACTATATGTATTGCGCTCTTGCCCATCGGACCAATGCAAAAGCGCACGATGGACTTGTCCTGAAATTTCCAGAGACATGGCGCGATTACCTTTGCCAATCGCGTTCAGTTCAGCCAAGCGCGACTCGATGTCGGCGCAGCAATCGCTGGCCGTTTCCCCTGAAGTTGCGAATTGCGCAAAACTGCATGCAAAAGCGGTGGCCATCACCAGCCGCAGCTCAAGCGTGCGGACTGCCTTCTGGGACTGCTGGCGAGTCGGATCCATATTTCGTTCTATCTGTCCCGATCGTGCGGTAAACATGCAAAACTTGATTGCCAATGAGAAAGGCGATCTTTTCCGTTTAATGTTGCGTTTTTGCATAACCGCACTTGCATTCGGCGTGCCTAAACGCTGGAGTGCCGTCGTTCGCGGCAAGTGGCCTGCGGGCGATGTAGAGGAGCCCATAGCGCCTATGGACACGAAATCAACCCGATGCCCAAACTAAGGGCGAGATGTTAGGCGATCACTAATATGGGTTGGAATACGCGTGTGCTCGAAGTCCTCCGGCACTTCAACTCGGCCGGTTTCGGCGGCACGGTCGCTCTCGACCTGACCACTGAGCCCCTGGCAGAGAGCGAACTGCGCACGTCTGAAGTCGCAGTGTCCGCGACGCCCACGCGGCGCACTGAATTTGCGACCGGCCGGGCCCTGGCGCGCCGGTGCCTCATAACACTTGGGCAGCCGCCTCAAAACATTGAACGCGGCCCAGACCGCGAGCCCATTTGGCCCGAAGGGCTCACAGGATCGATTTCGCACACAGCCGGTTTGACGATTGCCATCGTGTGGGCGCCGCCAGACGTCAAAGGAGCAGGTATTGGCATTGACGCAGAACAGCTCAGCCGGGTTGATCAAACTATCTTTGACACGGTCTTCACCGCACAAGAATGCGAGTTACTTTCCCGCTGCAATGCGCAAGAGCGCGACCTTCTGGCGACAGGATTATTTAGTGCGAAAGAGTCGATCTATAAGGCGCAATATCCGCTGACAAAGCGCTTCATCGACTACCACGAGATTGAGATCATGCCGGAAAATGCGCTGGGCAATACGACTGGAATAACGCAGCTACGGCTCCAACATTCTCTTCCCGGGTTGGAACCGTATGCGTTTCACGTCTTCTATGCCCAATATGATCAATTCGTCGTCTCGGGCGCGATTCTTTCGCTACCTGTCAGCCGGGACTGAAGTGGTACTGAGTGATAGCGGGTGCGGACAGCGCGGCTTGTCCTGTCGGCCGGTGGAAATACTGTAGGATTTCAAACTCCGGATCTTTTTCCGGACCGGCAGACAGATAACCTGCAAACTCTTGGGCGCCGCGGGCATGAACAAAGTTCCAGGTCACAGAGACCAAATCTTCGACCGCGATGACATCGTGCAGCCATCCGTGTGGAATATAGACCATTTCGCCGGGGCCGATGAAGCCGTGATAGTCCGGCTCCACGGATAGCTTGTCGAGCGCACCCTCGCGGACATCGATAAAACCGCCAAAAGAGGTTCCGTCAGCCCGTTTGGTTAGCTCCGCTGAGCGCTCTGGCCGGTAGAGAGCCACTTCTTTTGAGCCATAAAACTGGCAAACAACGGCGTCACTGCAGAAGGGATCGCGATGCATGCGTGTGCGTGCGCCGCGTGCGGCTACAAGCATGCCGCGATATGGAAATGCATCGGAAACAGGGTTCGTTCCGGTGCCAGTTTTACTGACCGGTACAATGAGGTTATTGGTCGGCAGGCAGCTGGGCATGCGCCACGCGGAGGCCATGCGGCCGAAGGCTTCGTCACCCCATGCAAACTCGACGTCGCGAAGCTTGTTGTACCAGCGGACATAGGGCACGTTGTCTTGCAGCGGACCCGTGGTGCCGAACCACGTATCTATGTAGTCGTCTAGCGTCTGGATATCCTCCAGTTCAAAAAGCGTTCCATAGACGAGCGACGTCAGGTCTCCGATGCGCTTGCGAATTGCGTCGGGCTTCCACTCGGCAGCATCGAAATCAATGCCCCGGATCACAACGGGCTTGTTCTTGGCAATATACTCGTCGACGAATGTTTCGGCCGGCGGCATGGCGATAACTTCAACCACTGCGGTCACCATTTTTTTCCTCCTTTTTCTACGCGAAGTTTGGCGTCGCCCGCGGCAGCACTATCCCGCGCAGGATTGCCGAACCACCGGGTTTCAGCTTCAACAACAGAGCCCTTCATCAAAAAGGCGTCGGCTTCAAGCACAGCGCCGTCCTGCATCACTGATCCGTAATGGACAAAGCTATTGGTGCCGATGGTGCAGTTATTGCCGATCCCGATCCGGCCGGATTTGAAGGTTCCATCTTCAAGCGAGTGGCACTGGAGCGTTGATCTGAAATTGAGCATGCAGTGATCACCAATCTCGACCATGCTGGGCTCGGTCAATCCGCACCCGTCGTCAAACACGCCGCGGCCCACTTTCGCCCCTTGCAGGCGCAGAAATACCGGTTTCAACGGGGTGCCGTCGAAAACGCGCAGGAACGCATTGTAGTTGAGTTTCCAAAAGCGCTCATGATTCCAGAATATCGGATCATAGAGCGAGCAATACTGCGGCTCGAGGCGTTTGAAACGGCAGGCCATGCGTTCGCATAAAATCGAGAACAGTGCAGCAATGGCGACAAATGCCAATGATGCGGCGGCCAACGCCATTGCTGTTGTTACAGCGCCTTCGTCTTGCCCGTTGGCGCCTGCATAGGCAATAGCGCCAAACGTCAAACTGAAACCAAGGAAGGCCAACGCCCATGACCGGAGTAGATAAAGTCCTAACGTCACAAGGTTCGAGCGTAACTTCAAAGCGAGCTGCGTTTCGAGAATGCCGGGTTGCTTAAAGTGATCGAACTTTTGGTCGCGCGCAACAGATCGCGGAATCTCAAAGGGCGGTGAACCGAGAATGCCGACTTCAGACCGGATCGGGCCATCGATTGGGATCGCCGCTTTTGTGGCAATGAGGCAGTTGTCACCAAGGCGCGAGTCCGCAGGATAGTGAACGACGTTGCCGACGTAGGTGTCCGGCGGCATCGTAACTTGGCGAAGGATAAACGACGACGAAGACGTTTCCATATTCATCATCAGCAATCCGTCGGACACGAGCGTATTGCGATTGAAGACACACAAGAACGGCGAATGGTGGCGCTGATCGACGCCGAAGTTAGATCCGGTCTGGGTGCATTGCGTCAGGTCATATCCAACGGCCGAGAGCCACTTCAAGATCATTGAGCTGTCGCCGAAGAGCGTATTCAATATCCGGTTGTTGCTGAGCCGGGTGATGCTGCGCGCCAGCTGGTACTGCAAACCATAGATCGGATGCACGACTTCAGAACGGAAGAAATGATTGAGCAGCCGCGGTACAGCAATCACAGTGATCATGCCAAGTAGCAAGCTGCCGAAATAGAATACTGCGGCGCCTGCAGCCAATCCAGCGGCAGCTCCTGCAGCGCCCGGCCAATTGATGAAGTCCGTGGTGGAGATACCTAACTTCGTCACAAGAACGGCGGAGAGCACAGAAGCGGGCAGCGACAAGAGCGCAAGCGACAGCACTTGGGAAGCCGCATAAAGGCCCGTGCGTTCTGCAGATACCGGAACTGGCGCCACGCGATTATAGTTCGTGGTTGCGGGTTCGGCAGGCGACCCCTGATACTTGGCGCCAGCCGGCACAACTTGTCCCTCCAGCAAAGCTGATGTTGTGCCAAGCTGGCTGCCATCACCCATCGCCGTATTGATATCGAGAACAGTCGCTTCGCAGATGAGTACATCTGAGCCGATACTAATCGTACCGGGATAAATGTATCCATTATGTGCGGTGTAACCCGGAAAAACCGAGTCATGCCGGATGACACTGTTGTCTCCGATGCTGACCAGATCAGTACATACCGGCGGCAGGCTGAGGATCAGAGTATTGGACCCAACACGCATCCCTAAAAGCCTGAGGTAGGCCGTGTACAAGGGGGTTCCTGCCAACAAATTGAGGGGATTGGCGTGTATGACTGTCCGCGCAATCCAGAACCTCAGGTACTTTGTGGTCCACAATGGAATTGGCTCCGTTGTGAACCGGCCGACTGCAAGCCATTTTATTGCGATCAGCGTCGCAGATCCGCCGAAGTAGATGATGCTCGTCGCCAGTGCCGCACGGACATAGATTGCGGTCCAATTCGGGGCGTCACTAACCCAGTCATATGCGATCACGGAGGCAAGCGCCGTGACAAACAAAGCCAGCGCGTAGACGCCCATCTGGGCGGCTCCTGTTGCAATGCGTGCTGCATCAGTCGCGATATGGGGCGATGCGCCATGTTTTTGATAGGCGCGCTGCTGTTGATCGAGACACGGTGTTGCTGGTCCGGAATTGGGCGCTTCTGTTGCGGCCGCGACATTCGGAGCGCCGGCCGCAACGCTCGGTTCTGGCAGAGCAACAGGTATCAACTCTGACTGAGGCGCGGCTTTCGGCACGGCGCCGGGTTCCGCTACGGCAGCTTCGAGGACAGCGGAGAGTTCGGCTATCGATGGGTGCTGATATAGCTGGCGCATCGAGATACGCCGGATGCCAAGCTGTTTGCGAATTGCCGTCACATAACTTGCGAGCTTGAGCGAGTCCGCGCCAAGTTCGTCGAAGAAATTGGATTCAACGGAAATTTTTTCAAGCTTCAAGACGTCGGCCAAAAGCATGGCCAATTCGGCTTCGCGCGCATTTCTGGGTTCGACATGCTTCGTGCCGGCTGCAACGAACCTAGGGTTCACGGGTGCCGGCAAAGCCTTGCGATCCACTTTGGTGCTCGGCAGTAGCGGTATTATATCGAGCTGCTCGTAAAACGAAGGCACCATGTAGGCTGGCAATGCAGCACGAAGCGCTGCGTCAACCCGGGCGGCATCCACCTTCGTGCCTGGCGTCGCCGGCATCAGATATGCGACGAGTTCAACACTAGAGCCATCCGGATCGAAGGGTTGAACGACCGCTTGGGCGATGCCCTCGACAGACCGGGCGACGGCTTCAATCTCGTCAAGCTCAATCCTGTAGCCGCGAATTTTGACCTGCGTGTCGATGCGGCCAAGGAATTCAATTTCGTTATTGCTGGCAATCCGGCCGAGGTCGCCCGTGCGGTAAATTTTGCCAGAGCGATTATCCGGCAATCCTATGAAATCGGGAATGAACGCTTTCGCTGTCTGTTCGGGGCGGTTCAAATATCCGTCGGAAAGTCCAATACCAGCGATACAGATTTCGCCGGGCTGGCCTTCGCCGAGTGCTTCTCCCGTTTCGGGATCAAGAATGATGACAGTGTACGTCGGGAGCGGACCGCCGATCGTCACGGCTTTGCCCGGTGATAAAACGGACCATGTTGCCGTGACCGTCGTTTCAGTCGGACCATAGGCGTTTAGCACGCGCCTGCCTGGCGCAAACCAGCGCGCGATGACATCAGCAGGACAAGCTTCTCCAGACACCAGCAAGAACCTCAGCAATGGCAGGTCCGGTTCAAGTGTTGCGAGCATTGTTGGCACGCAACACAGAGCAGTTACCCGGTTCGATATCAGGAAGTCCTTGAGATCACTCCCCAGCAGCTTGGCCTGGGAGGGTGCCGGCACCAGGGTTGCCCCGGCGATAAGGGGAACCCATAACTCTTCAACTGAGAAGTCGAATGCAATCGTCATGCCCTGGAAGACGCGGTCCCCCGGCGTGTAGCCGTAGAGTCTGGCTGCGATGTGAAGAAAATTGCAAATGCTCGATTGGCGAATGGGAACGCCCTTGGGCTTCCCCGTCGTTCCGGACGTGTAAATAATGTAGGAGAGCGGATCTTCGTCTCCCTCCAAAGCCTCTGGCTCGAATGGAGACGGCGGCAGCCGTTCGATATCGCCATAGTGATCGTCAAGCGCGAGGATGATCGCTGCTGCGTCTGCGAAGCGTGCGGCGAAGCCGCGCAACGTGACGACGATGTTGACCGAGCTATCTTCAAGAATGAAGCAGATCCGGTCTGGGGGAAAGGACGCGTCCAACGGAACATAGGCCGCGCCGATTTTCGACAGGGCGAGAACCGACGCGTAGGAATTGAGCGATCTGTCGAGTAACAGGCCAACATGACTTCCAGCTTTGATGCCTTTAGCTGAGAAAAATCGCGCCAATCGGTTTGCGCGATCACGCAAGTCAATGTAGGAGAACGAGACGTCACCGTAATCCACGGCCAAGTGCTGGCTTGGCTTTCTCTTCAAACATGGCGCAGCGCCGCTCGAAGAGGTCATGGATGCGTTCGCCTGGCAAACGTTTGATGGCCCACACGTTGGTGCTGACAAGAACCGGAGCTTCGCTCTGCCGCTCCGAAACATTCCCGCCGCGTACGGGCACGCGTTGCACGCGCCACGAGGGGACATAGTCTGTCGCTTCATTGCCAACACTCAGTTTGGCATCGGCAAGACCTTCGGAGGTGCGCGTCACGAATTCAACTCCGCATTGGCCGTCTCAGCCATTATCGATGCTTCAAGAATGCCCAAGCCTTGCTCGAGCACGTCATCAGGCGTTGTCAATGGAGCCAGCACCTTGACGACTTCGTCATATGGCCCGGATGTTTCGATAATGAGCCCTTCAGCGTAACACCGCCTGGAGATGGCATCGGCAAGTTCACCGCTGACGACGTCGATCCCCTGCATCATTCCGCGGCCCTTGACTCGCGATCCGGCAACTTGAGTTGCCATCCGTGCCAACGCCGCACCAACAAGCCGGCCGCGCCGCTCGACATCGCGCATAAACGACCCATCGCTCCAGAATTTTTCAATCGCAACAGCAGCCGTCAGAAATGCCAAGTTGTTGCCGCGGAAAGTGCCATTGTGTTCGCCGGGAAGCCACTTGTCATGCTCCGGCCGTATCAGCGCCAGGGCCATCGGAAGACCAAACCCAGAAAGTGATTTCGACAGCACCACAATATCTGGCTCAACGCCGAAGGGTTCGAAACTAAAGAAAGTACCCGTCCGCCCGCAGCCTGCTTGTATGTCGTCGATAATCAGCAGGGCACCGTGACGCCGCGCGACGTCCGCAATTTGAGACATCCATTTCGCTGATGCGGTGTTGAGCCCGCCTTCGCCTTGAACCGTCTCCAGCAAGATCGCAGCTGGCGGATCGAACCCGCCAGAGGGATCGCTGAGTGACTTTTCCAGAATGTCTGCGGTATTGATATCGGTACCGAGATAGCCGTCATAGAAGGCCCGCGTTACACCCGGCAACTGAATATGCTGGCTCATGCGATGATGACAATTGCCAGTCGCGGCAAGCGCGCCAAGAGACATGCCATGGAAGCCGTTTGTGAAGGCGATAACGTTTGTGCGGCCCGTAACCTTCCTCGCGAGCTTGAGAGCCGCCTCAACCGCATTCGTGCCGGTCGGACCCGTAAACTGCAATTTGTAGGACAGATTACGGGGGTGAAGAATATGCCGGTTGAAGGAATCTATAAAGCGGGCCTTGGCACCGGTGTGCAAATCGAGACCATGTGTGATGCCGCCCGCTGCGAGATAATCAACCAGCGCTGCAACCATATCGGAATCGTTGTGCCCATAATTCAATGTGGACGCGCCAGCAAGAAAATCGAGATACGACCGGCCTGTCACGTCGGTCATAAAACTCCCCGACGCCGCGACAAACGTCGCGTCGAATTTCCTGCAATAACTCCGGACATTGGATTCAGCTTGAAATGCGTCCAAATTGACCGTTGGCCTTGAAGGCCGCAGTTTCAATACCGTTGCCATAAAACACCTGTCCTGACTTGCATGCTGTTACTCGGAATTGCTATTCCGTGAGGCGCAGCCCACCCGCAACGGCCGACGAGAATTGCCGTATTGTGTTGCTGGTGAATTCCGGTGATGACGTGCTGATGACGAGTTGCGAATTGCGGTCTGAAGCGGCCATTGACTTCAGGCCGTGGAGTGATCATTCACTCATATAGAACTCGCACTGACATTTTCCTGACGAGAAGATGACGTCTGGATTTTGATCTGGCCTCACGGAGTGGCCCAGGCCGTATATTAGTTCATGGTGCCGACTTTGGCTGGACGATCCGTTGGCGGTGGAGTTGGCGCAGGCCGCGACAGAGGCTATGCAGCAAGCGATGGAAAGTAGACATCAGGCGCCGGTGGTTGGTAGCCGGGCGACGCGTGTGATCGGACGGCGTTGCAATGCCGGCGCCAACTCTCGATCGCGATCTGAGGCCCGCGGAGCGACGAGAAGAATCTCCGTTCAACAGTTCGTCTCCGAGGCGGGCGTGGAAGCACTCACGCGTCAACTCATCGACGGCGTTGAGCATTCGGTATTTCCAACCACCATGCGTGCGATCGTCGAGGAAGTCGTAGGACGACACGTGATTGCGATGTCCTGGGCGCAGCCGTATGCACGACCCGTCGATCAGCCACCGCGAATCCGGTCCTGAAAATGACCCAAGTTATTGATCTGAATCGGAAAAATCTGGTGCTGCCGGAGGGGATTGAACTCTCGACCTCTCCCTTACCAAGGGAGTGCTCTACCACTGAGCTACGGCAGCTTTGGACGGCCGCTTTCAACACGACGATGCCGCATCGGCCATGCGATGCGGCTGAAAGGGCTCCTGAAGCCCGCGGACACTGCCACAACCCCGCGCACGGGGCAAGCGCGCGCCGCACAGAGAATTTGGGGACCGGAGTATGGTAGGGAGGAGCGCCGCTGCCGGCTCAAATGCTGGGTGCAGCAGACGGCGACGGAAGGACGATACCGCCCGATGAGAGCGAAATCTGATGGCAAATCCGATAACAAGGACAATAGGAATACAAAGCAGGGCCCGCCAAAACCGAATTTGCAGCGTGCCGAGAGACTGGCAGCCGAACTCAGGGCAAACTTGAAAAAGCGTAAGTCGTCGTCAAAGATCCGCGACAAAATCCACGAAACACCGGGTTGCGATGGCTCTAAAAGCGGCGAATAGCCGCCGCTGCTGCAATGGCCGTAACTGAATTCCAAGACGCCCCTTGCTCCCGCTATCACGAAGCGACTATTCATGCCCCGAACGGCAGCGAATCAGGCTGTAAACTGGTTCGCACGCCAAGCAAACCGTAGCGGCTGCAAACGAGGCAGGCACAACACCATGGATCGAATCCAGATCACCGGCGGGCAGAAGCTCAACGGCACTATCCCGATTTCGGGCGCCAAGAACGCGGCCCTGCCATTGCTGATCGCCAGCCTTCTAACGGGCGACCGTTTGACGCTCAAGAACGTCCCTAATCTTGCAGATGTAAATCTCTTGGTGCGTATTCTTAGGAATCACGGAGTTGATCTTGCCGTTGACGGGAAGAGAACCGGCCCTTCATCCCTCCTCGGTGAGACGTTCCATCTGACAGCTCGCGATATCGTCGATACAACCGCACCTTATGAGATGGTGTCGCGAATGCGCGCCAGCTTCTGGGTTTTGGGTCCGCTGATCGCGCGTATGGGCGTCGCCAAAGTATCGCTTCCGGGCGGATGTGCCATAGGTACGCGTCCCGTGGATCTGCATCTCACAGGCCTCAAGGCGCTGGGTGCCGAAATCGATATTGAAGCCGGTTACGTGCTTGCTAGGGCGCCCAAAGGCTTGCGCGGCGCGCATATCATTTTCCCGAAAGTTTCCGTCGGCGCGACCCACAATGTGCTGCTGGCAGCTGCGTTGGCAAAAGGTGAAACTCTGATCGAGAACGCCGCGCGCGAGCCGGAAATCGGCGACGTTGCAGAATGTCTAGTCAAGATGGGCGCCAAGATCGACGGTATTGGGACGTCGGTACTACGCATTCAAGGACGCGACCGGCTCGAAGGCGCGGTGCATACCGTTTTGCCGGATCGTATTGAGACCGGCACATTCGCGATGGCGGTCGCTGCGACCGGTGGTGATGTGCTGCTCGAAGGCGCACGTATATCGCACCTCAAATCCGCGCTGGACGTATTGGCCGAGACGGGGACCTCCGTCAAGGAGACGAGCGCTGGCATTCACGTTGTGCGAAACGGCGCCGGAATTTCTCCCATCACCGTTGAGACTCAGCCATTCCCTGGGTTTCCGACCGACCTTCAAGCTCAACTGATGGCGCTCGTGACGCGGGCCTCGGGCACCAGTATCATTCGAGAAACGATTTTCGAAAATCGCTTTATGCACGTACAGGAACTCGCCCGCCTTGGTGCCGACATACATCTCCATGGCGACACGGCGACCATCAAGGGCGTTAAGGGATTGACTGGAGCTCAGGTTATGGCGACCGATCTCAGAGCCTCCGTTTCGCTCGTCATTGCCGGACTGATGGCTGAGGGAACGACGACCATCAACCGCGTTTATCACCTCGACCGGGGCTTTGAGCAGCTAGAGCAAAAGCTGACCCGTTGCGGGGCCCTGGTGGAGCGGATTTCCAGCGGTTGAAAACCGCTAGAAAATGCCGGCTCTGAGCCCGTTTTTCGGGCCGTTGACCATGTCTTAACAAAATCGGGCAACACACTGTTAGACGTGTAATTTACCAATCCATGCGCGACGAATGCGCGGGGGTAGAGTGATGGTTCGCGGATTGCTTTCCGTTGTATTCGGTCTTGTTTTGGCGGTGCTTGTTGCAGCGGCCGCAGGCGTCGTCTCGGGCTTGCCCTTGCTTCAGTCAATTCCAGGTCTTGAGGCGCCGATTGTCCGCCTAGCCAAATCAGCTTGGCCGATGTTGCAATTTGTGTGGCCGTTGGCACTGGCCGCAATTGCCGCCGCCGAATTGCGCCGCTGGCGGTCGTGGGACTATTGGGGCCTCGTGGGTGTGGCCATCGGCATTTGTGGATACGGGGCCTACAGGAGCCTGGGCACGGATGCCGCGCCAGCCATAATGGCCGGGCGGGCACCGGTCTCGTTTGCAGTGATGGGCCTTTTGGGCGGTCTCGCCTATTGGTGGATTGCGGGGCGCAAAGCGGGTGCGCTTTCCGAAGCGTTCCAACAGTTCTTTGGCCCCGGCCAGTCAAGCGATACAGGAGATCGTCGGCGCTGCGCTCTTTGCGCGTCAGTGGGACTGCTGCTCGGGCTCATACCGCTGGCACTCCTGGGATGGCACGCCTTTCACAAGTCGAATCCGCCAATTGCAAAAGTAGTTTCTGCCAAAGCAGAAGCGGATGCGGACAGGATGTTGAAGGAAGCGGGGCTTGCGTCACTCAAGTTCTCGATAGATGCCCGGCCGGATCATGGGCACATCGGGCATGTTTCTGGCTCTGTCGTGGATTATGCGGCGAAGATCAGAGCATTTGATCAAGCAAGAACCATCCTCTCGCCGATAGTGGGTATGCCGGGCATAGTTGCCGTTCTGCAAAATAACATTCTTGCTGTCGATGAATCCGATCCGCAGGTGGCCGCTGAAAACACCCGCATCAGGAAAGCCCAAGAAGCGGCGCGGTCGCTTGCGGCTGAAGCCGCAGAGATGAGGAAAGTCGAAGTAGAGCGCCGCGCGGTAGAAGCCGAAGCCAAGCGAAAGGCCGACGAGGAGACCGCCAAGAAGAAGGCGGAGGACGAGGCCCGTCTGGCTGCTGAGGCTGAAGGCAAACGAAAGGCCGACGAGGAGACCGCCACTAAGAAGGCGGAGGACGAGGCCCGTCTGGCTGCTGAGGCTGAAGGCAAACGAAAGGCCGACGAGGAGACCGCCAAGAAGAAGGCGGAAGACGAGGCCCGTCTGGCTGCTGAGGCTGAAGGCAAACGAAAGGCCGACGAGGAGACCGCCAAGAAGAAGGCGGAGGACGAGGCCCGTCTGGCTGCTGAGGCTGAAGCCAAACGAAAGGCCGACGAGGAGACCGCCAAGAAGAAGGCGGAGGACGAGGCACGTCTGGCTGCTGAGGCTGAAGGCAAACGAAAGGCCGACGAGGAGACTGCCAAGAAGAAGGCGGAAGACGAGGCCCGTCTGGCTGCTGAGGCTGAAGGCAAACGAAAGGCCGACGAGGAGACCGCCAAGAAGAAGGCGGAGGACGAGGCCCGTCTGGCTGCTGAGGCTGAAGGCAAACGAAAGGCCGACGAGGAGACCGCCACGAAGAAGGCGGAGGACGAGGCACGTCTGGCTGCTGAGGCTGAAGCCAAACGAAAGGCCGATCAGGACGACGCGAGTCGTAGTGGAACAACGTGGCCCACAAGCCGCGGAATGGACGACGTGACAATCGCTCGGGTGAACTGTGTCGGCGAGTACGGCCAATTGTTTGCCAGTGAGGCTCTTCGATTTGCTCTCAAGTCCGCGGCGCTTGAGAGCCAGCACGGTCCATTCCTCGACAAGCTCGGAAACTTGGCGAAGCGCTGCGATGGAATCGGCATTCTTATCGAGGGAAATTCCGACTCCTGGGGAGCGGAAGAGTTTAATCAGGCCCTGTCAGAGCAGCGTGCAGAAGCGGTGCGCGCGGCACTCGTTGAGCGCGGTGTGTCTTCAAAGCAGCTGGCTACCCGCGGCTTTGGCGAGCTCAAGCCGCTGCGAACAGAACGAACGCGCGAGGCTGACGCCGCGAACCGGCGCGTTGATTTCGGTGTGATCGAGATCGAAAAAATACCTCAGACCATTGTGCCCAAAGACGCCTCACCCTCGAATAATTAGAGTAGGCAAAGGACGACACTCATGTACCTAATCTCGCAATTGTGGTGGTTCTTGCTGTTGGCTTTTCTACTTGGAGCCTTGCTCGGCTACTTGCTTTGGCGAGCCTGCGGGCGGCGGCGCATAGAGACCCACTATGAGCGTTCCAATAAAGAACTGGTGTCGAGGCTCGGTGCCCTCGAACAAGAGCGCAGCCGCTTTTCGGTCGCGGCCGTAGACGCGGAGGGCGATAATGCCAAGTTCAAAGCAGAGATCGCAAACCTACAGGGCAAGCTCAGCGATACTTCGAGCCGCATGAACGCCGCGGTCGATGCGGCGGATGCTAAGTTGAAGAGTTATGTTGACAGCGTGCGTCATCGCGAAGAAACGATGGGCGCGGAAATTGAAAAACTGAAAAAAGAGGCAACCGAAGCCCGAAAAGCTTGGGTCGCAGACAAAGCAACAGCAAAGTCGCGCGAAGATAAGCTCGCCAATGATGTGGCGCTGGCTCAAAAAGGCACCGGCGACGCGCAGCGCAAAAATGCCGATGACTTGAAGGCGGCGGAAAAACGTTGGGCCGATGAGGCGCAGAAGAAGCACACGGAAGAGTTGAAGAAGGCTCAAGAGCACGTCCGCACCGAGGCGCAGGCGCTGCACGCGACCGAGTTGAAAAAAGTGCAGGATCAAGCCAAGCAGCACGAAACCAAGGTCTTGGCTTTGACGCAGGCCGATACCGGCGCACGCAAAGAACTTGAAGACGCCAAAGCGCGTCACACTGCGGAGCTGAAGAACGCGCGCCACGATGCGGCGGCGGATGCGGCGAAGAAGCATGCCGATGACGTCAAGAAGGCACGTGATCAAGCTGTAGCGGAAGTGCAGGCTAAGCACGCCGAAGAACTAAAAAGAGTACGCGCAGAAGCGTCGGCAGTGGCCAAGCGTGCGCACGACGACGAGCTTGCTCGCTTCAAGCGTGAGGCTGTGACGTTGGCTTCCCCCGCTCCAGCAGGCCCGGCTGCTTGCCCCGCTCCGAGCCCTGCTCCAAGTCCGGTGGCACTTGTTGATTCGGCTCTTGCGGACACCCGGAGCAAAGCTCCCGGTTCAATTGCGACAGCGCGTGACGGCAAGGCCGACGACCTGAAACTCATCTGGGGAGTCGGCCCCGAAATTGAAAAGCTCCTAAACCAGAACGGCATTTATCACTTCGATCAAGTTTCCGCCTGGACCAAGGCTGACCTCACCTGGTTAGACACGATGAGCAAAGCCTTTGAAGGCCGTGTGGAGCGGGAAAAGTGGGTCGAGCAGGCCAAGAATCTGGCGACCGGCTGGCGGCCTGATCGCGTGATCGGCGAAAAACCGGCAGGACTGACGATTCTATCGGGCCCACGCGGCGGAAAGGCTGATGACCTGAAGCTCATTTGGGGGGTTGGCCCTAAACTCGAAAAATTATTGAATGGCGCCGGCTTCTTTCATTTCGATCAGCTCGCCAAGTGGGGGGCTGCGGATATCGAATGGGTGGACAGCCAACTCGGTGAGTTCGCCGGCCGCGCGGTGCGCGACAAATGGGTCGAGCAGTGCAAGAAATTGGCAACTGGCTGGCGTCCGGCAAGCGAAGTCGGAGAAAAGCCCGAGTAATGGCCAGAGGAATGCCCCCAGGCATTCTGAGGGGGCGGACGCTGACCCGGTTGCTGTTGTTGCACTTGGCTGGTCCAACCGGTAATCACTCCCGAGCGCCAACGAGTGGCCGCTGGCGAAGGAGACGTTCCGCCCTATGCCCGACCTAAAACTCATTGCGCTCGACCGCGAAGACCTGAGCGTGATTTCTGCGCATTTTCAGGATGCGGTTTTTCGGGTTGCCGACATGACATATCTGCCACGCGAAAAGCGCTTTGTGGCGGTCGGCAACCGTTTTGATTGGGCGGTCTCACTCAAAGAGACTGTAAAGAACAAAAAGTCAGGCTACGAGCGCCGCCGGTCGGGCCTGCGCATTGACCGTGTCCTGTCTGCCAAGATCCACAGCCTTGACCTCAATGACCCTTCACAGGCCTTGGCGTTGTTGGCTCTCGGGTTTGAGCCCGATGCAAATCCCGATAGTGTAGAAGGTCATGTCACGTTGACATTTTCTGGCGGTGCAGCCATCCGCCTCAGAGTTGAATGTCTCGAAGTCGAAATGAAGGATCTGGGAGGCGCTTGGACGGCGAAACGGTCGCCATTGCATCCAGAAGACAACAGCTGAAAATGAGAAGGCGGCACCTAACGGGCCGATCATAATAGCAATGCCGATGCGTCTCAGCAGTTCTGATCCAGGTTTCGCCGGTTCGTTCGCGACGCTGCTATCTCAAAAGCGCGAAGTCTCTGCAGATGTCGATCGCGCTGTCGCCGGCATCATCGCGGATGTGCGAGCCCGTGGCGATGAAGCGCTTATAGATCTGTCGAAAAAATTCGATGCGATCGATCTCGCGAAGCACGGTATTCGGGTAACTGCCGCGGAAATCAAAGAGGCCGTCGCAGCGTGTTCGACGGAGACGCTCGATGCCTTAAAGTTCGCGCGCGACCGGATCAACGAACATCACAAGCGCCAGATACCGGCCGATGACATGTACCGCGACATGGCGGGCGTAGAGCTTGGTCACCGCTGGACGGCGGTCGAGTCGGTCGGCCTCTATGTGCCGGGTGGACTCGCCTCGTACCCGAGTTCCGTGCTGATGAACGCAGTGCCAGCCAAGGTGGCTGGTGTGCCACGCGTTGTCATGGTCGTCCCCAGTCCGCGCGGAGAACTCAATCCCTTGGTGCTCGCTGCTGCAGAGATTTCGGGCGTTGAAGAAATTTACCGGGTTGGCGGCGCGCAAGCCATCGCTGCCCTGGCTTATGGCACCCAAACGATCGCGCCTGTTGTTAAGATTGTTGGTCCTGGCAATGCGTATGTGGCAGCTGCCAAGAGGCAAGTGTTCGGCACCGTAGGAATCGACTCGATCGCCGGTCCCTCGGAGGTTCTTATCATTGCCGATAAGTACAATAGCCCGGAGTGGATTGCGGCAGATCTCTTGGCGCAGGCAGAACACGATACCGCGGCGCAGTCGATTTTGATGACGGACGATGCTTCGTTTGCCAGAGCGGTCGAGGCGGCTGTCGAGCGCCAGTTGAAGACTTTGTCGCGCGGCAACATCGCCGCTGCGAGCTGGAACGAATTCGGCGCGACGATAGTGCTCTCTTCGCTTGATGAAGCGCCAGCGCTCGCTGACAGGATAGCGGCCGAGCATCTGGAAATAGCAACTGAGGACGCAGAGGCACTGAGCGGCAAGATTCGCAATGCTGGCGCCATTTTTATCGGGAACCTGACGCCAGAAGTCATCGGCGACTACGTGTCTGGTTCGAACCATGTTTTGCCGACTGCCCGCAGTGCGCGCTTTTCCTCCGGCCTTGGCGTGCTCGACTATATGAAGCGCACCTCAATTCTTAAGCTCGATGCCAGTGCTTTGGAGCGGCTGGCACCTGCAGCTATGACGTTGGCTCGCGCAGAAGGGCTGGAAGCGCACCGGCGCTCGGTTGAAATCCGGCTCGAAACGTCAGGCTGATCAGCGATGGACGCGACAGAAAGCGAGAGCGGGAAAGGGCGCGACAAGATCGCTGCTATCACGCTCGACCAGAAGTCTCTGGGCCGCTCTAGCGTCAATGTTGAACATGAGCGGGAAGTCGCCATCTTCGATATCTTGGATGGAAATTCGTTTCGGGTTGAGGGCGTCGATCAAGGTCCTTACAAGCTCAACCTCTCGGTTTCCGACGACCGGCTGCAGATTGCGATTTCACGTGAGGACGACGAAGCAGTCGCGCAGCATCAGGTGCCTTTGACGCCCTTGAAAAGGGTCATCAAGGATTATTTCTTTGTCTGCGAGTCGTATTACGACGCTGTCCGCACTGCGCCGCCAGCGCGCATTCAGGCGATCGATATCAACCGGCGCACACTCCACGACGAAGGTAGCCAGATCCTGGTTGACAAACTGGCCGGAAAAATTGCCGTCGACGCCGATACGGCGCGGCGCTTGTTCACACTTGTGTGTGCTCTTCATTGGAAAGGGTAAAAGTGGCTCTTACTTGCGGGCGCCGAGATACCAGGCTTCCTGAGAGCCAACGCCTTTGATCTCGATCACGCCACGCGGCTCCAAGCGAAACGTCTTCTCGAGTGCTGCCCTGCATTCCGGGCAAATCAAAATTCGCCCCGGAATGCTTGCCTGTTCCAAGCGGCTTGCGAGATTGACCGGGTCGCCCCAAACGTCATAGCTGAATTTCCGTTTGCCGATGACACCTGCCATCATGGGACCTGACGCCATTCCGGCGCGAATATTAATGGACAATCCCGTTTCAAAGCTGATGTCGCGCGCCGCGTCGATCATGTCGAGAGCCATGCCGGCGAGAGCAACTGCGTGGTCGGGACGTGGTTCGGGAACACCGGATGCAACCATATAGGCATCGCCGATAGTTTTTATTTTCTCGACGCCGTGGCGTTCCGCGAGTTCATCGAAGCGGCTGACAAGCTTATTGAGAAGGTCTACTGTCTTCTCAGGACCAAGGGAGTGCGCCATGGCCACGAATCCGGAGACATCGGCAAACAGGACGGACGCCGATGCGAAGCCGTCGGCAATTGCGGCGTCCGGCACGGCTTTGAGCCGTTCGACGACATTGTCAGGGAGCACATTGCGCAGCACCGCATCGGTTTCGGCCTTAGCCCGTTCAGCGAGGCTGAAGGCGTAATAGACGGACGCTGCTATCAATCCAAACGCGGTAATTGCCCCTTGGATATAATTGGCATCGAGAAAAGCGTCATCCATCGCCAGCCAAGCGTCGGAACGATGGAACGTGAAGTAAGCGTAAAGATGAAGGATCAGCGCGGTCAGCACGGTGCCTAAAACCAGCCAAATCCGCTTCAGGCCGAACACCACGAATGGTGCTGCCGAGAACGCTACGTACATAACCGGAGTGCCGGCAGATCTTCCAAAGTAGGCTGTGAACGCAAGCAGGGCCGCGAGTTCGGCAACGGCGATCAGTAGGCCTCCTGCGATGTCGTTGATGCGATGCGCAAGTGGAACCATCATCGCGATTGCGGCGAGAATGATATTGATAAAAATCACGGGCTTCATTTTTTCGAAGTCGGCCGCCGCCTGTTGGGCCGCAAACACGAGTGTCGTGATGACGATCAACAACGAGATCATGTTCAGGATTTTCAGCCGGCGCTGGGTGTCTGGCGGATAACCAGATGTTCCGGCAGCGGCATAGCGGGACAGGAGCCTGCTTAGCGGCGCCAAGAGCTGCTTCATCACACGCCACGCGCGAAGCGGCAGCGTGTGCCGGTCTTTCGATGCGGGCGCTGTCATTGATGCCCCCCCGTTCGCAGCTTTCCGGTCAAGTGATCCTCAAAAGCTTATCACTCGACGCCGCCGATGCTGCTCAAAGCATCGATATCGCAAATAATATCGGTGCCTTTGCGTTCAATCGCTCCTTCCGCTTCGAGAAGGACCAGCGCTGCATTCACCTTAGGCCGGCTGGCACCTACGAGAAGCGCAAGCTCACTCTGTGAAATGGGCAACGAAAACGTCACGCGGTTCGATTTGGATTCAGGGTCCTTCTGCCGGGCGGACGCCAGAAAGAAGCGTGCAAGGCGTGCTTCAATCGGGTGTAATGCGATGGCTTCGAGTTGCTCGTCGGCATCTCGAAGCCGCGCCGATAGGAAGCGAATGGCCGCCTCTGCAACTTGTGGCTTGGTCGTCAACAGCCGGGCAAACGACGCCTTTGAAAGCGTCAGTGTTTGAACCTTGCCGACGGCCGTTGCGTCGGCTGAACGTGCGCGTCCGTCGAAGACGGCGAGTTCACCGAAGATCGACGGTGCTTCGGCATGGGCAAACGATAGCTCGCGCCCGTCGGACGTCAGGACCGAGATCCGAACCCGGCCTTTGACAACGACGTGCAGTTCTAGGCCTGGATCGCCGCGTGAAAAAATAACTTGCCCGGCGTCGTAGTTGGATTCCCGCATTTCCAGGGCTACGGCTTGCCGGCCCGCCTCATCCAACGACCCAAACAAAGGTGCTTTGGCAATGAATTCTGCAGCTTCTGATTTCGAGACCATGTCAGCCTTCAAAAAGCGCGAGTGAATGGTCTATAGATGCCTTGTTTCGGCCTCCTCCGCAACGCGGGGGTCCCCCTTGCTTTTCGAGGGGCTCCTTAGCATTGTTGGATGGCAGACAAAACTGCGCCGGATATCGGGGTTAATGATGATTTCTGCACTTAAGTCCAAACTTGTTCCTGCTTTCGGAAAACCGGCGGCACCGGCCCGCGAAAGTCTGCGCAAGGCCCTGGCACGCGAGCGCGCAAAGGCGAAGGGTGAAACCGAGCGGCCGCGCCTCGTATTGGCAAGCGCAAGTCCGCGCAGATTGACGTTGTTGGCCCAAGTTGGCGTGACGCCCGACGCACTCAGGCCTTCTTCAATCGACGAGTTGGCGGAGCGCGGAGAGAGCCCGCGCCGTCTCGTAGCGCGGTTGGCGAGGGCCAAAGCCGAAGCTTCCCGCGATCAAATCTCTAACGATCAGGATATTGCAGATTCCTATATTCTGGCGGCGGACACAATCGTCTCGTACGGCAAGAGAATTCTCATGAAGCCGGCGCATGTCGAAGAAGCCATGGCCTCGCTGCAGCTCTTATCGGGCCGTGTGCACAAAGTTTTTTCAGCCGTTTGCCTCATCACGCCGGATGATCGCATTCGCTCGGAAATCGTGGAAACAAAAGTTCGCTTCAAGCATCTTACTCGCTCGGAGATCGAGGCCTATATCGCGTCGCGCGAATGGCGCGGCAAGGCCGGGGGCTATGCGATCCAGGGGCTCGCCGGCAGTTTCGTGAAGCGCATAGATGGCTCATATACAAACGTCGTTGGCCTGCCTGTCTCGGAGGTCGTCGCGCTTTTGAACTCGGAAGGCTTTCCGATTCACTTCAACTGGTTGAAGTTTGCCGAAGTGGATCGCGATTGATTTTCTTAGGCACAACTTATGACACATGATGAACCGGTTGCTGCCACCGCGCGCACGCCGAAATGCCCAATCTGCCGCAAGCCGCCAGTCGATTCGTGCCGCCCGTTTTGTTCCAAGCGCTGCGCCGACGTCGATCTCGGGCGCTGGGTAACAGGCAGCTATGTGATCCCGTGCAGCGATGCCGATAGCGATGAAGACGGACAGGAAAACCTGTCTGGAACCGATGAAAACGGCAAGGATCACGAATAATTGCAAGTGCGATGAGGCGACGCTTGCCAGGGCCAAGTTGGCCCCCTATAAGGGCGCAACTTCGTCCTGGGCTTTGACCCGCGGAGAGATGCCCAGGTAGCTCAGTTGGTAGAGCATGCGACTGAAAATCGCAGTGTCGCTGGTTCAATTCCGGCCCTGGGCACCATACTTCTCAATGACCTAGGGAAACTCTGACCAACTGATGGACTATGGCACACTGGGCTCGACAATTCGAGGAGGTGGCCGATGGCAGAGAACCATCTGAGTTTTTCGTCTCTCGACTACGCGTCGAAGAAGAAGACGACGAAGCGCGAGGTATTCTTCGCCGGGATGGGGCGGAGCGTGTCGTGGGCGGCGCTCGAAGCGGTGATCGATCCCTACTATCCGAAGATGGCTCCGCAGGGCGGGTGAGGGCATTTCCGGTGGTAATAATGCTGCGCATTTATTGTTTGCAGTAGTGGTATCAGCTGTCCGATCCGGGCGCGGAAGAGGCGCATTACGACATCCAGTCGATGCGCGAGTTCACAGGATTGGATCTTGGGCGCGATGATATGCCCGACGAGACGACGATTCTGAACTTCCGCCATCTGCTTGAACGCCATGATCTGACGAAGGCGATCTTCGCGGCCGTGAAAGTGCATTTGGAAGAGAAAGCCGCGCTGCTCCGCGGCGGCACGATCATAGACGCGACGTTGATCGCGGCATCGCCGTCAACGAAGAACAAGGAGAACATGCGCGATCCGGAGATGCGGCAGTCGAAGAAGGGCAACCAGTGGTATTTCGGCATGTAAGTGCACATCGGCACCGATGCTGAGAGCGGGCTTGTGCACACGGCCGGCGCGACGGCGGGTAGCGTGCACGACGCCAAGGTGTTTGCCAATCTCATCCGCGAGGACGACCGCGCCGTCTACGGCGATAAGGCGTATGCGAGCGAGAGAAAGTAGAGCGCGGCACGGCGCGCGGGCGTCCTGTGGGCGGTGAAGGAAAAGGCAAAGCCCGGACAAAAGCTCTCAGCCTGGCTGCGGGCGAAGGACAAGCGCTTCGGAAGGGTGCGCGCCAAGGTCGAGCACGTGTTCCGCGTTTTGAAGTGCCAGTTCGGATATCGCAAAGTCCGCTATCGGGGCATCAAGAAGAACGGCGCACAGGTGTTCTCGCTTCTGGCTCTCGCAAACATCTACCTCGCTAGGCGGCAATTGGCGCCAGTGTGAGGCGGGGCCCACAGTCACAGGGCAGACAAGCACGCAAAATCCGTGCTGAACGGCCGAAAATCAAGCCGCAGCCTGAATGGCGGCTTGCTTGGTCAGAGGTTCCCTAGTTCTGAGCGCTGAACACTTTGACGACGCTACTAGCAGAGGTGGGATCAGCGTAAGCGTTTGGCTGTGCTGACAGTCCTGAACGAACGGGTCTCAAAAACAGGGAATTTTCGCTGTTTCCGGGCTTGAAATACGCCGAAAAATTGCCATTTCACACGATATATCAGCGACTTAAATGACAAATTTCCTGCGGAATTATCAGGGAGTTTTGCGGAAAGAACAGCGACCGATGAGCTGGGAACACGGCGCGTTGCGCCGATAACAGGGAAGCATAAAACCCTGCCGCTCGCGGACCCCACCGCTACCGGTCTATTGCGCCCGTTTCTCCAAAGCCCGACCGAGCTCGACCAATGACGCGGCAAGGCGGCCGCGGAGTTCTTCGAGGTTCACCACCGTCGCTGCCTCGCGGCGGCCAGCTAAGTAGAGAACAGCGCTGAGTGCTGCATCGGAATGGCGAATGACATCGATGAGATGTTGCCCTCGCGGTCCGCTTGTCCCAGCCAGCCAATTCTTAATCGTGCGCTCGTTGGCTGTCGTCCACTGACCAATCGTCTTAACCGCTCGATTTGAGCCGCCGAGTTCAGAGCGCAGGGCCAGACTTATCGCGCATGCATAGCTTACCTCGTTTTCAGTTGCTTGCGAACGGGACGGAAAATTCTGGCCCTTCTTAGGAAACATATTTCCGGTCCTCCGCGAGTAAGCTGGCCGAGGCAGGGCCGAATGCGGACCGCCGACCAATTCATCTTCGCGTTGAAGTATCACCTTCTCCTGGCGGCGCGGCGCTCAGGTCGACCGAAATGAACAACGGGAAGGGCTCATAGTAAGGATGCCGCAATGTTAGAGCGTGCGGCCGAATATGTGCGGATGTCGACAGAGCACCAGTACTACTCGACGGAAAATCAGTCGGACGTGATCCGGCAATATGCTGCAAACCGCGGAATCGAGATCGTTCGAACGTATGCCGACGCAGGAAAAAGCGGACTGCGCCTTGAAGGGCGCGATACCTTGAACAGACAATCGAGGACGTACAGCAAGGTCGCGCCGATTTTACAAAAATCCTGGTCTACGACGTCAGTCGGGGGGTTCGGTTTCAGGATGCCGATGAGAGTGCCCACTACGAGTACCTCTGCAAACGGGTGGGCATCACTGTCCAATACTGCGCAGAGGAATTTGACAATAACGGCAGTCCCGTCTCGACGATCGTTAAAGGCGTCAAACGCGCGATGGCCGGCGAGTACAGCCGAGAACTCTCAACGAAGGTTTTTGCCGGCCAAGGCCGCCTGATCGAACTGGGATTCAGGCAGGGTAGAGCGCCAGGTTTTGGGTTGCGGTGCTGCCTGATCGATCACGGCGCCACTGTGAAGGGGCGGCTCGCCCGCGGCGAGCACAAGAGTATTCAAACCGACCGCATGATCATAGTCCCCGGACCCGAAGAAGAAATCGAGATTGTGCGGTGGATCTACCGCTCTTTCACGATCGACGGAAAATCAGAGCGCGAGATCGCGATCGAGCTCAACGAAAGGCGCATCCCCACCGATCTTGGCCGCCCTTGGACGCGCGCGTCGGTCCATCAGGTTCTGATCAACGAAAAATACATCGGCAACACCGTCTGGAATCGAGGCTCATTCAAGCTCAAGAAGAAGCACGTACGCAACATTCCGGACACTTGGCTACGCGCCAATGGCGTCTTCGAGCCGATTGTCGATCATGCTGTGTTCGAAGCAACTCAAGCTGCCATCCGCGAACGATCCATTCGACTTTCGAACGATGAGCTATTTGAGATCCTGCGCCGCTTGCTCCAGCGGAACGGATATCTGTCAGGCCTGATCATCGACGAAGCAGATGCCACGCCGTCCAGCGGCGCCTATCAATCTCGATTTGGCAGTTTGCTTAGAGCGTATCAGTTGGTCGGCTTCACGCCGGACCGCGACTACCGATACATCGAGATCAACCGCGAACGTCGTCGAATACACCCGGAGGTGGTCGCTGAGGTGGTTGCTGGCATCGAGCAGGCTGGTGGTGCCGTCGAGCAAGACCAGCGACGGACGTGTTCACGATCAATGGCGAGTTCACGTCGTCGATTGTTGTTGTTCGCTGCAAGGAAAGCGCGGCCGGATCGCTGCGCTGGCACATTCGGCTTGATTCTGGCCTACTCACTAGCAATGCAAAAAAAGCTAGACCAAGAAAACAATAATGCGAGTTGTCCGCCAGATGATCCTGATAATGACGACTTTAATGACCCGCCGGTTTCTCCACTCATTATTGATCTGGACGGCGACGGCGTGCACACAACGAATCTGTTTGGTTCACGAACGTTTTTTGACTTAGACGGCGATGGCTTGGCCGAGCACACGGCTTGGGCAAGCCCTTCTGACGGATTTCTGGCGCTCGATCGGAACAACAATGGCCGAATTGACAACATCTCAGAACTGTTCGGGAACCGGACACGCGACGGCTTTTTTGTGCTTCGCGAGCTAGACAGCAATAATGACGGCATCATCTCAGTTGCCGATAATGCTTACAGTCAGTTAAAGGCATGGCGTGATGCAAACTCCGATGGCCAATCGGAAGAGTCTGAATTGCTGAGTTTGGGCGATGCTCATATTGCCTCGATCAGTTTGCAGGCGACTGCTGTCAATCAGACGCAAAGTCAGGTTGGAAGTTAGTCCATACTCGCGCCGAAAATTTCAAAGCGACATGGCTCTGAATTTAGCATGGGGCGGATTTGGTCGCCATATTTCGAATTGCGGGTGCTAATAGATTCAGCGCCGGAAACTATGCATACTCCGCAGCGACGCCGAGTCAGCGGCCTGCGGGCACGCTATTTGCTGTTTGCAAATGACAGGTCAAATCAATTGGCTGTGTCGAACCCTACTGTCACGCGGGCGCCCGCACGCAACTCCCAGAGATCGCTCGTATCCGTTCGCGATGACGTGCTGTCTCCCGGCTGATTGTTAGCCATGGCCGCCGTGCCTACGTCCGAGAAGTAGTCGGCTTCTGCAAACGTCTCCAGATTGGCCGTGCTCGACAATCTGAACTTCAGACCTGCACCGAGCAGTCCGCGGAAACCAACGCCGCTATCGCCGTCAGAGAGCTGTGCGTTAAAGAACCCCGGGTTGAAGCCGCCGGAAGGAGCGCTAAGGTTGTCAGACGAGCGGAAGTCGCCGTCCGCATCATATCCGTAAATGCCAACGCCAACACGGCCCACAAAAGCGACGTCATTGGTGAGCCAGACTTCTGGCTCTGCGGCGATCAAGATGCCGTACATCGTGGTATCGACATCGCCGCTGCGGCGCAGATCGCAACACTGCACGACGAGCGTGTCTGTTTCCTCGTTCGACCAGCGGATGAACGGCGACGCAACCCATGTCCACGTCGTGGTTGCGTTGATTTGATCATCACCTTCAAAGCGAAGGCCGACCTCGACCGTGCGGCGTTCCGACGATGTTGTTCCGCTTGCCCCGCCGTTGACAAGAATGGTCGCATCGGCGCTCTTGAGCGAGATGCCGGCAAGTGGCGGCGACGTATCAGATGCATTGTCATCGGTGCGGCCGTAGAGACCGTAAAGCTCCATGCGCGTGAATGGCAGACCCGCGATGAACGGGCTTGTTCCGGCAAAGCCGATCATTCCGCCAATGAACCAGCCATTATCTGGCGAGACCGTAACATCGAGGACCGTCCCGGGCGGCAACCCGGTACCGTAGCCGATGATGTCATCGCCATCCTGATGCAGGAAGCCGCCTTCGATCGAGCCGTATGTGCCTTGACCGACGGGCGCCTGGCCCATGTCGGCGAGAGCTGCAGAGGCGCCTGCTGTCAAAATGACAGAACTCGCTAGAATGCGAATAAAATTATATCTCATGGCTACGAACCCCGCGCATGCCCGAAGAATTTTCATAGTTTCTTAATCAACTAAGGCTCGTGGCAAACGCGAGTCCATAAGCAATGGCGATTTGCTCTATAATCCCGGGCAAACGCTGCAAAAATGCAACAAAAATCAGTGTTTTTGTTGGTTGAAATGCGAAAACGGCCGCCATTTCTGACGGCCGTCTGCGATTTCTACAGCTCTGCGGCCGCGAGGACCGTCAGAGAATAAAGTCACCAACGGTCAGGGTGTGCAGGCCCAGGAGTTTGATGACGAGGTAGGCGGTCGCAGATGCAAGGTGTTCACCCCAGGATCGTGAGATCGCCGCCACTCAGTGAGATGCTTGAGATCGAAGTTACGCCGATAAGCTCGGCCACAACATCGGTTGCTCCAATGCCATTTACGGCGTCCGAGATTAAGATGTGGAAGTTGCCCGTCCCGTTGACCTGGAATAGCGCGAAATCGGCCGATGAAGGCGGGTTAGCCTGGAAGCGTGCAGCGATATCGCTCAGTGCATCGGAAAGTGTCGTTCCAGATCCAGCAGCAAACGTTGCAACGCCCGTCGTTGCACTAATCGATGCCTGCGCCGCCGTTGCCGCAGCGGCCGACCCACCTATCGACAAGTTTGACGAATAGTCGATTTCGTCTCCAGTGCCAACGGCACCTTTCGTGTAGTCCCGGATCAGATCGATTGTCCCTAACGTTTGTCCACTGCTTCCAGTAGTGAATTTGAATGAATCGCTTCCGGCGCCGCCGACCAGGAGATCAGCACCCGTTCCACCGTCCTGTGTGTCGTTGCCTGCATTGCCGATAAGCACGTCGTTGCCTTCGAAGCCATTGATGCCGTTACCGCTGCCGCCTCCGGTGGCGTTGTCGTTGTCGATGATGATGTTATCCAAGCCGTTGCCGTTGAGCGG
Organism: uncultured Alphaproteobacteria bacterium; assembly: GCA_963764605.1. Lineage (GTDB taxonomy): Bacteria > Pseudomonadota > Alphaproteobacteria > Rhizobiales > Hyphomicrobiaceae > Hyphomicrobium_B. The sequence goes on from CAVXTJ010000002.1 coordinate 58,616, forward strand.
GTCTGTGTTTGTTCCCACTCTCGTGATCGTCACAATGCCGGTGTCAGTGGCAGCTGGCGATGTCGTCGAGCCGGTGTAGATGAAAGATCCGCCAGCCGGGTTGGTATCCGTAAAGGTCACGATGCCCGCACCGTCCACGACCGATCCGCCGGATGCGCCACTGACCGCGGTGAGACTGATGGACTGTCCATCCGGATCGGTATCGTTGTAAAGCAGAGCATAGTCCGGAATGTCGATGACGGTTGGATTGCCACCGATGTTGGTGATGATGTTGTCGTCGCGCACGATCGGCGGCAGATCGGTGTTGCTCAAAACGAACGCCAGGGTATTCGACGCCGTATCGCCGTCGCCATCGATCAACGTAAAGCCGTAACTTACGGTTTGGTTCGAGGTGATAGGGTTCGGCGCGGTATAGGTGTAGTCGCCATTGTCCATATCTATGGCCAGTGTGCCTTGGGTGGCGCTCGTGATGGTCAGAACGTGCGTTGCGGCAACGAACGTCGCGTTATCGAGAGGCGCGCCATTTTCGTCCGTTACCGACCCTGCGCCGGACGGATCGAAGGTATAGATTTTTGACCCGAGCGTAATTGACTTGATGTAACCGCCATCTGCACCGAATGAGCTGTCGATCACACCGTCGGTCAAAAGGTTGCTGGTGACCGGCTGGACAACCGACGCGACCAAGGTTGCTGTCAGCTGTGCCGGATCGGTGACGACAACCGCGTTGGTATTTGTGCCAGCGCCTGGGCCACGGCCGTCGAACGCCACCGGATTGAGATTTGTGACGGATACGCCCGTGCCAATGCCAATCGCGAACGAATTGACATTGTTGGGGTTGAGGAAGTTGATCCAGTTTGTCTCTTCGGCCCCGCTAATGCCGACGCTGCCCGATGGCGCTGTTGGAGTGCCGTCGGAGAGGAAGTACGAGACATTCTGTGCGCCGCCTATGCTGCCGCTCGTGGCAAATGCCGCAATAGCATCGGTCAAGGCTTCGTCATAGTTGGTGCTGCCGTCAGCGTCGAGACCGTTGATGATTGTTTTGGCCTGATCGACGGTCAGCCAACCACCTCCCTGGGCCGCGGCATTGGTGCTGAACGTAACAATACGGACCGCGACGTTGCCGAGGCCCTCATATTGCTCCAGGAGTTCGTTCACGGATGCCTTGAGAAGATCGAGGCGCGATACACCCGTCAGTCCCGAGGGGTCGTCCATGCTACCCGATACGTCGAGCATAAGCATGAGGTTGGTATTGCCGCCGTTCTGCTCTGTCAGAGATTTCGTCACGGCCGTGGCGATAGGAACGTCGTCAATGATATTGACTGTGAGCGATCCTGAGAGCGTATCGCCGTCGCCGTCCGTCGCCGTGTAGTTGAACGAGACCGAAACCGGAGCTTCGGTGTTGTCGCCGGCCGGATGCGTCAGCGTGTTGTCCAACAGCGTGAACGTGTACGTGCCGTCGCCGTTCAACACCACTTTCCAGAACGCATGCGTCAGCGTCTGCGTGGCAGCGCTCCACGTCGCGCCCGATGCCGACAAAGCGACCGTGCCGCCGTCCGCGCCGAGGTTGATGTTGAGGTTGCCCGTCGCCGACAGGCTTTCCTCCGACGTGTCGGTACCGTCAAGAAGATCATCCTCGTCAACAGCGGCAGCGTTGGTCGCCGAAACCAGAACCGGCACATCGTCGATGATCCTAACAGACAGCAAGGACGTTGCCGTATCGCCGTCCTGGTCCGTGAGTTCAACATTGATATTTTCGAATGCGTTGTTTTGCCCATTGTTGGCTGGGCCATGCGCGAGTGTATTGTCGCCAAGCGTGTAGGTGTAGGTGAATTCGTTCGTGCCCGCATTGAACGCGGTGACTGTGAGTGTTCCGGTCGCGTTGGAAATAGACTGCGATGTGAACGTGGCCCCTGCCAGAACCGTAAGTCCGCCAACTTTCACAGTGCTCACGCCGTCCGGCGCCAGAATTGCGAAGGTGCCGGTCTGTGTCAATGCCGGTACATTCGTCGAGGAACCGTCGAGAAGATCGTCCTCATCGACGGACACGTCGCCGCCGAAAGCCGCAGGCGTCAGATTGAGAAGTTTGACAGGGTCGTCCGCGCCGAAGGCCTTAATCGTCAATGTTGCCGCGTCCGTATCGCCATCGCCGTCTGTGATCGTGTAGGCGAACGCATCGGTTACGAATTCACCGTCAGAAAGACCGATGATGGCAGAATTTGTGTTGTTCAAGACATACGAGTAATTGCCGAGCGCATCGACGGTCAGGGTGCCATAGGTTCCGGTGACTGTTGTGCCGGCCAGATTTGCCCATGTGATCATATCCGTTGCTGCCGGACCATCGGCACCGAAGACATCGGCGACGCCGTCGGTTGGGTTCGTATCGGTTCCGAGGCCGCCGTCTGCTGCGGTGAGAACGTTGCCGGTTGCAGCCGGGCTTGTTCCCCGGGTCGTGAAATCATCGAAGCCAAAGAAGTTGGTAGAATTGAACCGCATTTCGTCGATTTCAGCGAAGCCCGGGATCGTTGAAAAATCGATAAAGACCGGCTGACCGGCCAGCGCCGAGATCGTTGCCGTTGCGACTTGGAGCCCATTGAGGAAGCCTAGGACCTCGATGCTCAGCGTTGTGTCAAACGCCGATACAAACGAGGCGCCGAGGAATGAATATGTGCCGTCCGTAATTGTAATAGGAGTTCCGCCAGGCAGCGGATAGCCGAGACCAGCGTCGCCGCCTGTGGCCTCAGCAAAGAAGGCGAGGTTCGCTCCTGAACTCGGAACATATCCAGGAACAGCGCCATTTGGATTGTAGACACCAGTTTGTGTCCAAGTGAACCCGCCGTAGTTTGCTGGGATGGGCTGCTCGGCACCATCGGCCAGAGGGATGTCATCGAAGGAAAGAACCTGTGGTGCTGCCGCCGTAACGGTATCGCATTCGTCGACCGCCAGCGGACCGTCGTCGAAGAATTTGATCATCGCGCCGACCGGAAGCGCGCTCGTGGCGGTGTCCACATCTCCGTCCGTCACTGTAACCTTGACTTCGAGCGCGCCATTAGCGATCGCAACAAAATCGTTCGGATCACCCGGATTAGTGTGGAACAGCGACAAGTATTGCTCGATCGTCACAACGCCTGTGACGGGGTCAATGGAAATAGCGAATGCCGCCTTGCCGGCATGCGAACTGGTAGACGCCGGGTCGACGACACCGACGACGACACCGCCCTCGTTAGCGAGCAGAATGTCGGCGCCATCGGTCGCTTTGAGGCCCGATGCAGCAACAGTCGAGGCAATCGAATAGGTAACCGCGCCCGGATCGGCAACGTTGTCGTCATTGGCATCCAACGGGCCGTCATTGCCGAAATCCGGCGTTGCGTTGACCAACGCAGCGCTGCTGATCGCGACGGCAATTGCACCAGTGCCCGATACGTCGAGGTCGTCGCCTTTCGGCGTCGTTGTCGTCAGCTCCGGAAAAGTGCTTGATGTCGAGGTTTCATCGATGACGCTGATTGCGGCCGTCGACTGGCTCAGTAACACGCTTGGACCAGCGTCCTTAAACTTGAACGCCGCACCAATAGACGTCGTCGCGACATCGGTATCGCCATCGCGATCGGTAATCACCGCCGACAGCAAGATGAGATCCGGATTGTTGAGCACCGCGGGCGAGAGCGCCTCGTCCGGATCGGCGGGATCATTGTGCACGACAGCACGGAGCTGCGTGAACGTAACGATGCCCGTGGTCGCGCTGACAGAAATGCGGAACACTTCGTCGGCCGGAATTGCGTTGCCATTGATCGAGCCGACGATGTCGTTGCCAACCCTATTGAGCAGAATCGGATCGCCCGAGAGGGTATCGGTGAGCCCGCTCGCCGCGTTCGCGCCTGAAACGTTGAGGACGTAAACCACGGCATCGATATCGGGGCCGTTGTTGTCGGTGTCTTTCGCACCGTCGGCGCCGAAGGCCGGGGCAAAGAAACTAGTGAAATTTGCTGTTTGCGGAGTGTTCAGCGACGTATCGTCGACAGTGATGACCGGTAGGGTTCCCGGCACGACCGCGACGGACGGTACGTCGTCGACGATGCCGACTGAGAAGCTGCCTGAAACTGGATCGCTGTCCTGGTCCGTGACGGTGAAGCCGACATCGGACAGAGTCACAGCATCTTCTGTCGGGATGGCCGTGTGCTTCACGGGTTGCAGCAACGTGGTTGTGTAGGTGTAGGTTACGACGGGGCCAAGAGCTGAGGCACTCGTAACTTCAATACGGATAACGGGCGTGAGGCCGGCGCTGCCGACCAAGGCCTGCGGGCCGTCATTTGCGAACGTCACCGGCACTCCGTTGAGCGAAACGAGCTGGAGGTCCAAGGCAGGATCATCATTGAGCACGATGGACGCGAGCAAGTTGACGGGTACGTCATTGCCGAAGTTGACTGTAATCTCGGCCGCATCTGTCAGGCTCTCGGTGCTGTCGATTTCGCCACCGCGAGGTGTCAGGGCGTCATTATTGGCCGTCACAATGAAACCGTCTTCATCGACAACGGAATTCTCGACGTTGGTGACGCTCGGCACGGAATCGGGTGCGTATTCGAACGTCAGTTTGGCTGACGAGATATCGCCGTCGCTATCTTGGATCGAATAATCGATGACCACTGGACCCGCGTAGCCGGGTACCGGCGTGAAGGTTATGGTGCCATTAAGATTCACTGCGGCCGCACCGGCCGCAGGGTTTGCGAGCGTCGCGGAAATCAGCGTCGCGCCATCGGCGCCGGGGAGGTCGTTATTAGTGATGACATTGAAGATAACCTGAGTATCTTCGGCCTGAAGCCCTGGAATGACATCGTCATTGGCTTTGGGTATATCATCCACGACGTTGACGTCGATAGAGCCGTTTGCAACGGTAAAATCGGTGTCCGTGACGACGACGGCGAAGGAATCGAGAAATCTTGCTGTCCGTCCCAGCCAGATTATGGGCGAGGCTGTTGTCTTGCAGCACGTATTCATAGGTGACTGTGCCGCCGCTAATCTCACCGTTGATGTCGGTGGTCGTCGTGTAGCCAGTGATGGTGAGGAGACCGAGGGCCGTGTCCACAGTTGCGCCGACAGCGACTGCAACGCCGCCGACGGTTATGCTCGCAAGGCCGTCGACCGCAGTGAACGAGAACGATCCCGTTTTCGTGAGCAGGGCAGCTTGGGGGTCAGAACCACCCGAGAGATTTTTCTCGTTGACCGAGACTTCAGGCGTTTCAAGGTCGATGCCAGACAGCGTCACGGGATCGTCAGCGCCAAAAATTGTGACGGTTACGAGTTCGGAATCGGTGCCGCCATGGCCGTCATTGACGGTGACGTTGAACGTTTCCTGCCGGGACTCGGTGCTATCCAAGTATTGGACGTCACTGTTCTTGACGGAATAGTCCCATTCAATCTTACCACCTCCCGCTCCTGTTGCGGGATCAACAACCGTGGCTGTCATGGAGCCGCCAGGCCCGGCGAGCGCGCTAAGAAACCTTCGTTGCGCTTGCTGTGTGCGTATCAATCAGATCGACGTCGTCGAAATCCAAGACATTCGAAACGATCAGGTTGCCGTCTGGCTGAACGTTAATATCTTCGACGACAAAACCGGATGTCGGATTCACTTCGTCATTTTGCGAGACGACTTGTATTTCAGGCGCATCGTTAGTACCGATGATACGGATCGCCACGATTTGTGTTGCTTTGCCGCCGTGTCCGTCGCTAATCGTGATCTTATATTTCTGAATGATGGTCTGGCCGACGGCGAGAAAATCGATGGCGCTGTCGTTGACAGAAAATTTCCACGTGACCGCGTTGGTCACCTGATTGACCTTTCCAAGAACGAAGCTGCCGAGGAATGCGCCGGGGCCGAGCGGCTGCGAAACACCGTCGTTCGTTACCGACAGAGGAGCGAATATGGCCTTGTGGAAGTCACGTGCGTTGAGATCGCGGAACTTTATGTTGCCGACCTGAATGTGCGGCGGGTTGGTGTTCTCATTTGGCGAGAGGTCGGCCCGTTCGACCACAAGCCCTTGGCTCTGAGTGCCGCTCGCAATAACCGGCGCACGGTTTCCGCAAATATCGCTGAAATTGATCGAAACGACCCGCTTTTTGACTGACATGACGCAACTCCACACCGACAACCAACAAAATCCTCGCGCCTGGCCTTAGCCGACGTAACGCGTACGCTTGGGTTGCCCGAATGGAGGGAATTGCCGTCCTGCCCGCAACAGGAGTGTGCTCGAATTTCAAAATGCCAACGCAGACAGTGCCGCAACATCCCGGTCAATTCGGGACAACCTTTAAGCTCCACGCAACAAGTGAGCCAATCCGCAATGACTGCATGCTAAGACTCTGTTAACTCTGATCACAGATATTGCAGGTTGAGTAACGGAATATTAGGAGCGTGTGGTTTCTGGGTAAAATTGGCATGGGTCGAGCCGTCTTTGATCGATACTTTGCCGGACTAAGGTCTGAGCCCTAAGGTCCTTGTGCGGACTTTAGAGCCATCGGTTTCGCGGCTTGCCGGATGGACCGTGTTTCATATTGAAACAGCCGCTAACCGGCCTTTGATGCTGATAACAAAACACTGGTCAACATCGGCTGGCCGCCCATCCTAGTAACGTCACGGAATACCAAATCGCGTAATCTGCAATTGTTGGACACTCGAGGCCGGGTGCCGGGCGCAAATGCCAAAATCAAACAAATATTTTTGGATCGCGCTACCATGGCTTCCCTCTCGGCACACGAGCAATTTCTGCTCGAGCTCGTCAATCGCGCCCGCATGGACCCGTCCGGCGAAGCGTCGCGCTATGGCATTCGGCTCAACAAGGATTTGCCGCCGGGGACGCTGACGGGAACCGTCAGCCAGCCTCTTGCACCGAACGAGTTTTTGAGGGATGCCGCGCACGAACACAGCACGTGGATGCTGGACAAAGACCGCTTCTCCCATACCGGCATTGGCGGTTCGCAATCGTGGGACCGCATGTCGGCTGCCGGCTACACATTCGAGGGAACATGGAACGCCGGCGAAAACATTGCCTGGCTCGGTTCGGTGGGCAGTATCAACGCAATGTCCTACATCCTGAGATTGCATCAAAACCTTTTCCTGAGCCCCGACCATCGCTTCATGATGCTGAAACCTGAATTCCGCGAAATGGGCCCGGGCATAGCTATGGGCAAGTTCACGAAGAGCGGGACCAACTATAATGCAGTGATGGCGACGGAAAATTTCGCGCAGTCGGGCGACGAGGTTTTCGTCACAGGTGTTACAATTAGAGATCGGGATGGCGATGATTTCTACGACATCGGCGAAGGCCGTAGTGGCATTGTCGTTCGTCTCTCCAAAGACGGTATAACTCAAGGCACAACGAAGTCGGCCGCCGCCGGCGGTTATGGTGTCGAGTTCAGCGGAGGAGACATCGATGTAGCTTTCTCCGGCGGCGATCTGGCCCATAGCGTCCACGTTGAAATTCACGCCAACAATAAGAGTGCAAAGGTTGACCTAGCCGGTACAAACGCAATCCTTTCTTCAGTTTCGGCGAAACTTGGAGATGGCGCAGTTCGCCTTGTTCTTCTTGGCGCAAGTGCAACAACCGGAAAAGGAAACGATGGCAACAATGTTCTCATCGGCAATAGAGCAGCCAATCGGCTTGACGGAGACGACGGTGCCGACGTTCTGATCGGCCGGGCGGGTCGCGATGTATTGACGGGAGGGGCAGGCGCGGACCGCTTTGACTTCAATGCGGTGATCGAATCGCGGTCTCTCATTGTTGCTGCCGATCACGTCACCGATTTTGAAAGCGGTGTCGACCGCATAGACCTTTGGACAATCGATGCCAAAGTCAACGCCACGGGCAACCAATCTTTCAAATGGATCGGCACGAGCGCCTTTCATCATGTCGAAGGCGAGCTGAGATTGGTTTATTCCGGAAGTGACGTTGTCGTGTCGGGCGACGTCAACGGCGATGGCCGCGCCGATTTCCGGATTATTCTCGACAATGTTGCCATGCTGAGCAAAGCCGACTTCATTTTGTAATCACTGCATGTTTGAGCACGCCCTGTGCTCAATTGGCGAAGTTCCTTTGATTTTAGTCTTGTGATGAACCATGGTTTGCCACCCCTATCTGTAGCCTCCTTGCCGGTAATGACTTGACACACCTGGCGCCATTTCCGTTGCAGAATACAGTCGAACCTACAATTGAAGCCAACTTGCATGGGCTCACAGGCGACGACCTGCCTTCAGTCATTTTGCGATAAGCGTGTGGATCACCCGTCATCGTCATCGCAAGGTTCTGTTGCGGCGACGATGCAAAACCCTTGTGAGCGGAAAGGGTTGCCATGCGCTCCGTCGTGACAGCGATGGCAGTCTTCACAATCCAAGCAAGGCCGTAGGCGGCGTTCGCTCGGGATGGCGCTATTCCGACAACCGCTTAGATGGCCATCAAGTGCGATGGGACGGCAAGCTGATCATCAGGAGTGTAATACCAGCCCGCACAATCATTGACCCGTGGCCGTCCATTTTCGTGTGGCAATAGAAGTGATGCGGCCTGGCTCGGCCAGGAGTTTGTTCCATGCCAAGCGAGCGGCATCAACAATGCCGGTGTAGGTGTCGAAGAACCGGTTCGACAGATAGGTTTGGCGCAGGAACTGCCAGATGTTTTCGGCGGCGTTGAGTTCGGGACAGCCGGGTGGAATGAACAGCGGACGCACGTTGCTGGGCCAAACCAGCTTGCCGGTCCAGTGCCAGCCTGCATTGTCCATGAGTACGACGGCGACAGCGCCTTGCGCAACATGCCGGCCGATCTCGTCGATATGGCGCTGCATTGCGCCCGTGTTGGCGAGGGCGGCGCCTGTGTTGCGCGCCGGACAGACGGCCCCGAAGACATAGGTACTCCCGTAGCGCTGATCGACGGGCTGGCGCGGCCGCGACCCGCGCGGCGCCCACTGGCGCGCGCAGCCGTTCTTCTGGCCGATCCGCATCTCGTCCTGGCACCAGATTTCGATGCTGGCACCGGGCGAAACGTCAGTTATCGTCTCTTTTAATTTTTCAGGAACCGTTTTTGAAAAGACACAACCGCGCCATCGTCTTGGCCCGGATGCAGCGGCCGCGCCGAGATGTGAGAAAAGCCGAGTTCGCGCAGCACGCGCCCAATCGTATCTTCGTCCACGCTGACGCCGAACCGCTCCTTGGCGATGCGTGCGAGGTCGATGCACCGCCAGCGGACAACATCGTCTTTGTCAGGGTCGGGGCCCTTCAGTGCGAGCACTTTGATCTCGACTTTCTGCTCGGGCGAAAGCTTGGGGCGGCGGCCGGACGCGGTTCTGTTGACAAGCCCCTCGATGCCGCGCGCGTTGAAGGCGTGCACCCAGTCGCGCAAGGTCTGCCGGTCCATGCCCCCGATGCGTGCGGCTTCCCCCCGGTCGAGCCCATCGCGGAGGGCGGCCAATGCGAGCAGCCGCCGGGCCTGGTTGGCATCCTTCGACCGGGTTGCAGCGGCCCGGAACTCCGCGGCACTCAGCCCCTCGTTCAGCGGCACTGGCGGCATCGGTTGCCTCCTCGAATCATGTCGATGAAGGAATAAAATCATACATCGCCGCCGAGTTGGTGCGGCTCGAAGCCCTGACCAACTTCGAGTTGCGGGCTGAGTGGCGGCGGCTGCATCATATGCAGCCCCCGAAGAGCCTCTCCCGCGATCTGCTTCTGCGCGGTATCACTTACAAAATCCAGGAGAGGGCGTTCGGCGGTCTCTCCAAGTCGGTTCTGCGAAAGCTGACCAGTGCCGGGCCTGACGCAAATTCGGACGACCATAGAAGGGCTGCGCCCCGTACCGAGGTCAAGCCGGGCACGCGGCTCGTGCGCGAGTGGAATGGGCAAACTCATACGGTCCTTATCCACGCGGACGGTGTTGAATGGCGCGACAAGCGATACAAGTCGCTCTCGGTTGTCGCCCGCGAAATCACGGGCGCGCACTGGTCCGGTCCGCGCTTCTTCGGCCTGACTTCGAAGAAGGGGGCAGGCGATGGCTGACGCCGATTTGGATGCCGTTCGACGCGCGTTTGCCGAGCTGACCGGCCTGTTTGAGGACGCGGCCCTCGTTGCGACGGAGGGGCAAGGCGCCGAGACCCTCGATGGCGGACGCCGTCAATTCAGGCGCATATCGAAGACGATGGATCGAATCCGGAGGCGCCTCGTCTTTCTGGAAGGGCGCCTCAGATGAAACGATTGAACTGTGCCATCTACACGCGCAAGTCCTCCGACGAAGGGCTCGAGAAGGAGTTCAATTCGCTCGATGCGCAGCGGGAGGCCTGCGCTGCTTACGTCCTTAGCCAGAAGCATGCCGGGTGGGCGGCAGTAACAGATCTCTACGACGATGGAGGGCTGTCAGGCGGGACCATGGAACGTCCTGCGCTTCAACGGCTGCTCACCGACATCGCGTCCGGCAAAGTTCAGATTATCGTCGTCTACAAGGTCGACCGGCTGACGCGGTCACTCGCTGATTTCGCGAAGATCGTCGACGTCCTGGATTCTCACGGCGCCTCGTTCGTCTCGGTGACGCAGTCGTTCAACACCACAACTTCGATGGGCCGCCTCACGCTCAATATGCTGCTGTCGTTCGCGCAGTTCGAGCGTGAGATTGCCGGTGAGCGGATCCGCGACAAGATCGCGGCATCGAAAGCCAAGGGCATGTGGATGGGCGGCAACGTTCCGTTGGGCTACGACGTCAAGGAGCGCAAGCTCATCGTCAATGACGCCGAAGCCGAGGCGGTGCGCATGATTTTCCGGAGCTACGCCGAGCCCGGCTCAGTCCGTCTTCTCGCGGAGGAACTTGCCGGAATTGGCGTAGTGAGTAAGCGCCGGCAAGGTGCGGGCGGCGTCCTGGCGGGTGGTAACCGTTTTTCCCGCGGCGCACTGTACACCTTGCTGCAGAGTCCAATCTACCGAGGTGAGATTGGACATCAGGGAAAAATCTACCCTGGTCAGCATGAAGCGATCGTTGATGCCGAGCACTGGAAACTCGTCCAAGATAAGTTGGCCGGCAATCGACAGGCCCGAGCGCTTGGCACGACTGCAGAAGAGCCGAGCCTGCTTGCCGGGCTGATCGAGGACGGCGAGGGGCAGCGCATGACGCCGACCCACGCAGTCAAAAAGGGCAGACGTTACAGGTACTATGTATCGACGGCCCTCATAACCAGTACGCGAAGTCATCATGACAAGGGCTTGCGCGTGCCGGCAGGCGACGTCGAGGCGCTGGTCCTCAATCGGATTAGAGCGCTTTTTGCTTCGGAACAAGATCTCGGAGATACGTTGTCAATTTTCAGCCTCGACGCAGCGACGCTCCGCTCATCACTCAAGAAAGCCGACGACCTCACGCACGGCTGGGCGGCTTTGCCATCTATCAAGATCCGCGAACTCGTCCGGTCTATTGTTGAGCGCGTATGCGTGTGTGTTGATGAAGTGGTCGTCAGTCTCAACCGAAAAGAAATCGCGAAAGTCCTAATTGGTGGAGTATCTCGAGAGCTGCCGGGAGAACATCTCGGCACAATTGAACTGCGTGCCGAAGCCAAGCTGCGCCGAGCCGGCAAAGGCATTCGACTGATTGTTGGAGGTGGCCGTGCTGCCAACCCTGATCGCCAGATGATAGCTCTGCTCAGAAATGCATATGCGACGCGGGACGCATTATTGTCAGGACGCGATGCAACCATCGACGCGCTCGCGCATCGACTCGGTGTCAAGCGGGACTATCTTTCAGCGCACATGCGCCTCACGTATCTGGCGCCGGGCATTGTCAAAGACCTTTTTGAAGGACGTCAGCCTGAGGCGCTCACAGCGGCACGCCTCGTCTTGCTCTCCAAAGATCTGCCGCACGACTGGCAGCTCCAGCGGGCAGTCCTCGGAATTGAGACGCGATAGCGCCTGCCACGTCCCAAAAACGATGCGAGTTTGACCGGCCGAAAAAGGCCCTCAGAGATAAAACGGGCTAAGAGCCGTCAAACGTCGTGCAGAGACGCGGGTGGCCTACGGGTTCGGAAAACTAACGTCGACAAGGCGCGGAAAAGACGCTATATTTCCGCTCACGGAAAAGGCATAATATGCAGCGATATCAATGAGTTAGACGGTGGCTGGGGAACTAGGATTCGAACCTAGACAGGCAGAGTCAGAGTTTGCAGTCCTACCATTAGACGATTCCCCAAAACCTAGATCGGGCGGGGTAAGGGCCGCCGGAAGCGCGGGGTATAACAGTTGACCGGGGGTTGGGCAAGCGACGCGGAGTTTGGCGGTTGCCGGCAATAAAACCCCGCGCCAGTGCCCGGTTTAAGTGGCTAGATCGTGCCAGGTTGGCAGGTGGCAGCACGAGGGCTGCGGCGAGAAGTGAGTTCCAATAATTCGCTCTGCGGCCGTTGCAACGGCGGTGTACCCGGCAACCCTTCCGTTCGTGGTGCACACGCCTCGCCGTGCTTACTTTACTGACGAAATTTACTGAGCGTGATGAGGGACGGACAGCATAGGCGTAAGTGCCTGTTCGGGCGGCAGCAACTCGGGGCGGTATTCAAAGTGCATGGTGTCGTAGTGATACCACTTGCCGCCCCAGATGAAGCCGTGCTTCTCGAAGATGCGCACGATCTCCATCGGAATTTCATTCTTGTATGAAATGGCGCCGCTGCCTGATGCCTTCGTCCAACGCCAGTAGTGCGCGTGTTTTAGCGCTATATCGATGGCGATGCCATAGCTGTGGGCAGACATATTTTTGGTGCCGGCGACCACGCGGCAATTAAAGGTGCCGGCCGATGGCAAGAGATAGACGTCGAATTTGGCCGGCAAGGCGTCGAGCTCGAGAGACACGGCATTCAGATGAGCGGCAACGCCGTTGATGTTTGATACTTTCAACTTTTGCCCCGCTTTTTTCGGCAGCCAGACAACGTCAACCAGAGATTTAGCAAAGTTGGCGCTGCGGCAATCGCCGTAAATTTTTGCGAAAAATGCGCTGTTGCGGGCGCGGCCTGGATCGGAGTCGACGGCTGGTGGGGCATTCGCATCACCAGCCACATACGGAATGCGAAACATATCTTCGATGTCTGGAGTCTCGAGCCAATCATTGAAATTCTTGTTGGTTTGGCCATCATCGAGTGGCAGGCGCGTGTCATCTGAGAAGACGACGTCGTTGCCGGCCAAATTATCGATCAAACCTGGATAGGCTTGTCTCAGGCGGTTCGCGATGTGTTCATTGGTTTGCGCGGGGCTCTGGTTTGATCCCGGCCTGTCTTGGTCTGCGGCATTCGCCGGGACGGCTGAACTGCAAAGCAGGCCACATAGTGCAGCCGCCAGCAATCTGGTTAGACGCGCGGCCAACCGCTTTTTCGAAAGGGAAAACATCAAAACGGCACTCCCCAGCATGTCCTAATACAATGCTTAACGGCGTTAAGTCCGGCAACCGGCAGCTCTTTACGTACCAGCATGACCTGATAAGGTAGTCACTAAGTTTGGTCCAGAAACAGGCCTGATGATCGCCGCCGCCGCTTGATGATCGAGCGCGGCTGCCATGCCAGGCCCTGGAGACGCGGTGTGAATACAATTCATGATCCAGCGGGCGCCCGCTATGGGCCGCTTGAAACCGGGATGGCGGTAGCATCAGGCTCGCAAGGCGGAGCTGGCCAGCCGTCCTCAACTCCCCCGCCGTCTCGACCAAATGGGTCCATGCCGCCCGACAACAGCGTTTATGGCGCGTTGGACCTCGGCACCAACAATTGCCGTCTGTTGTTGGCCCGGCCATCGCGGCGCGGATTTCGCGTGGTCGATGCTTTTTCGCGCATTATACGATTGGGTGAAGGGCTCGGGCAGCATGGGCAGCTTTCCGAAGCGGCGATGTTGAGGACGATTGATGCCCTCAAAGTTTGCGCTGGCAAGCTTGAGCGCCACGATGTGAAGCGTGCACGGTTTGTTGCAACGGAAGCATGCCGCGTGGCCGGTAATGGAAACGAGTTTATCTCGAGAGTGCGAGAGCGCTGTGGCCTCGATATCGAGATCCTCAGTCCTGAACACGAAGCGCGCCTCGCGGTCTCCGGTTGCGCCTCTTTGATAGATCCGAATGTGGATTATGTCCTCGTGTTTGATATCGGCGGCGGATCGTCGGAAGTGATCTGTCTTGATTTGACGCGCGAAGGGGCACGCCGGCGCGGGCCAAGCGGGCGCCTTGCGGCTGATGAAGCCATTGCCGCTTGGACTTCTCTTCCTGTTGGCGTCGTCAGTCTCGCCGAGCGTTTCGACGGGCGCAGCGTGACGCAACAGAGCTTTGAAGCCATGGTCGCAGCGGTTACGGATATGCTCCGCCCATTTGAAGCTCGTCATGACTTCAAGAGAAAGTTCGCCGGCCGGCCGGTGCATTTGCTGGGCACATCGGGAACGGTGACGACAATTGCAGGCATCCTCCTGGGGTTGCCGCGCTATGATCGTAATAAAGTTGATGGTTGCTGGTTGAAGGTTCCGGATGTCACATCCGTGACGCAGTCGCTTTTGAGCAAAACCTACGAGCAGCGCATCGCAGAGCCGTGCATTGGACGCGATCGCGCGGACTTGGTTCTGGCGGGCTGCGCGATTCTTGAAGCGGTGCTTAGAATGTGGCCGGCTGAACGGTTACGCGTCGCAGACCGGGGGTTGCGCGAAGGCATCCTCACCTCGCTCATGCTCGAAGATGGCGTTTGGCGGCAAGGTCGCAGACGGCGAACGCCACGTCCGCGTGGTTTTGGCAACGATGGACCAATTGGAGACTTAACGTGAGTAAGGGTCCGGCAAAAGGTTCGGCAAATAGGCCGCTGAAAGGTCCTCTCAAAGGACCGGGCGGCGGGCAGCGCCAAATGCGCACCAGCCTTAAGTTTGCGCACAAGCATTCGTCCTCATCACAGCGCTGGCTTGAGCGGCAGCTGAACGACCCTTATGTGGCGGCTGCCAAGCGCGAAGGAATGCGGTCGCGTGCGGCCTATAAGATCAAGGAAATCGATGCTCGCCATCACATTTTGAAATCCGGACAACGCGTCGTCGATTTGGGTGCGGCACCCGGCGGCTGGAGTCAGATTGCGGCAGGCGCCGTCAAGTCGCTCGAGGGCAAAGGGCAGGTTGTCGCCATTGACTATCTCGGCATGGAGCCGATTGCCGGGGTCGAAATCGTGGAATTGGATTTCACTGACGAAAGTGCGGAAGCCAAACTCAAATCCATGCTGCGCGACGGCGCCGCCGATATCGTTCTGTCCGACATGGCAGCGCCGACAGTTGGGCACACAAATACGGATCACTTACGTATTATGGGTCTGGCTGAATTGGCGGCCGCCTTTGCGGTCGATGTTTTGACACCAGGCGGGACGTTTCTTTGCAAAGTCTTTCAAGGCGGGACGGAGCACGATCTGCTCGATCTGCTGAAGAAGAATTTCAAATCCGTCAAACACGTCAAGCCGCCAGCCAGCCGCGCGGATTCAGCCGAACTCTACGTTTTGGCGACAGGCTTTCGCGGTAGGGCCAATAAAATTTAGCGCGTGCGTGCGTAATCGCGCGGGGTAATGACTTGCTCGCGCAGTTTGATGCCACTGCGGACAGGTTCTGTGAAGCGCACGCCGATATCGTGGCCTTTTCGCCAGACTACTTCGCTCTTGGCATAGAGCCCGTCGATTTCGATAATGAGTTCGAATTGATCGGGAACGTGGACAACGTTATCAATCCGAATGCGGGCACCAGTTTCAGAAACGTCGAGGATGGTGCAGCGCAATCCAGCGAAGCTACCCTTGTAGGAAATGACGCCGCCCTTCAACATGCGCCGGCGAGGTGCTGTTCTGCGCTCTTCTGTGATGGTGCGTGGTGCGGGTTGGGCCATACCTCGGGCGGCATGCGTTGTGGGTGTCGCCGCAGAGACAGATGCCGCGAGAACTGCAGGCTGTCGCGTCAAGCGATCGAGCAGCATTTGATGACTTCGGCTGAGGGCTGTGGGTAATGGCGTGCCGCTGGAGCCGCCTGGGGCCCCCTTTTTTGTCTCATTGCTATCCGTTTTGCTGGCCATGACGCGCCCATGATCCTTTCGGGGCATAGATGCCAAAAGCAATGGACAAGTCCCGTTTTTGGGCATCGCATGTGTCTTGTTGGGGGGATGTGCAAAAGTGATGCCGCGTGGTGCAGTGGTAGGCTTAAGAGGCCCCGCCCGCGCCGTTAAGTGAATTGAGGCGGCATTGGAGGCGCCGGGCATCGAATGGCTTGAGGGAAACGTTCGGCAAAGGAATGTGAAGCCAATCCCGTGCTGGAAAACTTTCCCGGCAAGGCTAGTCTGCGCTGCCTAGCCAGTGCTAACACAATTTTATGATCGCGCTGGATCTTCCATTTTTGGACATGGCCACACTCGGAGTTTTTTCTGCGTGCTGGCTAACGTATGGCCGGGTGGCCAATCACGTCTTGTCGCGCCGTCCAAGTCTGATGTCGGCCGTACAATCTTTCCGCCTCAAGTGGGTTGAGCAGATGAGTATGCGCGAGACCCATACGGCGGACGCAACGCTTTTGAGCAATCTCTTGCGCGGGGCCCTCTTTTTTGCTTCGACAACGGTGTTCATTTTGGGTGGGCTCGTGGCACTGCTCGGCACGGCCCCCAAGGTGGCTGAGGTCATCGGTCAATTGCCCTATGCAATTCCAGCCGATCCACGCCTCGCGGAAATCAAGGCGCTGATCCTGATTTTTGTTTACGTCTATGCCTTTTTCAAATTCACTTGGTCTGCGTGGCAATACAACGTGCTTGCGATTGTGGTAGGCGGAATGCCCCAGCGGGATCGCGACCCGTCTGCCGCTGCTCATGCCATCGCCGCTGCACGTGTGGCAACTCTTGCCGGTGAAAATTATAACAAAGGCATGCGCGCCTATTATTTTTCGATTCCCCTGATGGCCTGGTTCATTGATGCGCGGCTGTTCCTGGTCGCGACTATTATCGTGACATTGGTGCTTTACCGCCGCGAGTTTCATTCGCCGGTTCTCTCCGCTCTGGTAAACGCAGGCGCGGATGAACGCGATACCCGTAATCCTTGAAGGGGAGCTAGGCGACCTGCCCGGCTGTTAGCCCGTCTTCAGTTTTTTCCCAAAAATTAAATCTTGTCCCCCCGGGAACAGCGCGCCGCAGCGCTTTGAACCATTCTCTTCCTCAAGACGACAGACCTGCAGCAAGGTAGCAACCCACACCCGAGGAGAAGCCCAATGTCCGGAATTATCGCCAGCGCCGCCGCCGCCCTGACCACAGCCGCAACTGTTCTCGTTGCCACTTTCCCGGAAGCCTCTCTCGCGTTCGCGCCGCTCTTTGAGCCCGGTAACGAATATGCTGCCCTCACGGCCGGTCTCTTGGTTTCCATTCCTGGACTTGCGCTTCTCACCCTCATTGCAGGCGCTGCGCGCGATTAACTGAATTCTCTTTTCCGCACCCCCTCCCACGCGCATTCCTCCTCCCTCCCCAACTGGCCGGTTCTCGCAAGGAACCGGCCTTTTTCTTTGTGATCGGTCGCAGGTTTGGTTAGTTTTCCGGGGCCGCTGATGTTGGATGCAATGGCGAGGCGAGGGTTATGGATATTGAACTCACACGGCGCAAGGCGCTGCAAGGGTTGACGGTTGGAGCGGCAGGAGCCGGACTCGGGGGTGCAACCGCTCCCTCTGCGGCCGGAAACGCCGCAGACGCAAATCCTGAAGGGTCATGCGTACTCTTTCCGCGTGCGGTCGAAGGGCCGTTCTATTTCGATCCCAAGCTTGTCCGCTGCGATATCTCAGAGGGCCGTCTGGGTGTGCCGCTGCAGGTCACATTGCGCGTCATCGAAAGCGGCGTGTGCACGCCCATCGTCAATGCGCGAGTCGATATCTGGCACGCGGATGCGCGCGGTCTTTATTCGGGCTACGCGGGGCAAGGCGCGACGCGCGATGTGTCTACCAAAGGCGAAAGTTTCCTGCGCGGCACGCAAATGACGGATGCGAATGGCATCGCCGCGTTCCGCAGCGTTTATCCCGGCTGGTATCCGGGGCGCACCCCCCACATCCACGTCAAAGTGTTCCTGGACGACATGACGCTCGTTACGGGACAGATGTATTTTCCGGACGCCATGAGTGCGCAAGTTTATAAGGAGCGTGCGCCATACAATGAGCGGCCTGCCGCCGATACCGCGAATGCGCGCGATTTTATTTTTACCTCGGGCGAACGCGATGGCGGCGGCATCGTTTTAAGCGCCAACGCCGATGGCGAGACAATCGCCGCCGCTCTCCTCATTGCGGTTGATAGAAGCGGAGCCGCAGTGCGCAAGGCAGCCGACTGGAGCGGCTGGCTCCGAAGTCTCATCGGCTGGTAAATTTTTCGCAGCTCTGTGCCGGATTTGCTTGCCACGCTCGAAGGCGGGACGGTCCGTTGGTGGTTCGCCCGGCCTACAAAAGCTGTCGCATCGTAAAAAAAACTTGCCCGTGCTAGCCATGCCCTACAAAAATCGGGTTGAGAAGCCCGGCTAACCGGCAAAAGCGGCGAGCGATAAAGGCCAATGTCCCAGATTCCTGATTTTACCAAGATCTTCCTCGATGCGCCGGTCGCGCCCGCGAAAGCGCCGCCAGTGCCGGCTGACCGCATCTGGGAGACACCGGAGGGCATTCCCGTGAAGCCGGTCTATACGGGTGCCGACACTAAGGGCCTCGATTTTCTCGACACATTCCCCGGCATCGCACCGTACCTGCGCGGCCCTTACCCGGCCATGTACGCACTGCAACCCTGGACCATCCGTCAGTACGCCGGCTTCTCGACGGCGGAAGATTCCAACGCCTTCTACCGCCGCAACATCGCCGCCGGTCAAAAGGGCCTCTCCATCGCCTTCGATCTCGCGACCCATCGCGGCTACGATTCAGACCACCCGCGCGTGAAGGGTGACGTCGGCATGGCGGGCGTGGCGATTGACTCGATCTACGACATGCGCACGCTGTTCGACAGCATTCCGCTTCAAGACATGACCGTGTCGATGACCATGAACGGCGCGGTGCTGCCCATTCTCGCGCTCTACATTGTGGCGGGCGAGGAGCAGGGTGTCTCGGCGGACAAGCTCGCGGGCACCATTCAGAATGACATTCTGAAAGAGTTCATGGTGCGCAACACCTACATTTATCCGCCTGCGCCTTCGATGCGCATCGTGTCGGATATTTTTGCATACACCGCCGAGCACATGCCGAAGTTCAACTCGATTTCGATTTCCGGCTATCACATGCAGGAAGCGGGTGCGACGGCCGACCTTGAACTTGGCTACACGATTGCCGACGGCATCGAATACGTGCGCGCGGGCGTCGCGTCGGGCATGGACGTCGATGCGTTTGCGCCGCGCTTGTCGTTCTTCTGGGCAATCGGCATGAACTACTTCATGGAAATAGCCAAGATGCGCGCAGCACGGCTGCTGTGGGCCAAGCTCATCAGGGAAGAGTTCAATCCCAAAGACGCGCGTTCGCTGTCATTGCGCACGCATTCTCAGACCTCGGGTTGGTCGCTGACCGCGCAGGATATCTTCAACAATGCCACGCGCACGTGTTTGGAGGCGATGGCGGCAACACAGGGCCACACGCAATCGCTGCACACCAACGGCCTTGATGAAGCGATCGCGTTGCCAACCGACTTCTCGGCCCGCATCGCCCGCAACACGCAGCTTCTGTTGCAGCAGGAAAGCGGCACCACGCGCACCATCGATCCGTGGGGCGGATCGCATTACGTCGAGCGATTGACGCACGATTTGGCGCAGAAGGCGCTTTTGCATATTGCGGAAATCGAAGAGCAGGGCGGCATGGCGAAGGCCATCGCGCTCGGTATTCCGAAAATGCGCATTGAGGAAGCCGCCGCGCGGACACAGGCGCGCATCGATAGCGGCCGCCAGACCATCACCGGCATCAACAAATTCAAGATCAAGGGCGACCGCGAGATCAACTTCTTGAAGGTTGACAACAAGAGCGTGCGCGAAGCCCAACTTGCCAAACTCGCGCGTTTGCGCGCCGAGCGCAACGAGGCGGACGTGCAGGCGGCGCTCGACGCCTTGACCGAAGGCGCGAAAGGCAGCGCCAACCTGCTCGATCTTGCCGTGAAGGCCGCGCGCAAAATGGCGACGGTCGGCGAAATCTCCTATGCGCTTGAAAAAGTTTTCACCCGCCACAAGGCGGAAATCCGTGCGATCAGCGGCGTCTACAAAAAGGAAGCGGCGATGAATCCCAGCATGGATCGCGTCAAGAAGCTGGTCGAAGGTTTCGATAAGAACGATGGCCGCCGCCCGCGCATTTTGATTGCCAAGCTCGGCCAGGACGGCCACGACCGGGGTCAGAAGGTCATCGCTTCGGCATTTGCCGATCTTGGCTTTGACGTCGACATCGGGCCACTGTTTGCGACCGCAGATGAAGCCGCGCGTCAGGCGGTCGAGAACGACGTGCATGTCGTCGGCGTGTCGTCACTGACCGCCGGACATTTGACGCTTGTGCCCGAATTGAAAGCCGCTTTGGACAAAGAAGGCCGCGGCGACATCATGATCGTCGTCGGCGGCGTCATTCCACCTGCCGATTACGAAGAGCTGTTCCAGATGGGTGCCAAGGCCGTGTTTGGACCGGGTACGAATATTCCGGAGGCAGCAGCGGACTTGGTTGAGAAGCTCAATGTGCAGTTGGGGTATGGGACGGAACAAGCGGCGGAGTAAAAACCTGTCATCCCGGGCGAGCCCACTTGCGAGACCCGGGACCCACCGGCATTTGTGATAGGGACACTGGGTCCCGGCTCTGCGCGAACACCCTGCGGGCGCTCGCTCTGCCGGGATGACAGCGGTGGGTCGGCGGACTTGGTCGAGAAGCTGAATAAGCAGTTGGGGTATGGGGCGGGGCAAGTGGCGGAGTAACACGAAGTGTCATCCCAGGGCTTAGCCTGCCCCGGCGAAGGCCGGGGTCACTGGGGTCCATCGCGCCACTCGCTCCGGTGCCAGCGGATAAATGGATCCTAGGCACGAGGCCTAGGATGACAGTGGATGGGTGGCGGATTTGGTCGAGAAGCTGAATAAGCAGTTGGGGTATGGGGATAAGGCGGCTGCGGAGTGAGGGAAGCAAACTGAGAGGCAGTTCGATGACCGAAAGTCACGATTGGAAAAAACGCGAAGAAGAACTGGCTAGAGTGCCGCCTCGAAAAGTTCAACGTGAGGATTGGCCAAAAGGTGTTCGCGGAATTGGACAGGATGAGCTAGATGCGCTCGGAGTGGATGTGGCTGGAGCGCTCTACTGGCACGGCAAGTCGGTCGCAATTCGGCGCATTGAGTTGCGAAGCAAAGAACTCATTCTGGCGGCATTTGCCACAGCGGCTACAGTCGTGCAGGCGCTGGTCGCGTTGTTCCCCAAGCTACCAGTATGGCTAGGAACAGGGTTGTAGATTGAATGAACCCCAGCACCCGCTACGTCAAAATCGTCGAATGCCGCCGAGTTCGCGCACATTCTCCTCCACCCGCATTCCCGGGCGAGAAAAACGGCGCAGCCGCTTTTCGGAGATCCGGGATTGCGTCCCGTGAACAATTGCGCAGACGTGATCCCGGACAACCGCATTGCCGCGCTGTCGCGCGTGGCGCGGCTTCCGGGAACGCAAGTGGCGAGCGCGGAGCTGGTAGCAGGTATCACACGTGTTGAAACTGGCCGTGGGTGGCCGCCTTCGCGGCCATGACGGTGGGGTTGTTGGTTTGTTTGATGCCTGTCCCGTCGGTGACAGCGTACTGTTCATGGTGCCGGTATCAAACGGCTGCAATCCAGCCATACCTTCAACCGCAACGGAGCCCCATCATGGATCACGTCATGCAGCTTCCCCTCGATAGCAACACCATCAAGCAGCTCGACGATTTGCGCCGCGCGAGCCCGAACGTGCCTAATCGCAAGGAAGTCATTCAACGCCTCATTTGGGACGCGCACGCGAAAATCGCACAAGCCGCCGCCAATTGAGCACAAGCAAATCACTACGCGGTCCGCGCTAATAGGAGGCGCGCCGCGTGCGCGCCACTGCACGGCAGTTTGGTGGCGCTGTGCCGGGGTAAGACAGGAACCCGTTGATATCTGGCCCGTAGAACGCGGTGCAGCGCGCGCCGCGATGTGCTAATAATATTTCGTGGAACCGAATTCGAAAGGCTTGCCCCATGGCTTTCGATCAACTGAAAATGCAGATTTCTCTCTTGCTCACGGAAATGCAGAACGAACCGGAAGACCGGCATGAGATTTATCTGCAGCTGCACGAAAAGCTAAACGAGATGAAAGCTTTCGGCATGCCGCTGCCCGAAGATCTCGTGAAATTGGAACAGGATCTCGAAGCCGAATTCAAGGGCGAGGTGATCGGCCCAAACTGACGGGGCCCGCCCATGCTCTATACTGGTAGCTGTCATTGCGGGCGGGTCGCGTTCGAGGTGAAGGCGCCTGAAAATATCGTCGCGCGGGAGTGCAATTGTTCGATCTGCGCGAGGGCCGGATTTCTCCACCTCGTCGTGCCGAAACGAAATTTCAGATTGCTGCGCGGGGCGGAAGATATCACGACCTATACCTCCAACAACGGCGTCGCGCGCCACACGTTTTGTAGAGTGTTCGGAGTCAAGCGTTTTACACGCCGCGCTCGAACCCAGATGGCGTCGATGTCAATGTGCGCTGTCTGGATATTCAGCCAAAGTCTCTCACCGTCGAAGCCTTCCATGGACGCAGCTGGGAACAAAATGCGGCGTCGCTGAAACACTAGAGTGAATGACGCGTTCGTAACGCTGCGTGCATCACTTATTCACGCTGCCGATTGCGCTGCCAGGATAGCGCGCGCCCGACGCGACGCCTAGCGGAAACGCGGCGTCGATACCCGCCAGGTCTCCAGCGGACAGAACAATATCCATCGCTTGCACGTTCTCTTCCAGATACTTGCGCCGCTTGGTTCCGAAGAGCGGCACGATTGAAGGATCGCGCGCCAAGAGCCACGCGAGCGCAATCTGCGACGGCGTTACGCCTTTCGCCACTGCAATCTCCTTCACCTTGCCGACGAGTTTAAGATTTTTCGCAAAGTTATCGCCAACAAATCGCGGACTAATATTGCGATAGTCCTTCGCGTCGAACTGGTTCTGAGATGTGATCGCGCCGGTCAGAAATCCGCGACCCAAGGGGCTATAGGCGACCAAGCCGATGCCGTGCTCCCTGCAAAGGTCCAGCACGCCCTGTTCGCAATCGCGCGTGAACAGCGAATACTCCCATTGCACGGCGGTAATCCTTGCAGCCTTCACCGCGCGTTCAAGCGTGTTGACGGAGCACTCGCTCAGACCGATGTAACGAATTTTACCTGCTTTCACCAAATCCGACATCGCGCCAACCGTTTCTTCATTCGGCGTCGCGTGATCGACGCGGTGTTGATAGTAGAGATCGATTGTCTCTACGCCGAGGCGCTTCAGGCTCGCATCGCAGGCTTGGCGCACGTATTCTGGCCGTCCATTATATCCCCGCTTCGTGGGATCAGCTGCGTCGCGCACGATGCCGAATTTCGTGGCGACGAAATATGCGCCGCGCTTGCCCGTGATCGCGCGGCCGATGAGTTCCTCATTATCCCCCGTGCCGTACATGTCGGCGGTGTCGAGGAAGTTTACGCCGAGTTCGAGCGCCCTGTGGATCGTCGCAATCAACTCTGCGTCATCGCGCTGCCCGTAGAATTCGCTCATGCCCATGCACCCGAGTGCCAGAGCAGAAACGTGAGGCCCCTTTGAACCGAGCTTGCGCTCCATCATAGTGGATTACTCCATGCGCGGTGTGACGCCCAAACAATTCTTGCAAACTCGCGAAGAGCCCGCAAGCGGCATGACGATGCAGCGAAAATACGGATAGGGCTGCCTCAAGGCAAAACGGGCGGCCTAATGGCCGCCCGCGCATACGTACTCAAAGGTGATACTCACTCGTCGGTGAATGGCCCAATCACGAACTGCTCGATTTTGATCCAGGCCGCGAGCTGCGCATAGGTCAGGCCCGTCGATTTCAGATCGTATGTGATCACGGATTTCGTCGGGCCAACGCACTTCATCGCATTGGCTTCCTCGTCCTTGACCGTTCTGCAGTTATCTTCCGAAGTCTTCGAAGTAGACCTTGCCGTAAATACCCGGTTTCGATTGATCGGCGGTCGAAAAGAACGCATCTGACTGGGCGCTGGCATCGCCTTCGAAGAAGGCGGCGTCCGATTTTTGGGCCTCTTCATTGAAGCGCAAGTTGTATTCGTAGTACCCTGTGTAGGCGACTTTCTTGCCATCGACGGATGCGTTGCCGCTTTCTTCCGCGAACCGGATCGAGCCTGTAATCCGGTCGTTTATGACTTTCTCGCCCAGCTGATAGTTTAGCGTCAGTCCATTGTTGTCGAGCAGCCAGTTGCCGAGCTCGTAGTCGTAATCGAGGCTACCGCGCACCGTCGTCTCAGGTAGATACGAGAAAGGGCCGGTCGCGAGCACGAGGCCGTCGAATTTCAATGGATCGGCATTCTTCACCTGAATTACGATCGTCTTGCCTTCGACCACGCGGCTGTACTCCTTAGCTGCAGCCTTCTGCGCTTTTTTGAGTTGCTCTGAGACTTCCCACCAGCGGGTCACCTCGCGCCCCTGCAGCCCGCCGCGGAACGCAGACGTCGATTGCGTGCCCTTGACGACGTCAATGCGCAGCTTTCCAGATACGGGATCGTAGCGTCCGCTCTGGTCAATCAAAACATCGCCCCTGAGAATCGCCGCTTCTTTGGCAACCTGCGAGGGGTTTTTTGGATTGAAGAGATCAAATTTAACCGAATAACCAAGGCTCTTTTCCGGCGTTCTATTGATAGTGCCGTTGAGAACCATCAGATCAGCCGCCGTGAGATTCGAGATGGTGTAGACATCTACTCCAGTCGCGCTCGTCAATTTACGTGATCCGAAGTCAACAACAATTTGACCGGTGACGCGCCCTTTGTCGACGGCGATCAATTCTGCGCCGCGGCTTGTCGTCTGAGCATTGACCTGAGGCGCTGCGATCAACGCGCTCAGCATGGCGGCTGTGGCAATCGCGAACTTCGAAGATATCTGCATGATTATTGGCTCCAAATCTGCAAGTACGAACGTGTGCCGAAACTAAAATACCGGAGAAAATTGTAGGGCTCGAATTTTGGATCACAAGGTGCCGCGCACTGTTCCCTCCACATTTAGACAAATACTACACGCCCATTATGCGCTTAAATGGTGATCTCTGCCAGCCGCGCAAGAGCTATGGTTACCAAAATAAGGTGGGATGTTTTAAATCCAAAGGGGACTAGCTTCTCCCTGCCGGAAGTTCGTTCTCATCTTCGTCATACGCGGGTGGCACGTAGAACGTCAGGATGTTGAGCGGGGCGTTGCCCGTATTGCGGAAGCCATGTGCTTCGGTGCGCTGGATCAAGATCAGCGAACCTTTTTCAAGCGCAAGTGTTGCGCCCTCGATAGTCGCTTCACCGCTGCCGCTCTCGACATAAATCCATTGATCGGCGCCGCGGTGTTTGTTGTCGGGGCCGCCAACGTGGCGGCCGGGCTGAATGACGAGCGTCGCGGCTTGGGATTTCTCGTCTCCGGTCAAGACATGAAAGCCAGGAACGTAGTCGGCTTTGGCTTGCTTCATCAGGTATTATCCGTCGAATTTCTCGTGCAGCTCTTTCAGAATTGCAACCGCGTCGGTGCCGGCGAACAGGAATTGGTCGACACCGGCGGCGCGGAGTGCGGCTTCCTTGGAAGGATCTTTTGTATCGGGACGGCCAGCCATCATGACCCAGGTCGCGCCTTTGGCCTTGAGCGCGCGGGCTGTGATTTCGGCGTGCGTGGCGTTGACCGCGTCGGAGGAGCAAATGCAGGCAACAGTTGTGCCGGAGTTGTTGAATGCGGCGGCGGCAACGGAAGCCGAAGTCGTAGCCGTCGCTGATGATGGTCTCAATACCGCCGGCCGCGAGGTAGTTCTTGACCCACGTAGTGCGCACGTTGTGATCGGCGATATCGCCCATGCTGGCCAAGAACACGGTGTAACCGCCAGCGGCATCCGCGGCATCGCGCAAGTCTTCGAAGGCTTCGCCTAGGCGATGCGGTTTCAAGGGCGTGACAGAGATGGCAGATGGCGACGCGTGTGCGGCCCAGGGCTTTGGCCAAGGTTCGGTCTTGATGTTGTCATCGCCCAGAATAGGAAACGCGGAAACGCCTGTCAGCTCCATGCGGCCGGTTGCGATCTGCTTGGCGCGGGCGTCTGCTGCGCGAGCGATCATTTCCTGGACATAGCCGGAGCTCAATCCTTCGGCTATTCCGCCGCGCGCTTCGATGTCCTGGAAGAGTTCCCAGGCCTTTTTCGCCACTTCGTCAGTCAATTGTTCGACGTACCAGGATCCGCCAGCAGGATCTGTGACGCGGCCGAGGTTGGATTCCTCCTGGCACACGATCTGGATGTTGCGGGCGACACGGCGCGCGAAAGCGTCGGGTTTGCCGAGTGCGAAGGTGAAGGGCAGCACGCATATCGAATCTGCGCCGCCAAGCGCCGCACCCGTGCAGGCGATTGTCGTGCGCAGGATATTGGTCCAGGCGTCGCGCTTGGCCATCATGCGGTAAGATGTTGGGCAGGCGAAGCGCACGCGGGCGGCAGCCTCTCCCGCTTTGCAGGCGTCCGCCACGCGCCACACCAGCTTGCGGGCCGCGCGGAGTTTAGCGATGGTCGAGAACTCGTCGGCATCGGCGGCGAGTGCGACGGATATTTTCGGCAATGCGTCCTTGGGTGCGATTCCGCCCTTCTCGCAGGCACGCAAGTACGCGACAAGTGTCGATAGCATGCAAGCAAGTTCCTGGGCTTCGGTGGCGCCAGCGTTGTGATAGCCGACGCCATCGGCTGTGAGAGCGGAAACGCGCGGCATGGCCAACGAAAGTTTTGTCAGCGCAACGGCCTGGGCGAGTGCCGTGTCGAGGGTGCCGGACAATTGTCCCTGCAGTGCGAGGGTGCCTAGGGGATCGGCGCTGAATGAGCCGCAGCGTTGATCGTTTTGAATGTTGCGCGCGGTCCAGACGGCGGCGAGCGCGGTCGCGGCATCAAATGTTGCTTCGCCAGCGATCAGCGCAATCGGGCAGACGTCGAGCATGACGTCTTTCAAGGCGACATCGAGCGCCTCTTTGGTGGCGGGCAAGCCAATGCCGCCGATTTGCAAAACGATGACGTTGACGCCGCCTTCGAGGTCTTCAAGGATTGCCGTGTTGGCGGCCTTTGGGTCCTGCTCGATGTGTATCGTGCAGATGTTCCAGCCGAGGCCATCGCGCACGAGGGACGTGCCGCGCGTGTAGGGGGCCGCTCCCGGCATAGCGCCTTCAGCGGAGACGAGTGCGTCGGTGCGGGCATAGAGCGGTTTGACGGCGATGCCGTCTGCCGTGCGCGATACGAGCCGCTTGTCGAAGTCGGTGCCTTTCAAGGCCTTTTCGACCATGCCGCGCCAATGCTCATATCCGGGCGCTGCAAAGCCCGAAGCTAATTTCAGATCTGGCTTCTGATCCGGATTGGGCGAGGTCATCGTGGCGCGATCCCTGACGTCATAAGTTACGGTTTCTGTATAGCGGCCCGAAGACCATGACGACGAGGCAAAAAATGGCGCGCCGGGCGGCCCTATTGCCGCGCCTGCCGCGTATTAAGGTTCGCTCTAACGGTTTAGCGGAACAACTGTTTGCCCATTGGCGCCAGTTTTCCAGCCGATGAGCTATGCAACGCTGTTTGCAAACGCCACAATGGCGTGTCAAGACGGCGCCATATCGAGGGGTGTCCGAGTCGGTCGCCCTAACGGCCAGGATTTGCAGAAAAGCGGTGAACATCATGAGCCAGTCAGTCATCCAAGACGGTAAGATCTTCGTCGGCAAAAGTGTCAAGCCCGAGTACCTGGAACTGCGCCTCGCTAACCGGCATGGGCTCATTACGGGCGCGACCGGCACCGGCAAGACCGTGACGCTGCAGATTTTGGCCGAAGGCTTTTCGAATGCCGGCGTGCCGGTCTTTGCCGCCGACATCAAGGGCGACTTGTCGGGTGTCGCGGCTGTTGGAGAGCCGAAGGATTTCCTCGTCAAGCGCGCGCAGGAAATCGGGCTTGAGGGTTATCAGAACCAAGCCTTCCCATCTGTGTTCTGGGATGTGTTTGGCGAAAGCGGTCATCCGATCCGCGCGACGGTTGCCGACATGGGCCCGTTACTGATCTCGCGGCTCTTGGAGCTCAACGAAGTTCAGGAAGGCGTTTTGAACATTGCGTTCCGTGTGGCGGCCGACGAGAATATGGGATTGGTCGACATTCAAGATTTGCGCGCACTTTTGAATGACCTCAGCGCGCGCGGCAAGGAAGTACAATCGAAGTATGGCAATGTTGCCGCCGCGTCGGTTGGTTCGATCCAGCGCCGCCTGCTCGTGCTTGAAGAACAGGGCGCGGAGCATTTCTTCGGTGAACCTGCGCTCGACATCAATGACCTCTTGCGCGTGGCGCCCGATGGGCGCGGCGTCATCAACGTGCTGGCGGCCGACAAACTGATGCAGTCGCCGCGCGTTTATGCAACCTTCTTGCTTTGGATGTTGTCCAAGCTCTGGCAGACGCTGCCTGAAGTCGGTGACCAGCCCAAGCCCAAACTCGTGTTCTTCTTCGACGAAGCGCATTTGCTGTTCGACGACGCGCCGAAAGCTTTGATGGACAGGATCGAGCAGATCGCACGTCTCGTGCGCTCGAAGGGCGTTGGCGTGTACTTTATCACGCAGAACCCGGCCGACGTGCCGCGCACGATTGCGAGCCAGTTGAACAATCGTATTCAGCATCGCTTGAACGCGTTCACGCCGCAGGATCAAGCCGGTATTGATGCGGCCGCAAGAACGTTTAGGCAGAATCCGGATTTGAAGACCGAAGTTGTCATCAAGGAATTGAAGGTGGGCGAAGCGCTTGTCTCGATGCTCGAAAACAAGGGCGAGCCATCGATCGTGCAGCGGACGCTTATCCGCCCGCCCGAGGGGCGCATCGGTCCGGTTTCGGAAGAAGAGCGCCGCGGCGTCATTGAATACAGCCCCTACTTCGGCAAGTACGAAGAAAAGCAGGATCGCGAAAGCGCGCGCGAGATTTTGGGTCAGCGCACCGACGCGGCGCAGCAAGAAGCAAGTGCGGGCGGCGGCATTGGCGGTTGGCTTGGCGGCGTTCTTGGCGGTGGGCGCAGTTCCACCACGGGGCGCAAGAGCCAAGGCATGGGCGACATGATCGGCAAGGAGCTGCAGCGCTCTATTTCGCGGACCGTTGCGACGACGATCAAGAACATCATCGTCAAGTCGATTACGAAGAGGTAGGCACGCAGGTTATACGCCCTTCCGAAGCGCTGGCAAAAGGGCTAGGCTATCTGCTGTCTATTAAAGGGGATGGGATATGGGCAGCATTCTCATCTGCCACGCGCAGGAAGATGCGGCATCGGCCGAAGAGCTTGGTGCTGCGCTTACCAAGCGTGGTCTTAAAGTTTGGTTCGTTGGCGATGCCGCCAAAGATCCCAATTGGCTCTCGGCACTCTACATTTATGATAGTGTCGTCGTTTTCTGGTCCCAGACATCGGTCGTTTTGGTGCAGTTCCATGACATAGCGCGTGCAGCGCTTAAAGTGAACCGGCTGCTTCCGGTTCGCGCGGAGAACTTGGCTGTTGAGCGCCTGCCTGCAGAATTCCGTAAGCTGAACACGCCGCTCATCAGCGACCAAGAGGGCATCACGCGGGTGCTGGGGCACATCAGGCCTCCTGCCGAGCCACCGGTGCCGCGTCAGGCCGGTGCGGCGGAACGGCCGGCGCCAGAAGTCGGGGCAGCTGAGCCGCGCCGCGAACCTTTGCAACCAGGCAGCATCGGGTCCGGCTCGAGAGCATCTCCGATTAGGAGAACGGAAGGCATAGGTGCCGCAGCCGAGCCGCTTCGTCCTCCGATGAGCCCCAGCAGTGTCAGGGATGACACAAGATTCAGAATTGAAGGCGTCGGCGCCGCCACCCCAGCAGCACCGCGTTCTATTGCGGCCGCCGCGCCACAACAAGAGGCCCTGGCCGTCGAGGCGGGCCGTCTTGTGCACAAGATCCCTGAGAAAATGTGGATCGGCGAGCCTGAGGTCGTCGAGGTGCGGCTCGGACGAGCGGCATCCGAAGCCTTGACGCAGGGATTGGTGGGACGCGGCGCTCTTACTAGTCAGGATATTCCGATCCTTGAGACCATGTCCGTCAGCATCTATGCGAAAGGCGGGGCCTTCGACATCGAGCGCCAATCGGAAACAACGCAGCTTGTCTCGAGCGAACATCTTAAAGGCACCGCGTTCGAGCAGGCCGACTATGGGCGCTGGGTATGGCAGGTTACGCCACGCAAAACTGGCGCACACCAGCTGTTCGTTAGGGTCAGCGCTTCACTCAAGGACAGCCGGGGCTTGCCGACATCGACGTCATTGCCCGATCGCGAATTTCCCGTTTCCGTGTCGGTTCATACCGGTAAGACCGCTGTCCGTATCGTGCGTCGCGGGCTGCTGGCGGCCGGCGGCACCGTTGGGGCGGGCCTGCTGGGTGCCATCACCCAGGAGATGTGGTGGCCGAAACTCAAGGTCCTGCTGCAGAGCTGGGGCTGGCTTGATTGAGCCACAGCCATCAGAGTCATCGTCGTCGAGTCGATTTCCGATTGATATCGCGGTGTTGATCCGCGTCAAAGGGCGCTCCAGCGAATTCGATTAGAAATATCCGATCGGTGGACCAGTGGAGACTATTCATGCAATGGAGGTGGTCTGCAAACGTGACGCGCCTGTACGCCGTGACGGCGGTTATGTGCGCCTTCCCGGTGGAGTTGCGCGCAGGTGCATTGCCCGACAAAGGCGAAGTGCTCGTCACTAAGAATTGCGTGCGCTGTCATGCGATAGGCGCGACGGGCGAAAGCGCCCACAAAGAAGCGCCGCCGTTCCGGCAAGTGGTGACGCGCTATCCGATTGAGAATTTAGCGGAAGCGCTGGCGGAGGGAATTGTCTCCGGGCATCCCGATATGCCGGAGTTTGTTTTTGCACCTAGTGAGATCGATGCGATTCTTGAGCTATCTCGAAAAGCTCAAGGTTGAGACTTACGGTGGCGATAGCGCACCAAAAGACAAGTCTCCGTGAGTGGCAAGCAACTGCTTAGAGTGCTTCCGGAAAAAGCTTGTCCCGGCGAAGGCCGGGATGGGAACCGGTTTTCCGAAAAGAAGCACGGCAAAACAGAAAGCTAGGGTCTGTCCATGATTTAATCAAAACCGGACAGACCTTAGCGCGGCCCAATCGGCGTTTGGCCTGGCGGATCCTTCATCCAATGACCTGGCTCGCTGCCGAGCTGGAAACCCTGCTGGTAAAGCGCTTCCTGATACTCGGGATCGTAGAACTCTTTGGTCGTGCGCGTGAATGTCGGCGGCACAGCAATAAGATTGAAATCGGCATTGTCGTCGCGTGCAAGACGCCAGATGCGGTATAGCTCACCCCAGTTCTGGCTTTTGATCAGCGTTGCAATGGCGCGTGTTGCGATTGGCAGGGTCTTTGGTTCGACAACTTTTATTTCGGGTGTGATCTTCCCGTTCTTGATGATGTAGAGGCTTGCGCAAAGGCTTCGCCGCGTACAGCGGATCGAAGGCCCTGAAGGGGGCTTGTACGGGCAGGACGAAAACTTCGCGCATCGTGCCGCCATCGACATGCATTTCTTCGTAAGGTTTTCCATTAGCTTCGACATCGATGCTAACGGGCGGGAAGGCCCCCGGAATGGCGGCAGAAGCGAGGATCACCTTGCGGAAGAGTTCCAGCGCTTTTTTGTCACCAGCCCGGGCAATTTCGCCCATGTTCCAAACAACAGGGCGTTGCGCGTCAAGGTTTGTCGTTAGCACCAGCAGGATACGGCCGCGGCTATACTCGGCGGCAATATCGAGCAGCATCTTCTCGTCGATGTAGTGCGCGATGAGCCCGGCAAGCGGCCCTGTATCAGCGAGCGCGGAGCCGCCGAAAAGTCCCGGGATAATCTGAGCGGTGATGACTTCGCTGGCTTGGTACTGGGTCCAGATTTGCTTGAGGCTCTTGTCGTAGACGGGGCCCGAGATAAGCAAAGGGTGCGATGATGGCGCCGGCGCTGACGCCGGTGACGATCTCGAATTCGGGCCGATCGCCGCGCGCCGTCCAACCGGCGAGAACACCGGCGCCAAACGCTCCATCCGCGCCGCCGCCCGAAAGTGCAAGCGTTTCGACAACGGGGCGTCCGTTGACGCGGGTTGCGTCGCGGGCGACGAGCGGCATGTTGGGCAAACGGCGGCGTACTTCGGCGACAACGTCGGTTGGAACTTCGTCGCCCCAAAAACGTACCGACGGCATATCGCGCACAGTAGCGGTTTGTGCGAGGCGCGCGTCCGCGATGCCGTTGCGCGCCATCGTCGTCGCGCAACCGCACGAAAAAAGCGCGCAGGCGACCGGGACAATCAACCGGCTAGGCAAAACTATACGCAAAACGTGCCCCCGTGTGCCCACCATAGGCAACGTACTCAAGTTAGGAAACTATGTAGAAGGCCGCTACAAGGCAAAGGCTTTCTGAAGTCTAGATAGCCTGAAAAGGCATAAAATATCGTTGCGATTTGGCAAATGTTCACGCGCAACGCGATGCGCAAAAGCAACATCATTTCCCCCGGCCGGCGATTTCGGCCAAAGCGTATTGGTATGCGGCTTTGACGACTTCGCTGTGGCGGCGCCAATCGAGGGCGCCCATGTTGGCGTCCGTCGGGGGGACGAACAGCCAATCGCCGGGTTCGAGTTGGCGTTCGAAGTGGCTGTGGTTGGCCATCAAGCTGCGCACGAGAACGGTGGCAGCGGAGGGCGCCTTTGGCAAGCTGCCGCGCGCAAACGGGTTTATCGTGCGCATGATGAGTTCGCGACGGGCCGGCAAGCTTTGGTAATCGACGGCGAAACGTTCGCCAGCTGGCGGGTTGAAACTGACGACGACGTTTGGCCCGCTCTTCAGTTTGTGCATGACGTCGATGGGAACGTTCGAGACGACGGAGCCATCGACCAGCATACGTCCATCGCGCGTGTAGTAGGGCGGCAATAGTGCTGGGATCGATGCGCTGGCGCGTATAGCTTCCCAAACCGGTCCGGCGCGATGAATTTCGACCGCGTAATCCGAGAGGTCCATCGAAACAGCAAAGAAGGGCTTCCACATATCTTCGATGCGAACTTCGCCATACTCGGCGGCAAGGTGTTTATCGAAATGCGTATGATCGAGCAGGCTGTAGCGCGGCAGCGTGTAGCGGGAGAGCGCCTTGCCGTCGATGAACATGCGGTGCACGCGGGCGTCGATTTCAGCGGCGGGGACATTTTGAGCAAATGCTGCCGCCATTGCAGCGCCGCCCGAAGTGCCGCCGACGCAGTCAAATTCGATATTCTTTTCGCTGAAAGCTTTGTAGATGCCGATGTGGGCCGCGCAATAAGCGCCGCCGCCGCAGGCGACAAAGCCAAGGGCCTCGCCCTTAATGAAGCGCCAGAGCCGCTCGATGTCCGCCGTTGAACCAAGCGCTACGTGGTGGTGCATTTCGGGAGCGCGAATGCCAAGCCAGTGTCGCGTTCCCTGGACCACGCCCGGACGATTGTGCACGATGACGAGGCGGCACCGGGGCTTGGGTTCGAGGCTAAGGAGAAATGCTTCAACAGGGTTAGCTGACACGCTGGTTCCGACGGGACTATCCCCTTGAGTCCCGACAAGGAGAACCTCATCGGCCTGCCGGATCGCCTTCTCGCTCCAGCGCGTGAGGGTGTCATCGGCAAGAAAGAGCAGCGTTTCGTATTGGCCTTCGAGGTCGTTGAAGATACGCGTGGCATCTAAGGAGTTGATTGTTTCAGACGGGATGTGGTCCGTGATGGACTTTGACGAAAGGAGTAGTGTGCGCGAGCGTTGGCGTGCCGTCTCCTCGAAGAGCTTGAAAAACGCTTCAGGGATCGGGGCGCTGCCCGCGCGGACAATGGCAATGGTGCGCGGCCGGGGTTTTGGCACTGCGCCGTTCTTCAACGCGACGGACTTGCGCGTTTCAGCTGCAAGGCGCCTGGCAAGCGTTGCTGTGACCGCGTTCCACATTGCGGAGGAATGCGCGGAAACCTCGTCGAAGTCTTCGCGCGTCAGGCGGACGACGACGCTGTCGCGAATGGCCCGCGCGGTTGCGGTGCGCGCGCCGCCGGCGAAAAAGGCGATCTCGCCGATGGGAGAGCCGGAGGAGATTTCCGCGACAGGTTCGGGACTGCTGGCGACGCTAATGGAAAATCGCCCCGATACCACGACATAGAGCGCATCAGCCGGGTCACCCTCGCGCACGAGAATGCCGCCACGCTGGATGGGCAATGGAACAAGGCGCTGTTCCAGGCGCGCCAAATCTTCGGCAGGAAGTTGCTTGAAGAGATCGACGGCGGCAAGTCGAAGTGGCGTGGATGACATGAAGGCGCCCGTGGCACGACGCTGAGATGCAGCATGATACCACGGACGCCCCAACTTGAGAGCAGACTGAACGGAAATCGTAAGAGACGGTTAGCCCATCATCTCTTCGACGTGTTCCCAGTTCACGAGGTGGTCGAACCAGGCTTCGAGGTATTTGGCGCGAGCGTTGCGGTAGTCGATGTAATAGCTGTGTTCCCAGACGTCGCAGCCGAGAATGGGCTTGGCGCCGTGCATCAAGGGGTTTTCGCCGTTGGGTGTCTTGGCTACTTCGAGTTTGCCGTCCTTGATGGTGAGCCAAGCCCAGCCTGAACCAAACTGGGTCAGACCGGCGTTGATGAAGTCGCCGCGGACTTTGTCGAAGCCGCCGGCTTCCTCGATGAGCTTTTCGAGCTTGGCTGGCAATTTCCGGCCGCCGCCACCCTTTTTCATCCAGGACCAGAAATGCAAATGGTTCCAGTGCTGGCCAACGTTATTAACGAGCCCGGCGCTCTTGTCGTCGAAGGCGGCTTTGCAGATGTCTTCGAGGCTCTTGCCTTCGTACTTTGATCCAGCGAGCAGCTTGTTGCCGTTATCGACGTAAGCCAAGTGGTGCTTGTCATGGTGGAACTGTAGCGTCTCAGCGGACATATAGGGCTGGAGCGCATCGTAAGCGTAGGGGAGGTCGGGAAGCTTCAAAGACACGAGATTGATCTCCTCGTCGTTGCGGGATCGATGATGACGGTGTGGGTGGACCCTAGTCGGTCACTGCCCGGCTTGCAAACAGCGCCCTGGCAAGGTGCCCATTTGGAGCCCAATTGCCACCCGTATTGATAGTTAGACTCTTTGGGTCCATATGCAACAGAGCCCAAATCCAGTCTGTATTCATGGCGTCGTATACACTTTAGCGACGGATAGGCGCTCAAATGGCGTTCTTAAGTTAGGTGCAGACGCGAAAGCGCGAGGGAGCATTTAGGTGCCCATGGCCAAGCCATTGAAATACTTGTTTACTCTTGCGATTCCGTTGGCGGCCCTGGGCTGGGGCGGGCTTTGGATGCTGGCGCCCGGCCAGACGCAGCAGGCCGGTGCTGAGTATGACACGGTCGAAGTCTCCAAGGGGGCTATAAGAAAGCTTGTTTCGACGTCGGGACCGGTACGCGCCCTGGTGACAGTCTCCGTCGGCTCGCAGTTGTCTGGTCAGATCGACAAACTCTTGGTCGATTTCAATAGCGAAGTGAAGGCCGGCGACGTCATGGCGACGATCGACGCGCGGACCTTTGAAGCGAAGGTGGCGCAGGCGAGGGCGGATCT
This sequence comes from uncultured Alphaproteobacteria bacterium, assembly GCA_963764605.1. Taxonomy (GTDB): domain Bacteria; phylum Pseudomonadota; class Alphaproteobacteria; order Rhizobiales; family Hyphomicrobiaceae; genus Hyphomicrobium_B. The sequence continues at coordinate 94,382 of CAVXTJ010000002.1, forward strand.
CTTGGCGGCCAAGGCCGGGCTTGCCAATCAGACAGCGGCGATGACGCGGGGCGAGGCCGTGCGCGATCAAGCCGAGCGTGCCAGTGAGCGCCAGGAAGCTTTGCAGAAAAAAGGTTTTGCCGCCACGGCAACGCTTGAGAATGCCAACCGCGATTTGGCGATAGCGGCGGCTGAGATCGACGTGGCTAAGGCGCAGATCGAAAGTGCCAAAGCTGTTATCACGCAGCGTGAGGCGGCGCTGAAACAAGCGGAAGTCGATCTAGAGCGGACAAGGATCGTGTCTCCTATCAATGGCACGGTTATTTCGCGCACCATCGACCTTGGACAGACGGTTGCTGCCAGCCTTCAGGCACCGGAGCTGTTCAAGATTGCACAGGATATAAAACGCATTCGCATCGAAGCCCAGGTCAACGAAGCCGACGTTGGCGTGGTGGCGGAAGGCAACAAAGTCGCTTTTACCGTTGACGCCTATCCGGACCGGACTTTCGAAGGCAAGGTGACCCAGGTTCGCCTTGCCGCGACTGAATTGAACAATGTCGTCACTTACACCGTCATCATCGAAGCCTTGAACAACGACCGCAAGCTCTTCCCAGGCATGACAGCAAACGTCCAAATCGAAGTTGCCAAACTGGATGATGCGCTGCGCGTGCCGAACGATGCTCTGCGCTTCAAGCCACGTGGCGATACGGCAAGCCGCGGAAATCCTGCTGATCGTAGCGCGCGCATGCTGACACGATTGAAAGACGATTTGCAATTGACGACGGAGCAAGAGCAAGCGATCAAAGAAGAGATTGGTAAGATGATGGCGCAGCGCCAGTCGGCGCCCGGCGGCGTGCAGACAGACGTTGCCGACCCGGCGGCCATGCGCCAGCGCATGCAGGCTGCGATTGAGCAAACTCTTAGGCCCACGCTTTCCGAGCAGCAGCGGCCGTTGTTCGATAAGTGGAAAAGCGGACGCGAAAATTCCAAAGCCGGTGGCGTCCACATTTTAGCGGCGGACGGTCAGCCAGAGCGGCGCTTCGTGCGCCTTGGCATATCCGACGACCAGTTCACCGAGATTGCCGGAGGGCAACTTGCGGAGGGCGAGCGTGTCGTGGTGCGCGCTCGCGAAGCGAAGAAATGAGCGCACCCCAGCCGGTACGAGACGCCAAGCCAGCAAGCAGCCCGGCGCCGAAAGTCTTGATCCGCGCCGACGATGTCACCAAAGTCTATACGATGGGCGACCAGACAGTTCGCGCGCTGGATGGTGTTTCACTTGAGATTGCGGAGGGCGATTTCGTCGCCATCATGGGGACGTCCGGTTCCGGCAAATCGACCATGATGAACTTGATTGGCGCGCTCGACGTGCCAACGACGGGCACGCTTTACATCGATGGCCGGGATATCGGAAAATTGGATGCCGATGAACTGGCCGATATGCGCAATCGCAGTATTGGGTTCGTATTTCAGCAGTTCAATTTGCTGGCGCGCACGCCGGCGCTGCGCCAAGTGATGCTGCCAATGCTGTACGCGCACCCCCGTCCCAATGACCCCGAAGCGCGTGCGCGCGAGCGCCTGAACCAAGTTGGTCTTGGCGATCGGCTCGATCATCACCCGCGCCAGCTGTCAGGTGGCCAGCAGCAGCGCGTCGCGATAGCCCGTTCGCTCGTCAACAATCCGAAAATCCTGCTAGCGGACGAGCCGACCGGCGCGCTCGACAGCAAGACTTCGGAAGAGATCATGCTGCTTTTTACAAAGCTGAACGAAGAAGGGATCACCGTTATTCTCGTGACCCACGAGCCGGATATTGCTGCCTATGCCCATAGGCGGATCACGTTCCGGGACGGCAAAATCATCGACGATGTGCGCCAGGATGCGCAGGCCCGGAAAGTTACCGCAGCAGGAGGTGCATCATGAGCCTGTTGGATAGTCTCGGCGTCGCTTGGACGGCGCTCAGATCAAATCTTCTGCGATCGATCTTGACGACACTTGGTATCATCATTGGCGTCGCGTCGGTCATCGTTCTGGTGGCGGTCGGGTCGGGCGCGCGCAGCGAAGTCGAAAAGCAGATTGCCTCGCTCGGCTCGAATATGCTCGTTGTGTTTTCGGGTTCGAGCCGCGTCATGGGCCGCTCGGCGGGGGCTGGAACCGACAGGCCTTTATCGGAAGGCGATATGACGGCGATCCGCGAAAAAGTAACGGGTGTGGCTGCCATTTCGGGTCAGCTAAATGGCTCTGGGCCAGTGGTTTTTGGCAACAACAACTGGACCACAACCTTGAGCGGCGTTCATGCCGATTTTCTGTCCGTACGCGACTGGCCTGTCGTCTCAGGCCGGGATTTTGTGCAGCAAGACGTGCGCGGTACGGCCAAAGTTGCGATCATTGGTCAAACGGTTGTGAAACAATTGTTTCAAGGCGGCGACGCGGTTGGCTCAATAATCCGCGTCAAGAATACGCCTTTTCTCGTGATTGGGGTTCTCGCCATCAAAGGCCCGTCGAGTTTTGGGCGCGATCAAGATGACCTCGTGTTGTTGCCGATGACAACGGCGCGCAACCAGATCCTCGGAAAAAGCCAGACGACGACCGATCAGGCAGGCCAAATCTACATAAAGTTCGATCCTTCGACCGATCTAAAAGACGCTCAAGACGAAATAGAAGGTGTGCTGAGAACGCGGCGGCGCATTCAACCTGGAGCCGAAGACGATTTCAATGTGCGCAATCTCGCCGAATTCATGAAGGCACGCACTGAAGTTCTGAGCACGATGACCTATTTGCTGGCGGCGACGTCTATTACATCGCTCATTGTCGGCGGTATCGGTATTATGAATATCATGCTTGTTTCAGTGACCGAGCGCACGCGTGAAATCGGATTGCGCATGGCGGTCGGCGGGCGCCGCCGCGATATCATGAGGCAATTCCTGGTCGAGGCCGTAACATTGTGCTTGATCGGCGGGTTAATAGGTACGGTGCTTGGCGTCGGTGGAGCGTCCGCCGTTGCAAAGGCCGCACAATGGCCAGTACTTATCTCGCCAAGCGTGATCCTCATCGCCCTCGCGGCAGCAGGAGTAACGGGCGTATTCTTCGGGTTTTTTCCCGCGCGGCGGGCTGCTGGATTGAATCCAATCGAAGCGTTGCGCAGCGAATAAATGCGATAGTTTGTGACGCGTCTGTCTTTAAGGACGTTGCTCGACAAATCGCCGCGATATTGCAAAATCCGGATGCACATATCGCCAATCTCGGCTAAATGTCGGCCAGAGTGACAATTAGGGATTTAATAGCGTGAAACAAAAGCCGAAGAAGCAGCTTGGCCTCAATCTCGATAAAATGTCCTTGAAGGAACTGGTTGAGCTTGAAGCGAAAGTCAAAAAGGCAATTGCCCTCGTGCGCGATCAAGAGCGCAATGAATTGAAGCGTAAAATGGCTGAATTGGCCGGCAACCACGGTTTTTCCGTTGCAGAGCTTTTTGGCGGCGGGCGCGGCGGACGTGGGGCGGCCAAGGGCAAGTCTCTTGGGATCGCCAAGTATGCCAATCCGGAGAATAAGTCCGACACCTGGACTGGCCGTGGCCGCAAACCGAACTGGGTTCTGGAGCGGTTGAAAAAAGGCGCGAAACTCAGCGAGTTTGAGATTTGATTTCCGCCGGTTTCACTTCGGGATCATGTCGCGGGATTATGGCGCACGATGCTGCTTGTGTGGGTTGGTAACTGAGATTGGCGCCCCGTAGGGGAGTCGAACCCCTGTTATCCACGTGAGAGGCGGACGTCCTAGGCCACTAGACGAACGGGGCTGATCACGGTCAGCAAGCTATAGGGGAGCGCGAGGCGTAAGGGAAGGGGGGGCTGAAGTGGGCAATGGGCAACGGGCACTAGGCAATGCGAAGTGGGTTCAGGTTTTGCCTCCGATTGCCGACTGCCTACTGCCGATTGCCGACTGCCTGCTGCCCGTCCCTCAATCCCGAGGAAGTGCCTCTTGCGGACTAACGTTGGCAATACGCTTTCCAGTATCGAGATCGATGACGGCGATGCCAGTGCCACTTGGGCCTTCATAGTGAACGGCGAGGCGATTGCCTGATATCGAGGTCGAGACGACGCGCGCGCCCTTTGGCAGTTCCAGCGCAATGTCACTTGAGCCCGGTGAAGCTGCGACGGTTGTGGACGTGCCAGCAACTGCTGCGCGCTCCTTGGCAAGCCCCATCATTCTCCAGGCAATACCGCCAAGACCGGCGAATATGAGGAAGCCGAGTGTCGCGACCAGGATCTTAAGGTTGCGCTGCAGGCGCATTTCGCGCATGAGAGCCTCATCTCTGGAGCCCGGCGAGGGGCCGCGCGCATCATTGCTGCCGCGTTCGTCCGGCGCGCTCGTCATGGCCCTGCTCCTTGGAATCGATCTGAAACCGTCACTCTAAAAAAGTCCCGCACACATTGCCATTGCCAATCGAAAACCAAGTGTCCCGCGTAATCGCAGAAGAGGTGCAGCCGGATGATTCCGGTCAGCGCCTCGATCGCTGGCTTGCGGGCCGGCTCGCTGGTCCGCATCCTGAACTCAGCCGCGCACGCGTGCAGTCTCTGATCCGCGACGGCCAAGTCAGTAACGGCGCCGCGACCATAAGAGAGGCGAACCACAGGGTCAAATCAGGTGAGACGTACGAGGTGAGTGTACCGGCGGCCGAGGACACGGATGTCGTTGCCGAAGATATCGCACTCGATGTCGTTTACGAAGATAGTGACGTGATTGTTATCGACAAGCCGCCGGGAATGGTTGTGCACCCAGCGGCCGGCCACGCGTCCGGCACCTTGGTCAACGCCCTTCTCGCTCATTGCGGCGAAAGCTTATCGGGAATTGGTGGCGTCAAGCGTCCCGGCATCGTGCATCGTCTGGACAAGGATACATCGGGACTTCTTGTCGTTGCCAAATCCGACGCAGCGCACAAGAGCCTGAGTGAGCAGTTCAAGAGCCATGGCGCCGACGGGCGCTTGCGCAGGGTTTATCGCGCGCTGGTGTGGGGCGTCCTGGACCAGCCTGCGGGTACGATCGACGCACCGCTGACGCGAAGCAGCGCAAACAGGAAAAAGATCAGCATCACGAGGAGCTCGATTGGACGGCACGCCGTCACGCATTATCGCGTTGTCGAGGTGTTCGACGGTGCCGGTAAAAAGGGCGTCGTCTCGCTCTTGGAACTGCAGCTCGAGACCGGGCGCACGCATCAGATCCGTGTGCATCTGGCGCATATCGGCCATCCGGTTTTGGGCGACCAAGTTTACGGCACCGGTTTCAAGACCCAAGTGTCATTATTAACGGAACGAGCCAAAGACGCGCTGGAAGCTCTCGGACGCCAAGCGCTGCATGCCGCCGAACTTGAGTTCGAGCACCCGGAAAGCTTGGAGCAAATGTCATTTGAGAGTGAAATCCCACTTGATATTCAGAATGTTATTGAGGCACTCCGGGCGCTGGGCGGGTCGCCCAAAAAATCCCGTGCCGGCAAGGGCACGGCCTCCGCCAAGAAGCCTAAGATCGGCGAACTAGCCCACGGGGACAGGGTTCACGCATCAGTGATCGCGTACTCTGCGGCCGGCCACCAGAGCAGGGGGATGTAATCCTGCGGCTAACACTTATGTAACGTGCGCCGGAACTGGGGCGTCCTTATCGTTAAGGGTGACAAGGTTCCGCTAACGGAGGGCCGCTCGAACCGGAAACGGGAGAAGGGCGGCGGAAAATGAAAATGGCTAGTAGAGCACTTCCGACCATTGCCGGTGGATCTCTCGGTCTATCGCGCTATCTGGAAGACATCCGCAAATTTCCAATGCTGGAGCCGGGCGAAGAATACATGCTCGCCAAGCGCTGGCAGGAACATGAAGACAAGGACGCCGCTGAAAAGCTGGTGACGTCGCATCTGAGGCTCGTCGCCAAGATCGCCATGGGTTATCGCGGTTACGGTTTGCCGATCGGCGAAGTCGTATCCGAAGGCAACGTGGGCTTGATGCAGGCCGTGAAACGCTTCGAGCCAGAAAAGGGCTTCCGCTTGGCGACATATGCCATGTGGTGGATCCGCGCCTCGATCCAGGAATACATTTTGCGCTCGTGGAGCCTCGTTAAGATGGGCACCACGGCGGCGCAGAAAAAGCTGTTCTTCAACCTTCGACGCACCAAGAGCCAATTGCAGGCGCTCGAAGAGGGCGACCTGAAGCCGGAGAACGTCAAGAAGATCGCGACCAAACTCGGTGTTACCGAAGAGGAAGTGATCAGCATGAACCGCCGGCTCGGCGGAGATGCGTCTCTCAATGCGCCCATTCGAGCCGACGCGGAAATTGGCGAGTGGCAGGATTGGCTGGTGGATGAAACGCCAAGCCAGGAAGAGCGTCTCGTCGAAAATGACGAGATGAGCCGGCGCAGGTCTTATCTGACGAATGCGATGTCGGTCTTGAACGAGCGCGAACGGCAGGTTTTTGAGGCGCGCCGGTTGCGCGAGGATCCGGTAACTTTGGAAGAGCTGTCGGCCGAGTTCGGCGTTTCGCGAGAGCGTATTCGCCAGATTGAAGTCAGGGCTTTCGAAAAGGTGCAGAAGGCCGTGCAATCGTCCGCGCGCACTGCCGAATTGCCGGCACATTAAGTCTGTCGTAGTTGACGGACCAAGCCGATAAAGATAGCCAAGGTTGAGGGCGTTGCGCGATCCGCAGCGCCCTCTTCATTTTGTGCCGGTGTTGCTCAGGACCGATACATGCGCCGCAGTTTTGCACTCGTGTTTAATCAAAGTGCTGGCGCCGGCCGGCCACGAAGACTTGATCGCGTCGTCGCGCATTTGGAACAACAGGGTGCGCGCGTCACAGCACTTGAAACATCGAGTGCGGAGGATGCGTCTGCAAAAGTTGCGGCAGTGGCCCTGAGTGGTGGCTATGACGCCGTGATTGCGGCGGGTGGCGACGGAACGATCCGGGCGGTCGCGGCAGGTGCCGCTGGAACACCTTTAGCGGTCGGCATCGTACCGCTTGGCACCGGTAACGTTATGCGTCACGAGATCGGGCTTTCAACGCGTGCGCGCGTCATTGCTGAGACTCTGCTTGAAGGGCCAGACATTCCCGTGCGCGGCGGGATCGTGAACGGTGCGCCATTCTTGTTGATGGCCGGCGCGGGGTTTGATGGCCGGATCGTTGCGCTACTAAACCAAAAATCCAAACGCATATTCGGCCGTCTCGCCTATGCCGCGCCCGTCCTCAAGACACTGGGAGCCGGCGTCTATGAACTCGATGTTGAGGTTGATGGTGTCCACTACAATGCGAGCTGGATCATCGTCACGAACGCTGCACACTACGGCGGATCTTTTCGTTTAACGCGTGATACGCAACTCGGCGCGGGCCAACTCGTGGCGGTGATTGTGACTGGCACGACACGGCGGGATCTGATTGCTGCCTCTGTGGCGCTAGGGCTTGGGCGCCTTGCCGATGCTAAGACACGGCCTCAAGGCGTACTCTCAATTCCTTGCAATCGCGTGCGTATTTCCTCTGCCTTTACGGTCCCAGTTGAAGTCGATGGTGATGAAGCGGGCGCGACGCCAGTCGAGATATCGGCGAACGGGCCCGTTGTACGCCTGATCGTGCCGCCTGCTTATGTTGCCGATCTAACGAATCGTCACACGAATCACGTAACCTCAGTCTCGTGAGACGTTGAAGTTCTCTAGATTCCGTCAAGGAATTAAAGGGAACTACAACACAGTGCGGGCGTCAGAGCGAGAGCCAGGGGTCACATGCCCTTTTCTTCTCTGAATCAGGTCCGAATGGACCTGCCGACGGCTACAAACGGCGCGTGGCAGCGATGGATAGGGCTGCCCGAGGGAGCGTTGTTTCGGCCCAGGCCCGGCGATCTCACGTCCCTGTCCAACCCCTTCCCGCAATTTCAAGTCCCGCGCACATCGTTCGTGCCCGGCCAGCGAGCCCGTGTGCTGGCCGATCGCACGCATTTTGCCGTGGTTTCGAGAAGCTGGTCTCAGACGGCCGGTTTGCGGTCAATTGGAAGACGGAGTGCCTCATGCAGAAGCGCTTTTCCCGTTTAACCCCAACAATGCTTTCAACACGTCCAGCGATCGGGCAGGTCCCGGCACGGGAGCCTCGCTGGTTGTTTCTTCTCCCCTGGCAGCAACATCACAAATACCCCCCATGTAGGACGTGACTGACGCAGCGCCGGCATTATATCCGGCGACGACAATTGAAAAAGGCCGGCGCCAAGTGTGCCGGCCTTTTTTGTTATCAAACGTCAGGGCGGACTTTGGCAGCAGAATCTGTCCTGTCATGATTTAAGTTCGTGTCATCGGCTGCTGCTGAGTTGCGCAATGAATGCCGCCTCCTGCCTCGCCTATTGAATCAATGTTGAGACTGACGACGTCCCGGCCCGGATAGAGCTGTTGCAATATCCGCTTTGAACTCGGCATCGGCTTTCGCGTCACCGAATTCCGCCCCGACAACGGCGCCGTTACAGACATAGTAGTTGACGTATGAGTTTACGAAATCTTGCGAGCGCGAGCGGAAGTTGACTGGTTCGGGGATGACGACGATGTCGAGTTTCCGTCCCTGCGCATCCCGGGCCGCCTTTAGGACCTCGTACGTTTCAAATGCCGAGACCGACCACGGATCGCGGTGATCAACGCTTTTGCCCAGCTGAATAACGACTTGTCCCGGTTTTACAAAGCGTGCGAGCGCGTCGATATGAAAATCGGTGATGTCGGCACCCTTGACACCGGGAGCCCAGATCATCCGCTCAGCGCCTAGCGCGTCCAGAATGAGCCGCTCGATTTCTTCTTTACTGCCATTGTTGCGGTTCCGGTTGATCCAGCAGCTCTCATGCGCCAGCACCGTGCCCGCACCGTCGGCTTCGACGCCTCCGCCCTCGCCAGCAATTCCATTTTTGAAAATAGTAAATCCAAGTTTCTCCGCGATCCGACCCGCTATGAGGCCATCAACAGCATGGCCCTGTTTGTTTCCCCAGCCGTTGAAGCCAAGATCAGAGACGGCGATTTTTCCGGTATTTGAGACAACGAACGTCGGCCCGCTGTCCCGGCACCAGAGATCGTCCGTATTGACGGACCATACGACAATTCCGGAACCGAGCGCTTTGGCGGCTTTTTCCGATTGTTCAGGGCTCGCGAGTACGACGACTGGTTCAAAAGCAGAGATTGTCTTGGCAATAAGCGCGATCTTATCTTGAACGGCAATGAGCGCGGATGCGCTGCCATAAAGGTTCACACGAGACGGCCACTGCATAAATGTCCGTTCGTGCCGGTCGCTCTCGAGGGGCATTCGGAATCCAGCCGCTCCGGCAGATTTCTCAACTCCGGCAGTTGCGGACGGTGTCATCCCGAACCCATCCCACGCGGTGATGCAGGCAAGCGCACTTGCTGATCTAATTACGCTTCTGCGGTTTGTCATGTGCGCAATCTACGCAATGGCAAATTCGGTGTCTACAGAGCAACTTACTTAGGTAGCCAGAGAACAAATTGCCTGCACGCCAAACGGGTTCGGCGCGGATTTCCCTTACATTGGCATATGCGCGACTTGGTTTGTAAAGTAGTTGTCGATGGCGCTGACGATGGAGTCAGCCACTTTCTCGCGCCATTCGTCGGACTTGAGATTGTTGGCGTCCTGCTGGTTCGACACGTAGGCGAGTTCAATTAGGACGGACGGGAACTGTGCCGTCTTCAAAACGCGGAAGGCAGCCTGTTGATCGGGCTCCTGGCGCATCGTGGTGCTGTCGCTCATGTTGTCGATTACGGTTTTTGCGAACACGTCGCTGCGCTCTTGGGTGCGTTCGACGTCGCGTTCAGCGAGTTCGGCAAGGATGCCGGTGACGGCGGACGTATCGCCTTCAACGCGCTTGACGGCGTTCAGTTCGTTTGAAGACAAGACTTTCTCGGCCGAGCGCCGTGAGGACGAGCGCCTCAGATCCTTGGCGACGCCGTCGCGCAGCGTAAAGATGGTGGCGCCCCGCGCGCGTTTCCCTGCGTAGTCGGCGTGAATGGCAATAAAGAGATTGGCGCTGTTTCTTTCGCCGTAGGCAAGGCGCTCGTCCAATTCGACGAATATATCCTTGTCGCGGGTCATGAGAACTTTGTAGCGCCCTGTTTCTTCGAGCAGGTCGCGCAGAACGTGGCTGAAGGCGAGAACGACGTTCTTTTCGACCGTGCCGTACTTGGTCGCGCCAGAGTCCATGCCGCCGTGGCCGGGGTCCAGCACGATCACGGGCTTGAACGCTTTTGCGGCACGCGCGCGCGGGCTTTGGGCTGGTTTTGGCAACGGAGGCTGAAGACCGGCAGCACCAAGGCCCAGTGGTTGTTTCAGATCCTTTTTGCTGCGCCGCAGGGCGGCATCGGCCGGTAGAATATCCAGTGCAAGTCTGACGTGCCCATCGGCGGTCTTTTCTATTTTCGAACTATCCACAATGACGGGCTGGGTCACCTCAATCACGACGCGGGTTCTGCCGGGTGCAGCAAGGCCACCGCGAAACGATTTGACGAGACCGACAGTGTTGCCGTCCGTCTGGTCGGGAAGTTGTAATTTGACGTCGGGGAATTCGACCACAACGCGATTAGGATTTGCGAGCGAGAAGACTTGGAATTCTACTTTGCGATCAAGTCCGATCACGAAGCGCGTGCCCATGGTCTGGGCTGTTGTGGCTTTGGCAGGTGCTTGTGCTGCAGGGGAGGGCGCCGTGGCGGCGAATTCGGTGCGTGGCAGGGTCGTATCGTCCGCCGCAACTTGCTGGTCTTGTTGCTGGTCTTGGGCGGCGCACGTCAGTGAGCAGGCAGCAGCCAAAACGGCTACACCTGCGCGCCAGCCGGCACGCGATAGAATTGAACTCATCACCTACAGACCCCCGTCTACGCGCACCCCCGTTGAGATGGATGCGGGACCAGATGGATGTGCCCGGCGAAGATGGCGATTTCACGGATCTTGCTGGGCCTTGTTAAGGTTATCGTCCAGTTACCGTTAAGGCCGTCTTAACGCATGGCTATCCCCTAACTGGCCCCTAACTAGCGGCGAAATCTGGCCGATTTATCCGCCGGGGGGCTTATTCCAGCGGCTTACCGCCATATCATCGCATCCGCGCGCATCGACCCAGCGGCCTTCGCCGCTCAGGCCGGTCTCTTTTTTCCAGAACGGGGCCCGGGTCTTTAGATAGTCCATCAGAAATTCGCAGGCAGCAAAGGCATCGCTGCGGTGTGGCGAGCAGGTCATGACAAAGACGATGTTGTCGCCAGGTTTCAGTGACGCCGATGCGATGTATGATACGGCTGGCCGATAATTTGAAGCGCGCCACGGCTTCCACTTCAATCGCTGCAAGTTCGGCTTCGGTCATGCCGGGGTAGTGTTCCAGCGTCATCGACTGCAGCGAGGTGCCGTGCGCTTCTCCGCGGACCTTGCCGACAAACGTCGCGACAGCACCAATCTCTGTGTTGCCGTGCGTGAGGGCATCCATCTCGGCGGAGATGTCAAAGTCTTGTTCCCGAACGCTGACACTCATGGCGGATCACCCACCCGTGACGGGAGGAAAAAACGCGATCTCACGGGCGCCGGATATTTTCGCGTCCGGCTTTACATGGACCATGTCGATGGCGGCGCGAATGCTGCCAGGGGATGCGAAAGCTGCGTCATATTCCGGCCCGCGCGTGCGCAGCCAAACGACGAGATCGGCGATCGTCAGAATGCCTGGGCCGATCTCGACGGTTTCTTCGCCTTTGCCGGTCTTTTCGCGAACCCAGGCAAAATAGCGAATGGCAATGGGCCGCGTCGAGGCGCGTGTTTCTGTCATGAGCTTTCATTATTCCATTGCGTGGCGGATACCGGCTTTGAGATAATCGTATCCGGTAAACAACGTCAGGAGTGCGGATATCCAGAGTATGACAACGCCGGCTTCCGTCACGCCGGGCAACATTGGCTCTGCTGCCGGGCCAGCAAGAAGCATGGCGAGGGCCACGAGTTGAAAAGTCGTCTTGTATTTGGCGAGTTGGGTCACGTGGATCTTGACATTGAGTTCTGCTAGAAACTCGCGCAGGCCCGAAACGAGAATTTCACGCGATAGGATGATGACGGCCGCCAGGATCGACCAACCGGTGAGTGTGCGGTCGTAAACCAGCATGAGGAGTGTCGCGCCGACGAGCAGCTTGTCGGCAATGGGATCGAGCATGCGGCCGAGGTTCGATTGCTGTTCCCAGATGCGCGCCAAATAGCCATCGAGCCAGTCGGTGAGGCTTGCGACAACGAAGATCGCGAATGCGATCCAGCGCGCGGTGCTGCTGGTCGAGAAAAATAAAAAGGCGACGAGGACCGGTACGGCGGCGATGCGGCCATAGGTCAAGATATTCGGCAGACTGGTCAGGATAGGGCGGCGCACGATCTGGTCCATGACTGTGGCTTATCATTGCGACGCGCGCCGTCAATGGGGCCCGCATTGGAACCCAAAAACGGCCGCGTCACATGCTCGTCATGAGGCCGCCTGAACCGCTTCCAAGCCCCTTGGCAGGTCGATATTCGCGGCTCGCAGGGCTTCAAAGGCTGCGATTCTGAGGTCAGACTGCACGCCGAGGCCCTTGTTTATATCGGATAAGAGAACGCGCAGCGAGAAATCGGTCGCCGTCGAGGTATAGCCCTCGAAGACGGCGAGCGGGGCCGGATCGCGCAGAACGTCTGGGTGGCGGCGTGCGCACTCGTTGAGGATGGCAATAACGCGGCGTGGATCGACGTTGGCGCCAGCGTTAAATTTGAGAACAACACGTCCCATGGCGTTGCGGTGCGTCCAGTTCAAGACGCGCCCCGTGATGAGCTCGGAATTGGGCACAATCAGGCTGGCGCGATCAAACGTTTCGATCTCGGTCGAGCGCACCGATATCCGTTTCACGTTGCCCTGCTGGTCGCCGACGACCACCCAATCTCCAACCTTGATAGGCCGCTCAATGAGAAGAATGAGGCCAGAGACGAAATTGTTGACAATCGACTGCAATCCAAACCCGATACCGACCGAAAGCGCGCCGGCGACGATGGCGAGGCTCGTGATATCGAAGCCCGCGTACGAGATGGCAACGATGGCGGCAAGTGCGATCCCTGCGTAACCAATTGCCGTGTCGATGGAATGGGCGATGCCCGCGTCCATGCGCGGAGGCGTTAGTACGTTCTCGCGCAACCGGCGTTGAATGAGCCGTGTGATGAACAGCAACGCGGTAAAGATAAGGATGCCGATGAGAATGCGAACGATGGAGATACGGAATTCTCCGATCTCAAAGCCAAACAATGCTGACTTCACCCAATCCCGGATGTCGGCGCTCGAAAAGCCCCACTGGAGCAACAGAAGCGGTAGCGCGACGATCCCAACTGCAATGGTCAAGGCGGCTTCCGTCAGCCAGGCGAGCTGTTGGCGGCGCGGTTCATCAAGGCCGAATGTTTCCTCAAGCATGAGGCTGACGGCGTGGCGATTTTTGCCACTTTCCCGGGTGAAGGCGCGGATGGCCAAATACAAGAGAATGGCCACAAGAGCCACGACGCCGGTCATGACGATCTGCTGGGCAGCAAAACGGGCGAGCGCGACATAGCCGAGAAGGCACGCCACAACGATACCAGCGGCGGCAATCCATAGTGGAATTTTCAGCCAGCGCGGCTTGTCGCGCGGATAAGGATATTCGTGGCGTTCTCCGTAAGGTTCGAACGGCGTCAGCAACAATCCGGCCAAAACACCGACGAAGGCGAGAGACGTCGCCAGGGACTGCACGACACTCATCGACAGCGGGAAATACAAGATCTGACCCACGCTCGAGAAAAAGATGTCGGCCGCGTAGATGGCGGCCAGAATCTTGAGCAGGCGGCAGATGCGGCGTGCGGCGCGGTCCGACAGCGGCACAATGCGGCGGTTGGGATCGGACGGTGCGAACACAGCCGATAGAAGGGCTGCAACGGCCGCGAATATGAGGACCGAACGCAGCAATGCGGCGCCGACAGGGGCTGCCGTTGGATAGTAGAGCAGCCCCAGATAGTCGAGCCCGGCATATGCTGCCAGTATTGTTGCGACGGCTGGGATTGCGCGTACGGGACCAATCCAGGATGCAGCGGCTGCGCGCTCAAAGAAAGTAGGTGTGGCGCCACCAAGCGGTGCGCGATAGCGCGTCACCCAGCGGACAACAATTTTCAAAAGAAAATACAAGAGCGCCGCTGCTGCGGCGAGCAACGTTAGGCGGTATTTTTCTTTGCCTGCGGACGAGAACCAGTCGGTAACATTGTAATTCAGACGCCAGGACACGGACGGGGAATCGCGCGCAAGATCGCTCCACAAACTTGGAAACAGCGGGCTCGACATGCGTTCGGTCAAGCTTCTGACGAACAGTTGTAAGCGCAGGTCGGTTATTTTCTCGATCGCCTGACGGGCACGCCACCACGTCACTTCAAGTGTTTTGACGGCGCCGGAGATTTCGCGGGCTTCGGCTTCGAGACGCGTGCGCTCGGCAGTTACAGTGGCTGCTTCGGGGGGTGCGTCCTTTTCCGGTGGCGTGCCGATTTTTTTGATCTGGTTTTCTATGTCGGCGAGGCTGCGGGCGCAGACCGTCGGCGGTGCTGGTGGTTTGCGCGATCACGCCATCGATGTCGTCGCGCAGGCGTCCGAGATCGGTATCAACTGTCGTGATTGCGGTTAGCGTTTTCTCGGCGCCCTCCATCGTGCCAACGACAATGGCAATCGTGCTGTTGACCTCAGGCGGGAGAATAGCAGAGGGAGCGGGCGGCTCTTTGGCCGGCGCTGGCGCGGCGGGCGCCGGGTCGGCAGAGGCCGGGGATGCTGCTGCCGGAGAGGCGGCGGGCTTCGCGACGTCTTCGGCCCATCCGCACGCCGGGGCGAGGGTCGCTGCGAGGAATAGGGCGATAGCGGCAAGTTTTAAACGGGGCACGGAGGGCAGCCTCTAGAGGTTGGAAAAATCAAGGAAATTCGATTGCCGCCCGACTATCACCAAATTAGGGCAGGGTGTGGCACCCGCTTTGTCGCAAAACAGGGTGGGGGCCAGGGAACACAACGGTAACCGGCTGTAAACCATAGGCGGAGATCCTTGCCCGGAAATTGAGAGTGATTCGGCGCAGGCGAGAGCAATGAAGGTTTTGACTAATCGCATCAAGGGTACAGATCGCCCCAAATGGTATCAGCTCTATCGCCTGTTGGCCGCTTTCCAGTTGCTCACGGTGATTGCCGGGGTCAGTCTGACATACCGCATCATGGAGACCTTCGCGGAATCGGTTCGGGAAAATCATGAGTGGGCCGTGCGGCTCGGACAGTTCGGGCAGCTTTCTCATTTGGCGTCTCAAATCAACGCTCCTGGGAACGACATTTTCGAGTCTCGCGACGCGAAGAAAGAAGCGTCCCGGCTTGGCTCCGCTCACCTGGACTTCGAGGTTAAACTCAATACCTTCCGCGAGCAGCTTCTACGAAGTCCCAAGAGCGCCGAGACGGACGACTTGATCCACGATCTCGCCGTGATTTCCGGGGCCGTGAACGAAATGGTCAAGGAAAGCCGCGGCCTCTTAGAGTTGTTTGCGGCCGGGCAATCAGAAAAAGCTGCGGTGCGCATGGCCGTCATGGATCGCAAGTTTGGCGAAGTGAACGGCCTTTTCCAGCATCTGAACGACGACGTACTCTCAATTCAGAAAGACCGCTTCAATCGTCAAACCGCGATTTCGCAGGCACTACGAGTTTATGAATGGCTACTGGCCGGCTTTGTTATTCTTATGATTGGCGGGATGTACCGGTATGGCAAGCACCTTGCCGCCGCCACGCAGCACGCCGAAGCCGAACGCGAAATGCAGCGCCAAAGGCTCGCAGACCAGGCCGAAGCCTTGAAAGCCGCGGTGCAATCCGCTGAAGCTGCGAACGTCGCGAAGTCGCGATTCCTGGCCAACATGAGTCATGAAATCAGAACGCCTATGAATGGCGTTCTTGGGATGACCGATCTGTTGTTGCGCAGCGATCTTCAGCCCAAACAGCGTCATTTTGCTCAAACCATCTACCGCTCCGGAACGACGCTTCTCTCGATCATCAACGATATTCTCGACATATCGCGCATCGAGTCTTCGAAATTCGAACTTCAAGAGTATGACTTTGAACTGCGCAGTTGCGTTGAGTCGTCTGTAGAGCTGCTGGCCGAGACGGCGCATCGCAAAGGTTTGATGCTCAACCTGTTCATCGCGCCGGATGTTCCCGTGATGGCAAAGGGAGATTCGGGCCGGCTACGCCAAATCCTGATGAATGTTATCGGCAATGCCATCAAATTTACATCGAAGGGCGAAGTTGATCTCGTTGTCTCGAGCGTTGAGAACGGCGATGACGTGGTAAACCTGCAGTTCCAAGTGCGGGATACAGGCATCGGTATCGCCGAAGATAAAATTTCCGAACTTTTCAAGCCATTCGCTCAGGCCGACTCTTCGATCAGCCGGCGCTATGGCGGCACCGGTCTTGGACTGTCGATCACCCAGCAGCTCGTGCAGATGATGGGTGGCACCATCAATCTTTCCAGTACACTCGGTGTTGGTACGACGATCACATTCTCGATTGCCTTTGCGCAGTCGTCCGCTCTTGCTTCGCGGGTCATCGAAGGAATGGAATTGTCTGGGAAACAAATCCTTGTGGTCGATGACCGTCAGGCAAATCGCGAAATTCTCTTGTCCTATATTCAGGAAGCGGGCGGATCTGCGGACACAGCCGTTAACGGCCGCTCGGCGATCGATCTATTCCGTTTCAAGGAGAAGACTGGCCGGGCATACGACGTTGCGATCATTGATTTGATGTTGCCGGATATGACCGGCTTCGATGTGGCAAGAGCGGTTCGAGCGGGAAAGAACGGCATCTCGACGAAGCTGGTCATGCTCTCGTCGGGATCGTAGTCCTGATCAACCGCGAGAAGCTAAGGCACTTGGCTTCCATGCCTTCCTGATGAAGCCAATTCTCAGGCGGGATTTGATCGATGTGATTACGCAGGCTGTCGGCTCTCCGGATCAGGCGCCACGAGCCGCGGAAAAGATTGAAACCGCCAAACCTAATTTCCGTGCAAACGTTCTCCTGGTTGAAGATAATCCCGTCAATCTGGAAGTGGCGCGGCAGTATCTCATGGAACTCGGTTGCCGCGTCGAGACGGCTGAAAACGGGCAAGAGGCTGTCATAGCGTGCGGCCGCCGCCGGTACGATTTAGTGCTGATGGATTGTCAGATGCCGGTGCTCGACGGACTTGGCGCAACGCGCAAAATACGCGCGATGGAACAGCAGTCCGGCGCCCTGCCAATGCCTGTTGTTGCCGTAACGGCCAACGCTTACGAAGAAGACCGGCGTGCTTGCCTCGATGCCGGCATGGACGACTATTTGAGCAAGCCGTTCTCGCCGGAGCAGCTCGTCGATGTACTCGAAAAATGGCTGAAGCTCGAAGACAGCCAATCCATTGCCAGACAAGCCATTGCCGGAAATGACGAGGTAACGCCAGCCTTGGACGAGGGGTTCGTCCGGACGCTACGCGGATCGCGTCCACAATTTTTCGAGAGGGTTCTCGATCTATTTTCCGGCTTCGCGCCGGGTGCAATGGAGCAGGTTCGCAATTGCCATCTGGATCAGGATCCCGGCGCCATCATGCGGCTGGCCCATAGTCTAAAATCGTCAAGTGCGAATATCGGAGCGACATTGCTTGCCGGGCATTGTGAACGGCTCCAGCAGATTGCGAAAGCTGGTTGGCACGCAGATGACATTCAGTTGGCAATCGGCGACGTCGAAAAGGAATTAGCTCGCGTTTTGAGCGCTGTCGCGTCGCAACGGCAGACGTTGGCTCTGGCCGCTTCAGGCTAATTTTTTGGCAGCGGGATTAGTCCCGCTCGTGGAAGAAACTGTAGATTTTCTGCGCAATTTCCGACGAAATACCCTCGACCGCCTTCAGGTCTTCGATGCCTGCGCGAGAGACGGCCTTGGCCGATCCGAAGTGGTTCATGAGCGCGCGGCGGCGCGTCGGGCCAATTCCGCCGATCTCATCGAGTGGATTGGCGCCAAGCGCCTTCGATCTCTTGGCGCGATGAGTTCCAATCGCAAAGCGGTGCGCTTCGTCCCGCAATCTCTGAACAAAATAGAGAACTGGGTCTTTGGCTTCGAGCATCATGGGCCGGTCGCGGCCGGGGATATGAAAATGCTCACGCCCCGCATCTCGGTCCGGGCCTTTAGCGACGCCGATCAAAGCGACGTCTTTAATGCCAAGTCCGGCGAGAACATCGCGGGCAACCGACAGTTGTCCGAGACCGCCGTCAATAAGGACCAAATCAGGCCGCTCGCCTATTGATGTTGCGCCTTCGCCCTCGACATCGGTTGGCGAGAGTGAAGACTCTGGGTTGGCAGGAGCGAGCCGTTTAAAGCGCCGCGTCAAGACTTCGTTCATCATGGCGTAGTCGTCGCCGGGGGTCAGGTCAGCAGATTTGATATTGAATTTGCGATACTGGCCTTTGACGAAGCCTTCCGGTCCTGCAACGATCATGACGCCGACGGCGTTAGTGCCGGAGATGTGGCTATTGTCATAGACCTCTATGCGGGCGGGCGCTTGGGGCAGCGAAAAGCGTTCGGCCAGCCCTTCGAGCAGGCGCGCTTGCGAAGAGCTCTCGGCGAGCTTCCGGCCGAGGGCCTCGCGGGCATTCGAGAGTGCATGATCGACGAGCGCGGATTTTGTACCACGTTCGGGCACGCGGATTTCGACTTTGCGCTCCGCTTTAATAGAGAGGGCTTCGGCCAGAAGTTCACGGCTTGGAATGTTGTGCGAGAGCAGGATCAAGCGCGGAACGGGCTTGTCGTCGTAGAACTGCGCGATGAAGCTATCTAACACGTCCTCAACTGGCAGCGTCCGGTCGGCTTTGGGATAGTAGGCGCGGTTACCCCAGTTTTGCCCGGTGCGGAAAAAAAACACTTGGACGCACGTCTGGCCGCCGTCCTGGTGAGCGGCGAAGACGTCGGCTTCTTCGACGCCTTCGGGGTTAATAGTCTGATCGGCTGTCACGTGGGCGAGCGCCCAAAGCCTATTGCGGAATTTGGCGGCGTCTTCGAACTCAAGCTTTTCAGAGGCGTCTTCCATGAGCCGCTGATACATCGCCCGCACGGTTTGGCTTTCGCCTTTCAAGAAGCGCGCCGCGTCGTCCGCCAGCTTGCGGTAATCGTCGAGCGCGATCTCCCCAGTGCAGGGTGCCGAACAGCGTTTGATCTGATGCAAAAGGCAGGGGCGGGTTCGGTTCTCATAGAAGCTGTCCGAGCATGTCCGCAGCAAAAAGGCGCGCTGCAGCATGGAGATTGCCCGGGTCACCGCGCCGGCCGAGGCAAAGGGTCCGAAATAATCGCCTTTGCGATTTCTGGCGCCGCGGTGCTTCATGACCTGAGGCGCATCGTGATCGCGCGAGATGAGGATATAGGGAAACGATTTGTCGTCGCGCATCAGCACGTTGAAGCGTGGCTTGAAACGCTTGATGAGGTTTGCTTCCAGAAGCAACGCCTCGGCTTCCGTGGCGACTGTCACGAATTCCATCGTAACGGTCGCGGTAATCATGCGGGCGATACGATTGGTGTGGCCCTGAAGGCGGGCATAGTTTGAGACACGCGCCTTGAGCGAACGTGCCTTGCCGACATAGATGACCTCGCCCGCGCTATCGAGCATGCGGTAGACGCCCGGGCTCGAAGGCAGGGTCTTGAGATAATTAGCGATGACGTCAGGCCCCGAGAGAACCTGCTGATCCGGCGGTGCGTCAGCGGGGCCGCCGTCGGGATCGTTATCGTTGCTGGATGTGTCTGAGTTCATGCCTGAATTATTGGCCAGGGGGTCACCCGGTCAAGCGCTAGAACGTCTCTGTGCCACATTATGGCCATCGCGAGAGCGCGTTGTAACCCCTTGTCATTCCTCAACTTGCAGCCTGGAAGCTCTCATGCGTGCTGTGTTGGCCATTTTTTGTACCTTGATGTTGACCGTGGCGCCGGGCTTTGCTGCGAACAAGGCGAAAAAGCCAAAGCCGCCGGTTCCTTTCACGAAGAGCGAAGAGCTGCTGACGTGGATGAACGGCTATCGTCTGAAACCGGAACCAAAGCGCCTGCCCGAAGCTGTCAAGGCCATGGTCAAATCCAGCGTCACCAAGGATATGGACCAGGCGGGCGTGTACATCGGTTTTACGGCCGGTGTCATCGGCTCTAATCCGGATGATGCCGAGAAACTCATCATTGAGATGTTTCCGCTAGATCCGCAGGATCAAGTGCTGCTCATCAAGGCGATTGCTTATTCTGGTCTTGATGACTGGAAGGGTCTGATGATCAAGTTCGTTGAGCGCATGCCAGCGCGGAAAGTTCTGATCGACAAGTACCTCTTTGCCAACAAACCGACGCTTGCCGATTTGCCGTTTGAGGAAAGTTCATCGGCCATTGATATCAACTGGGGCTACTACTTCGCGACCGGATCGGAAGCGCCCGTGCGGCGTATCGTGACCGTGATCGCGTGGTCGACCGATCGCAATAACGTTGAGAAGTTGACGATTGGCGCTATGGCGAAATGGACGTTGGCGCAAAACGCGTCGCGCGATCCCGATCTCCTGGCAATGCTCAAAGGCGTTTCAGCGGAAAGCGAGGTCGCAGCGCGTGCGCCCTTGAACGAAGTGATCGAAGCGGCTGAAACGCTGGAACTAGGTAAAATCCGCAAGCAGGCGTTTGCATCGATCGAAGAACTCAAAGCCAAGGGGCCAGAGAGCACGCGAAATTACAATTGGTGGGGTCAAGCGGGACAAACGGTTCTCTCGCTGGGCTGTGTGGCCGCGAGTGTGATGGGACAGGTCGAGTTCGGCATACCGTGTGTTCTCGGTGGCGCGCTTTCATCAGCCGCGCTGAAGTATCTGGCGCCCGGGCAAAAATAGGAACGCGCGGAAATTAGAAAACTTCAACCGCCGGCGCTGCAGATCGCATTTGCGGCGGCAACCGCTTCGTCTTTTGAAGGGTGTTCGCTGATAAGTTCGGCACCCGGCGCGCTGGCCTTGGCGTAGGTTGCAAACATTGATTGCTCAAAGCCGTCTATAACACTGAGTGCGGTAAGTTCCGTGCCGCCATTGTGTGAGGCTCTAACAAGCAGTGTTTTCTTGCCGCCATAACTTGCTGTCAAAACGCGGCAAGGAACGGCTGCGCGCGGACTGAGGGACCGGAGCGGTAGCTGCAAGTGCGGCCTGTTTGGATGCGGCGCGCGCAGGTTTCGGTACCGGGGGCGCGATTTCCGCCGCTCTTTCATGCGCCACGGTCAAGGTATCGATGGGCCCACCGAGACGTGATGGTGCGATCTTGAACGTGGGCAGAACGGGTTCGATGTTTTCGGTCGCGGCTGACTGTTGGTTTTGACCAGCGTCCTGCTGGCCAGTGTCAGGTATACTTGAGTCAGGCACACTCGAGTTGGCCGCTGCAGGCAGCGCGGGTTCAGCAATGCCTGGTGGAGTTTCTTCCGGATCGATTGCCGCGTTGGGCTTGACCGTTTCCGGCGGCGCTTCAAAACCGTTCTCGCGCGACCAGAGGGTGCGCACGGGAGGGCCTGATTTTTCGGGAGCACGCTTCTTCTCAGACGGTTTTGGCGCGGTGTCTTGAGAATTGTCCTGTGCGGTGTTGATGCCATCGACCCACGGCATTGTTTCGGGCCCAGCAAGCTTCTGCGGTTTAGGTCCGCCAAGGCCTGCAGGCTTTGCGTAGCGCCCTTCGGGGACACGGGCCGGCGCAACAGGCTCGGCTCCGGCAACCGTTGCGGGGCCGGTGCAGTAGTTCGTGAAGAACTGCTCGGCGACGAAATCTATAGTCTTGCCGTATTTGCGGTCAGCGGCCCAACGGCGCGCGAGGTCGCTGTAGGTCACGGGGCGCTTCAAGCGGCGCGATTGTTCGACGATGCTATCTTGTGCCAGTTCCGTGCGCGGTGCGACAGGGTTCACAATCTTCTCGCCCGAGTAGGCAACGAGGTGCTGGATCTGCGCGAGTACGCCGGTTTTTACGTCCGGAAAGCGATTGCCCGGCACACCGCCACCGGTTGCGCCGATGCCAGCGAAATTGTTTTGCTTTTCGTGCACGTCGCCGCGCCGCCCGTCGCCACGGCGGTATTTGAGGTAATTGGTTTCAATCACCATCTGAAAGAAGGCATAGTCCCAACGAACGCGCCACGTATCGCCCCACTGCTTGTACCACTTGGCAATGTTGCGATATTTCGGATCGAGATTGGGATTGCGGTCTTGGAGAAATGCCATCAGGCGTTCTGGCGAAACGCACGCCGGCACGCGATTGTTGTCGCCTATTCTGATTGGTGGCGCTGCGTTGAGCGCAGTCGATGCAAGCAGAAGTGTCGCGAGCGCCGCTGCAACCGTCGAGATACGCTTAGGGATAGGTGGGGTGGCGGGTTTCATAATCTCAAGCTCTTGGCACGAAGAAGTGCTGCTGACGGGGAAAGGCTGATTTGGTAATCAGCCTTCCGGGCAGAGCTCGAACGCCTTGTCGAGGGCTTGAGTTTGGTTCGAAAACTCACCAACGGGCTGACCACCTTTGGCGTAGGCTGCTATATAGGCTTCAGCCTCGCGCTTTTCCGTTCCCTCATTGACGTCGAGAACGGTGTAATTGGTGGTCTGATCACCGGCGGCTTTGATGATGATGGCCCGGCTTCCGCCGTAACTGGCGGTCCACACGCGGCATTTCGATGATAGATCGGCGACGTCCGTGTTTTTGCTGACGGCCGGCGGCGTGACGACGGCCTTTGTTCCGGATCCGAGCGCGGCGGTTTGTATTTTTGCCGTTTTCTCCGGGGCGGCAGCGGGCACCTCGGCTGCAATGGCTTCAGTAGCTTCTACTTTCGGCGCGTTGATGATTGTGAACGCGGGCTTAGCAGGCGGCGTTTCTGACGCGTCCGTTGAGGCAGTTGCTGCTGTCTCAGCGGCCTTGGCAAGAGCGCCAGCGCCGAGGTTGGATCTGACGAACGATCCCGAGGCGCGGGCTTCCGCGACCGCACGGCGCGCGAGTTCAGCGCCGGAGACCTTTGGTGCCACTTGTTCTTCGCTAGCCGTTCCGGCTGCTGCAACGTCCTTTGCTGGCTCATCGGCAGCGGCTGATTTTGCCCCGGCATCAGGGCGCGCAAGCGCCATCATTTCCGGCTTCGGGTCGGCGCTTTTACACAAGCCTTCGTAGAAAGACTCTGAGACATTGGCGATATCACGCGAGTAGTTGCGCGAGCCCGGAGCCCATTTCTTGGCAAGATGCGTGTACGTCATCGGCCCATCGATGGTCTTTTGCCACGATGTCAGAACACCCCATTCCTGAACTTTGCGTGTGCGCTCGGCGACGGGATTTTCAACGTTCTCGCCTGCGTACATCAAGAGATGCTGGAGATGGGCTTTGACACCGGTTGCGACGTCCGGGAAACTTTCACCCGGTTCCTTTTTGCCTGTCGCGCCGAGGCCGGCAAAGTTATTCTGGTCCTCAGAAACATCGCCGGTGAATGTCAGGTTGCCGGTTTCAAGCAGCATCTGGAAAAAGGCGACATCCCAGCGAATGCCGAGTTCTTCGCCAACGCGCATGTAATCTGCGGCGATGGTCTCAAAGCGCCCGTTGAGAGTCTTGTTACGCGCATCGAGGAAGGCGCTGAGCCGCCCCGGCGTCGCGCATTCGGGCACTTTGTTGTCATCGTTGATCTTGATTTGCGGAAGTTCGGCTGCAAAAGCCGGAACAGTTAGGCAAACAGCCGATATAGCTGTCGCCAACGGAAGCGCGAACAGCGCCCCAAAGCGGCACATCATGGTAACACCCATAATTACGCGGCACCCTCAAATGAGCGCCCTACAGAACCGGAATGGTTTCTAGGCGCTTAACGTTAATAAAGTGTTGATCGAACCCCCGTGGTCCGTGTTGAGAAGGTCGCCGATCAATAAGGCGGCAATGAGAAGCGGAAGCGGAAGGATTGCGGCAATCCGTTAGAAATCCTCATAAATTTCACAACGGAATGCCCTGCTTGGAAGGTCTTGATTGGGGAGGCTCAGGCGAGATGCTGGCCGCCGTCCAAGGCAATCATTTGTCCGGTCATAGAGGGCGTCGCGAGGATGAATTTCACAGCCGCTGCAATCTCTTCCGGCGATGGGCCGCGCGCGAGAAGCGTGGACGTTTGTTCAGCGGCGAATTCAGTTTCGGTCTGATGGACGCTTTGGAATACGGGTCCTGGCCCAATGGCATTGACTCGAATGCGCGGCGCTAGGGCTTGGGCGAGTGTGCGCGTCGCGGTCCAAAGTCCCGCTTTCGAAATCGTGTAGGAAAAAAAGTCGGGCGTGAGTTTCCACACTCGTTGGTCGATGATGTTGATGATGTTGCCATCGACGCCTTTGGGTAATGTGCGCAGCATCGCCTGCGCCAGAAATACCGGCGCCTTGAGATTGATATTCTGATGGATATCCCAGGTGTCTTCTTCGAGAGATTCGAGTGAATCCAGGAGAAATTCCGAGGCATTGTTGATGAGGCAAGTTGGTGCGCCAATGGTCTTGGTGCATTGGTCAACGAGGCCGCGCATCGCCTTGAAGTCGGCAAGATCGGCAGAAAGCGCCGCAGACTTGACGCCTAAGTGCTTCAGTTGCCGCTACGAGCTCTTCGGCTTCTTGCCCCGAATTGCGGTAGTGCACCGCGACAGACCATCCGGCACGCCCCAGCTCAAGGGCGATTGAGCGACCTATGCGGCGGGCAGCGCCAGTAATGAGAGCGACTTTGTGAGGAGGTGTGGCAGCGGGCATAGAACGGCTTTCTTATCGCGACATGAGACACATGGCCGGTCAGGCTCACAAGTCAATGTCAATTTGGGAATCCACAGGGGAATCATATAGAATTCCGTGACGGCCGGATCACACGTCTGGCCGGAAAAATTTCGTTTTACTGGGTACCGGCTTGCCGCTGGCGCTTGGCCGTTTCAAAAGATCTCGAAGTACGCAAGCGGACAAGAGCAAACAGCTTGATCCAACTTATTGTCATCTTCGCTTTTATAGCTGCGACGGTCGCGGTTATCGCGTTTGCCATTGCGCCGAGGCTCGTGCAAAAGCGCGTTATCTTTGGCGCAGAACCTGATCTGCCGAAAGCCTTCGGCTGCGATATGGCGTGGCTCGCGATCAAGTCCGATGATCTGAATGCGGTTGCCGAGGCGCTCGAATTGGCTGAACTCGTTCCTGCGAACTGGGATTCCGGCATAGGTACGATTTACGATGCCAAACTCGGCGACACGTATGTCTTCGTTTCGCCGCCCGTGAAGGGATGGATTTTTGTTGCCGGAATTCCCTTGCCGCTTCCCGTCGGACGCTCATTTGTCGATAAGCTGACGCCGATGCTTGCGCGTCTGTCGAGCACATTTCGCGATGTCCAGTATTTTGCCGCCTATCCGGATATCGATCTCTTTGCTTGGGCACGCCTTGAGCGTGGCCGCATGGTCCGCGCCTTTGCAATCGGTGACGACGGTGTGATCTGGGATCGCGGCCGGCTCACGTCTGAAGAAAAAGCGCTAGGCTTGAAGCTATTTGAATTGCGCGGAATTCGCGGGCGCAAGGGCGACGCGGGTGGCGCTATCATTTTGCACCCGACCGAAGAACAAGTTTTGCAGCTCGCGCGGAGCTGGAGCATCGATACGGGCCTGCTTGATAAATTTGATGTTGCGCCCGCGCACGGGTTCATTGCGCGCGCGCCATCACAATGGCGCGCCGAGCGTGTGCGCAAGGCCGCCTAATCTTGCGGGCCAATCGACAGGATCATGGCTCCGGCTTGATCGTCAAATCGAACGAGGATTCGTCGATTGCCTCTGCCGCAACCTCGCTCTTGACAGCCGTGACATCTGTCCAGATTTGCGGATCTTGCAGACGCGGACGCGAAAAGGCGAGGTCGTCGCGGCGCGTGCGGCCTGCATCTGCTAACGGCTTTTCGTCAACCGGACAGGCGCCAGGCTTCGCGTCACCGCTTGTCCGGTCAATCTCGAGTGCAATGCAATTGCCCGCATAGATCGACGCTAGAGAATTGCCGTTCGCGATGGGTTTTGATTTTCGCAGCGGCACAGCGATTTTAGCGCTGCCATTTGCGGCCGCTGTAACGCGCTGATCGTCGTTGAACGCCACATTCGAGACGAACGACCAAAAACCAATCAAGTGCCAGGCAAACATGCCCGCGAAAAATCCCAGTCCACCCCAGATGATTGGCGTCCGGCGCTCGCGCCGGTCTGCGATCACGTGAGCAGGGCCGTGACTTGGTCCGGGGACGCGGAGAGGAACCGAGGCCTTGTCAACCATCGACTGAGGCTCGCCAGCCGCGCCAACCCGGCTCGCCGGTTTGGACGTTACGCCGGCGTTTGGGCGCCGGGCCAATACTGATCGAGTTCAAAGGTTCGCATCGCTAGTCCAGCGCGAATCACTGGACTAAGTGTGCGGACCCCAAGCTGGACCGGCAAGGCAGGAACAAGGCCGGTACAGTTATGTGGCGCGTTATCCACAGGCTGAAACGTGGCAGCCGCAACGCCTGTTCCTGATTGCGCCTTAGATATTCCGGTCATCTTCGATCATGCGCGGCGCGGGAAGCGGGTTTGGCCGCGAACTTGGCGGGGCCTTGCGGTCCGAGCCGCTGTAATTTTCGTCGCGCGCCGTTGAGCGCACCGGCGGTACAAACATGCGATTGCTGGAACAAAGGCGGCGTTGATCTTCGTTTGGTCCGCAACTTTGTGGCGCTCCGTCCTTCGAGAAGCAGATGCGGATTTCTTTCAGCCGGTTGCCCGCACCGCCACAGGCGACGGCAAGCATGTCAGGTTCAATCCGGATTTGCGCGCATGATGTCGGCCTCAAGCTGATCCGGCGACATGAACAGCGCTTCCATCGGGTTCTTGTATTTGTCGGGAATGCGGATGCTTTCAAACATGCTCCGGGCGGTTTGATAATAGCCTTCGGGCGAGAGGCCGGAGCATGTGCCGTGTTTGCGATACTCGTGAATGACAAGGCGCTGGCTTGGCATGATGTCGAGCATGCTGTCGATCAGAGGTTGGGGAACGAATGGCCGCCGCGCTGTGCGGCAGCTTTCCGGGTATCCGCGATTGTATTGCGGCCAAAGGCCGTGAAGAATGAAATTGAAGCGGCGTCCGTCGCGCCGGTTGCACTGCGTTTCGTCGTCGCCCGAACGGGCCTCCGAGCAGTACGAAGGGCTCCAAGAGAGAACGAGTGCGTAGTAGTCGAATTCGCCTGGCACGTTGCGCTGCTGGGCCTGCGGGTTCAACCTCTCGCTCGGCCAGGCATTGCGATTGTTCCGTTGCTCCTGCTGCCAGTCGCGCTCGCGCTCCCAATTGCGCGTCTTGGGCCATACGACACAGCGCCTGCCATCGTCAGGGCGAGCGCAGCGGCGGCAAAAAACTTGAGTGCAGGGTAGCGCATTTTCGGTAACGTCTCCTCTTGGCCGCACGAAAGCAGCGGCCGGGCCGGAACATAGGTGCGGATTGCGGCGGCGCAAAGCTCTTTTCTGGATTAGTCAGATTGCTTCCTGGTCAGCCGCGTGTTCCAGCGGGCAGTTCCGCGAATGCCGCAAGGATGCGGGCCCAGGAGCGCGCGCCTTTTTCAAAACTGGTGAGATTGTATTTCTCGTTGGGCGAGTGAATGCGATCGTCGTCGAGGCCAAAGCCAATCAGCAGGCTGTCCATGCCAAGCGCGTCGCGAAACGAAGAGACAATGGGGATAGACGCGCCGCAGCCCATGAAGACGGCGGGCGCGACCACTCATCTTCGAGGGCCTTGGCGGCGGCTTGCATGGCTTTTCCATCGGTATCGAACATGATGGCGCCTGAGCCGCGGTTGCCGAGCCATTGGGCCGTGCAATCGGATGGCAGAATGCTTTCGACGTAATTGTGAATGGCCGACATGACTTTGTCTGGGTCTTGGCCCGGCACGAGACGGCACGTGATTTTGACCGATGCCTTGGCCGGAATGACGGTCTTCGAGCCGACGCCTTGATAGCCGCCGGTGACGCCGTTGAATTCGAGTGTCGGGCGTGACCAGAGCTGCTCGATGATGGAGCGGTCTTTTTCGCCAGCCGGCGTTTTGAGGCCGATGGACGCGAGAAACATTTCGCCCGCAAGCCCGATGGCTTTCCACTGTTCCATCTGCGCGGGAGACGGGTCTTTGACGCCGTCATAGAAGCCGGGAACGGCGACGCGGCCATTGTCGTCATGCAAGGCCGCCATGACTTTGGCGAGCGCGCGAATGGGGTTTGTGGCCGGGCCGCCGTAGAGCCCCGAATGCAGATCCCGCGCTGGGCCTGAGATGATGAGTTCGTCGCCCGCCAGTCCGCGCAGCATGGTGGTGATTGCGGGCGTGTCCTTGTCCCATTGGCCGGTATCGCACACGAGCACGAAATCGGCCTTGAGTTCTTCGCCGTGGCTCTCCAGGAATTCAGGCAAGGATTGCGAACCGCATTCTTCTTCGCCTTCGATCAGGACCGAGACGGCAACCGGTAATTCTCCTGCAACCGCTTTCCAGGCGCGGAACGCCTCGAAGAAGGTCATCAGCTGGCCTTTGTTGTCCTCGGCGCCGCGCGCAATGATGACTTTGCCGTGGGGCGGTTCTTCCGCAATGCGCGGCTCGAATGGCGGCGTGGTCCACAGATCGAGCGGGTCGGGCGGCTGCACGTCGTAGTGGCCATAAAAGAGCACGTGCGGCAGCTTTGGGTCGCGCGCCTTTCGGTCGTGGGCGACCACCATCGGGTGGCCCTTCGTGGCGACAACCTTGGCTTCGGCAAAGCCGATGTCTTTGAGCTGCGCCGCGCACCAGTCGGCGGCCTTGCGGCAATGCGGGCGTAAGCGGGGTCGGTCGAGACGCTTTCTATCCTCAGAAGTTCGAATAGCCGCTTTAGGCTTGCGTCCTTCGACTGGGCGAGGGTTTCCAGAACTTTTTCGAGGTCGCTCATTTTTGCTTCTCCACTTCGCCGCCTGCGGCTGAACGCCAGCTAATACCTGGGCAGCGGTTCAGTGGCCTTTCACCGCCAGCACGGGCCTGCTATGGCACAACGAAGCACGTTGGGATTCGTCCGCCACGTTCGCCCGGAGCGTTTTGATGACACAGCCTCGGCCTGACGGCAAAAGGAAATGGGTTTACGCCTTTGCGGCCAACGCTGCCGAAGGCGATGCCGGCATGGCGGCGCTGCTTGGCGGCAAAGGGGCAAACCTCGCCGAAATGGCGCGCCTTGGGCTTGCCGTTCCGCCCGGTTTCACACTGACGACCGAGGTGTGCGCCGCGTTTCTTTCTGGCGGCAAAACTGGGGGGCGGGCGTTCCCTGAAGGTCTCAAAGAGGAGGCCGAGCGGGCCTTGCACAAAGTCGGTGAGCTGACCGGCGCTTTTTTCGGAGACGAGAAGGCTCCGCTCCTCGTGTCAGTCCGTTCCGGTTCGCGCGCGTCGATGCCGGGCATGATGGACACCATCCTCAATCTCGGCCTCAATGATAAGACCGTTGAAGGCCTCGCCACACTGACGGGCGACGCGCGTTTTGCCTATGACAGCTACCGCCGCTTCATCCAGATGTACGGCGACGTTGTCCTTGGCGTCGATCACGGCGTGTTCGAAGATACGCTTGAGAATTTCAAGAACCTCAATGGATTTGGTTCTGATGCCGATCTTGATGCGGATGCCTGGCGCGACATCATCGCGGAATACAAGGACGCCGTTGAGCGCGAACACGGGCAACCTTTTCCTCAGGATACGAGCGCGCAGCTTTGGGGCGCCATTGCAGCCGTGTTCAAGTCATGGAACACGCCGCGGGCCATAACGTACCGCCGGCTGCACGATATCCCCGATAGCTGGGGCACGGCCGTCAACGTGCAGGCCATGGTCTTTGGTAACTTGGGTGAGCGCTCTGCAACCGGTGTGGCTTTCACGCGCAATCCATCGACCGGCGAAAAGCAATTGTACGGGGAGTTTTTGCCGCGCGCCCAGGGTGAAGATGTTGTCGCTGGCGTGCGCACGCCGCAGCCGCTATTGGCCCAGGGGTCAGAGTGGCATCGCTCGAACAGCTGATGCCCGAGACGTTCCGGAGTTGACCAAGGTTTTCGCATTTCTCGAAGCGCATTATCGCGACATGCAGGACGTGGAATTTACGATTCAAGGCGGCCGGCTGTGGATCCTGCAAACGCGTTCCGGCAAGCGCACGACGGAAGCAGCGTTCAGGATCGCTGTCGATATGGCGGGTGAAGGTGCTGATCACGCGCGAGGAAGCCGTATGCCGCGTTGAGCCTTCCGCGCTCGATCAACTTTTGCATCCGACCCTAGATCCCGACGCCGAGCAGGACTTGCTGACAACTGGGCTTCCGGCGTCTCCGGGCGCGGCATCCGGCGAAATCGCCTTTCATGCCGAGATGGCAGAAGCGCTCAAAGGAAAAGGCAAAGACGTCATTCTGGTGCGCGCCGAGACCAGTCCCGAGGACGTGCACGGGATGCATGCAGCCGTTGGCGTTCTGACTGCGCGCGGCGGCATGACCAGCCATGCCGCCGTCGTCGCGCGAGGCATGGGGCGGCCGTGCGTTTCTGGTGCCGGCGCGCTGCGCATCGACAGCAACGCGGGCACCATGCGTGTTGGGCAACGCGTTTTCCGCGCTGGAGAGATCATAACGATTGACGGTAGTACCGGGCGCGTTCTGGCCGGTAAAGCAAAAATGCGTGCGCCGCAGTTGTCTGGCGCTTTTGCGACGCTGATGGGATGGGCGGACGATGCCCGCCGGCTCGAAAGTGCGCGCCAATGCCGACATGCCGCGTGACGCGCGCCAAGCCCGCCTGTTTGGAGCCGAGGGAATTGGCCTATGCCGCACCGAGCACATGTTCTTCGAGGAAGACCGGATCCTCGCCGTGCGCGAAATGATTTGCGCTGACAGCGAAGAGGGCCGCCGCCGCGCGCTCGCGAAACTTCTGCCGATGCAGCGCAAAGACTTCGAACAGCTGTTCGAAATCATGGCGGGACTGCCGATCACGATCCGGTTGCTCGATCCGCCGTTGCACGAATTTCTGCCGCACGAAGAACGCGAGGCGGCACAAGTCGCGGCAGCGCTCGATATGGATCTCGCCAAGCTCAAGACGCGCGTCAGCGAACTCAAAGAGTTCAATCCCATGCTCGGGTTCCGGGGCTGCCGCCTTGGGGTCCGCTTTCCAGAGATCACCGAGATGCAGGCGCGTGCCATTTTTGAGGCCGCCGTCAATGCAGGCAAAAAGGCTGGCAGTCAGGCTCATGTCGAGGTCATGATCCCGTTCGTAGCGTTCCGGCGCGAATTCGACGTGTTGCGGGCCGTCATCGATCAAACGGCTGCGTCTGTGCGCCAGGAAACCGGCGCGGAATTCACATACGATGTCGGCACCATGATCGAACTGCCGCGCGCTGCGTTGCGCGCAGGCGACATAGCAGAAGGAGACCGGGGGGCCGATTTCATATCATTCGGCACCAACGATCTGACGCAGACGGCGCTGGGATTGTCGCGCGACGATGCCTCGCCCATTCTCGCGAATTATCTCGAGCGCGAGATCGTTGAGATCGATCCCTTCGTATCGATCGATCAAGAGGGTGTTGGTGAACTCGTCGAGATCGGCGTTTCGCGCGGACGCACGGCAAAACCGGGTTTGAAAACCGGGATCTGCGGTGAGCATGGCGGCGATCCGAAATCTGTTGAATTTTTCAATGCCGCCGGGCTCGATTACGTTTCGTGCTCGCCTTATCGCGTTCCCGTCGCGCGTCTTGCAGCAGCGCAAGCGGCGATCCGCTCCAAAGCCAAGTTGGGTTGACGCTTAAAGTAGCCCGCCACCGTCGCGATCACCGTGATCGAGGGGCGGCTGACGCGGCCGGGTTCCTTCACGCTTCGGCATAAGCATGAGCCAGATGACGAGTGGCGGCACCAGGAAGCACCAGGCGATCCAATAGGAATAGTCGCGGTTTTTTTGTCCTGCAAAAACGGCGGCGAGCGCCGCTGCAACAAGAGCGCTGATGCCCCAGATTACGAAAAGTTCTACCATATAACCTCTTGGACAATCGCCAGCTGCGTGAGAGAGTTTTGCACGGCAATGAGGCGCAAAGTTACCTCACGGATCAGGTGCGCGCCAACTATGGCGAAATCAAGCGCCTTTTGACGGCTTTTGGGCCGCGGATACAAAGTCGAGGCCAAGATCCAGCACAGAGGCCGAATGCGTCAGAGCCCCCACCGAGATCATATCAACGCCAGTCTCAGCAATCGCACGCACTGTCTCTAGGTTAACGCCGCCTGAGGCTTCGGTCAGGCAGCGTCCGGCGACCAGCTTTACGGCAGTGCGGAGTTGATCCGGTGTCATGTTATCGAGAAGGACCGCATCGACTTTATGCTTGAGGACCTCGTCAAGCTGCTCCAGCGTGTCGACTTCGACTTCAATTTTGACCATGTGCCCGGCGGCGGCGCGCGCGGCGGTCACGGCCTTAGAGATGCCGCCTGCCGCAACGATGTGATTGTCCTTGATCAATACGGCGTCGAACAAGCCGGTGCGATGATTTTGCCCGCCGCCGCATCGAACGGCGTATTTCTCAAAGGCCCGGAGGCCAGGCGTCGTCTTGCGCGTGTCGGCGATTTTTGCCTGTGTTCCGTGGATTGCTTGGACGTAGTGCCGGGTCAGTGTCGCGATGCCCGACAGGCGGCCCATGTAGTTCAGCGCCACGCGTTCGGCCGTTAGCAACGCTCGGGCGTTGCCGGAAATGCGCGCGATTATTGCGTCCTTTGCAACGCTCTCGCCATCTTCGACGATGACGTCGAAGCGGACAGCAGGGTCAAGCAAACGGAACGCAGCTTCGGCAAGTTGCAGTCCGCAGATCACACCGGGCTTGCGAGCGGCGATTAAGGCTTCAGACTTTGCAGAAGCTGCAACGGTTGCATTCGTTGTGATGTCGCCCTGTAGGCCAAGGTCTTCGGCGAGTGCCGCTTCAACTGCGGCCTGCACCATGGGTTGCGGGAGTGGCGGTGGCGCGCTTCGTACGCTCTTGTGAGCACGTCATGTGCGGACGCTTTCGAGCGCTGGACCCGTCGAATAGGTTGCCGCGACTTGAGCTTCTATCCGTTCGAGATCGTCCATGGTCATGAACGTGCGCTTGGCAAACGCCTTGTCGCTTTCGGGATAATCACTGCGGAAATGTCCGCCCCGGCTTTCCTTGCGATTGACAGCGGCGGCGGCGATTAGGCGCGCTGTCAGCACGATGTTGGCGAGTACGCTGTCGTCGCCCGTACTGTCCTGCAGCGTTTTAAGCCGCCGCAAAGCTGTACGCAGTCCGCGTGCGTGGCGCACGACGCCCACATGCTTCGTCATAAGGGATCGCACTTCCGCGACTTGAGCCGCGCGTTGTGCGGGCCCGGGAGGACGCGGACCAGAAACTTTTTTGGGATCGACGAAATGGCCGGTGCCCTTTTCAGGGGTGATGGACTTGATGTCGGTTGCGACTCGCGCGCCGAAGACGACGGCTTCAAGTAGCGAATTGGAGGCAAGCCGGTTGGCGCCATGCAAGCCGGTGCAGGCGGCTTCGCCGACCGCCCACAATCCGGCAACGCTCGTGCGCCCGCGGGCGTCGGTCGCGATGCCGCCCATGTGATAGTGCTCGGCGGGCGCAACGGGGATAAGGTCTTTCGCGCCATCGATGCCGGCTTTTTTGCAATGGGCCGCGACGGTTGGATAGGCCGTGTTGAAGCGTTCGCCGATGGCCTCGCGGCAATCGAGGAAAGCGCCGCGTCCTGCCGCGATTTCGGCAAAGACGCCGCGCGCAACAATATCGCGAGAGGCAAGTTCTCCGCGCGGGTCTGACTTGAACATGAAGCGCTCGCCCTTGCGATTGACGAGGATGGCACCTTCCCCGCGCAAGGCTTCGGTCGCGAGCGGCGCCGGGTCGAGACCGACATCGATAGCGGTCGGATGGAATTGCACAAACTCGGCGTCGGCAATGACGGCACCGGCGCGTGCGGCAATAGCAATGGCGACACCCTTGGCATAAGATGGATTGGTCGTCACGGCGAACAGGCCGCCGACGCCGCCGGTTGCCAGTACGACTGCGGAAGCGGGGACGAACTCATACGTGCCGTGTCCGAGTGCGGCCGGCCGGATGAGGCGCAAGCCTTGAACGCGTCCGGCATCACAGATGAGGTCGTCGACTTCGTAACCTTCGAGCACGCGAATGGAGGGCGTATTCCGCACTGCCGTGATGAGGGCGCGCATGATCGCGGCGCCAGCTTGATCGCCAGAAACGCGCACCACGCGCTTTTCCGTGTGTGCCGCTTCTTTCGAGAGCACGTAGTGGCCGGCGAGATCGCGGTCGAAGGGTACACCGTAGGTAAGGAGATCGCGGATGCAATCTGCGGCTTCTCCGGCGACCAAGCCCGCTATTTGCTCGTCTACGATGCCGGCGCCTGCTGCGATCGTGTCGGCCGCGTGTTTCTCAGCGCTATCGCCTTCACCGACCGCTGCCGCAATGCCGCCCTGTGCCCACACACTCGACGCGCCTTCGCCCAAAGGCGCGGCAGCGATAACGGTAACGGACATAGGCGCGAGTTTCAAAGCCGTGAAGAGGCCGGCGAGACCTGCGCCGATGATGGCGATGTCTCCCGATGCCGTCTTCGCCTCGGCGGGCTTGAAGACGGTTTCGGATTTTTTCTGACGTTTCTCCACCATGGCTTACGCTTTCCGATCAAACGCGTTCAGTTCGTTAGATTGACCATGCGCTCAACGGCGCGGCGGGCACGTTCAGCGACTTCTGGGTCAACGGTGACTTCGTACTGGAGATGTACGAGGCTCTCGTAGATGCCTTCAAGGCTGATACGCTTCATATGCGGGCACAGATTGCAGGGCCTAACGAATTCGACTTCAGGTGCCTCGACGGCGACGTTGGACGCCATCGAGCATTCGGTGACGAGCACGACTTTCTTCGGGCGCTTGTCCATCACCCATTTGATCATGCCGGAAGTTGAGCCAGTGAAGTCCGCCGCCGCTATGACATCCGGCGGGCATTCGGGATGCGCGATGATCTTCAAGCCCGGATCGTCTTTGCGCATGGCGTTCAGCTCTTCGCCGGTAAAGCGCTCGTGCACTTCGCACGCGCCTTTCCAGGCGATGATCTCGATTTTAGTTTGCGACTGCACCCACTTCGCTAAATACTGATCTGGAATGCACAGCACGCGAGGGCTGCCGAGGCTTTCACAAACCTTGACGGCGTTCGACGATGTGCAGGTGATATCGCACTCGGCTTTCACGGCAGCGGATGTGTTCACATAGGTGACGATGGGAACGCCGGGATAGGCTTCGCGCAACATGCGCACGTCGTCCGCGGTGATTGACGCCGCGAGCGAACAACCGGCGCGCATATCCGGAATGAGTACGGTTTTGTCAGGTGACAATAGCTTTGACGTTTCGGCCATGAAATGAACGCCGGCCTGCACAATCACTTTAGCGTCGGTACGTGCCGCCTCTTTCGCGAGTTGGAGGCTGTCGCCCCGGAAATCGGCCACGCAATGAAAGATCTCGGGCGTCATGTAGTTGTGCGCCAAGATAACGGCGTTGCGCTCTTTTTTGAGTTCGTTGATGGACTTTATGAGCGGCGCATAATGCGGCCACTCCATCGGCGTGATGACGTGTTTCACGCGCTCGTACATCGGCGCCATTTCCGCTTTGAGGGCGGGCGACCAATCGTATTTGGGCGGAGTTGCCAACGCCTTCGCTTTCTGTGTGGGCAAATTTCCAGCGGCACTTTTGGCAGCGCTCGCTGGGACCCGCGTTCCGGTCGATGCCATCTTCACGTTCTCCTTTACGGCGCCAATTATGCTCGTTTAGAGCATATTAAGCGCCTGATTAGAGCCGGCCCGACCGCCGGAAACTGGACCTTAATGCTCCAGGTGAGCATTCTAGGTTCAAGAGTAAGTTAGTGCATCGGCACTGGAATTTCCAGTGCCGATGCTAACCAACGGTCGAATAAGACTGTTGTTCTGACGTCGCCGGGAAAAAGTTAGTTTCTGCTGCTCGGCGGCGCCGAAACGCGAACTCCTGGTGCTGGGCGCTCCAGCAGCACTTCGCGCCGGAAGCGGAAGAGCTTGGCAGGGCGTCCGCCCGTTCGCGTCTTCATCTCACCCGTTGGCTCAACCAGTCCAGCTCCTTCGACGAGGCGGCGGAAGTTCTGCTTGTGCAAGTGCGGGCCGAGAATGGCTTCGACGGTTTTTTGCAGTTCGTAAAGAGTGAACTCGTCCGGCATGAGTTCGAAAACAACCGGGCGGTATTTGATCTTGGCGCGTGTCCGGTTGATAGCAGTTGCCAAGATGCGCCGGTGATCGAACTTCATCGGCTGGCCAAGGCGCGGATGTTCACCCCACACTTTTGCTGCTGACCTGCCGTCTCGCAACGCTTCGTCGACGAGGCCGGCTTCGTAAAGCAGTTCATAGCGCTCAAGAACTTTTTCTTCGTCCCAGGCGGCGCCGTCAAGACCGAAGCACATACGAATGCGATCGGCGCGGGCGATCTGTGGCTGCGGGCCATTTATTGGCTTTGCACTTTCGGCCCAGGCTTTGAGGCGTGGTTCGATTTCGCTGACGATAATGTCGGGCCGGCCGCGGCGCCAATCTTCCCATGGGAAGTAATGATACCATGTGCGCCATGCCCCGTTGGAAACACCTCGCCCGTCACCAGCTTGGGTCAATGCGAGATAGCCGATCGAAATAATGGGCGGAGCCAAATCGCTCGGATCCACGTGGCGGCCTCTATCGCCGAACGTATAGAGCTGTTCTGCGTAGCCAAGTTCGAGTCCTGTCTGATCGCGCACCCAGGTTCTAAGGCCACCTTCGAGTGTGCGATGATCGCGAGGGCTGAAAGGGCCAAACGGCAAGCCGTCGGTCGCACCGGCACTGTCAGGTGCGTCTCGCACCACGAGCGCAACCGGCTCATTGTCGAGCACGGCTACAATAGCGGCGTTTAAGCCGATTTCGACGCCTGCATGACCCATGCTGTCCTTTGCCGGTGCGCGCTGTGCTTTCTCTAGTGTTGATTTGCCCCGGCCCGAAAGTTCCATGTTCATTGTGTAAATCCCCGTGCTCCCCACTTAGCGAGCTAGAGGGCGATCATGGCGATTTTCAGAATAAGTGATGCAAGAAAAGCCCTGTGAAAGCCGCAATTTTGACCAATTTTCAGAGATGCGAAAGTTCGCGCACCCGAAACAAGAACAGTGCTTCGGCGTCATTGGCCGGTAATGGCACAATGCTTAACAGCCGCACATTTAGTTCCGGTGGAATGACCGGCTTGCCGAAAAAATCTTCGGCTTCTGAAATGCTAAAGCCTGCAAGAACCGTTGCCTCGAAATAGGCGGCAATTCCGTCGGCGGCTTTGATTGTTTTTTTGAGATTGGGACCGAGCGCTTCCGGCAATCCAAAACGCTTGTGAATTGCCCCTAACAAGCGCAATTCGAACGCTTTGTAATCGAGACCGATTGCGGCCTTGAATGGGCTGATTAAGTCGCCAATCACATATTCGGGAGCGTCGTGCAGAAGGGCTGCCAATTTCTCAGCGTGACCGAACTCCGGGTTGAGAGTCGAGGCGATGTCTTCAACCAGCAGCGAATGATGCGCGACTGAAAAGGTGTGCGCGCCGATTGTCTGGCCGTTCCAGCGGGCAACGCGGGCAAGGCCATGGGCAATATCTTCGATTTCAATATCGGCGGGATCAGGTTCAAGCAGGTCGAGGCGGCGGCCCGACAGCATACGCTGCCAAGCGCGCGGAGACACGGCACTCTTATCGTTCGTACTCATCGACCCGGTACCTTCAACTTCAATTGAAGTTTGGCGCAAGCCTTGTGACGCGGACACGAGACGAGATGATCATTGACCATGCCCGACGACTGCATGAAAGCGTAGACGGTCGTCGGACCGACAAAGCGGAAGCCTTCCTTCTTGAGGGCCTTTGAAAGGGCCTTCGATTGGTCTGTCTGGGCCTGAATGTCTTTGAATGACGTCACGTTATTCTGCATAGGTTTGTCCGGAACAAAGCTCCAGACAAATTGCGAGAACGGCGTGTGCTTGGAGAGCGCTAAATAGGCTTTCGCGTTATCGATAGTGGACTCGATCTTTAGTTTATTGCGCACGATGCCGGCGTCATCCATTAGGCGCGCGAAATCCTTTGCTCCGTATCGGGCGATGCGCGTGGCATCAAAATCATGAAATGCGCGGCGAAAATTCTCGCGCTTTCTAAGAATTATCAGCCATGAGAGACCCGATTGAAATCCTTCCAATACAATTTTCTCAAACAGCGCCCGGTCATCGGTCAGCGGTACGCCCCATTCTTCGTCGTGATAGCGCGCGTATTCCGGATCCGCGATACCGGGCCACGGGCAGCGATCAATCACTGGTTTTGGGTGGCTTAGTTTGCATTGGATCAAATCGCTGTTCAGGTTTTCCTGAAATGAATAGGCAGCGTGCCGGTGTGATGGCAACATCAATGTTCCAGCTGTCCCCACCGGCAGGGACTTAAGCTCGGGGCCGGTGCCGCCGATTAGGAGAGCGAAGACAATGTACTTAGACTGGATCAATCACACGGTAGACCTCAGTCAGCCCTTGAAAGAGCTTCGGACCGGTGCACCGGATGTAATGAAGTCATTTGGCGCCATGGCTCAGGCTGCGCTCAAGTCGAATGCACTTGATACAAAAACCAAAGAATTGATGGCCATTGCCATTGGCGTTGCCACGCGATGTGACGATTGCATTGCCTTTCACACAAAGGCGGCGCTGGAACGTGGAGCCACCCGCGAGGAGATCATGGAAACATTGGCACTGGCCATCTACATGGGAGCCGGGCCTTCAGTCATGTACGCCAGCCATGCCGTCGAAGCCTTTGCGCAAAATGCGGCCGCCCGGGCGCCTGCGGGGGAGCCGGCTCAGGACTGAGTGGCCGGTAGTGCTGGGAGCCACGAGGGTAGTGAGATCGTGACGGCCACACCGCCGGCATCAAGCGGAATGGATTGGGCCGCGAACTCGGCGGCGCGATCTAAGCGCATCAGGGCGAGGCCGCGATGGCCACTGACAGATCCAAGTTTCCCGATTGCAACGCCTGCGGCTGTGATTTCGGGGCGAGACGGGGGAAGTGTGACTGTGGCCTCAACAGGCACAACACGCTTTCTCACAACCGTCTTATGCTGCATGCGCGCGACGATTTCCTGACCAACGTAGCAACCCTTGGTGAAAGAGACGCCGTTCAGAAGATCGAAGTTGGCTTCGTGCGGATAGGCGTCGCCGAAGTCGTAGTCCTTGCCGCCTTCGGGCACGCCAAGCGCGATGCGGTGCGCGTGATAAGCTTCCGGAGTAGATTTGGAACCATTGGTGGCAGAGGCGATGTCCGTCGCAAAGCGGGCCTCGGCTAAGATGCGCTGCCCCAGAGCCGGATGGCGTGGATCGATGAAGGCAACAGTGCCCTTGGTCGGTCCCGACGAGCAGGCATTGGGCCCCCACAAGGCGAGTAACTTGTAGTCCTCAGAAACATCCTTGATCTCGACAGCGGCCCGAAGCTTGTACATCGAGAGCCGCTTGACCAACTCCGGTGCCTTCTCACGCAGCACGTCGAGGACGAACCCATCGAGCGTGCGTACGCAAAAGAATTCGAACAGGATTTTGCCCTGCGGCGAGAGAATAGCGGCATGGGCGGCGCCGGCTGCAAAGGCAACGTCATCGGGCTTCGTAACTAGACTCTCGACGTCGTTGGTTACGAGTCCTTGCAGAAATTTGGCCGCATCCGCTCCCTTGACGCGCACGGCACCGCGATCTGTGAGGTGTGCTACGCTTGCCCGATTGGATTCTTGCGACATTCGTGATTGCGCCGGTTGCCTTGAGTTGCCAAGTTACGTATGCGGGACGTAGTAAGAACGCAAGCTGCCGGAGACAAAGGTTCCATGTCCGAGACGTATGACCTCTTGATCAAAGGCGGTACCGTCGTCAATCACGATGGCGAGGGGGTGCGCGATATCGCCGTCAGGGCCGGGCGGATTGCGGCAATCGGCAACCTCAAAGGCGTCAAGGCGGCCGAGACGATAGAGGCCGGAAATCTGCACGTCCTGCCCGGTGTCATCGATACCCAGGTACATTTCCGCGAGCCCGGCCTGACCCACAAGGAAGACTTGGAGACCGGAAGCCGTTCGGCGGTCGCGGGCGGTGTGACGGCCGTATTCGAAATGCCGAATACCAAGCCGCTGACGACGACTGCTGAAACGCTGGCCGACAAAGTGCGGCGCGCGCGCCATCGCATGTTCTGTGACTTTGCCTTCTTCGTTGGCGGCACGCGCGAGAATATTGCCGATATTCCGGCGCTCGAAAAACTCGAAGCCTCGGCCGGCATCAAGGTTTTCATGGGGTCGTCAACCGGCGATCTCTTGGTCGATGACGAAACCTCGCTCGACAAAATTATCGCCAGGATTTCCCGCCGGGCGTCGTTCCATGCCGAGGACGAAGCGCGGCTCATCGCGCGCATGGATTTGCGGAAACCCGGCGATCCGTCATCGCATCCCGTCTGGCGCGACGAAGAAGCCGCGCT
Organism: uncultured Alphaproteobacteria bacterium; assembly: GCA_963764605.1. Taxonomy (GTDB): domain Bacteria; phylum Pseudomonadota; class Alphaproteobacteria; order Rhizobiales; family Hyphomicrobiaceae; genus Hyphomicrobium_B. The sequence continues at coordinate 134,937 of CAVXTJ010000002.1, forward strand.
CATTGCAACAACGCGGCTCGTCAAGCTTGCGGAGAAGCATGGCAAACGCGTGCACGTGCTGCATGTCTCAACGGCCGAGGAGATGGCGTTTCTTCAGGCTCATAAGGATTTCGCCAGTGTCGAAGTGACGCCGCATCATCTGACACTTGCCGCGCCCGAGTGTTACGAGCGCCTCGGTACATATGTGCAGATGAACCCGCCCGTGCGCGGCGAGCGGCACCGGACTGCGATCTGGGCGGCGTTGAATTCCGGCGTTGTCGATATCCTCGGATCCGATCATGCACCCCATACGCGCGAAGAAAAAGATCACGCCTACCCTGCCTCGCATTCAGGCATGACGGGCGTGCAGACGCTGGTTCCCATCATGCTCGATCACGTCAATTCTGGGCGCCTCTCGCTGCAGCGATTCGTCGATTTGACGAGCCACGGGCCGCAGCGCTTGTTTGGCATTCGCGGAAAGGGGCGGATAGCGGTTGGCTATGACGCAGACTTGACGATTGTCGATTTGAAGCGCCGGGAGACGATCACCAATCGCTGGATCGAAAGCCGGGTAGGTTGGACGCCCTATGACGGCGTTAAGGTCCAGGGCTGGCCGGTTGGGACAATCGTGCGCGGCCGGCGGGCCATGTGGGAAGGGGCCATTACAGGTGCGGCCGCTGGCGAACCCGTGCAATTCCTCGAAGGATTCGCGCATTAATTGGCCCGTTAACTGATCTGGCCTCGCCCTTGCAGTCCGGACTGTCAAACCCTCTGACTGTCCCGGATCAATATGCTGTCTCGCGCCATCCAAAACGCAATCGCCCCGACCCAGCCGATGAGCTGGAGCGAGGCGTTTGTTCTCTCGTCTGCCGCGATGGCGGCATCGCTGCCGCTCATCGCGTGTCTTTATCTGGTCAAATCTGCGGCCGGCATCAATCTCATGCCTGGCGCATCGCCACTCCACGATCTTTTATTTTGGATCGTGGCTTAGACAACAGTGGGTCAGCCGTTTCCGCCGTTTTTTGCAGCCTTGGCGATGTTCGACGGCAGCTTGTTCAAGACGTGAACTGTGGTGCCGATACCGGCGATGCCCGCCAAGTGCACGACGTGTCCGTTCATCATGCGGAAGCAACCTGACGATGCGGCATAGCCGATGCTCTTGGTGTCGTTCGTGCCGTGAATGCGATAAAGCGTATTGCCGAGATAGAGTGCCTTGGCGCCGAGCGGATTGCGAATGCCGCCCGTCATCAATTCCGGCAACTCAGGCTTACGTTCCAGCATTTCCGCCGGCGGGCGCCAATCGGGCCAGTTCACTTCCTTGGAAATCTTTTGCGTGCCCGTCCAAGTGAAGCCTTCGCGGCCGACCGAGATCGGGTACTTGTAAGCCTGCGATGACGACAGGATGTAATAGAGTTTGCGGCCCGCCGTATCGATCACGATGCTGCCGGAACCGAAGCCGTTCGGAAATGAAACCGTTTGCGGCGCGACTGGGGAAATGTTCGGGCGAGGGCCGCCGTCCAATTCAGCCGGGCCCTTTGCCAGGGATTTCTTTACAGGCTGATCATAGTCCTGCTGCTGGACCTGGGCGGACTTGGTTTTCTTTTTGGGTGCACCAAAAGAGAAGATGGGCTGAGAGGCGCCTGACTTTGCTGCCTTGGGCTGCTTCTGCCACTTCTTCGGCATCTGGTAGCCGTAAGTCTCTTCGAAAGGGTGGAAAGCTTCGGCCGTGTCCGGCACTACCAGGGACGCGAGCGCGAACGCTCCAACGAATAGTCTCATCATGACGCTAATTCCCTAACTCAACAAAAAACCGTAAGACCGAGATTATACAGAGAAGTTCCTGACGACCAAGTCCCCTGTTCAGTACGCGACGCAGGATAGGAGGCAACGCCCCTATCTTATATCCATCGCCCTTGCCCGGCGGACTGGAGGCAAGGCGCAGGTTTTGGACCTATCCAGCTTGAATTGTCCGGGTTTTTCCCGTTTTTTCCCGCCATACAGGGGGGCTTGCCCGCTCGACACTGGCGCGAGGCCGTGCCTGTGCGTGAAAAATGGTCACACAGGCGAAGCGAAGGGGCCGGCGCGCCGGAAACAACTGCGGCGAGAAAAGAATCGCAAGGCTATGTGTTACCTTTGTTCGTAGCTCGTGACGCACCACCTCAATGTGCCGAAGAGCAGAGCTGGGGATCAATGGACTATCTTCCGAACCCTTTCATCATTCCCGTCGGTTTGATCATCGGTGTGCTCGTTGCCGCCCCCGTTGGTCCGGTCAATGTTTTATGCATCCAGCGCGCCATCGAACGCGGTTTTTGGGGCGGGCTAGCGGCTGGTATCGGTTCTGTTGCGGGCGATGGGTTGATTGCGCTCACGGCCGGACTTGGTGTCGGCGCGGTGTCTGGTGCCTTGGTTGATCACCGGGCCATCATTCAAGTGATAGGCGGCTTGGCGCTCGCCGTGTTCGGGCTAAAGCTCTTCCATACCACCCCGCGTATCTCCATGACGTCAGCGGGCGAGCAAGAGGGCACGACTCTCAAGGATTTCGCCTGGGATATTCCGCAGACATTCTTTCTGACAATCACCAACCCGGGCGCAGTGCTCGGGCTCTTCGCAATCTTCGGCGGCGTCTCTACGTTTGTGGAAGTGGCGTCGACCATCGATGTACTATTGATGGTGGCTGCCATCATGTCGGGAAGCTTATTGTGGTGGATTGCATTGTCGAATTTGATCAGCCGTTACCGGCATCTGATTGACGCCGAACGGCTGCGCGCGATCAATCGAATTGCGGGTATCTTGCTCACCGGGTTCGGCGGCTTGTTGCTGTTCGAAGTTTTCTTGAAGGGCGGACGGTTTTAATCCGGCCAGACTATTTGCTGGGCCTATTGATGGCGCCGCGTGAGCGTGAATTCGCCTTGGTCGATGCGCTTCTCGAGACCGCGGGTCAATTTCACGACTGCATCTTCGCCATAGATCGATACGAGATCGGTGAGTGCCGTGAACAGCGCCGCGTAGGCCATTTGCTCCGGCGCGACGCCGGTATCAACACCTTCGTCCCACGCCGCTAAAATAAGATCGAGCGCCTTCAGATTAGGATTGTCTTTTTCAAGCTCATCAAACGAAAACATGTCGTCCCCCGGATACTCTGAAATTTTACGTTTCGCTTTCGCGCGCATGTCCGCTGCTCATTGCCCCTGCCGTCAAGCGTCTAGGCGCCACCTCTGTGACCTAGCACGGGCAAAAGCGAAAGGTGGCCTCAGCAACAATTCACAGTAAACTGCCAGCGGTTACATGTGTGCTGTGCAGCGCTTACTGGGGGAAAGTTTTGACCAGACCATCCGAGAGTTGCGCGCCTTCCGCAATGAAGCGGGTGATGGCGGTCTGAGCCGAGGGACTGCAGGTGTTATAGGTGCGGCTGTAGCTGCGATAACCCTGATTGAAAGCACGTGTCAGGCGGGCGCGGCGCAGGGCGGACGATCCTTCCGCGTCCATCAGTTCGCGCATGCGCTCGCGCCAGTACTGGCCTTCGTTTGCACCGCACAGTTCGCGCAAATAGTGAATAGCGCCAATGATCTCCGAAATTCTCATGAGTTTGTCGTCGTAGGGCTTGGCGTCAGGCGCGGCGTGGACCGGCACAAGGGCCGGCAGCAGGCTGAGAATGGCCACAGTAGTCCATATTTTCAAGCGCCGGTTCATTGTGCCCATTTCAGGTGGTCTTGGCTCCGTTGAGGCCTTGCCGGTGCTTGCTGACCGACAGCTCTTAAGTTGAATTCTTGGCGCGCTCGCGGCAGACATTGCGTGACAAAATGGAATGCGTGCTAAAAGACACCATCCCGGACGAGAGGCGCCTATGTGTTCGCGTTATAGTCTGACATCGCCGCCGGAAGCCATACGCAAGATGTTTGGCTACGGCAACAAAGAGGACTTTCCGCCGCGCTACAACATTGCGCCAACAGACCCGGTTGCGATTGTGCGCAATGGTCTAAAGGGTGAGCGCGAACTGCAGTTGGTGCGCTGGGGGCTTATCCCGTCTTGGGTCAAGGATCCGCGCGAATTTTCGACGCTGATCAATGCGCGCTCGGAAACCGTTAGCGAGAAGCCATCATTCCGTGGTCCGATCCGCCATCGCCGGTGTCTGGTGCCGTCCGATGGGTTCTATGAATGGACGGGTAAATCGGGTTCGAAAATCCCCCACCTCATTCGTTACAAAAGCCACGAACCCATCGCTTTTGCCGGGATTTGGGAGCACTGGCTTGGTGCGGACGGCAGTGAGCTTGAAACCATGGCCATTTTGACGTGCGCAGCCAATAATGACATGGCGGCTATTCATGACCGCATGCCGGTCCTCCTAACACCTCGGGATTTCGAGCGCTGGCTGGATTGCAAACCCGGTACGGCCGAACACGTTCGGGAGCTCTTGCGCCCTGCGCCTGAGGGGGTTCTCGAGATGATTGCCGTCAATCCCAAGCTCAACAATCCGCGCAACGAAGGCCCGGAACTTCAAGAGCCTCACGTGCAACCGGCGCCCCAGGTTTTGGCGCGTTCGACACTTCTTTAACCGCTTCAGCGTATCCGCCGTAAGGCGTTGCAATCGCGATTGATTCGCATATCAGTGGACGGATTGCCTGGTTTGTCAGACGCCTATTGGGCGTAACAATCTGAAATTCAAGTGTTTTTGCGAATTGACCAAGTTGTCAAAGAGGCGTGTGCCTCCCCTCGCGGGATGGGTAATTCGGCGTTAGTGTGCCACAGTCAAGAGACGGCCGTTATCTGTGGCTAGATTTCCGCCAATGGGTTGGGGATAAACGCTAAAGTGGTGCCAGACGGCGCGCCGCGTTGGCTTGGTTTTTGGAAACTTGGTTTTTGGAAATATGAGTGAGCGCCTCAGGCGACCTCGCGGACAAGGAGAACGGACGACATGGGTTACAGGGGTGAGGATCTCGACTTGCGCACACCGCAGACTTGGAGTGCCACGCCGACCGATCTTGCCGGGGTCAGTGACGTGAAGTCATCGCCTAATGGTCCAAGAGGGGTGTTTCGCAACGGACCTATCTGGGTCGATGATACGGTTCTGGCTTGTTCAAATCATGCCTTTGACGTCGCCCTTGCGCACCGCGCCGGCGAAGTGCGGCTCGAGCATTTGCTGCACGCCTTGACGCGCATTGACGCTGCTGCAGAAGCGCTTGAAGCGCGCGGCGTGCGCGTTGCCGCGCTCAGACGCGAAAGCGCGACCATCATCGCCAGCGAAATTCCAGTTGGATTGCCGAATGGCAAGGGTGCGCCGCGCCGCTCGGAAGAATTTGGTGAAGTCTTGCGTCTTGCCGCAGTGAATGCCGCGCGCCGCAATGCACCGGCCGGAATAGAAGACTTGCTTTACGTGCTGTTTGATCAGCGCTCGGATTTGCCGGGCCTTGGATTGCTGTCGCGTCATACGGTTCGCGCAACCCGCGAGGCCGTGGAGCCTTTGCCGCCGCTGACACGGTATGTTGCCGAGCCGCGCTATAGCGCGCCTGAACGTATAGTCCGGGTCCCTGTCGAACCAGTGCGCTATGTGCCGGAGCCTGCGCGTGCATATCGTTCGGAATTCGATGGCACCGCGACCGACACGGTCCAAAACAGCCGCATCGAAGCGCTGGAGCAAATGGTGCGGGCCTTAAGCAATGATCTGGCCAGCGAACGGCAGGTGGTTGCTAATCTTGCGAAAGATTTGAGCCAGGAAACACGTTCGCAGCGCGACGACCATGGATTGTTGACCTCAGGTCTACAGGATCGATTGCAGAATTTGGAGCAAGCCGTGAGACAGACGCGAGATGGCGACGTTTCGCCCAACGATGTTTCCGAACTGATTCAGGCCGTGCATGGCGTGATTGAACAGCGGTTCGGGGAGATGTCCCGAACTTGGTCGGCACTGACTGACCGGCTACAGAACCTCGAACTCGCCGTGCGCGAAAAGCCCTCCATCGGCGGTGTACCTGGCGATCTAGTCGAGCGTCTCAGCCGCGCCATCGATCTAAAGCCCATTGCCAACAGGCTGGACATCATTGAGGAAGCGTTGCTTTCGGGCGATAACCGCAACGAGAGCGATGTCGTGGATCGATTGAAATCGCTCGAAGGCGAAATTGCGCGTGCGCTTTCCGCCAATACGGCAAGCACCGGCCGTATGGAAACGCTACTTGCCGGCTTCGACCGGCAGAAATCCGATTTGGCGAGTGCGCTCGCAGGTCCTGTCGTTGAGCGCGTCACTGCGCTTGTCGGCAACGCAGCAAGCCAGCAGGGTGCAATTACAGAGTCGCTCTCAAAGGTCAGCGAACGATTGAATTCGGTCGAGCGCGCCGTTGCCGCAGAGATCGAGACGGCGGCGGCAAAGCATCAGGCTTACGCGCAAGATTTGACGGAAGTTCATGATGCACTGATGAAACTCAATCAGAACCAGCATACGCTCGCGGGCTCCATTGACCAGTGGCGCTCGGATGCGGCTGGCGATCTTTCTGTAATCTCGAACCGGCTGACAAATCTTGATCGTGACAACGAGCGGCCGATCGAGACGTTAAATGCCATGCAAGTGCACATGGACACCATGAACAAGTTGATGATCGAGCGCTATCACCGCCGCAACCGGTTCTGGTACTGGCTGTTTGGGACAGATGATTGGATTGGCGCGAGTTGGCCGTCACAGGCAGCTGCCATGGAATCCGAGCGTCAGCGACTTAGGATGCCGCAATCTGCCTAGTCCGGCGCACGCCGCAAACGCCAAGTCCGGCAAAAGTGTTGCTGAAGCGCCGTGCTCCGTTAACGATTGGCGGCACGGCGCTTGCTTTTGGACAGGCATGAGCAACCTTGATGACATCAAAATCGCACACACCGGCCGCAACCTGGCACCGGGACGCCGGCGTTATCTCGGCGGCTATCTCGTGGCCGAGAGCAATAGCTTTGGCGTCGTGCGGCTTGCCATGGCGCTCGCAGTTCTCGTATCGCACAGCTACTTGCTGGCGCGGGGAACGTCTTCCGCCGAGCCGATCCACAGCCTGACGGGGCATTCGCTCGGCGAGCATGCGGTGCAGGTGTTTTTCTTTCTGAGCGGCATCCTGGTGGCGCAGAGTTTCGATCGCAGCCGGTCGATGCTGGACTTCGTCGCAGGACGGGTCTTGCGCATTTTTCCTGGATTGATCGCGTGCGTGCTGTTGACGGCTTTAGTTCTTGGGCCGCTCATGACGGTACTGGAGCCGGGCCGGTATTTTACCGATCCGCAAGTGCTGAGATACATCGCGCGCACGCTCTCGCTTTCGACCGGATCGGCGCCGCTGCCCGGTGTGTTTGAAGCGCATCCATTACCGGCAATCGTCAACATGTCGCTTTGGACCCTGAAATACGAGGTTTTATGCTATGCGGGCTTGGCCATAGCTGGCGCCGCCGGAATTTTCAGCGCGCGTTGGCGCAACGTCTCGGCACCGCTTGTTGCGCTCTTTTTGACACTTGTATTTATCGAACAACCCAAAGCGATCGAGACCTACACGTCGCTCGACAACATCCGTTATTTTTCGCTCTTCTTCGGAATGGGAACGCTGGCGTACCTCGTTCGCGATGGATTGCCCATCCACGGCGCCATCGTCGTCCCATTGTTCGCACTCTTCGTGCTTGCGCTCGGCACGCGCGCTGGAGAACTCGCAACGGCGATCTTTCTCGGTTACGCGACGTTGTGGGTGGCGACGCTGTCGTTTGGCCCACTGAGGCAGATGACCAATCGCTATGATCTCTCGTATGGAGCCTACATCTACGCCTGTCCCATACAACAAATGCTGATCGAGAAACTACCGGGCGTCGATCCGTTGTTTTCGGCGGGGTTGGCGATCCTCATCGTATTGCCTGCCGCATTCCTGTCTTGGATGCTGATCGAACGCCCCGCCCTGAAACAAAGGGTACGTGCGGGCAATTCAGTTGCGGGAGCGCTGCGGCGCCATTTACCCTACCGGCTATCGAAAAAAATCTTCGCTTGAGCCGGACGGCCTCCCCGTGCATTGTTAACCGTTCATTAAGAGTTGTCCCTCGTGGGGACGTGCATGGGGTTTGTTATGTTGCGCCGGGCGTATTTCATCAATGTCGTTGTCAGTGCCGTTGGCACGTTTGTATGTTTGGCTAGCGCGCCATCGAAAACCGAATTTTTTACTGCCGTGCGCCAGAGTTTTGACGTGCATGCTCTGAATAGCGCAATGCTAAGCCCTGTCGTGTTTCGTATGATCACGCCGCGCGCTAACTAGTCGAGGCGTCACGCCATGACGGCTGCCCGCCGAGCTACAATTCAATTCTTCGCAATGCTTTGCGTTGCCTTTTTTGCGCATGCGATAGCGGCCCCGTTTCCAGCTCGTGCGGAGCACATTCAACCGCAGCAATGCGGGGTCAAATCCGGAAGCTTTGCACGCATCTGCCGCTCCAACGCCTATCCAACTTGCCTAAGAGCGTCAGCGCGGGGCGTCAAAGGCTACAGCGCACCGTTCTGCGCAAGGCGTCAAACCGCGTGCCGCTCATGTCTCGACAAGCTGAGCGCATGCATCAAGAAGATCGGTCACGCGAAAAAATTCGAATACAGTTGTGACGAATGCTCCGGCAAATTTTCGCGCTGCATTGGTAAGCGTTATCCCAAACTCAAAGATTAGCTACGCGGCGCGGCGGCGCGCCTCAGGCGGTCATTGATGGCTTCGCCGATGCCGCGCGCAGGGATAGGCATGACGGCGATGGCCGTTGGATTGTGGGCGTCAAGCTCGCGTAACGCGGCAAAGAGATTGGCGGCAGCTTCGACCAAATCGCCTTTGGGGCTCAAGTTCACGGCCGGTCCAGCGGTTGCAATTGCATCCGGTCCAAAAGCCAGCAGGGCTTCGCCATCGCGCACATCGTTCGCGTTGAGGCGCAGTGGGGCGTGGGTCGCGTAGTGGCTTTCGAGTTGGCCGGGTGATTGCGGGCGCAGGCTGTTGCCAAGGTTGCGGCCAATTTTTTCACCAAGGACGGCTTCAATGCGCTCAACGGGAATTGCTCCGGGTCGCAGCATGACGATGGTGTCTGAGGTGACGTCGAGAATGGTCGATTCGACGCCGTGTTGAACGCGCCCGCCGTCGAGGATCATAACAACGGAGTTTTCAAGGTCTGCCGCGACGTGTTCGGCGCGCGTGGCACTGACGTGTCCCGAGCGGTTAGCGGAAGGAGCAGCAAGGGGCTTGCCGGCCGCTTTAAGCAGCGCGCGCGCGACGGCGTGATCTGGAACGCGCAATGCAAGGGTAGGCAATCCGGCAGACACGAGGTCGGCAATCGGGCAATTCTCCTCCCGTGCCGCGACAAGCGTCAGGGGACCTGGCCAGAAGGTGGCGGCGACCTTTCTAGCTTTAGGAGAAAAGCGTGCGAATTGCTCCGCTGCGGATAGATCGAGAACATGCACGATCAGCGGATTGAATTGCGGCCGGCCTTTGGCTTCAAAAATGCGTGCGACGGCAAGGGCATTGGTTGCGTCGGCGCCAAGCCCGTAGACGGTTTCGGTTGGAAAAGCGACGAGGGCACCCGAACGCAAGTGTGCGGCCGCGCGCTGCAGGTTGTCATCGGTGGGCGGGCATATTTGCGTTGTCAAAAGCGTAAACTCTGGTTTTCACGTCGTGAAGTCCAGCATAGTCTGCACCCAACACGGGAATTTGCTGGACCTCATCTGCTCCAGTAGACGACAAGCGTTGCGCGCTCAAGGTGGAGCAACGCCGCTATGGCATTATGGCAAACAGGGGTGAATGACGCGCATGAGCAAGGATATCGAACTTTCTCGCTTAGGTGGCGCCCAGATACTGAGATTGAACCGGCCTGAAAAAAGGAATGCACTGACACGTGGCATGTACGCTCAGTTGGTGGAGGCTCTGATTTCAGGGGAAGCGTCCGACGACGTATCAGCGCATGTCATTTTCGGGTTGCCCGGCGTCTTTTGTGCAGGCAACGACATTGCCGATTTTCTGGCATTGGCGTCTGGGGCGGGTCACGACATCGACGAAGTCATGAAGTTCATTTTCATATTGCCGGTTTTGAAAAAGCCATTGCTCGCCGGCGTGTCGGGGCTTGCGGTCGGCATTGGTACCACCATGCTGTTTCATTGTGATCTTGTCTATGCTGCGCCGAACGCGGTGTTTTCAACACCCTTCTTGGATTTGGGGCTCGTGCCTGAGGCCGCCTCAAGTTTCTTGGCGCCGCGGCTGATGGGCCATCAACGGGCGTTTGAACTTCTGGTGCTCGGCGCGCCGCTGTCAGTCGAACGCGCGCGCGAAGCGGGCCTGGTGAATGAGATTGTGCCTGCCGATCAGCTTGAGGAGAAAGTTTTAAAGGCCGCAGTCAACCTCGCCAGGAAGCCGCCGGAGGCGCTGGCAATTGCCCGGCGATTGTTGCGTGGCGATCAGAAAGACATCATCGCGTGCATGACGAAAGAAGCACAGCTCTTTAAAGAGCGGTTGAAGTCGCCGGAGGCGCGCGAGGCTTTTCAAGCTTTCCTTGAAAAGAGGGAACCGGATTTTTCAAAGGTGAAGGCTTAGGATTCGTTGGCGATTTCGCTGGCTACGCGTTTCTAGGGAGAGATTTCATGTTCAGACTTCGGACCGTTGCGCTTATTCCGGTTGCGCTGTTGGGTTTGGCCGCAAGTTTAATTCCGGTATCGGCCAATTGGCTGACGCATATTCTCAAAGAAGCTGGCGAAGCCGGCGGCAAGGCTGGGACACATGCGCATCCCAATCTCGGCGCGGCAGGCAAGGCCGCCAAACACTTGGGCGATTTGACCGACGCGCCGAAGGGAGCACTCGCCGCACATTCAACGCCGGACGGTCATTGGACGTTCGTTAATCGCGAGGGCCAAACGTTTACGGCCGGAACAGCGGATGAATTGAAGCGCGTTGGAGCGTCTCTCACACCTGATGCCGGAGAGGGGAAGCTGACGCTCTATCTTTCGGAAGACAGCGTTTTTGCCAACCGGGAGCATCTCGATAAGCTTCCGAAGGATGCCGATTTGCACGTCGTTACCGATCACGGAGCCTACCCGGTGGTGCGCGTTGGCACTGGCGGGCAATCTCTGACGCTCAAACTCAAGCCCAACCTGTCGGTCGATCTGGCTGATCGGGGACTGTTTGAGGAAACGCTGTCGTATTTGAGCCGTCCCTTGAACAAGGCGGGCATTCGCACGATAGCACTGGAGCCCGCCGGCTCGAACTTGCTCTCAGCCGCGCCCCGCTTCGATCCTGCAACCAAAGCCGCGCTCGTCGATAAACTCGATCCGGTTCACTTAGACCATGCGTTCTCCGGCATTCGCGGGCAGACGGCGGTCATGGTTGGACGCATCGACAATGGCAAACTCTTTTTCAAGCCGCAGTCGGGCGCTGAGCTGAGCCGGGACATTGAAGACGTCCTCTCGGCGGCGCGCGACAACGATGTCAATCTGGTTTTGCTCCATGCGGAAACGCCGTTGCAGCCGGGTGGGCGGAATTGGCTTTGGCAGAAGGTTGAGCTTGGAGGCTTCGAGGACGCCATCAGCGGAAAAACGTTCGGTGATTTTCTAAACTCCCTGGCGGCACGTCGCGCACCAATGTCCCTATCCGCAACGCGTGAGGGGCAGGGGAGGGTTCGTATCTCTGCCTTAGCAGACGAAGGCAGCGCGGTCTCGTCCGTGAAGCCTGCTATGGGCGATATCATTGGTCACATTACAGGTGAGGTCGTCACCAAGGCAGCGGAAATACACGTTCGCGACGAGGCGAGCCAAACAGAAATCGACGGACAGCTTATACCCGGTATTCCAACATATATTCAGATTCCGTACTTGGTGAGTGTTGTGGTTGGTATTCTAGGTTGGGACGTATCGCGTGCGTGGTGGAGCCGGATCTGGGCGCCGCCGGTGCGGCCAGAAGGGCGGGGCCGGATGGCACACTGGGTAAAGGGTGCGCCGAACTTTATCGCCTATCTCTTGCTTTTTCTGCCTGTCGCTGGGATGCCGGCGTTTGCTTGGTATGCCATGAAGCAGTTTTGGGCCTCGGTGACGGCGCCGTTCCGGTGGATTTGGAGCAAGCTTTGGCGGCGCGTCGAAGTCTAAACTCGCAGCAGTGGCGTAATATGCTCAATTAAAAACAATAGCAAAGGATCGGGACATGGGTTCACTTGGCGGTTCACTCGGCGGAAAAACGCTTCTGATCACGGGCGCCAGCCGCGGCATAGGTCTCGCAATTGCCAAGCGTGCAGGGCGCGATGGAGCGAATGTCGCGATCCTCGCCAAGACGAGCGATCCCAATCCAAAGCTTGAGGGCACGATTCATTCGGCTGCAGATGAGGTGCGCAAGGCAGGCGGGCAAGCGTTGCCAATTATGTGCGATATCCGCGACGAGGACCAAGTGCAGAGGGCGATTGGGCTGACGGTTGCAACGTTTGGCGGTATCGATATCTGCATCAACAACGCGAGTGCCATATCATTGACGCCCGTTGATCAAACGGACCTTAAGCGCTTCGATCTGATGTTTGGCATCAATACGCGCGGCACGTTTCTAGTTTCCAAAACCTGCCTGCCGCATTTGCGTAAATCAAAGAACCCGCACATCTTGATGATGTCGCCGCCGCTGGATATGAGCCCCAGGTGGTTCGCTGGCCACGTCGCGTATTCGATTGCGAAATACGGCATGAGCCTCTGCGTACTGGGGTTGGCCGAGGAATTGAAGAAGGACGGCGTTGCAGTCAATGCGCTCTGGCCGCGCTCGACCATCGCGACGGCCGCGATCCGCAATATTCTGGGTGGCGATAAGTTGATGGCGATGAGCCGCACGCCGGACATTCTGGCGGATGCAGCGCATCTGGTATTTCAGCAGCCGGCCAAGACTTTCACCGGCAATTTTCTGATCGACGACACGTTTTTGCACGAGGTGGGGGGCGTCAAAGATTTCGAACCCTATCGGGTGGATAAATCTAAGCCTTTGGCACCGGATTTCTTTGTGCCGGCGGGCAGTGTACCGCCGCCAGGGGTTAAGTTGGCCCGGATTTCGGAACTTGGGGGTTAGTAAATCAGATTGCGCGAGTTAGTCTCGCCAGTTTTGGTTTGTTTCCGCGATGTGGCGCATAGTATGACGTATTGAAGAACGCGACCACGTCGAGATCGAACGGCACCGCAATGACAACAGTCCTCATCACACATCCGGCGTTCCTCAATCACGACACAGGTGCCCATCACCCGGAGCGGGCAGACCGGCTGCGCGCAATCGACAAGGTGTTGGGCCACGAAGTCTACAAAGATCTGGTGCGCCGCGATGCACCCATGCGCGAGGATGTGCGCGAAGCCATCGAACGCGCGCATCCTGGCACCTACTATGCAGAGTTGGAAACGGCGCGGCCGCTCGCTGGGCAGGGCTTGCGTCAGGTCGATGGCGACACAACCATGTCGGAAGGAAGCTGGGAAGCGGCTTTGCGCGCGGTTGGTGCCGGGCTCGATGCCGTCGATCTCGTGATGAAAAAGGAAACCGCCAACGTCTTCTGCCAAGTACGTCCTCCGGGTCATCACGCCGAAAGCGCGAAGGCCATGGGTTTTTGCCTGTTCAACAATATCGCCATTGCCGCACACTATGCCCGCGCCAAGCATGGCGCGGAACGCGTTGCGGTTGTCGATTTCGACGTGCATCACGGCAACGGCACGCAGGAAATTTTCTGGTCCGACAAAAATATGTTTTATGGCTCGACTCATCAGATGCCTCTATTTCCGGGCACCGGTGCGTTGAATGAGACAGGCGTCGGCAATATCTGGAATGGGCCGTTGCGCGAGGGCGATGGGCGGGAGAAGTTTGAAGCGGCGTTCCGCGAGCGCGTGCTTGCGCCGCTGCACAACTTCGCGCCAGACTTTGTTTTCATTTCCGCCGGCTTCGACGCGCACAAAGACGATCCGCTGGCCGGAATTCAGCTGGTCGAAGCAGACTTCATGTGGGCGACAGAAGAATTACTCAAAGTCGCGCGCCGGCACTCGGGCGGCCGGGTGGTTTCCATGCTTGAAGGCGGCTATGACTTGACGGCGCTGGCGAGATCGGTTGCGGTGCACGTTAAAACGCTAATGGACGGGGGCTCGTAAGTGCTCTGCCCGGATTTTTGAATTGAGAGACGTTACGCATGACAACTGCCAAGGCCCCAGCAAAAGGGCACGCCGACATCAAAGAGATGACCTTCGAGCGTGCGCTGAAAGAGCTTGAAAGCATCGTTGGCCGCTTAGAGCGGGGCGATGTCGAGCTGGAAGAATCGATTACGATCTATGAGCGCGGCGAAGCCTTGCGCGATCATTGCGACCGGCTCTTGAAGCAGGCCGAGGCCAAGGTCGAGAAGCTGACCATTGGGGCTGATGGGCGGCCCAAAGGGACGGAGCCGCTTGACGCAGAGCGCTAGGACACGGCCGTTCCGTAATGCCCAATTCTGAAGTAATCGCGGTCTTCCGGCGGGCCTGTCCGGTAATAGGCGGGAAGAAGCGTGTAAGTGCGAACATTGGTCCCTTGCAGCGTCCGGCGGGTGTGACATAACCAAGACACGCTAAGTCCGTGCAATACCACCTGTAATTCTGGCGAAGGTGCCGCCCCTTGAGCAAGACCCCGCTTCTCGACAGCGTCAAAATTCCGGCCGACTTGCGCAAGCTGCCGGAGAGCGCGCTTGTGGATTTCGCGGCCGAACTGCGACAAGAAACGATTGACGCCGTGTCGGTCACGGGCGGGCATTTAGGCGCGGGCCTCGGTGTCGTCGAATTGACTGTTGCCCTACATTGGGTTTTCGATACCCCGCGCGACCGCTTGATCTGGGACGTCGGCCACCAAGCCTATCCGCACAAGATCATCACCGGGCGGCGCGACCGCATCCGCACGCTGCGACAGCCGGGCGGGCTTTCAGGATTCACCAAGCGCGACGAGAGCGAATACGATCCTTTTGGCGCAGCGCATTCTTCAACCTCGATTTCAGCCGCACTCGGCATGGCAGTCGCGCGCGATCTCGATGGTGGCACCAACAACGTTATCGCCGTCATTGGTGATGGTGCCATGAGCGCCGGTATGGCGTATGAGGCCATCAACAACGCAGGCGCGCGCGACGAACGCTTGATCGTTATTTTGAACGACAACGATATGTCGATTGCCCCGCCGACGGGAGCGCTTTCTGCGTATCTGGCGCGCGTGACGTCGAGTGGTACGTATCTGCACTTGCGCGATTTTGCCAAGCAAATGGCGAAGATGTTGCCGAAAAAGTGGGAACGCCGCGCGGCCCGCATGGAAGAGTATACACGCCACTTATGGCAGGGCGGGCAGTGGTTCGAGGAACTCGGGTTCTACTACGTCGGGCCGATTGACGGACACGATCTTAGCCAGCTGTTGCCCGTGTTGAAAAACGTGCGCGATGCCAAGCAAGGTCCGATCCTGCTGCACGTCATGACCAAGAAGGGCAAGGGTTACGCGCCGGCGGAGGCCTCAGCGGACAAGTATCACGGCGTCAACAAGTTCAACGTCGTGACCGGCGCGCAGGTCAAGCCGAAGCCGAACGCGCCGACATATACTCGCGTTTTCGCCGAGAGCCTCATTCGCGAAGCCGAGAAGGACGAGAGAATCGTCGCGATTACGGCTGCTATGCCGGACGGCACAGGACTTGATCTCTTCGAAAAGCGTTTTCCTGAGCGCATGTTCGACGTCGGCATTGCCGAGCAACACGCGGTAACTTTCGCGGCAGGTCTCGCAACCGAAGGCTATAAGCCGTATGTCGCGATCTATTCGACCTTCTTGCAGCGCGCCTACGATCAAGTGGTGCATGACGTTGCCATCCAAAAGCTACCTGTGCGGTTTGCTCTTGATCGCGCTGGTCTCGTTGGCGCGGACGGGGCGACGCACGCAGGCTCGTTCGATCTCGCGTATCTCGGGTGCTTGCCGAATTTCGTCATCATGGCTGCGGCAGACGAAGCCGAGCTTGTGCATATGGTGGCGACGCAAGCTGTGATCGACGATGGCCCAAGCGCGCTTCGTTATCCGCGCGGCGAGGGATTTGGCGTCGAACTTCCAGTTGAAGGCATTCCGCTCGAAATCGGCAAGGGGCGCGTGGTGCGGCAGGGCTCGAAGATCGCGCTGCTGTCGCTTGGCACGCGGTTGCATGAGTGTCTCGCGGCCGCCGATCAATTGGCGGCGTTTGGGCTTTCGACGACAGTGGCGGATGCGCGATTTGCCAAGCCGCTCGACAAAGATCTCATCAAGCGCCTCGCCCAGAACCACGAAGTACTTGTGACGATCGAGGAAGGGTCGACCGGCGGGTTTGGCAGTTTCGTACTGCAGTATTTGGCCGAAGACGGTCTGCTGGATCGCGGCCTCAAAGTGCGCCCCATGGTGCTGCCGGACGTGTTCATCGATCACGGCAAGCCGGACAAGATGTACGAAGCCGCCGGACTTTCGGCCGACGGCATCGTTGCGACGGTATTCAAAGCCTTGGGCCGCGAGAAGCTGACAGGCGAACTCGGCGGCGGGCGGGCGTAGGGCTCAGGGCTTAGCCTACGTTTGTTTTCCCGAATTTGGATGCCGCTAGCCCCTCCCCGCCGATGCGAAGCATCGCTCCGCAATGACGGAGAGGGGTTGGGGTGGGGAGAAGCCGAGGAACAGGTGTTGCTGTGTTGTCAAAAAATAGAGCGCTATGTCCGGATTTCAAGAATGACCATCACGCCTAACTCGTCACCCCACCCCTAACCCCTCCCCCTGAGGGGAGGGGGATTAGAGCGGCCCGAATTGACCTCTTCGTGAAGCCCGTGACGCAGTACAAGTTTTGAGATTTTCTACTTCACTGTGATCTTGATAGCGGGCGATACGACCGGCGGGTTGTGCGGTACGTGATTGTGGTCGCCGAGCACGAGTTGCAGCGTGTGTTCGCCCGGCTTCAACTCAACCGTCGTTTCGGTTTGACCCTTACCGAAGTGCTTGTGATTGTCGTCGGCAGGAATTGCGGCTTTCATATCCGCGACTGCGCCGTCGATGATCAAGTGATGATGGCCGCTGTTGGCTTTCTCGGTGCCGGCTGGCGCCACGTCCATGCCTTCGATGCCGAACTTCACCGCAACCGGGTTTGAAACCGTCGCGCCATCCTTAGGTTCGATGATAAACACCTTGGCGCCGGCGGGCGAGGGTGTGCCTTTTGCCTCTTCGGCTATTGCGGCAAACGGGGCGCTGATGGCGAAGACAGCGGCGGCAAGCGTCAGAGTATTGCGGCGGTTCATGGCGTTTGATCCTCTTGAGTGAAAAAGTATTGGGCTGAGTTATATCAGCTGGCGGCTGATCGTGAACCCGCCTGAAGTCGAGCGCGGGCGCATAATTCCCTTGACCCGCGGCTGAAGTGTGGCCTTCAAGGCGTGACGAGATGATGCCGCAATGCCGGGAACCGCGAGAGCATGGCTGACGACAAAGAATTGCGCATTGATCGCGTGGGTGCGCAGGGCGACGGCGTGGCTGAGCACGAGGGGTCCCAAGTGTTCGTGCCTTTGACGCTTGCTGGCGAGCGGGTTCGCGCCGAGGTCAACGGCGAACGCGGGCGGCTCATGAGTGTGCTTCAGGAGAGCCCCGATCGCGTTGCGCCGGTCTGCCGTCATTTCGGCGTTTGCGGCGGGTGCGCGCTCCAGCATATGGCAGCACCCGTTTACGCCGCTTGGAAGCGAGCGCAGGTGGTGGCAGCGTTCCGGTCGCGCGGGATCGATGCGGACGTCGCTGACGTCATTGCGTGTGCAGGAAAGCGGCGGCGTGCGGTGTTTTCTGCGAAGCGAACGAGCAGCGGCGTGGTGCTCGGATTTCACGAAGCCGGATCGCACGAGTTGGTCGATCTCGCGATGTGTCCTGTCGTTGATGACAGAATTGTTGCGGCGCTGCCCGCGTTACGCGATCTCGTTTCGCCACTCGCGTCGCGTCGCGGGGAGTTGAGAGTGACGACAACGTGGACCGGGGCCGGGCTTGATATTGCACTTGAAGAGTCGGGGCAAACTTTAACGCCGGAAATCAGAGTGCACATTGCCAAGGTTGCGCAGTGAAGCACGCTTGGCGCGTGTCAGCATTTCTGGCGATATGGCGTACGAGGCGCTGGCGCCATTCTTGACGATAGGTGCTGTTGAGGTCGTGTTGCCGCCGGGCGCATTTCTGCAAGCAGTTGCCGAAGCTGAAGCGGCCATGGCCGAATTGATTGTTGCGGCGGTGGGCAAGGCTAAGAAGGTGGTTGATCTCTTCTCGGGCGTCGGCGCGTTTACATTCCGTTTGGCGAAGGCGAGCAAAGTGCTTGCCGCGGACAGCGACAAGGTAGCCATCGCAGCACTTGTTGCGGCGTCGAGAAAGACCAGCGGATTGAAGCCCATTGAAGCGATTGCGCGAGACCTCTTCCGCGAACCGATGTCGGCGACGGAGTTGAATGCCTATGACGCGATTGTGTTTGATCCGCCGCGTGCCGGCGCCGAAGCGCAGGCTAAAATGATTGCGCGCTCGAAAGTGAAAACCGTTGTGGCGGTGTCGTGCAATCCGGCGACGCTTGCGAGGGATGCGCGTATTTTGATCGATGGCGGGTATAAATTGGAAAGCGTGATGCCGGTCGATCAGTTCCTTTATTCGCCGCACATTGAAGTGGTGGCGGTACTCCGGCGTTAGACGCGTGCTTCAAGCAACCGCTCCACATAGGCCGGCACGACTTCGGTGGCGGGGCCGTAGATGGCTTCGAGGAAAAGGCTAGCGCCGTTCGATGGTTCGAGATTGAGTTCGATCGTGTGCGCGCCGGTTTTGCGCGCGGCAGCGACGAATCCGGCGGCCGGATAGACGTTACCGCTGGTTCCAATAGAGATGAAGAGATCGCATTGGCCGAGTAAGCGCGCGATGCGCTCCATGTGATAGGGCGTCTCGCCGAACCACACGACATCGGGGCGCATGCCGCCCGGTTTCGCGCAGGCGGGGCACGGAATTCCGGAAGAAAGCTCCTCGAACCATTCCCGCCGCTCTTTGCAGTGATTGCAGAGAGCCTTCCACACCTCGCCGTGCATGTGGATCAGGTTTTGCGATCCGGCGGCTTCGTGGAGTGCGTCGACGTTTTGCGTAACGATGGTGACGCCGGGGTGTTCGCGCTCAAGGCGGGCGAGCGCGATGTGCGCGGCGTTTGGTTTGCAGGTGGCGTGGGCGCGGCGGCGCATGTTGTAGAAATCGTGCACCAGAGCGGGATTGGCTTTGAAGCCATCGATTGTCGCGACGTCGCGCCAATCGTATTTGGCCCAGATGCCATTGGGGTCGCGAAACGTCGATAAGCCGCTTTCGGCGGACAAGCCCGCGCCGGTGAGGATGAGAATGTTTTCGTATCGGGGCATGATTTGGTGCGCTACAGGCCGGTGACATTCGTTCGTTGACGCTGACTTTCTAGAGTTAACCTTAAGGCCTATTTCGGCCCTTGGCGCGGGCCCTTGAAATTGCTCGGCAATTAAAATTTTGCTTGCCGATTTTTCCCCGCCCCTTGGGGCGAGCGCATAATGGCACTTGGAAGTTTGAGGAAGTGCGTCGATGAGTTTGGTATTTGGACTGGTGTTGAGTTTGGTGCTGTTGGCGGGTTCGAGCGAAGCGCGTGCCCTATTCCCCGCACTGACCCCTATGGCGCAGGAACTGGTCGGCGAGAACGATGGCCATCATGGCTTCGCCGACGGGGACGGCGCGGATGCCGACGCAGGGGTCATGGCGGCCCTTGGTGACAATCTCGGTTTCGTTGCCGTTGCGGTCAATGGTTTTGCGCGGGCTCAAAATGGAGGACGTGGGTTTGACGGCAAAGCGGCAAACGATCTGCTGGCCGCTGGAAATGCCGCCGAGAATGCCGCCCGCGTGGTTAGAAAGAAACTTCGGCTTACCGCCGCGCCCGATGCGCATCTCGTCGGCGTTTTCTTCGCCCGTCAATGCGGCGGCACCCATGCCAGCGCCAATCTCGACGCCCTTGACGGCATTGATGGACATCATGGCGGAGGCGAGTTCGGAATCGAGTTTGCCATAGATCGGCGCGCCCCAGCCGGGTGGAACGCCGTCGGCGACGACTTCGATGATGGCGCCGGCGGACGAGCCCGATTTGCGGATGGCGTCGAGGTAGGTAGTCCACTGCTCGGCCGCCTTGGCATCGTGGCGAGAAGAACGGGTTATTGCCAACTTCGTCCCAATCCCATCGTTTGCGCTCGATTTTGTGCGGGCCGATTTGAATGAGCGCGCCGCGGATTTTGACGCTGGCAACGACCTTGCGGGCAATGGCGCCAGCCGCGACCCGGGCCGCCGTTTCGCGCGCGGAAGAACGCCCGCCGCCGCGATAGTCGCGGATGCCGTATTTGGCGTCATAGGTGTAGTCGGCGTGGCCAGGGCGATATTTGGCGGCGATGTCGCCGTAGTCTTTGGAGCGTTGATCCACGTTGTCGATTTGCAGCGCGATGGGCGCGCCGGTCGAGACTTGTTTGCCCTTGTCGTTATTGAAGACACCAGAGAGGATCTTCACTTCGTCGGGTTCGCGCCGTTGCGTGGTGAAGCGCGATTGACCGGGCTTGCGCTTGTCGAGGAAGGCTTGGATCTCAGCGGCCTCGATGGCGATACCCGGCGGGCAGCCGTCAACGATACAGCCGATGCCGGGACCGTGGCTTTCGCCCCAAGTCGTGACGCGGAAGAGATGACCAAAAGTATTGTGCGACATGCGTGTTCTGACGCCTTTTGCGCTGCGGTGCCGGGCGAGGAAGCACGATTGGTAACGGGTGCCTCTGCAACGCTCTGTTGCTGCCAAGCTTCACTCGTTGTCTTAGGAGCGCCACGCGGCCGCTGCAAGCCAAACTCGCAGGCAAAGTTCGTGACAAGGCGGCGCGACGCAGATTATCTGGCAGGAGTTCTGCGTCCGCCGCCTAGAAAGCCACGCTTGCAAACCGGATTTCCAGCGGCGAAAGACGAATATCACTGAAGGAACGTATCGCATCCACAACTCGGCCGAGCGCGCTTTGCATGCCTGAACGCAGCCTGCGCCGCATCGCAGATCGCAGATGAGGAACCGTGATAACAAAGGGTCAGGCGACAAGTTCTGACCGCGTTTTTCATGAAAGTTCAATGTGTTTCGAGCACCCGGGCAACCTCGTGCTCACGACTGAAAAGCTGCTCCGGCACGGACTGAGCATCCGCGCTCGAGGGGCTTCAATACGTTCACCGTTATGGTGGGAAAGAGCCGGGGGCCGCTCCCCCGGCTCTTTTGCGTTTTTACCCCGTTTGCGGAACGGCAAAAACGCCAGTCGCCAAATCCAGAGCGTTTGATATATTGTCCGCATCCGAACTGTATTTTGGTTGAGGGATTTGGGCCATGGCTGGTCGCGCGTTGTTCGGCGCACTCATTTTTGTTGGGGCATTGCTGGCACCGGCCTTTTCCGGGTCTGCGGAAGCGCCCGAAAGCAAGCAAGGCAAGAAGCAGGATACTGCGGCCGTTGAGAAACCGGCCTTGCCGGACGAAATTCCAGCACCGGCGGCGGCCCCGCGCGCGGCGCAGATCGAACCGGTGATGGTTGAGCCTGTGAAGCGCGTAGCGCCCAAAGTTCCCGACATCAAGACGCCGGATAAGAAAGCGGCGATTGTGGTGACGATCGAAAAGGATCCAACGCTGAGCGAGACGAAGTCTGCCACCAAATCGTGCGGTGCCGGGACCAAGCGCAGCAAGGACGGCGCGAAGTGCGAGAAAGTCGCGAGCGCCGCAAAGAAGGGCGGGAAGCGAAGATAACTGGGCCAAAATAACTAGGCCAAGATAACTAGGCCAAGATAACTAGGCCAAGATAACTAGGCCAAGATAACTAGGCCAAGATAACTAGGCCAAGATAACTAGCCATGGCCTAGCCTCGCCTCTCATGCGCCGTTTACGCAGTCGCGTACAGGATTGTCATGATGACGCAAATTAGCGCGAACTGTGTCACCACGCGAAGACGCATCCCGGTCTGACTGGCATTTTCGCTGCGTCCGGAAATCAAGTTCCATAGGCCCAACAGCAATCCGGCCATGACCGCGCCGACAACGATGATCGTGGCATATGGCGCAAATGCGCGAACGACTTCCGATGGGTTTTGGGCCAACGCTTGGGAGATATTTTCTTGAAGGCGATCATATCCAAAGTAAATGCCGACTGCGGCGAATGCGGCAACAATTCCAGTCATTCCCCACGCTAGGACGTAGCGCACGTTATGACCCGCCACGGCGCCGCGCGCGGCATCTTCGGAGATAACGATTTCGGGCGATTGATCGATGTTCGAGACCATGAGAAAGCATCCTTTCCCGGCTAGATCGACGCCGCAACCTCACGAGAGCGGTTGCAAAACTCACGACATGATTTGCGCCGGAGTATTTCCAAATATTAAAATAATATCCAATAACATTATCACTCTAGGGCGGACGCCGCAAACCAGTCTGCCCCTTCAACTATCACGATGTGGTGTTGGACGGCTTGCAGGCTCCGGGTTCTCCGCGTCTTAAGTTGGGCGGAGCGAACAACGCTTGGCGCAGTGGGCGATCAAACCCACCGCATCGACGTTTCCTTCGAGGACCAAAACCAGGTCCTGCGGCACGTCGAGTGTGGGGACCAGCCGGGTATCAAGATCGAAGAGCGCGCCGCGTGCAACGCGCGAGACGCCGCCATGCGTAACGGCGACGGTGTCGCGCGTGATGCCTTTCAGCCAGCGCGCGGTGCGTACCATGAGATCGGCGTAGCTTTCCCCGCCGCGCGGACGCCAACCGAAGGGATCGGCTGCCTTACCGGCAACGCCTTCGGGGTCGCTTGCTTGCAGTTCAGTGGCGAGATGCCCTTCCCAATGTCCGTAGTGGAGTTCCAAGAGTTCGGCATCGGTGCGGAAGGTGCTAGGGGCTAATCCAAGCGCTGCGCGCATGATTTCCATGGTTTCGCGCGCACGGGAGAGAGGGCTTGAAACGAAGTCTGCGGCGGCGAGGTTGGGCAACAGTTGCCGCAGAATTTCGCCATTGCGCTGGGCTTGGGCGCGGCCGGTGTCGTTTAATGGAATGTCGGCTTGACCTTGGTAGCGTTGCTCAGCGTTCCAATCGGTTTCGCCGTGGCGGATCAGATAAAGCGTAACCCCGGGTTTCAAAACCGCCGTTGGTTTGGCATTCGCCGTCAAGTGCCATCGCCTTTGACGACCGAAATATCGGGGGCGTCCTCGTTCTTCATGCCTTGGACGTGATAGCCGCTATCGACGTGGTGGATTTCACCCGTCACGCCGCGCGAGAGATCGGACAGGAGATAGAGGCCCGCGCCGCCGACATCTTCAATGGTGACCGTGCGGCGGAGCGGCGAATTGTATTCGTTCCAGCGCAGAATATAGCGGAAATCGGAAATACCGGATGCGGCCAGCGTCTTGATGGGGCCAGCGGATATGGCGTTGACGCGGATGTTGTTTTTGCCAAGGTCAGACGCCAGGTAGCGCACACTCGCTTCAAGTGCAGCCTTGGCAACGCCCATGACGTTATAGTGCGGCATGACTTTTTCGGCGCCGTAGTAGGTCAAGGTCAGCATAGAGCCGCCATTCGTCATCAGCTTCTCGGCGCGCTGGGCGAGCGCGGTGAAGGAGTAGCAAGAGATGAGCAAGCTCTGCGTGAAGTTTTTTTCGCTTGTATCAACGTAGCGGCCATCAAGCTCGTTCTTGTCGGCGAAGGCGATGGCGTGAACGAGAAAATCGAGCTGGCCCCAATCTTTGGCGAGTGTCGCGAACACCGCGTCCATTGAAGCCGTATCGGTGACATCGCAGGGGAGCACATGTTTCGAGCCGATTTCGGCGGCAAGCGGCTCGACGCGCTTTTTCAAGGCATCGCCCTGAAAGGTGAATGCGATTTCGGCACCCTGTGCGGCGCAGGCCTTGGCGATACCCCAGGCGATGGACCGGTTATTGGCGACGCCCATGATGAGGCCGCGTTTACCGGCCATCAGATTTCCGGTTGGAACGCCCGCGTTCGCCTCAATTGCGGCCATCGGCTCTCGACCCTTGGTTGTAAGTTTCCGGGCTTGAACCCGGGGCGCATCCTACACAAAAGGGCGCGCCGGTCCAGTTGGCAACGTAAGCGATAGCAGGGTCAAAGCGGCGCAACCCAAAAAGCGCGAGATCTAAGGAAGTTCTCGCGATTTTCAGATGTTAACCTGGCCGAGGCCTGTGCGTCAGCCGTCGAGTTCCCAGCCGCCCGTTGCTAACCGGCAGGCTATCGCTTCGGTCTTTTTGGTTTCGCCGGTTCCATTGAGAACGACAAGGATGTGGCGGCAAACATGGCCGCGATGATCCTTGAAGGAGGCGGTTGGGCGGACAATTCCGGAGAGGCGGCCATGGCTGCGATGCCAAACGTAGCTCGACCCATCGGCGACTTGGGTCAGGGCCAACTGAACGCTTTCGAGAACCGCCATTTCGTCGGAGGCGTCGAGCGGGTCCTGTAACCCGGCGAATTTGGGTTTGCCGGACGACTTGCCGGCTGAGTCAGGGCAGCTACAACCTGGGGCTGGACCAGCAAGAGCATCACCAGCTTGGGCAAATTCCGGAGATACAACGATGGCGGCGACCAGAGCGAACGCAGTGCTGCCGGCCGCAAAAAGCGGGAAAAGTGAATAATTAGAACGCATGGACGGTACACTCACACTACTGGGACGCTACATTCCGCTACTGGCGGAAGACATGAGCAGTGTGCCCAACTATGGTTAAGAGGCACTGAACGGCCGTCTTGCGGTGTTCATATCCGGACGAATGCCAATCGGACTTTAAGAATGGAGTTGGCTGATCATGGCGACGAACGCTGATGCATTGGCGCAAGGCGAAGCAGACTTCGTGCGGGCGGACGACCCGTTCGTGTTGTTTGGGAGTTGGCTCGCGTTGGCAGAAAAGACAGAGCCAAATGATCCCAACGCAATGGCGCTGGCGACTGTCGATGGCGAGGGACTGCCGAACGTGCGCATGGTTTTGCTGAAAGGGCTCGACGCGGCAGGCGCGAAAGACCGGGGTTTCGTTTTCTACACCAACTATGAAAGCGCCAAGGGCAAGGAACTTCTCAACAGTGGGAAGGCGGCTCTCTGCTTCCATTGGAAAAGCCTTGAGAGGTCGGTCCGGGTTAGAGGGCTTGTGAAGTCTGTTTCGGACGCAGAGGCGGACGACTATTATAAATCCCGGCCGCGCTTAAGCCGGATTGGGGCCTGGGCGTCAGCGCAGTCGCGTCCGCTTGAAGGGCGGTTTGCGCTTGAAGCCGCGGTTGCCAAATATACGGCGAAGTTTGCGGTTGGAGACATCCCGCGACCACCACATTGGTCTGGGTTCCGCGTAACGCCATTGCACATCGAATTCTGGCTAAGCCGGCCCTTCCGGCTGCATGATCGCGTCGCCTTTGAGCGTCAGGATGCGGCTCGGCCATGGTCTAAATCGCGTCTTTTCCCTTGAGACAGCGAGGGTCCGCAACCCGTTCGTCGTTTTGACTGAATTCCGGATAAAATCGGAAGCACGATGCGAAGAATTTCTGATAAGTGCTTCAGCTTAAGAAAAACTGAAATGATGGGCGCCACGTGAACGCGATGACACGCATCGAATATGCAGCCGAGCAACCCGCGACATTCTTGGCGCGTTGGGCCAGCAGAATTGCAATTTTTTGCGCGGTGCTGTTGGTCGTGGCGCTTTTTCTGCACCGGCTATTCGCGCTCTCGACGCCGGTCGCCATGAACATAGCTTTGGCGGCGTTTCTCGGAGCTGTCCTGGTACTTGTTATGGCTTTGATTGCCGGGATCGATATCTGGATCACGGGGCGGCAAGGCGCTGCCCGCGTTATTTCCGGTGCCATGGTAGCTCTTGGGCTGCTCGCAATTCCATTGTCACTTTGGGTTATCAGCCGGGAATGGCCGGCCATCAACGATGTGTCGACCGACATGGTGCGCCCGCCGGCGTTCACGGAGTTATCCAAGTTGCGAGAACCGGGCAGTAATACGGCCGATTATCCAGCTGACGTATTTGCGTCGTTGCAGAAGGCAAGCTATCCGGACTTGAAGCCGCTTATCGTCGAGCGGTCTGCCGACGAAGCCTTTGAGCTGGTGCTGCAGGCGCTAGGGAAACTGCGGCTGAAGACGCTGAGCGAGGTGCCGCCCTCGGGCGCAAACGATGGGGCAGGGTCGATTGAATTCTCCGACCATACACTTGTCCTGGGATTTGTTGACGACGTCGCCATTCGCGTCACAGGCGAGGGTGATGCAGCGCGCATCGATATCCGCAGCGCATCGCGGTTCGGGCGTCATGATTTTGGCTCTAACGCTCAGCGCGTGCGGCTCATCCTGAAAGAGATCGTAGGCCGGCTAGAAGCGACGGTGCCGAGCGTAGACAAGAAGCCGGCTGCAGCCGCGAAAAAAGATGGCAAGGCGCTGATCAAACGGCCTCAAGCGCGCGATCGGCCGTCAGCGGGTGGCAGCTCAAAACCAGCCCCTTCTCGATCAGGAACTCGACGTGCGCCTGAACCGTCAGAGTAGCGGCGGGGATGAGTTCGGGGGCGATGCCCTGATAGATCTCGGGCACGATGCGGCGGATACTTTCCGCGCCATCCTTGAGTGCTTTGAGAATGGCCTGTTCACGCCAGCGCCGGTGCAAGAGATAAGCTTTGACGGTCCGCTGAGGGTCTTCCAGCCGCCCGCCGTGCCCGGGCAGAAAGACCGTATCATTGCGATCCAGTAGAATTTCGAGGCTGCGAATGTAATCCGACATGCGCCCTTCCGGCGGTGCAACCACCGATGTATTCCAGGCCATGACATGATCGCCGGAAAAGACGACATCGCGGCCGTCGAGTGCGAAGGACAGATGGTCGGGTGCGTGGCCGGGTGTGTGAATGGCGGTCAACGCCCAATCGCGGCCTTCGATCACCTCGCCCCCGCTGAGGTTGATATCGGGGCTAAATTCAAGATCGACGAATGCGCTGCCTGACGGCGTTTGTGCAATTGGGATGATTTCACTGCTGACGCGTTTGTAGGCTAAGACGGTGGCACCGGTTGCGGCTTTCAAAGCGGCGGTGCCATCGACATGATCGCGGTGCGCGTGCGTTGAGAAGATGTGTGTGACCGGGCGCGACCCAGCTGCTTTGAGAATAGCCTCCAGGTGCGCGGTGTCGCCGGGGCCCGGATCGATAACGGCCAACGATGTTGAGCCGACGAGATACGTGTTCGTGCCCTTGAATGTGAACGGACCAGGGTTGTCAGCGACAATGCGCACAATGCCGGGGCCCATGGGTGCTGGCTCGCCATAAGCGAATGACATACCTTTTTTGAACGTGATGCCGTCCATAATGCCAACACCCCGGTGGTTGCGGCGCTGCGAGAAAACGCGCGTCGGGCGATTGGGTTATCGCGGGGGCAAAAAGCCAAGCCGCGGTTAAGCCACTCGCGAAAAAGAATGGTCGGAGCGAGAGGATTTGAACCTCCGACCCCTTGCTCCCGAAGCAAGTGCGCTACCAGGCTGCGCTACGCTCCGCCCGACCGTTTAGCCTATCTCTTATGATTGGCTTATCGCCTGCTGTCATGACCGAGGGGCGGCCGCAGGCGAGGCGGCTTTATAGCTTTGCCACCTGCGCCCCGCAAGCGCTGTGACTGGGGTGGGGTCAAGAAACCTGTCTGCCTTGCTTTTTGACGCAAATTCAAGGGTTAGCACCGAAGCGGATTTGGTCGCAGGGAGAGATTAATGGCGCCATTGCCGCGGCACGAGGGACTGACTATGGTGCGCCCCGTCTGCTTCGGCGAAGTTTGGAGCAAACGGACTGTTGGGGCGTAGCCAAGTGGTAAGGCAACGGATTTTGATTCCGTCATGCGGAGGTTCGAACCCTCCCGCCCCAGCCAACCAGTCGCTCTCTCCACCGGTACTTGCGAATCGCAAGTGACCACGGCGCAAAAGGCCCTCATTGCGGCCATTTCGCCCTCGCCATTTTCCTGATCAGACACGGAGATCGCCTCCAAAAAGATCTGAGGCGGTCGTCGCCCTCAAATTCTCTGGTCGGCAATTTTCCGGTTGGCAGGTTAGCCCGAGAACCCGCCATCGTCGTATGTTTGGGCTAGCGCCTTCCAGCCCTCGTGCTTTTGGCTGGTTATGTAGGCTGCACACGCTTCTCGCTGAGCGTCGAGAGAATTGAAGTCCTGCTCCAAGCCGTCCTCGGACGATTTCCGGGTGTAAATGGCACAAAGCACGACGCGACGGTCAGCCATCTCTGGCACCAAGCTTCTTTTTGAGCCCGAAAAACACCAGACGATTCCATTGGGTGCCGGTGATTGTGCGTGCAATGGCAGTTAGGCTGCGATAGGTCGTGCCGTTCCAAACATAGCCGCTGTCTGTGGCCATAACCTCGTGGGTGGTCCCGTGCCACTCGCGCAACAGACGCGTGCCCGGTTTAATTTTCGGAGATGTAGCCTGTGCAGGTTTGCCATTCGTGATGCTTGAAAGCTGGCGCTGGATCGCTTGCGATAGACCGCCGAAAGCGCGCTCTTGCAACGCGTACGCAATTCCTTGCGCCATAAACTTCGGGCTGATCGCCCATCGCGAGCGGGGACTGCCATGATGCGGTTCATCGAGAGATTGGAGCGAAGTCAGACGGCTCTCTTGCCGGCATGCATCGACGACTACGTGGCTGAGGATAATCCGGCCCGCGCGATCGATGCCTTTGTGGACATGCTGGATTTGGCGGCGCTCGGTTTCGATATTGAGCCGGAGTCGACAGGACGACCCGGTTATGCGTTCTTTGATTTTGTCTCGTGCGGAAGTGTAAGATGATGAAGCGTTGCTTGCCCCTGCTTCAAGGGGGCGACGTGTTGATCAGGAGGATACAATGTACGCAGGCATTCGTCAGGCTAAGGCGAAGACTGGAATGGTCGAAGAGCTAACGCGCAGGATAAAGGAGGGTGCGATCCCGCTTATCAGCGATGTTCCTGGATTCAAGGCCTACTATGTAATCTATGCCCCAGACGATACCGTGATGGCGGTGAGCATCTTCGACAACTATGCCGCCGCACAGGAATCGAACAAACGCGCGCTAGCATGGATCGAGACGGAGCTTGCACCACTGCTCGCAGGTCCCGCAACCGCGGTGGCCGGACCAGTAATCGTCCATACGCTGGCGTGAATATCGGGCGAAGGCTGAGGCGCACCTATTTTTGGCTTTTGACGATTCAGGCGTTGGCTTACCTCGGAAAGATTGCCATCCATCCGACATCGGCGCACAGTTTTGCCGAATTTGTGCACCGTGCGTCCGTGGGGCCAATTCCCGGCGAGGTGTTGCTAATGAGTGGGGTGATCTTCAATGGCGCTTGGCTCGCGTTCGCCCTCGTCACGTTCCACCTTGATCGTGTCGCCCACGGCAAGGGGAAGCGCGTCAGCATGGGATGACCAAAGCGGACAACTGAAGCTCATATCGGAAGACTGGCCGAAACTTGCAGAAAGATTTCGCTGATTTGGCGGCATCGAATGGTATGGTGACGAGTAGAGGCATCGACCAGCCCGCTATTTTAGGTCCTAAAAACCAGGAGTAGTCCATGACCCAGAACCCATTCGAGATCCCTCAGCAGTTGCGCGATCTCGCGCAGAAAAATATCGAGCAAGCAAGTGCGGTCTATGGTCAATTCATGGATGCTATGACGCAAGCAATGAGTATGTCATCGAAGACGATGCCGGCCAACGAGATGACATACGGGTTCAAGGCCGTTCAAGAGCGGGCGACCAAGTTCGCCAAGCAGAATGCCGAGGCGGGATTTGCCTTGGCAAGCGAACTTGCCAAGGCCAAAGACATGCAGGAAGTATTTGCACTTCAAAGCCGGTATGCACAGGCTCAGATGCAGGCGTATGCCCTTCAAGCGCAGGAACTGGGTCAGCTCATGACTCAGGCTGCCCAGAGTATTCGGCCCGGCAGCTAGTCCCGACGGCCAAGGATGCATTCAACTTGGAAAGCGCCGTCAGTTTTTTTCGGCTTGTCGTCAGCTGGTACCCTCGTACTTGAATGAAACTTTCACTTTGACGCGGTAGGCTTCCACCTTTCCATCGGTGATCACCATGTCCTGCGAAACCACTTCCGCGACGCGGAGATCCCGCAGAGATTTTGCGGCTCGATCCACTGCAGCTTTCGCGGCCTTTTCCCAAGAGTTGAGTGCTAGTCCCAACCAGTTCGATAACCTTGTAAACGCTTTCGACCATTTGAACCTCCATCCACAACCGCACACAGTGTCAGCCATCGCCCCCGAAGGCGCACACGCGTACGCCCGTGCCTCGCTTCCACACTTGTAACAGGGGCAACTTAGAAACATTTCCGATTGTTTGTCTATTGCGTCAAGCTTCAGATGTCGATCTTCTCCGCGATCTCAATTGCATCGTCGACCTTGATACCTAGATAGCGCACGGTGCTCTCGATCTTCGAATGTCCGAGCAAAAGCTGATCCGCCTGAACGTGGCTGTTCAAGCGAATGATTTCGGTGCACTTCAAGGCGTTCCAAACTCGACAATTCAGCGAGCCAGTTCCAGCCATAAAATCTCGAGGAGCTTTCGGAACGTCTTGTGGTCCGCATCTTGCAACAATCTTAAAGAGTTCTGAGACGCAAATGAAGCGCTATTCAGACCAGCCAAACCCCATTGCCACGAGACAGTCTGAGAGTGTAATCGCAATCAGTGAGATCTGGGCATTGACCCAAATAAAATGATACTGAGGCGACTGAGTGCGTCATGGAAAAAGAGGCACGCGCCCAGCCAATGGCCGGGCGCGCAGTCAGTCCTCATAGACTGGCCTCATAGACTGGCCTTACATTCTGGCGAACCACTCATCGACGGCCTTCTTAGCTTCTTCCTTGCCGTAGCCATAAGAGGCCTGAATCTTACCTTCAAGCTGCTCGCGGCTGCCGTTGATCTTGTCGATCTCGTCATCGGTGAGATTGCCCCACTGCTCTTTCACCTTGCCTTTGAGCTGCTTCCAATTGCCTTCAACGGTATCCCAATTCATCTTCAGTACTCCTGTAACAATTGTGTTGGCGGCGCTGGCACAGCGCCAACGGGAAACGCCGCTTCAATCGAAAAGTTCCTGATCGCATCGCTCATTTAACAAGCTACCGCGGTTGCAGGTTCTGGATGCCGCTCGCCATAATGCAATCGAAGCTGCATTGATCAGTTTTTGCCCAGGCTGTTCGTGAATGTATGCAGCCATGATTTGATCGTGTCGTAGGCCGGCGACGTTGTGACGGCTGACGCATCGATCTTGCTGATCGCTTCGACCACACGTTCGAGCCGCGAGGTTATTGGTTGCGAATCGACACTATGCGCAACAGCACGGCGAACGGCGGCCGTTATATTTTCAGCGTTATAGGTCGTAGCGTCGTTGTAGCGAAAGTGCCCAGTTCTCTTCGGCATTATAGCCACGGCAAGTAGGGCGCCGGCCGCAGCAGCAACTCCCAACGATGTCCAGGGCCGCGCTTCAATATTGGAGCGGAGATTTTCTGCGCCGCCGGATGCGAGCCGCTCGACTGCCGCAACTCGCGTCGCAGTGATGCCGGCAACAGTTTGCGCCAAGTTCGTCAGCTCATCGACGCAGCTCAGAAAGGCGGGCGAGGCATCGATCGGCATTGTGTCGCTGGCACTGGAACCGCGCGGCAATGGTGTGACGAGCGGCAAATTAGAAAAATTCATTTTAGTCCCACCTTCCTGGAGAGTTCAGACGCTTTCGGCGATTGCGGCGGCGCAAGTCCGGTCGCTGCCCGCAGATTGGAACGGATGACGTAATGCGTGCTCAGTAACGCGCCAGGGCATTTCGGGTTCCAACCTCATGCGTTGTTTATTTGGTGCCCAAGGAACCAAACGATCAGCGGCGCGTTTGAAACTGCACACAGCACCATTCACCCCCTAGGGAGACGTATCGCTATGGCCAACCCAAGTTTTAGTAACACTGGACCGGCGCCCTCACGCAGTAGCGCGCCAGACCCTGCCGACAGTTACGACGCATTGAAGGGCGACATCGCAAACCTCGCGGACTCCGTGAAAAGACTTGCGACCGAGCACATGGGTTCGGCTGTTGAGGGCGCTCAGGACCAAGCGAAACAGAGGCTTGGAGATATCGAAAAGTCGATCCGGAAGAACCCGACACAGGCAGCACTCATTGCGGCGGGTGTCGGTTTTCTGGTTGGTTTGGTTGTAACGCGCTGAGTGTACTCTCACATCTTTGAATGAGGAGAATGTTCCATGACTTACTCGATGACGGATTCAGACGTTAAAGTAGCGGCCTCCCGAGTGGCTGCTGATGTGTCAAGGGCCGTCGGCGACGCTGGCGAGAAAGCGGGCGAGACGATTGAGAGCGTGAGACACGCAGCGGTCGAAAACTTCGACAAAGTCGAATCTGCCATTCGGCGCAATCCTCTTGCTGCGGCCAGTATCGCTGGTGGCATTGGGTTCCTATTGGCGGTTCTCGCGCGCCGCTGAATCGATTTATGATACAAACCAAACGGGGACGCCATGATAAGCGAAGTTGTAGCCTATGCAGCAAGCCGGGCAACGAATGGCGCAGTTGAAAATATTTCGCGCCGTGCTGCCTGGTTGGCAGCCGGCAGCATTGTCTTGTTGTTCGGGCTCATCTTTGTTGTCTTGGCGGCCTTTTGGACCATCGAACCAATCTATGGGCCCGTGCAGACCGCAATGCTTATTGCCACGGCTTGTTTGGTTGTGGCCATGGTCTGCTTCGTGCTTCCAAGCGCACTCCAGTTCCTGCAGCGCCAGCGCGCAATAGCTAAATCCAAGGAGACCAACCCAGTGACCGAAACCATCGACGCCGTAAACGTCGAGGCGGCGGAAGCCATCGACTACTTTGGTCCGCTAAAGGTGATGGCTACAGCGTTCATGTTGGGATTTGGAGCGGCGAAGGAATTTCGTCGTTAAGTTTTCACTTGGCGCCACTTCTCAATGCGCGGCCTGCGTTCACGACCTGCGACCACAGCCGGCCCCACTTGAGTTTAGGCTCGGCTGCCTCGACGAGGCGCAACAACCGCGCGCTGTTGGCATCGGGAAGAAGTTCAAAAATCCGCTGCCGGACAGTGTCGATGTTGTGGAACGCGCCCGCGCGCAATGACACAGGAATAATCTCGCGCTGCTGCAAAATTCAATTCCCTGGAAGCCGCCAGAACTGCGTCATTGAGTGCTGCAACCACTGCATTGGAGGTGTCGTTCAAATCGCCGAGCGAGGGGGCGGCCACGCTGCTCTGCAAAACATCAATATGGCTCAAAACGCACACGATCGGTTGCGCCTTGCGATCGACGCGGCGCGAAGCCTGCCGCCGGATCTGTTCAAGGATACGCCGTTCCGCATCTCGCTCGTGATGCATGGCCGAGGTCACCCAAATGATTAAATCGCTTTGGCCAACAGCGCCCAGCAACAGCGTAGAACCTTTTTTGGCTGCGCTGAACCCGGGACTGTCAATTAACACAGTCTCCTCGCCGCCGGTTGGGCCCACGTAAAGAATGGGAGCGCTTGCGGATGAGGTGCTTCCGCCAGAGGCAGACCCGTCATCCAGAAGCGCGCGGATGAGGCTTGACTTGCCACTGCCCGGTGGTCCGGCAACGAGAATGCGAGTGGGGCCTTCTGCAGCGCCGCCCGCGCTGACGCCATCGCGTGCCGTGACCTCCAGCAACCGACCACCCTTAGGCAGCCGCATGCGCCCGCTATAGAGATCAATCGCCGCGCGCCCGATTTCCCGGACATAGGCCTGCACTAGGCGTTTGGCGAGTTCCTCGCGTCCCCAATCATATGCCCGCCGTGTCAATTGCTCGCGGATTTCCTGCGTGGCCGCCGCCGCCGGATTCATCAATCGGACAATGCGCCACAAATCATAAACCTGTTCGGCGACGTTTATGGCCGAACGCCATCGGTACAGGCGCAAGAATTGCCCGACCGTCATACGGTCGCCTAGGGGGATGCTATCGCTAACAAACGCACTGAGTTGCGCGCTGACCCGTTCAATCAGGGCAAAAGCTTCCGGAAGCGTAAATTTCCAGAGTGCGTGTTCCTCACCTGGGTGCATTGAGCGGGCCACCGTTTCAATGGCGCGCAAACCCAAATCAAAAACCTCATCGCGACTCGCAATCTCAAGGGGCCGTACTTTGTTAGAGAGTTCTACAATGGCACTCCACGCGGCCGCCTCCCTTGCCGACCAGCCGGGATCAGCGGCCTCGCCGGATTGCACTTTGTCGACGGGTGCTGTCTCGGGCAAATCGACACGAAAGACCCATCTTTCAAAGGCGTAAGTCACAAGGGTCATGGAACACGCAGCGAGTGCCCAGTAGAGAACGTATCCATTCTGCCAAAGCCACAGGGAGCCCAGCAACGCCAGCGAAAGCAGTGGCAAGAAAAGAGCTGCCACGGCCATGGCTAAGCGAAAATAGAAAATGGCTTTGCGCTTCTCTTTCATCGTGAGCGGGCTTCCGGTTTCAGCCTCCAATAGAACGTGCGCCAAGCGCTTTGGTTCCGGTCTGGTGTCAGGCGGCAATGCATCCATGGAATGGCATCGTTGGGTTATGGAACAATCCCAACCAGCACGACGTTTCCCAACTAGAGCTTTGACACCCAAAGCTTCAGTTTTTCGCTTTTGAAAACATATCCTGGAGTACTGAACAATGAAGAACTCATTTCTAACTGGCGTGAGCATCGCCGCCCTGACCCTCGCTGGCGCCATTGCCGCCAACGCGGAAGAAACAGCAGTTGAGAAGAACAGCGCCGCAACAGTCACAGAAGCGCCGGCGGCCGTTGCGCCCGCTGCAACTGGATCGTACGCAACCATGCAGTCTGCCAGCGATTGGCGCTCATCGAAGGTTGTCGGCCTCAATGTCTACAATTCGAAGGCCGAGAAAATCGGTGACATTAACGATCTCATCATCGATTCCACCGGTGCGGTCACACATGCCATCGTCGGCGTTGGCGGCTTCCTCGGAATTGGTGAGAAAAATGTCGCCATTCCTTTTGCATCCGTGAAGATGGCACGCGACAAAGATGGCAAGGTAACGGCCATGGTTGAAAGCACCAAGGAAGCGCTGCAGGCCGCTCCCGCCTTCAAGTACTACACGTCAGCTTCGTAAACGGGTACGCCCAAGAATAATGGGAGGAGGCACCTGGTGCCTTCTCCCTACAATTCAAAAATTCAAAGTGTGGCGACGTCAACTCAGGCGACCTTGCCCTTTTTTTCGTCCTTCAAGCCTGCTTTGGTATCGAAGAACAGTGCTTGACTGATGGTCGCCTTGACGGTGTCGGGCTGGAACGGCTTAGCAATCAAGAACGTCGGCTCAGGGCGCGTGCCTGTCAGCAACCTCTCGGGATAGGCCGTGATGAAGATCACCGGGATTTCGAACGACGTGAGAATTTCATTCACGGCCTCTAGACCAGAACTGCCATCGGCAAGTTGAATGTCGGCTAAAATCATGCCCGGACGTGATTTGCGCACCGCGGTCAATGCTTCTCTATGAGTGCGTGCCACATGACAAACCCGGTGACCCAATCCCTCCACTAAGACTTCAAGATCCATGGCGATGATCGGTTCGTCTTCAATGATGAGAATATCGGTCGCCACTTGAGCCGCAATTTCCCTGCCGGCTTCGTCGATCAAACCCGTCAATTCCAGGACAGTACAGTCGAGGATTGCCGCGGCTTCCTCGGGCCGGAAGCCTTCGACGGCAACCAATAGGAACGCTTGGCGGGGACGCGGCGTTATAGCTTCAAGGCGGCGATCCGGAAGCGCCGGCACGGGCCCGGCAAGCGGCTCGTCTTTGAGTGTGTTGACATGGATTGAGTTCCAGACGCGGACGAACGTTCTATAAATCCCGATCTTTGGGTCGAGATCTGCCGGAAAACTTGAAGGATCGGCAATAATCGCTTCCAAGGCATGCACGACGTAGGCGTCGCCGCTGTCTTGGTTACCGCACATTGATCGCGCAAAACGGCGCAGATACGGCAGGTGTGGGGCAATTTCTGTTGCGAGAGACATCCGATACCTCCTCCAAATTCAACGCAGCCGGGGGCCAGTCTGTCCGGTGGTTCCCTGCATTGGGAACGTGTCATTAAGAAACTAGTTCCATCTAAGTTGGAACTATTTTTCGCTTCCGGGGTTTCCTATACTCGATTTAACGGACCCCGGGGTTGTAAGGGTGAGGTCAATCGAGACGAGTTTATGCCAATAGGGGATCTACATGACGTCAAGAAAGCAGCCAGATTCGTCCCGGCCGCTCATTTCGAAACGTGACGATAATAAGCCGCGCGAGGGCGAGGCGGATATGGAGAGAAGTGAGATGATGCCGCAGCAAACTGGATCTGAGGCGGCCGATAGCGCGGGGCTTGACGCACGATTGCAGGCGAAAATCGGTCAGACCCTAAAGGCCATGTTTGACGAAGTCGCCAAAGCGCCGGTTCCTGACAAATTCCTCGACCTGCTCAACAAGCTTGAAGTGCAGGAGAAGAACAAGTGAGTACGGATAAGCTCAAGCAAGAGTTCGTTGCAGCGATTCCGAATTTGCGGGCGTTTGCCGTCTCGCTATGCGGCAATCTTGAGCGCGCCGACGATCTTGTGCAAGAGACCATGTTCAAAGCCTTCAAGCACATAGGTTCCTTTAAGGAAGACACGAACTTGAAGGCTTGGCTGTTCACGATTTTGCGCAACACCTATTTCTCAGAGCGCCGCCGCCTGAAGCGGGAAGTCGAAGATGCGGATGGCATTCACGCGGCCCGCATTGCAGTTCATCCCGAACAATACGGACACATGGACATGTGCGAACTGCAAGACGCCATGAAGCTTCTGCCAGACGATCAGCGCGAAGCTCTGATCCTGGTCTGTGCCGCTGGATTGTCATACGAAGAGGCGGCAACGATCGCAGGTTGCGCCGTCGGCACGATCAAGAGCCGCGTTAACCGGGCCCGTGCCAAGCTGAGCGAAATTATGGGTGTCACGTCGGCCGAAGAGTTTGGTCCGGATGCGGCGACGGAATTCTATTCTGTCCCATAGCGTCGGGCACGTCCGCACGGTCTGAACCCGCAGCCTGAGAGCATGTGTTGGCAGTGCCGCCGTCGCCGGCCAACCCTCGAAATCTCCGACCGCAATTGAGACCTGAGGGCCGCTGCTGAATTGCCGGCCACGCATGTCTTTGAAAACGTGGCCGGCGACGTCTTTCAGAGAGTCCCGGCCGCGCAGTACTCTGGGGGCCGGTCATTCCAGGCCTTATTCCAGCGTTATGGCAGTGGCGGGGTTCGCCCGTTTGCCAGATGCATAACGGCAGAAACCACAAACAAAACGATCGCGACGTAGAAGATCATTTTGGCAATTTCGACGGCGCTGCCGGCGATGCCGCCAAAACCGAAAGCCGCCGCGACCAATGCGACGACGAGGAAAGTCAGGACCCAGTTCAGCATGACGGTCACTCCGTGAGTGTTCGACCCATTGCCAACCACTGGAGCAGAAACGCCAGCAATCGATTTTTGTTCCAGTGTTGAACTCCATGAACGGCATGAAATCCTGACGGCGCTGGACCACCGGTCGTCCGGCCGCGCTGTTGCACGCGGTATGTGATCGGTAGGGCGGAACTCTTTTCTCTGGCGAGCGTTACATCCTTGCAAAACAAGGAGGCGTGTCATGCGATCAGCGGTACTTTGGATGATCGGCGTACCGATCACGGTCATTGTCTTACTCAATGTTTTTCAAGTCATTTGACGAACAACGTCTAACATTGGGGAAAAAAGATGACAGTCTCAACAATACTATTGGTGATTATTGTATTGATGCTGATCGGAGCCATGCCGACTTGGCCCCACAGCCGGTCCTGGGGCTATGGCCCATCTGGCGCGTTGGGTACGGTGCTTTTGATCTTGCTGGTGCTCGCGTTGCTCGGGCGCATTTAATCGAAAATGCTGCACATGGCGACGACTTCAAAGCATGAATTGAGAGTCGACTCTCAACAGCGTGTTAGGCTCTTGTTATCGAAAGTTGCCTCACATTCGCTGAGGCTAGTTTGAAATGGGCGGGGTTGCCTCTGAAGCCTCATCGTTGTCTGACTCCGTGTGGCGGTCACGCGGAAAGGTGAGGGTCCAAGTGAGCCCGCTGGGGCGGTAGTCGATAACGGCGGTGCCGCCAACGGATCTGGCCACGAGCGATTCCGTTATGC
The DNA here is from genome assembly GCA_963764605.1 of uncultured Alphaproteobacteria bacterium. GTDB lineage: Bacteria > Pseudomonadota > Alphaproteobacteria > Rhizobiales > Hyphomicrobiaceae > Hyphomicrobium_B. Next base: position 173,086 of record CAVXTJ010000002.1, read on the forward strand.
GGCTGCCAAAGCCGCGCCGGGCAGGAGGCGTGACAGGTGGACCATTTTCTTCTCTCCAAAGTAACGCGATCAGCGCGCCGTCAGCGGAATATTCCTCTCTCCAACTGATATCCACGCGTCCCCCGGTAACGGAAAGAGCGCCGTACTTTGCGGCGTTGGTTCCGAGTTCGTGCAGTGCCAAGCCGAGCATCTGGGCTTCTGACGCCGTGAATTTTATGGGTGGACCGGGGGCAACGGCGATGCGGCGGGTAATGTCCTCGGAAAAATGACCCAACTGGCCAGCGATCAGATCTTCAAGTCTCACTTCGCTCCAATTCTCGCGCACCAGAATATCCAAAGTTGAGCCCAGTGAAATGAGGCGGCTGGACAAGCCAGCCACGAAGCGATCGATTTCCGGCGAGCTCTTCTCTGGTTGCGCACAATCGCCTGCACGACGCTTATGAGATTTTTTGTGCGATGAACGAGTTCGCGGTTCATTACACGCATTCGCAAGGCCTGCTCGGCCCGTTCCTGAGCCAATTCGTCCGCAGAATGCCTGTTTGCAACTTCAATCCGCAGCTCCTCCGCCACGCGGCGGGCATGCGCCAATAAATACAATAGCGCTGCAAAACCTGCGAGAGTCGTTAGCTGGGTGTAGGCAAACAACCGGCGAACGAAGATAGTTTGCGCGGCTATTGCTTCGGCGCGCGTCTCCATCGCGTTCGCTTCCATATCAGTAACGATGCGTCCAATCCCATCCATGATGGTCTTTTCCGCGATCATGGCCGACTGCAGCACGCGCGGTTTCAATATCGCCTTCTTTCGAAATCTTGATCTTTAACGCCAGCACCTTCGAGACTTTTCTTCCCAGAGCTTGCGCAGCTCTGTCAGACGCGACAATGTCTCTGGATCGCCACCTTGCAGAGCCTCTAAGCGGCGCAGGTGCTCGTTCGGCATTTTCTAAGCCATCCTTGTAGGGCGCCAAGTAACGGTCATTCTGGGTGATGAGATAGCCGCGTTGACCCGTTTCGGCATCTAGCGTGCTGGATAAAAAATCCTTGAGAGAGACCAGGACGTCGTGGGTTGCCCTGACGCGCATCCGCGTATCATCCATGGCCTGGAAAAACAGGAGCGAAACGATTGCCGTTACGCCTGCCCAGCTAACAACGAGGGCGAGCGGAACGAATCCTTCGTGCCATGTGCTGGTGTCGAATGACTTTTGGGCTGTTTTTGGCACAGGACCTCTTGATGAAAACCGCAGAAAGTCAGCGGTGCGTGCGGCCACCGGCGAGTATGTCGTGCGTCGCCGAAGGAAAATGTCGAAAATATTCGTTGAGCCATTGTGGTCGAGGGACCACGGCGTGTCGGACCGCGGTGACAGGTTGAGTCTAAATCAGTGGGACTGCTTCGTTGGTGGTGGTTTGACGTCAATGTACCCGCCTAGCCGTCGCCTAAGTGTCGCGCTTTACAGAGCTCCGCAGAGTGCGGATGCGTTCCATTGTTGTCGAATTGGCCGACAAACTTGGTAACCTATAGCGATCGCGTTCGGTATCCATTTCTCTCGAATAGTGGCCGTAACCGGAAAAAGCGGCTGATTCAGGTGCGACAAGCTCGCATTGAGGGACGATGTGGAACATTCCATGCTCCGAACCGTTGAATCGGCAATTCGCAGCGTTGGCCGTGCCAAGGAGGCTTAGATCGTGACCCAGTATCAATCAATCCGAAGCGCTTCAGGTTCGAAGCTCAATCCGAGGCCAGGACAGGCGCCGCGTTGCTATTCAAATGTTGAATCGCGCGCCGCCGCCTACAAACGGCACACGTGACGCATTGCAGACGACGAGCGGACGCATGAATTTTCATGATCTTTCTCGCCTCTTTCGCAACACTGAGTTTTGTCTCCCTATGCGCTGTCATGGCCTAATAAGGAAGACCACTCCGGTGGCGTTTGGGGCCAAGATACAAGAACTCCGCAAGACCAGATACTCGTTGATCGCGCTTTCCCCCGGCGCATCATGATATCTTGCGGAAGGCTGCGACTGGCGATCCCCCCTCCCCAGTCGCAGCCACACTTTTATGAAGTGGTATTGAAGCGTGGCGAAAGGCTCCCGGCGTCGCAGTGGGCGTTTAATCCTCATTATGTCAGAACGATGTTCTGCATGATTTGACTCTTGGCCCCTCCGTGGAACGAATTTGTTTCGAGGCATTTCTCAATTCGACGGAAGAGCTTGGTTTCTTGCGCTCTAGCGCAGGGCCCCGCAGTCACAACAGGATGGAGTAGACTATGGGCAGCAATAAAGATAAAATCGCCGGACTGGCCAATAAGGCCGTCGGCAACATCAAGCAGGGCGTTGGAAAAGTCGTCGGCTCCGACAAACTGCGGGTTGAGGGCAAAGTGCAAGAGATCAAGGGTGAAGGTCACGCGCCATAGGCGCCGCCAAGGAAAAGGCGAAAGAGACCGCCAATAAGGCCGCTGACTATTTGAACAAAAAGCTTTAACGCGCCGCCGGGGATAAATTTGAAACACGTCGCAGCCCCGCTGCGACATGTTATTTCGCATGCAATGGGGTAAGTTATACGGCTGACCTATGCCCAATGATTGGGCCCAACGACATCAGGCATAAAAATTTATGCGACATGCGGGACTGGATGATCAAATTGTATTCCGCCTGTCAGGGCAGAGATCACATCGGTACGTGTCGCCGCTGCCGCGCAAAGTTCAGCAGCTTGGGCTAACGAAGCGG
>CAVXTJ010000003.1:0-287662 GCA_963764605.1 uncultured Alphaproteobacteria bacterium
TTCCGGCTGCGTTCTTTCAGGCATCCCCATCGCATTTGCATTCGCTCTGACGACCTACGCTTATCTCGCCATCACCACGGACGTACCCCTGTCCATCATCCCCGCCCGGATGGACGAAGGCATGAGCCATCTCATCTTGCTGTCCATTCCCCTGTTCGTGTTCCTCGGTAAGCTCGTGGAGATGACCGGCATGGCCAAGGCGATGGTCGAGTGCCTCGCCTCGCTTCTGGGCCACGTGCGCGGCGGGCTACAATATGTGCTCATCGCGGCAATGTACTTGGTCTCAGGCATCTCGGGGTCGAAGGTGGCCGATATGGCCGCGGTGGCGCCGGTGCTCTTTCCTGAAATGCGCAAACGTGGCGCCCGCGACGGTGATCTCATCGCGCTGCTCTCCGCCACCGGCGCGCAGACGGAAACCATTCCGCCTTCCATTGTGCTCATCACTATCGGCTCGGTCACGGGCGTCTCCATCGCCAGCTTGTTCACGGGCGGCCTCGTGCCTGCACTCGTGCTGGGTACGATGCTGTGCATGCTGGTGTTCTGGCGCTCGCGCAACGACGACTTGAGCCACGTGCGCCGCGCCTCGGGAAAGGAAATCGCAAGCGCATTCGCCATCGCAGCACCCGCCCTCGCCCTTCCGTTCGTCATTCGCGCTGCTGTGGTCAACGGCGTGGCGACCGCCACCGAGGTTTCGACGCTCGGCATTGCCTATTGCGCGCTCGCCGGCCTAGTCTTCTATCGCCGCTTCGACTGGGGGCGGTTGCATGAACTTCTTGTTGAGACGGCTTCTCTTTCGGGCGCGATCCTGTTGATCATTGGCACGGCGACCGCCATGGCCTGGGCGCTGACGCAATCTGGCTTCTCTCACCAACTGGCCGACGCGATGTCGAATGTGCCAGGCGGGGCGGCGGGCTTTATCGTCATCTCTATTATTGCCTTCATTGTGCTTGGCAGCGTGCTCGAGGGAATTCCCGCTATCGTCCTGTTCGGCCCCATGCTTTTCCCCATCGCGAAAACTCTCGGCATCCATCCTGTGCATTATTCTATGATCGTCGTGCTCTCGATGGGCATCGGTCTCTTCTCGCCGCCCTTCGGGGTCGGCTACTATGCAGCGTGCGCTATCGGCAAGGTTCACCCCGACAAAGGCATGCGCGAAATTGCTCCTTACGTAATTGCACTGTTCCTGGGCGTCATTATCGTCGCCGCATTTCCATTCCTCTCCATCGGGTTCCTCAAATGACGATCACTGACAAATGCGTAGGACAGGACTGATATGGACCTACTCAACCTCGGTTTAATGTTGACCGCGCACGCGCGCCTCTTTCCTGACAAGCCCGGAGCGCGCGACCTCGAACGTTCGCTGTCTTTCCGGGAATGGAATGCACGCTCTTGCCGCCTTGCGAACGCGCTTCTGGGTCTCGGGTTGCGCAAAGGCGACCGCGTTGCCATTCTCGCCTACAATTGCCTCGAATGGGCCGAGATCTACGCTGCCACCGCCAAAGCTGGCTTGGTCGCCGTGCCGGTGAACTTCCGCCTTACGGCACGCGAAGCCGCCTACATCATCGAGAACGCCGAAGCATCGGCAATCATCCTGCAGGATGAACTCTCCAGCGTCATCGAGGATATGGGCGCCCACCTCCCCGTCGCGCGTGATCGCATCATCGGCTTCGGGCGCACACCCATAACGGGATGCCGCGACTATGAAGAGTTGATCTGCGCGGCGAGCGATGCCGAACCCGAGCAGCACCACGGCCTCTCCGATCCCTGGACTCTCATGTACACGTCCGGCACCACGGGCAATCCCAAGGGCGCAATCCGCAGCCATCGGGGTGCCGCCAATATGGCGCTCGTCACGGCCATTGAACTTGGGCTCAATCGCGATGACGGTGCCCTCCTCGTCATGCCGATGTGTCACGCGAACTCGCTCTATTTCTTCGGCGCGTTCGCCTACTGCGGTGCCACCACCACAATCTATTCGCGCAAGAATTTCGATCCGGAGGAATGCGTGCGCACGCTGGCTGAGGGCGGCGCGACATTCACCTCCTTGGTTCCAACCCATTACATCATGATGCTTGCGCTCTCAGCCGATGTGAAAGCTAAGTACGACCTCTCGCACGTTCGCAAGCTCATGATTTCGTCAGCGCCGGCGCGCGCCGAGACCAAACGCGCAGTGATGGAGATGTTCGGCAATTCCGGCCTCTTCGAACTCTACGGCTCCACCGAGACAGGCTGGGTGACGATGCTGCATCCCCACGAACAATTCGACAAGCTCGGTTCCGTGGGCCGCGAGTGCGTCGGTTCCGCGCCCATTAAGATCTTGAACGAAGACGGCGCGGAAGTGCCCGACGGCGAGGCTGGCGAACTTTATTCCTGTAATCCATACACCTTCGACGGCTATTGGAAACTCCCGGAAAAAACCAAGGACGCTTTCCGCGACGATTATTGCACCGTTGGCGACATGGCGCTGCGCGATAGCAATGGCTACATCCGGCTCGTCGATCGCAAGAGCAATATGATCATTTCCGGCGGCGAGAACGTCTATCCTTCCGAGGTCGAGGCCGCGGTCGGTGCGCATCCGAAGGTGAAAGACGTCGCCGTCGTCGGCATCCCGCATGAGAAGTGGGGCGAGAGCGTGCTTGCCATTGTTGTTCCCCATCAAGGCGAAACGCTCACCGAAGCGGATCTCAACGATTGGACTAAGGAGCGGCTGGCCGGATACAAGCGCCCGCGCGCCTTCGCCTTCATCGCCGATCACGACATGCCACGCAACGCGACAGGCAAGATCCTGCACCGCGAGCTTAAGGCGAGGTACGCGCAAAATGCCAAAACCAAATAGATCCATCGGGCCCGCGCATGCACACAGTCTTGAATGCAGCTCTGCCGGTGTTCGGCCTCATGCTCCTCGGCTTCCTCGCCGGGCGTTCGGGACGATTCGAACCCTCCGCCACCGACACCCTCAACCGCTTCGCCTTCTATTTCGCGCTGCCTGCCCTGATCTTCATTGCCATGGCCAAGGCCGCACCGGATCAACTGCGCCAGTTGAGCTTTCTTGCGGCGTTCGCTGCAGGCGTCGCCGTCACCTGGATGGTGGGCTACGCCATCAGCCGCCGCAAAGGTCAACCGGCAGCCGATGCGCTGATCGAAGGCTGCAATGCGGGCTACAGCAATGTCGGCTTCATGGGTGTGCCGTTGTGCCTTCTCGTTTTCGGCCGCGAGGGGATTGCTCCTGCTGCGATGTCGGTGTTGCTCACGGCTTGTGTGCAGTTCCTTCTCGCGATCATCCTCGTCGAGCTGGTGTTGAAGGGGGGCGGAAACTTGCGGCACGCCATCCGGCAGGTCCTCGCTTCGCTCATTCGCAATCCATTGTTCATCGCTCCGCTAGCCGGGATCACGGCGAGTGTGACCGGATTGACCGTCCCATCGCCGCTCGAACAGTTTGCACTGCTGCTTGGCAATGCGGCGGCTCCCACGGCGCTTTTCTGTATCGGCCTGTCGCTGGCGCAGACAAAACTCGCAAGCCACGACTACGCCGCGATTGCCCGGCTGACGGCGCTCAAGCTGCTCTTGCAGCCTGCCATCACGGCAGTCTTGGTAATATATGTGTTCTCGATGCCGAAGATGTGGGCTCAGGCGGCTATTCTCTTGAGTGCGCTTCCCATCGGCTCAGGCATATTCACCATCGCCAAGACGTACGAACGCGACACCGGCGTGACCTCGGGTGCGATCCTGACGACGCACGTCGTTTCGGTGCTCACCTTATCCTTCCTCATTGCTTTGATGGTCTAATGTCATGACAATTTCTCCCGATAGCGTAGCCGGTCTCATTGCCCGCACCCTCAAGGCGCGCGGCGTCAAACACGTGTTCGCTCTTTGCGGCGGCCACATTATGCCGATCTGGATGCGGCTCGACGCCGAAGGCATTCGCATCATCGACGTGCGCGACGAACGCTGCGCGGTACATATGGCGCAAGCGCACGCGGAGTTGACGGGTGAACTGGGTGTGGCGCTAGTCACGGCCGGCCCCGGCTTTACGAATGCCATCACCGGCATCGCCAATGCCCATGTATCCCGCGCGCCGGTGCTCGTGCTCTCCGGCACTGTGACACGGCCGCAGGAGAACCGCGGCGCGCTCCAGGATCTCGATCAGCCGCAGCTCGTCAGATCCATCACGCGTTACGCGCGAACTGTGCGCGAGTCTTCGCGAGCGCTGGCTGAACTCGATGAAGCAATTTCCTGCGCGTTTGGAGAGGGCGGTGAGCCGGGCCCATCCTTTATCGACTTTCCGACCGATACATTGCGCGCCGAAGTTCCCAAGGCCTTGCAGCTCGAAGAACACCTCGCGCCTAAGGCCTGCGCCTTAAGCCTCCCCAATCCCGATGCCATTGCAAGGGCCGTCGATATCTTGTGGTCGGCCCGCCGCTTGCTCGTCATATCAGGGCGCGGTGCGCGCAGTGCGGGCAAGGAGCTGTGTGACCTGCTCGATCGCCTCGGCGCCATCTATCTCGACACGGGCGAAAGCCGCGGTCTCGTGCCCGACGATCACCCCTCGGTCGTCAGCGCCATGCGCGGCGCCGTCATGGGTGATGCCGACGTCATACTCACGGTTGGCAGGCGGCTCGACTTCCAGCTTGCCTTCGGCTCACCGGCCGTGTTCGGAGATGCGAAATTCGTGCGCATCGGCGATGTTCCCGGCGAAGTGCGCGACAATCGCCGCGGCGTCGTTGAAGTGTTCGCAAGCCCAGCCGCGGCGCTGAGTGCGCTTATCGATCAAGCCGGCAACCGTGCTTCTTCTGTCGATAAGGCTTGGGCGCAAAAGCTGCACGCCGATCACGATTTACGTGCCGCAAAACTCAAAGTGAGTATGGCAGCAGCAGCAGCCGGCAAAGACGGCAAGCTCAATCCCAACAAGGTTCTCGCCGCGCTGCAGGACGCCATGCCCGAGGATCGCATCATTATAACCGATGGCGGTGATTTTCTCGCCTTCGCCCGCATCGGCTTGAACGCTCCTCAGATGCTCGACCCTGGACCCTTCGGCTGTATCGGCGTCGGCGTTCCCTACGGCGTCGCCGCAAGCCTCGCCTATCCGGATAAAACCGTGCTTGTAGCCACCGGCGATGGCGCATTCGGCTTCAACGCCATGGAACTCGATACGGCCGTGCGCCATCAGGCACCCGTATTGATCGCGGTGGCCAACAACGGCGCATGGGCCATCGAGGTGCATGATCAGACCGTCACACACGGAAAGGTCGTCGGCACACGCCTGCGCTTTTCCGATTATGCCGGCATGGCGCGCGCCCTCGGCATGCACGCAGAGCGCGTCGAGACGGAAGACCAATTGAAACCGGCCATTGCGCGTGCGCTTGCTAACCGCCCCGCGTTGATCGACTTCATTGTAACGCCGGAAGCTATTTCCTCCGATGGCAAGACGGGGCTCGCGTGGGTGCCTGACCTGCAGCCGCTTGCCGCGTGGGACGAGGCGGAACGTAAGTGGCGCGCAGGCGGGACCAAGCCATGAGCGAGGAGTTCAAAGTATCGCTGGCCGGGCGCCGCGCGTTGGTCACCGGCGCTTCCAAGGGGCTCGGCGCGCACTTTGCCCAGACGCTCTCTGCCGCAGGGGCAACTGTCGCTCTTGCAGCCCGCGATGCGAACGCCTGCGAGGAACTCTGCGCAAAGCTTCGCGCGAACGGCGCCAAAGCCGTCGCTGTGGCGATGGATGTCAGCTCACGTGCCAGCGTCGAAACGGCGGTGGCAAAAGCGGCAAGTGTGCTCGGCGGCCTCGACATCCTCATTAGCAATGCGGGCGTGACGCAGACGGTGCCGCTGATCGATCAGGACGAGATCGGCTGGGACCGTATCCTGGATACAAATCTCAAGGGTGCCCTCTTTGTTGGACAAGCCGCAGCCCGTATCATGCGCGACAATGGGACCGGCGGCAGCATCGTCAATGTGGCGTCCATCCTCGGCCACCGCGTTGCAGGGCAAGTCGGGGCCTACGCGGCATCAAAGGCCGCTCTCGTGCAGTTGACCAAAAGCATGGCGCTGGAGTGGGCGCGCTACGGCATCCGCGCCAATGCGCTTTGCCCAGGCTATATTGCAACCGATCTCAATCAAGAGTTTCTCGCCAGCGATGCAGGGCAAGCGCTCATCAAACGAATTCCGCAACGGCGCTTCGGAAACCTCGCCGACCTTGAAGGCCCTCTGTTATTCTTGTGTTCCAACGCCTCCAGCTACGTCAACGGCTCATCGCTCGTCGCCGACGGCGGGCATCTTGTTTCCTCATTGTGAGAACGCACATGGACTTCACAATCACGCCCTCTCTCGAAGATCTGCGCCGCCGCATCGCCAGCTTCGTTGCGCAGGAGATTCTTCCGCTCGAAAGCGATCCGAAGTCCTACGACGCTCATGAAAACATCGATCTCGCGCTCCTTGCCAAGCTTCGTGCGAAGGCCAAGGCGCAAGGGCTTTGGTGCCTGCAGCTGAAGCCCGAAACAGGCGGGCTCGGCGCCGGCCGCACCGGCATGGCTGTATGTTACGAAGAAATGAACCGCTCTATCTTCGGTCCAGTCGTGTTCAACTCGGCAGCGCCCGACGACGGCAACATGATGGTGCTGGAGGCCGTTGGAACGCCCAAGCAGAAGGAACAATGGCTCGCGCCCATCGTGCGCGGTGACGTGCGCTCGGCCTTTGTTATGACCGAGCCGCATCCGGGCGGCGGCTCTGATCCGTCCATGATGCTGACGCGCGCCGGGAAGCAGGCTGACGGCTCCTATCGCATCCACGGGCGCAAGTGGTTCATCACGGGTGCAGCCGAAGCGTCACATTTCATCATCATCGCACGCACGAGCGATGATGCACGCCGCGGGTTGACAGCTTTTCTGTTCCACAAGGACCAACCCGGGTGGCGCATCGTGCGGCGTATTCCCATTATGGGCCCTGAAGAACACGGCGGTCACTGCGAACTCGAATTCGACGGTTTGAGCATTGCGCCTGAGAATGTGCTGATGAACGAAGGCGACGGCTTGCGCGTCACGCAGATTAGGCTTGGCCCCGCGCGCCTCACGCATTGCATGCGCTGGCTCGGGTTGTCCAAACGCTGCCTCGAGATCGCGCAAAGCTATGCCGCTGAGCGCCAGGGCTTCGGCACGCGTCTCGCTGATCGGGAATCTGTGCAACTCATGATGGGCAAGGCCGCCATGTCCATCGAAATCACCCGCCTTCTCGTCATGAAAGCCGCGTGGGAACTCGATCGCGGCGGCAAGGCACAGAAGGAAGTTTCCATGGCCAAGGTTCAGGCGGCCAACACGCTGCATGAGGCGGCCGACCTTGCCATCCAAATCAATGGCGCGCGCGGCTATTCCAAGGACACCGTGCTCGAATGGATCTACCGCTACGCGCGCCAAGCCCGTCTCGTGGATGGCGCGGATGAGGTCCATCGGATGCTCTTGAACCGCGCGCTCGTAAAGGAAGGATCGGGCTTCTGGAGCTGGCCCGTGAGCGGCGAGGTGAAGTCATGACGGAGCTCGCAGCGCCCGTGCCAGACTTCGCAGCCGGACTTGAGAACTATTTGCGCCAGCACATCCGCGGGATCGAAGGCCCGATGCAAATGGAACGTATCTCGGGTGGACAATCGAACCCGACGTACTTCGTTACTTTCGACAACCGCCGTCTCGTCGTGCGCAAGCAACCACCGGGCAAGCTCCTGCCCTCCGCACACGCGGTGGACCGCGAATATCGCATCATCAGCGCACTCGCCGGAACCGGCGTTCCAGTGCCGCCGTCGATCCTATTCTGCGGCGATCCAAGCCCCATCGGCACGCCCTTCTATGTGATGGAGCGCGTGGAGGGACGCATCTTTCACGACTGCACGCTGCCCGGAATTTCGAAAGAGGAACGCCGCGAAATGTACCGCGCTATGGCAGCGGCGCTCGCGACATTTCACAACGTCGATTACGCTTCCAGGGGGCTTGGCGACTACGGCAAGCCGGGCAACTACTTCGCGCGCCAGATTTCGCGCTGGAGCAAGCAATGGGAACTCTCGCGCACGCGTGACGATGTGAATGTGGAAAGGCTGATCGCCTGGCTTCCCGCACATATCCCCGGCGACGACAGGACGAGCCTCGTTCATGGAGACTATCGCATCGGTAATCTCATGTTTCATCCGGCCGGAACTCGTGTCGTAGCCGTGTTGGACTGGGAGTTGTCGACACTCGGCCATCCCCTCGCGGATGTTGCTCACACGGCCATCGCATGGCTGACGGCGTCGGAGGAGTACGGCGGCTTAATCGGCGTTGATGTTGCCGCATTAGGACTCCCGTCACTCGACGAGTACGTGGCCGACTACAATGCGGCCGCAGGCACGCCGATCGCACTGACCAATTTCCACAAGGCGTTTGCGCTCTTCCGCTGGACCTGCATTTTCGAAGGCATCGCCGCGCGCGCCAAGGCTGGCAATGCCGCCGCCGACAATGCCTCGCAAGCCGGTGAGCTCGCCGCCATCTTTGCCCGCCGTGCCGCAGCATTAATCTAAGAGTTCGTTTGAGAGGCGCCGATTTTCGCGACGGCCAAGACACGGTCTATGGGATGGGCACCTACCCCCGCAACGGTCCCTTGCAGTCCTCGCTCCTGTGATCCGTTGCCCCCACTACACCTTCGCGCTCGGCCTTGCTGAAACGGCGTCATACCAGCGCTGCATGTTTTTACAGTCGCCGGGGATTTGAAACTCCGTCCATTTCCCGAAATCGACCGCACATAAGGCCGTCGCATCCGCGACCGTGTAGCGGCTCCCTGCCACGAACTCGTTGTTCGCCAGCTGCGCATCGAATTTGCGATAAAACCGTCCCAAGCGCTCCTTGGCGCGCACCACGAGTTCCGGCACTTGCCGCACCGGCTCGGGCGAGCCCGGCAGCCCGCGATCCGCAAACGCGGGGTGTGTATTGCGGAACAGTTCGCTGGCCGCCAACATACCTTCCTCGTTCGCGCGCTTTTCCCACATCTCAACGATAGCTTTATCTCTCGCATCGACTCCCATCAAAGGCGGATCGGGATGCAGCTCCTCAAAATAACGGGCGATCGCCATAACTTCGCCTATGAGCGTGCCGTCGTCCAGTTCCAGCATCGGCACCATGGCGTGCGGGTATTTCGCGATATATTCCGGCTTCAGCTTCAAATCCTCGCCGCCGACCTCCACAAATGGAATGTTCAAGCCTTTTTCGGCGAGATAAATATGAAGGCGCCTCGGGTTCGGGGCGATGTGCCAGTCGTATATTTTCATCGGACGCTTCCTCTGTTCTGGCGGGCCACTACCTCTTCGCCTTCTCGCCGTTGAGCACAGTGTCCCAGCCCGTCACCGTCTCAAGTCCTTTCGCGCCGGCAAAATTCGTGTCATCGATATCGGCGCGAGAAATATCCGCGCCTGTCAGGTCTGCGCCCGAAAAATCCACGCGCGAAAGATCGGCATCCTGGAACTTGGCACCGCGCAAATCTGAGCCGGTAAAGCGCGAGAACAGCAGGAGCGCGTACCGGAAATCGGCGTTCTCGAGCCTAGCTCCAGAAAAATCGCAGCTCCGCAGGATATTCCGATATGCCGTCGCAAGCGTACCTTCTCCCGGCCGGTCTTCGAGCGGATGAAAATCCGCGCCCGTCAAATCCGCGCCACGAAAATCGGCACCGGATAACTCCGCCTGCACGCGAACGCCGCGCATCATCGCGCCTGCAAACTTCGGCGCATCTTGCAGGGACGAACCCAGGTCCGCGTAGATCGTCGGCCGGTAAATCGTCGCGCCGCTCAAGTTAGCGCCTGAAAGATTTGCACGAATGAGCACCGCGCGGTCGAGCCGCGCTTCGGTCAGATCGGTGCCCGACAAATTCGATAATGTCAGGTCGGTCCCATAAAGATCGGCTCGCACCAGCGTTGCGCCCTTGAAATCGAGACCGGCAAGATCGAGATACGTCAAATCGCGGCCTGAGAAATCCGGGCGCGCGCCGGGCACGGCCTTGTATAAAACCTCCGTCACTTGCCGCGCCGTGAAATCGGCTGCGGGCGATACCGGTTCAGTCTGCTCGGCCAGGACCGGGCAGGCGCCAAGAAGCCCAGCGCAAAGGAGCCCCATCAGCCTCTTCAGCCGGTTCAGCCCCTTCAGAATGTATTTTGCGGCGCGCATCGCCTTAACCTTTTTCAATAAGTTCCTGCCTCCACGACCCCCATTGTGCCTCACTCCAGACCCCCGGGGAAAAATTTCCCGAAGAATATTTTGCCATTTACCACCCTCAAAAAGAATTTTGCGCCATCCGCGCCATTGTGCGGCGCGAAGGGGCGCGCTTAACTCTACCCAACACAGGGGACTGATCTTTCAAAGCTAGGCGAGACGGGGTATGCGCGAAGTCACCAGCCTTGCCTATCGTCCCGACATCGACGGGTTACGTGCCGTCGCGGTTCTTGCTGTCGTCGGATATCATGCGGCGCCTGCAATAGTCCCCGGAGGATTTGCCGGTGTCGATGTCTTTTTTGTCATTTCTGGCTTCTTGATCACCTCGATTATCCTCCGCGAGATTGCGGAGAATCGCTTCTCGATCGCCGCGTTCTACGCCCGGCGCATCCGGCGGCTCTTTCCGGCGCTTATCACGGTCCTCGCCGTCACGTTTTTCCTCGCTTGGTACTATTTGCTCCCGCATGAGTTTCGCGCCTTCGGCAAACACATGGCGGCGGGTGCCGCTTACGTCATCAATTTTACCCTGAAACGCGAGTCGGGTTACTTCGATGCTGCAGCCGATGAGAAGCCACTGCTCCATCTTTGGTCGCTCGCTGTTGAAGAGCAATTCTACATCGTCTGGCCGCTGCTGCTCTTTCTGGTGCGCGGGCCTCGCTTCACAATCCTGATATTGGTTGCTATCGTCATTACTTCACTTGCTGCAAATGTGAACATGGTATCGCGCAGCGCGGCGGCAGCATTTTTTCTTCCACAGTACCGTTTCTGGGAACTTGCGCTCGGCGCTACGCTCGCGTGCGCGAACCCATGGCTGCCACGGCCACGCCTTGGTGCTGGCAGCACCAGCCGCATGTGTGATCTCGCTTCTGGTTGCGGGGCTTGCCCTCATCGCGACGGCATATTGGGGACTGGACAGCCGCACGCTTTACCCCGGCGCGTGGGCCTTGCTGCCATGCCTCGGTGCCATTCTTATGATTGCGGCTGGCGCTGATGCCGCCGTCAACAGGTTGGTGCTTGCGCGTCCATTAGCCGTCGCAATCGGTCTTATCAGCTACCCTTTCTACCTCTGGCATTGGCCTCTTCTGTCACTCGCATCGATTTTGAAGATCGATTATAATGTCGGCACTCGCCTCGCGATCGTCGCGACGGCAGCTTTTCTCGCGTGGCTTACGTACCGGTTCATCGAAATCCCTTTGCGGCACGCGCGCGTCCCGATGTTGCCAGCTGGCCTCTTCGCCGGTTCGCTCGCCCTTTGCGCTATCGGATACCTTTCCTACCGCATGGCTATCCCGCCACGATTGAATGCGGCTCCCTATCTGGACCTCGGCAATGCCGTAAATGATTGGGCTTATCCTGACGGTCTCAGCGCTGAAAGACTTTCCTCCGGTCTTGTCGTGCGCACATCGGGTGAACGCTCGCCGAAGGCCGTCTTTTTCGGTGACAGCAATGTCGAGCAGTATTGGCCGCGCGTACGCCAACTCATGGCTGAAGGCCGCACGTCATACGATGCCGTCTTCCTGACGTCCGGCGGTTGTCCCCCGATCCCCGGCGTCCGCGAACGCCGCCATCCGAACTGTGATGGCTTCGCAGAAGCAGCCGCACGCTACGCGAGCCGTCCCGACGTTAAGACGGTCGTTATCGCAGCGTCATGGACCGGCTACTTCAGCGGCTCTGGATACTTCGTCGGCACTGAAAGTGATGGCGCCCTGAAACCAGGCTCTGCCGGTTCCAAACGCGCCTTTGCGGCACTCAAGTCAACGATGCTGGATTTAACTGGCGCCGGTAAGAACGTTTGGCTCATCCTCAACATTCCCACAGGCGCGGCCATGTTCCCGCATGCGGGACTGACGCGATCCCTTACGGGCCGGACCAAATTCGAGACCGCACAACTGGACCGAGCAAAGTCCGAAGCACAATGGTCACCGGTACGTGAAGCTCTGATTTCGGCGGCGCGGGAGGCGGGCGCTAGCGTCATCGACCCCCTACAATACCTCTGCAGCGCGGATGTCTGCCCGCAACGCGACAAGTTGGGGACCCTCATGTACAAGGATGGCAGTCATCTGAGGGCATCCTTTGTTCGCGAACAGGCCACCTTCATTGATCAAACGTTAGAGGCAATCCCGCCTGAAAATAACCTAAAGTAGTCCGCCATTCAGATAATTTAAAACGAAGCGCCGCCATGACGGCCCGAAATCCGGAGAACATGACACGTGGCCTCGCAACGCAAAGTCATCATCACCTGTGCCGTGACGGGCTCGATCCATACACCCTCAATGTCGCCGCATATCCCCGTGACGGCGGACGAGATCGCGACCGCCGCGATTGAAGCGGCGGAAGCCGGCGCTGCCGTCGTGCACCTTCACGCGCGCAACCCACATGACGGCCGGCCGGATCAAACCCCGCAAGCCTTCGCGCCGTTCCTGCAAGTCATCAAGCAGCGCTCGGGCGTCGTCGTCAACATCACGACTGGCGGCGCGCCGACCATGTCGATCGAAGAGCGCGTCAAACCCGCTCAGCACTTCAAGCCCGAAGTTGCATCTCTCAACATGGGCACGATGAACTTCGGCCTCTTCCCCATGCTCGCGCGCCAAAAGGACTTCAAACACGAGTGGGAACGCCCCTATCTCGAGGGCACGCGCGCGGGCTTCTTCAAAAATACGTTTGCCGACATCGAATACATTCTCACAACCTGCGCCGAGAACGGCACGCGCTTTGAGATCGAGTGCTACGACATCGGCCACCTTTACACGCTTGCCCATTTTGCCGACCGGGGAGTCGTCAAGCCGCCGTTTTTCGTGCAATCGGTCTTCGGCATCCTCGGCGGCATCGCCGGACACCCCGAAGACGTCGCGCACATGAAGCGCACCGCCGACCGGCTCTTCGGCGACGCCTACCGCTGGTCGGTTCTGGGTGCCGGTTCCAGCCAGATGCGCATCGCAGCCCAAGCCGCGAGCATGGGAGGAAACGTCCGCGTTGGCCTCGAAGACAGCTTGTGGGCGGGTCCCGGGCGCCTCGCAACGTCGAACGCCGAACAGGTCAAAATCGTGCGCGGCATCTTGGAAGGCATGGGGCTTGGCATTGCCACACCCGAGGAAGCCCGAGAGATCTTGCAACTCAAAGGCGGCGATCAGGTCGGGTTCTGAGCCCCGCCCTTCACCCCTTCAAGATCGGCAACCCAGCTTCCAAGCGCGCGCGAATGAGGTCTCCGTCGGCGAATTCGTCGTCCAGGTCGTCGGGTTCCGCGAACACTTCCGGCACCAAGCTGGCGCGCATGTTGCCAAGTTCCTCGCTGATGATCGGGCCGGTGATCGTACCACCGGCATGCAAATCCTGATCGCAGAGGATAATGGCGGAAGCCGATAAGATCGCCGGCTGCCAGAAAAGCGCCGATGCTTGAGTTGCAGATCATCAACCCGCGGCTTGCGACCGATCCAAGGACAATGATGCTAGACCCGCCCTTGACGATCTCGCCCGCCCGCAGGTCGCCATCGACAAACAAAAATGGCCCGCCTTCGCTATCGGCATTCGACAGCCGCCCGACAATCTCCAGATCGCCCAAGACCGCAACCGTCGCGATACCGCGTTCGAGCAAGTCGTCGCCGTCGAGCTTGGCGTCGCCCTCAATCCGGGTTCCTGCCGGAAGTACCAGCGCCTTGCGCTCGGGATGATCGACCAAGATCTGCTCAGCCCACTTCACGAACGAGCGCGGGGGGCCAAGCCCGCGCGCTTCAATCCTGCGTTTCAGCTCGACTGACAACGCGTCGAGAGGCATCTCAGTGCCGAATGTGGTCAGAAGGCTCATGTCGCGGCGCTCACGGGATGAATCGACCGGCCTCAAGTCTAGGCCGGTTGCACGACGCCCGAAAGTCGCTTGAAGCTTATTCGTCGTTCAAATTGGCGGCGCGCCGCGCGACTTCGTCCTGCGAGACTTCGCCTTCGTTGATCAAGGCATTGAGGCAGCGTTTTGAGAGCTTTGGACCCGCTGACCTCATGCACTGTCTCACCCCTGGGGTGCCCACTTTGTGCATGCTGCAATAGGCGAAGTAGTCGCTTGAGCAAGCGACCTTAACACGCGCGCTAACGGCGGCAGCTTGTGAGACGGTAGCGGCCAGAGCCACAGAAGCCAACACAGCAACAAGACCGTGACGCAACGCGGTGGTTTTCCAGGGATGGTGGCGGGTATCAGCGTTCGTCATAGCAATCTCCGTTCGCCAGATGTGATTCGAATCATACGGAGAAGGAATTGCTGAGAAGTTACGTCTGCTAACTTCTGAAAATAAACTTGCGGCGTTGCGTTTTTACAAGACCGCTCTTTCAAACCCAGTCTTTAGAGCGGCGCAGCAGCCCGCATTCCGTTCCCGGCGCCACGACCCGGACGGCAAGCCGAGAAAAGATCGAGCGCTGTATCATACACGCGCGTCTTGATATCCAATCCGCCGAGCACCGAATGGAACAGATTGTCGTGGCTGACGGGCGCCGCCGCGTTCGTCTTCATAGCAGCCAAGATCGATCGACCGGCTGGCGCGGAACCTTTCCGACATCCAGGCGACTGCCGGCACGTGCCGCTGCGCTTCCGGCGCTATGGCGTAAGGCATGCCATGCAGATATAAATTCTTTTCGCCGAGGCTCTCGCCGTGATCGGACATGTAGATCATGGCCGTTTCGACGCCCTGCTGGTCACCAGCTCTCAGAATTTCAATCAAACGTGACAGCACGAAATCCGTGTAAACTATGGTGTTGTCGTAGGCATTGACGATGGCCTCATTTTCGCACCGGCTGAATTGGCTGTGCGCGCAGACCGGTTTAAAGACTTCGAATTTTTTCGGCACGCGCTTCCAGTAGGCTGGTCCGTGACTGCCCATCATATGCAAAACGATCACTGTGTCGCGCTGCAGGGCCCCAATCTGCTGCTGCAGCCCGTCGAGAAGAATTTCGTCGTGGATCTCGCCATGAGAAGAAAATTCAGGCTTCTTAACACCCGTCAGAACTTCTGTCGGCACCCGCGCGCACACACCTTTACATCCAGCTTGATTGTCGCGCCAAACCACATCGAGGCCGGCTCGCCGCAAGATATCGAGCAGGTTTTCCTGACCAGCCGCGGCGGCATTCGAGAAATTGGCCCGGCCCAAGCCTGAAAACATGCAAGGAACCGATTGTGCCGTATCCGTCCCGCACGAATAGGCCTGCACATAATTTACAAGCTCAGGAACCTTCGCGAGTTCCGCATTTGTCGGGCGGGCGTAACCGTTCAGGGAAAAGTGATCGGCCCGGGCCGTTTCCCCAACCACAATCACGAACAACGACTTACTACCACCACTCATGGCATTCGCGACCCGCGCCGCATCTTCGCCAAACGGTTTCACTGCAGCATTTGCCTGGATAGTGGATGTCCCCAGATACTTGCGGACCGCGCTCAAGTAATTGAGTGGCAAAAGCGTCAACTTCAGTTCCCGATGCTCGCGGAAGACGGATATGAAATTCGACGAGAATGGAAACGCAACCGCGACGGCAAGCGGCAGCGAAACAGCAGCAATCTTCAGCTTCGTCTTAATTTCGATGCGCAGCCGCCGCCACCCGATTGGCAAGCGCCACAAGAGAATCGCCGGCAAAACGCCGAGCGCCGCAGTATATGCTACCAGCTTGCCCGACATTAGATCGCCAGCCTCGGCGGTGTTCGTTTCAAAAATATTCTGCACCATATGAGCATCGATAACCACGCCGTACTCCAGCATGAAGAAACTGGCGGCGGCCGACACGGGCAGCAACAGCGCATTCACAACGCGAAACACCGGCCGGAAGGCAATCAGGGTCAATGCCAAATGCACTGCCAGAAATATTACGATAAAAGTCGCGGCGGCAAACAGCCATTCGAATTGGCTATTTGGTGCGACGGTTTGAAAGAACATGCGCCAAAACGGATAGTTCAACACCGCAGCCGTAAAAGCTGCGAGTACGAATGTCACTGTTTCAGGCTGATAGCGCCTGCCACCCATGCTTCGCTTCCGTTCTTCAAGCTAAGTTTCGAAACAAACAATTGCCCATAGACGCGTGGCGCGCCCATAAGAACTTCAAGCATTATGATTTAGGTCTGCGCAAGACCATGGGTCAAGGCGCGCGGGGCGGCGGACGTGCGGCAACGAGGCGCTGCAATGTGCTCAATGTCGAGCGATCAAGCCGGCCGTCAGTGCGGCGCGGGCGAAAGTGCAGCTGAAATGCCCGTATTACCTTGCTCGTTTCTGCATCCAACTCGCCAGAGACGACTATGTTATATCCAAACTCTGCGAGCAGCCGTTGAGCTGTGGTGACCATTTCGCCGCGCGCGCCGATGACAAGACCGTCATCTCCGTCAAGAGCTGGTGACGGACGAACCCAATGTCCGACGCCCTCACGTGCCAGTCGAGCCCAAGGAAATTTTTCACCCGGATCGATCTTCCGGCCAACCGCAACATCAGAATGAGCCAGAATATTTTGCGGCCGCAGCTTATGGCGCTCAATGATATCGCGCGATAAAGCGATCACTGCTGCGATTTGGGCGCGCGGAAAATCGGGATAGCCGTCGCCATGACCTTTCTCGAGTCCATGACCTTTGCCGTGACCATGCCCGGGATTTTGAATCTCAATGCCGATTGAATGCGAATTGATGTCCGTCTCGCCTTGCCAGAACGAGACGCCAGCGTGCCATGCCCTCAAACTCTCCGGCACCAATTGCGTAATATTGCCCAGCTCATCTATGACGTAGTGACACGATACTTTGCTCTCGGCACGCGCTAGCCAATCAATGGCTTTTTCAGCCGACGACATGCCGGTATAATGCATAATCAGAAATACCGGCCGGGCCGCATTGCGGCGGGCTTCGGCATTGGCGGCTTCGTGTACCCGAGTGACCAGCCGGCTTTCGGGCTTAAACGGCTTTGCTGGTTTGCTGCTCATTTTTGCCGTCGTGCTCAAGGCGTTCGCTCCAGCGATTGTGGAACCGATCGGCCGCGCTCCACAAGTATGCCCTCGTAGGCCGCGTTGATCGCGGCAAGGCGGCGACCTGATGCCGCTAGAAACTCCGCCGGCACGCCCTTTGCCATCAGAGCGTCAGGGTGATGTTCGCGAACGAGACGCCGGTAGTGTGCCTTGATCTCGTCGTCACTCGCTTTGGGTGACACGCCAAGCACGTCATAGGGATTGTCAGGATCTTGGACGAAAGCCCGGCGCACAGACTGGTAGTCCCGCTGACTGACGCCGAATATTTCGGCTACCTGCGCGACGAAGGCATCCTCGCCAGGATGTAGAATGCTGTCCGCACTGGCCACATGAAACAAGCATTCGAGTACCGAGATTTTAAGTTCGGGCTCATCAACGAGAAGTTTCGCCAAGCGGCCTGCGTAAATCTCGAACCCGGCGATGTCCTGGCTCGCGAGATCGAACACACGCTTGAGGTGTGGACGCTCGCCTTCAGGCACATCGAACATACGTTCGAACACTTCGGCTTCGACGACGGTTGATACGCCGTCTGCCTTGCTCATCTTGGCCGCCAACGTGACCAGCGCGATCGTGAACGCCACGCGGCTCTGCACCGGACCTGCCTTCAACCGGTCAAGACCCAAGTACTCGACAAGATCGTCAAACGCAGCCCGCAAAGGGCCACCCTCATCGAGTCCAAGTGTGCGGCGGATATCTTTCCATTGCATGGGCGGAATCTACGAGCTCAATCGTGCGGGTCTTTTGCGGCGCAAGTCAGTAAGCCACAATCTTAGCGTCCCTTGCGCCCCAATACCCCTAAATTTACGGAAACCTAGGACAAGTTCCCCCACATCGCGAGACAACAAGCCTCTCGTGCGGTCCTGGGATTAACGCAAAGAGCGGACTTCCGTCCGCTCTTCGAGTGTCCTAAATCCATACGAACACTGGGCACGGTCTAAGATGCCGTTGCACCCGCTGTCTCGTCATTCGACGAAGGTTTTTGACGGCGGTCGGCCATGAACTGATCGAACTCGGACTTATCCTTCGCGCGGCGCAACCGATCTAGAAACGAACGAAACTCGCGCTCTTCTTCTTCCAACCGCTTCAGCGTCTCCATGCGGTATTCGTCAAACGCATTGTTGCCGCTCGAATACCCGCCCGTGAACCCGCGGAATTCGTCTTCAACGCGCCCGCGTGCTTTGTCGAATTTCTCCGAAAACCGGGTCTGCCAGCGGCTCTGGCCACCCTTATCACTGTGCCAACCACACGACATGCGTCCACTCCATTGCAAATAGGCCAAAATTGCTAATCCGATTGGCCAGAACAGAACGAAGCTGGCGACCATCAACGCGATCCAAGCGCCTTTGCCGTATTCGTCGATCCTCGCCACCATCTCAGTCATGACAACCTCGCAGCTCGATTTATGTAAATGTTTATTACATTCACATATGTGGGAGTCAAGAGACCCAAGTTCAAGAGGTTGTCATGCTGGCCTTTAGATGTTTCGAAGGGCCAAGCTGCGTCTCAGTCCCGCTTGGACCGGATACCGAGCCCGTCGAAATAAACGAGCACCGCTGCTTCAAGCAGATCGCCCGGCGGCATGGGAATGGCCCGGCGGCAGTCGTCACCTCTCGCAAAAAGCGATGCCACGCCGTGAGAAAGCGACCAGATGTGCAAGGCCATCATCATCACGGGAGGCCTTTTTTCCACGGGAAGTGTCGCAATAATCGCCGCGCACGCATCGCGCAAAACGGCAAATGCCCGGTCGCCCGCGTCCTTTAATTCGGGAAATGTTTTAATCGAAAGCCCGGCTTCAAACATCGCGGCGAAAAGCGCAGGCTCGCGCTTGGAAAAATCAAGATAAGCTTGCCCCAGCCGTTCGAACGCAACAAACACATCCGGTTTGCCCCCGTTCCATGCGTGATTGAGTTTCACTTCGAATATTTCAAATCCATGACGCGCCACGTCCGCCATCAATGCATCGCGATCTCGATAGTGGCGATAAGGCGCTGCAGGGCTGACACCCGCCACGCGCGCCGCTTCGGCGAACGTAAAGCCGGCTGGGCCCTTCGCTGTAATGAGATCAAGCGCCGCCTTCATCAGGGCTTCCCGCAGGTTGCCGTGGTGATAGCCGCGCTTGGCTGCGGGATCGTTGTCTTTGTGCCAGCTCATGGAATGGGCTTCTAGCGCACTTGGGCACCGGCTGCACGCGCGACGGCAAAACGCAGTTAGCCTACTTGCAGATCCGGTTTAGGCCATTGCGGCCGTGACGCGCCAAATCCATGTGGAAGTGATCGTGATGATTGCTATCATAATTGGGGCCAAGAACGGTCGTGAAATGCTGGCACGTTCCAGAATGAACTGCACGCAAAAACGCGCGTTCGCGCTCGTTGCCGTTCCAGCCGCCTTTAACGGTCACAACGTAGCCGTTGGCCAGCGTGAAAGCCGAGACATCGAGCGCGTTGGCGTAGCCGTGTTCGGAAAGCCGTCCACCGGAAACGTGGTTGATCGGGCGGCAGGCGTAGGACGCCGCCACTTTCACTTCCGCAATCGGACTGCCAAGGTGGAAACCGCGCGGCCGGCTCGACAACCTCCGCGACCCAGCGATCAACTGTCGGCACCATTGGGCAACGCAGCAGTGCGGCAGGGCGCATCGAAACCCGTCCACCCATTGCCGCCGACATGGCGAAGGGATGCTCCGTGCCGCAAACACTTGGGCCGCCGAGCGCGGAACGAGGCTGCACGAATGTATTGGTGCGCACAACGCCCGCGTTCAGGCATGCGCGTTCTTCCAACTCGCGCCAGGGCTCTTCTTTCGCAACAAAATTCTGGGTATTGGAGCCGCAGCCCCACAGCATCACGAGGCTCGCAAGCCACACGAAGGCGAGAGGCAGAAAGACACTGATACGACGCAGAACCATGGTCCGGGACGCTACCGCCAATATGCTTAATCTTCGGTAAATCTTCCCAGTCCCCGGCACGGTTTGTGCCCGGAATTTCAGGCCCTATTGCGACTGAGGCGCGGCGGAGAAAGGGCTTCGGTGCGCGCGTGGCGGGGCAACGCTGCGCTGCGGCGAATTCAATAATTATCCACAAGAGTCTGAAACAGGCCAGAATTTGTGAAGTCTCTGCGTCACGATCCAGGCGTATGTTGTGCGTGCTCTGAAAATACAGAGCCCAGCCGGAATTGGTAATCTGTAACGGCTGCAGTCAAATGTACCGCGTAGCGCAGCTGGCCCAGTATTCGCTTGCAGATGCGTCGATGCAGCCGAAGTTTCGTCGCGTACGGTTCGTCGGGTACTCAGTTTGTTATTGTGCGTGCGTTCGTAAGACCCTGGCGGTTTTCAGTTTCTTTGATCTGACAACTCACCCCCCCGTGATTGTCTTTGAGCAGATCCAAGAACTGACTTGCCAGGGTCGTTTTTTTGGAGCGACCCAGCGGAGACGCTGCTCAGCTGGCCTCAAGATTGGCCAAGAATGCAACAACCGCCTCCTTGTGAGCTTTGTCGCCGACGGCCTTCATATGGTCGCGACCCGGTATTGTGAATGCACGCGCGCCTGGAATCAGTGCCGCCAAATCTTCCGGCGAACCTCCAACGACGTCATCCTCCCCTACGGCCACAAGAACCGGACAGGACAGAGTTGCCAGCATCTCCTTGGTAATAGGCGTGCGCGCCGAACGGATACAGGCGGCGAGCGCCTTGAGATCGCTTTTTGTCTGCTCGGCAAAAAGGCGGAATGTACGTGCCGTCGGGTTGGTGACGGCCTCAAGGCTATCCGCTTCGAGCGCATGTGCAATAGGGCCCGTACCTGCGAGGCCGCGCACCATGTTGATACCGAGCCCGCCAAACACTAAGCTTTGCACGCGCCCGGGATGCGCAATTGCCAAGAAAGCAGCGATGCGGGCACCCATCGAATAGCCGATCACGTGCGCCTTCTCGATTTTTAGATGTTCGAGCAAACGCCGTGCATCTTCTGCCATGACGGGTGAGCCGTAGTCGCTGACCTCATAAAGTTTGCCGCTTCGCCCGTGACCGCGATTGTCTATCGCGACGACCCTGTGGCCCTGCCGCTGCAGCGTATCGATCCAGCTGGTCGACACCCAATTCGTCGCCGCGTTCGAGGCAAAACCATGGATGAGCAGCACCGGCACTTTGCCCGCGCCCCCTCCGGTATCGAGATAGGCGATATCGACACCGGCATTGTCAAAAGTCTGCATCAAGAACCCCTGCGGCGAATAGTGGACTTCGATCCCCTACCATTGGAACACTATCGACGGTATCTTGCACAAGACCGAAGCAACCGCACAAGGGGCCCGAATGGCTGGCACGCATATCCCGCATTTCGCCAACGATAGCGGATCGGAGCGGATTTTCATCGGTGTCAAGGAATTCAAGTGCATGGGCGCCCGCGCGCCGTTCGACCATCCGCATGTCTACCTCGACATGGGCCAGGACGCCCAAATCATTTGTCCCTATTGCTCGACGCTCTACGTTTACGAGCAGCGCTTCGGCGCGGACGACAGCGACCCTAAGGGCGCGCTCGTTTCTGACGCAGCATAGCGGAAACAGACAACGTGCTCCCCGCACCAGATCATCCGGTCCTCATTGCCGGCGGCGGCATCGGTGGTCTCGCAACGGCTCTGGCCCTGGCCCGGCACGGCATTCCCTCCAAGATTCTGGAGCGCCGCGGCGCCTTCGCTGAAGAAGGGGCTGGCATCCAGATCGGCCCGCACGGCATGCGGGTTTTGCGCTGGCTTGGCGTTGGCGATGAGGTAATCAGGAGCGCAGCCGAGCCGGAAAGCCTCAGGGTTATGAACGCCCGGTCTGGACGTGAACTCGGTGCGCTGCCGCTGGGATCATGGATCGCCCGCCGCCACAACGCACCCTATTGCACCGCGCACCGGCAAGATCTTCACTGCGCGCTCGTAAATAGGGCAA
This sequence comes from uncultured Alphaproteobacteria bacterium, assembly GCA_963764605.1. GTDB lineage: Bacteria > Pseudomonadota > Alphaproteobacteria > Rhizobiales > Hyphomicrobiaceae > Hyphomicrobium_B. The sequence goes on from CAVXTJ010000003.1 coordinate 22,097, forward strand.
CCGCCGATCCACTCATCACAATCACAGCAAATGCCGAGGTCATCGACGCAACAAGCGGTCATTCAGGCGTTACGGCAAGGTTCGCAGATGGTGCGACGCTCTCCGGCGCGGCGTTGATAGGCGCGGACGGCCTGTGGTCGTCATTACGCACTAAACTTTTCGACGCCAAGCCGCCGCGTTTCTCGGGCAAGTGCGCTTATCGCTGTGTCGTGCCGGGCGAGGCCGTTCCACAATCCTTGCGCCGCAACGACGTCCATATCTGGTTAGAGTCTGGCGCGCATATCGTGCACTATCCCGTTCGGGGCGGCAGGGAAGTCGCGCTTGTCGCGATTTTCGATGACCCATCACAAACGGAAGCGTGGAACTCGGACGTCGCCGTCCCGGAAGTTCACTCCCGCATCCGATCATTCGCGCAGCCGTTGCAGGACTTCATCCGAATTGCGAGTGCCTGGCGCAAGTGGTCGCTCTACGAGCGGTCCCTGCCATTGCCCTTCGTCAAAGGCCCGATCGCATTGCTCGGAGACGCGGCCCATCCCGTACTGCCGTTCTTGGCCCAAGGTGCGGTGATGGCACTTGAAGATGCATGCATTGTAGCGGCAGAAATCGCGATGACGCCGGGCGACATTCCGGCCGCTTTGCTGCGATATGAGAACAACCGCAGGGCCCGCGTCATGCGCGTACAAACCGCCTCGCGCCGCAATGGCCAGATTTATCACTTGGGCGGGCTTTTGGCGGTAGCACGCAACGGCGTCCTCCGCGCCCTTCCACCAGAGCGCCTGATGGCGGGCTACGACTGGCTCTATGGTTGGACGCCGCCGGAATAGAAGCGGCGGCAAGATCGCCGGTAATGGTAGTATCCGGGTAGTGAGCCTCGCAAAAAAATCTTGTGTTGCGAGCTGATTAGAGCGTTTGGTCCGTTTACCAGGAGCGCGCCAATCGTCTACTCTCCAGGCAATTAGAAACTTGAACAATCGCTCTCACCGGGGCGACGGGGTGAACTCATGTGGTCACAAGTCTATGATCCGTTCGGCAACATGGGCCTCTCGGCGTTCATTGCCGCCATTCCCATCTTCGTGCTTTTGGGGTCAATCGCGCTGTTCGAGATCAAGGCGCACTACGCCGCGCTTCTGGGGCTTGTGGCGGCGCTCGCCGTTTCGATCATAGGCTTCGGCATGCCAGCAGAGAAGGCGGGTATGGCTGCGGCCTATGGCGCCGCGTTTGGCATATTGCCGATTGGCTGGATCATATTGAACGTAATGTTTCTCTACAATTTGACGAACGAGAAAGGCGATTTCCTAAGGCTTCAGAACTCCATCCAAAGCCTCTCAAATGACCGGCGCATCCAGCTTCTTTTCATCGCGTTTTCCTTAGGTGCGTTCTTTGAAGGCGCGGCGGGCTTTGGCACGCCGGTCGCGGTCACTGCCGCGATGCTCATCGGACTTGGCTTTTCGCCGCTTGCGGCTTCTGGCCTGTCGCTCATCGCTAACACCGCCCCCGTTGCTTTTGGCGCACTTGGAACGCCGGTGATTACACTCGCGGCCGTCACCGGATTGGATCTCCTGGAACTCAGCGCGATGGTTGGCAAACAATTGACCCCGTTCTGCATCCTAGTGCCGTTTTGGTTGATCTGGGCCTTTGTCGGCTTCAGGAAGATGCTGGAGATCTGGCCGGCGATTCTGGTTGCGGGCATGTCGTTCGCGGTGCCGCAATTCCTGATCTCGAATTATCACGGGCCGTGGCTCGTCAACGTGGTGGCGGCGATCAGTTCGATGGCCTGTCTCGCGCTGTTCCTCAAAGTCTGGCAGCCGAAAAACCCGATGACTGCGATGCCGAGCGGATTTGCAGCCGCAGGCCACGTGGAGCCCGTGGGCTCGCCTGCACCTCAAGGCGGCAGCGGCGGCGCACGCGTTTGGGCGCCGTGGGCCATTCTCAGTCTTTTCGTTTTTATCTGGGGCATACCGGCGTTCAAGGAAGTTTTGAATGGCTGCCCGACAGCTCTGAAAGCGGGCGAAACGCGTTCCGCGATCGTCGAGAGCGTCTGCTCGGTAACGAAGAACGCTTACACCGAGTGGAAGGTGCCGAACTTGCACGAGCAAATAGAAAAGGTCCCGCCAGTCGTTGCCAAGGCGGAAGCCGAAAAAGCCGTCTACAAGCCGAATTTCCTTTCGTCGACCGGCACGAGCATTTTCCTCGCGGCGATCCTTTCTGCGATTGTCCTGGGCTATGGCCTTCTCGATATCATAAAAATGTACGGGCGAACGCTCGTGATGGTGCGGTATTCGTTGCTGACCATTGCGGCCATGCTCGCTGTCGGCTTCGTGACCCGCTACTCGGGAACGGACGCAACCATGGGCCTGCTTCTTGCCAATACGGGTTACTTCTATCCATTTTTCGGCACTTTAATCGGCTGGCTCGGCGTGGCTTTAACAGGATCGGATACCTCATCGAACGTGCTGTTTGGCGGTTTGCAGAAGGTGAGCGCGGAGCAGCTGGGCTTAGATCCCGTTCTCATGGCATCCGCCAACTCGTCGGGCGGCGTGATGGGCAAGATGATCGACGCGCAGTCGATCGTCGTCGCCTCCACCGCCACCAAGTGGTACGGACACGAGGGCTCGATCCTGCGCTATGTGTTCTTCCATTCCGTGGCGCTCGCCTGCCTCGTTGGCCTAGTGGTCATGGGACAAGCCCGCGGGCTCTTTCCGTGATACGGCCCGGCGAACACGCAGACGTGACCTAAGTCTTTCGGCGGAGTGTGATTGACGCCTCTGCAGCGGATACGTACCAACACGTTAGATTTATTACCGCTCTAAGGAAAACAACATGGCCCGCTTGCTTTACGTCGAAGGTTCGCCGCGCAAAGAGCGCTCAATCTCTATCCAAGCCGCCAAGGCTTTCCTTGATGCTTACAAGGCGACCCATCCGAACGACACCATCGACGTCATGGATATCTGGCGCGAGGACATTCCCGTGATCGACGACAACGCCTTCGGCGCCAAATATGCGGGCCTTGCAGGTATTGACCGGACACCTGCCGAAGCGGCGGCATGGGCCAAGCTCAATTCTTATGCCGGGCGCTTTCGCGCCGCCGACAAAATCCTGATTGGCGTGCCAATGTGGAACTTCGGCATACCGTACCGGCTGAAACAGCTTATCGACGCCGTGAGCCACAAGGATTTGTTGTTCACGTTCGACGAGCGCGGCTTGAACGGACTGCTTACTAAGAGCAAGGCACTGGTGATCTACGCGCGCGGCATCGGCTATGACGGGGATAGTGGCTTTGCATCCTCCATTTGGGACCAGCAGAAGCCGTACATGGAACTCTGGCTGAAGTTCATCGGCGTGCCCGTGGTCCATTCCTTCATTATCGAGAAGACTCTCTTTGAAGAGGATAAGGCGAAGATCACCGCGCATGCCGCTGCGCTTGGCCAGACTTTCTGAAGGCAGCCGCAGCGCCAACAATCCGCCGGAAAAAGGGATCAGAAAATGCGCAAAGACATTGAGTTCAAAGCAGATGACGGCACCATTCTGCGCGGTTGGCACTATGTGCCGGGCTCGGGCGCGGGCAAGTATCCCACCATTGTCATGGCGCACGGCTACTCGGCCGTCAAAGAGATGTATCTCGACAAGTTTGCGGAAAAATTCGCCGAAGCAGGCCTCGCCTCGCTCGTCTTCGACAATCGCAACTTCGGCGCGAGCGATGGCAAAGATCCGCCAGGAAATCGACCCTTGGCAGCAGATCCGCGATTACCGCGACGCCATTACATTCGTCGAAACACTTGCCGCAACTGATGCCGATCGTATCGGCGTTTGGGGCTCAAGCTATCAGCGGCGCCCATGTCATCGTCGTCGGCGCAACCGACCGGCGCGTGAAATGCGTTTCGGCGCAAGTGCCACTGATCAGCGGCCATAACAACGCCCAGCGCCTCGTCCGCGCCGACTTCATCGCCGGTTTCCAAGCCGCCATGGCCGAAGACCGGCGCGCCCGTTATCGCGGAGAAGCGCCCGCCATGGTGCCCGTCGTAGCCGAAAATCCGACCGATCCGGCGGCACTCCCGACACCCAACTCTTGGGTTTGGTTCACTGAAACCCAAAAGCTGCGCGCGCCCTCCTGGCGTAATGAAGTGACGCTGCGTTCGGTCGAAATGTTTATGGACTATGAGCCTGGGGCCTACTTGCCGTTTGTCAGCCCGACACCCTTGCAGATTGTCGTGGCGCTCGGCGACCACCTGACCGTCGCCGATCAGGCGCTGGCCGGATATGAAAAAGCCTTACATCCAAAGCGTCTCATAACGCTCAAAGGCGGACATTTCGATGCCTACATCAAGGATTTCGAGGCGGCCTCGGGTGCGGCGGTCGAGTGGTTCAAACAGCACCTCCTGGATTGAAGTGACTGTAAAGCGCCCTTTTCGCAACTGCAGCAGAGTTAGTAGTTTGTCTCTGCCTCAATGACCCAACATATCGATCCATTGAACAACCGTTCGCGCGCACTATAGTAGACAGATGGCGTAACGGCAGCACGGCTACGGTTTGCAAAACATGGGGCGGTATCAATGACTTTCCGGCGTAAGGTTTTCACCTTAAAGACGGCCATGGCCGCTATCGCTGCGGCAGGAACCATGGGTTACTTCGCTTTGACTGCGTCGTCCCAAGAAGATCCGCCACAAGTCGATACCGCCTTGATCCTGTCAGTCGATGTCTCAAGTTCTGTCGATGAAAAACGCTATCACTTGCAGATGGAGGGCATTGCCGCGGCGCTCGAAGACGAAAGCGTCATCAATGCCGTGCTCGGCGGCCCCAATGGCCGGATTCTCATCTCCATGGTGACCTGGGCCGATAAGGCTAAACTCTCCGTGCCGTGGACCGTGATTGCAAATGCCGGTGACGCCAAGGCTCTGGCCAATACGATCCGCACTCTGCCGCAGCAGGAAGGTGAATTCACCTGCCTCGCCCGCATGCTGCGCTACGTCGCCGACAAGGTCGTCGCCCGCATGCCAACGCGCGCCGCGAAGATTGTTGTCGATGTCTCGGGTGATGGCCCCGACAACTGCAACACCGGGCAGCTGCTGGAAACCTCTCGCGCAGATTTGTTCGGCGGCGGCGTGACCATCAACGGACTTCCCATCCTTGAAGGAAAAGATGCGGGCACGATCGAGGCTTGGTTCAAGGACAATGTGATCGGCGGACCCGGCGCCTTTCTTGTCCCCTCCGTTGGCTACGAAGATTTCGCCCGTGCGTTTCGCCAGAAATTCGTTGTCGAGGTCAGCAGTAACTTTGCGCAACCGCCGAACCGCTGAAATTAGTGCATTTTCATTTCGCAATTGCAGTGCAATATAATCTGTTGCACTGCAATTTCGCGCTGCAGCAAACTGATGAATATTCGCAGTCAATAATCTCACCTGCCGGAGATTGCGCAATTGCAATTCAATCTCAGAACCACGCCAGTCGCGAATAAAAAAATATTGTCGCGCGCTTCACCCGTTGCACTCGCACGCGACCGAACGCGCGAACTGCGACGGATGTCTCACCGGCGCTACACTGCTGACGTTCGAAAGATCGAATCCCGAAGCAAAACTCCCCCTTCTGCAATTCATTATTCTGGCACGCCGATTGCTCACGAAGGTGCAGGACTTGTGTGCGGGGTGTTGGTCCGCTCCTGCGTCCAAGTGCATGATAGCGGGATCGAGTGATCCATCGATGCGAGAAGTGCTTAGATGGATGCAGAGGGCGGCGAGTTTCAGCTCAAACACTTTGCAGTTATTCGAAACCATTATTCATTGGTCGAGTCTCCATTGCCTTCGAGGCCGATAAGGTGCACGAATTATCTTCAGATCCCAGCGAGCAACGGGGTGAGATCACCTGCTGCCGCTGGTATTTAAGAGTGTTGCAACACTGAAGAACGATCTCGCTTAAGGAGGAAAAGAATGAAAATAACTAAGACACTTGCCGGCATGATTGCGGCGGCCAGCACGGTCGCAGCATTCTCTGCGCCGGTAATGGCAGCTGACTGGAAGCCTGTCACAGATGAGCGTCTGCTCAACGCTGCCAAAGATGGCAACGACTGGCTGATCTACGGACGTGACTATGCCGGTTCGCGCTATAGCCCGCTCGAACAGATCACCACCGCCAACGTTGGTAAGCTGAAGCTCGCTTGGTCGAGCACACTCGGCTCGCTCGAAGGCCAGGCCGTGACGCCACAAGTCAATAACGGCATTATGATCGTCGCCGTGTCGAGCGAATACATCGACGCGTATGACGTGAAGGCCGGCACCCGTTTGTGGCGCTATGAAATCAAAGTGCCCGCAGACACGACCCAGTTCGCCTGCTGCGGCAAGCTCGCCAAGGGCGTCGCACTCTACGAAGACAAGGTCTACGCATTGACCCTCGACGCGCGCGCCATCGCTCTCAACGCGAAGGACGGCACGCTTGTTTGGGAAAAGACACTCGAAGACTACAAGGCCGGTTACACGTTCACGATGGCTCCGACCGTTGTGAAGGGTAAGATCCTCGCTGGCTTCGCCGGTGGCGAATTCGGCGTCGTCGGCCAGATCGTTGCACTCAACGCCAAAGACGGCAACGAAGTCTGGAAGCACTCCACCATCCCGCAGCCTGGCGAAGAAGGCTACGACACATGGGGCAAGGACTCGGCCAAGTACGGCGGCGGCGCTGCCTGGCTGACGGCAACTTTCGATCCTGAGCAGAACCTGACGTTCTGGGGCACGGGCAACCCGGCTCCTTGGAACTCGGACATGCGTCCGGGCGACAACCTGTTCTCGAACTCGGTCATCGCACTCGATGCCGATACGGGTAAGCGCAAATGGTACTTCCAGCACATCCCGAACGATGCTTGGGACTGGGACTCCATGAACGAAAACATCCCGGTTGACGTCGACGTCGATGGCAAGAAGGTGAAGGCTATCGCCAACGCCCACAAGAATGGCTTCATGTACCTGAACGACCGTACCACCGGTAAGTTCATCCGCGCCAACTCGTTCACGATTGTCGATTGGGGTACGGTCAACAAAGAAGGCAAGCTCGAAGTCAAGGCAGACAAGCGCCCTGGCGTCGGCAAGCCCGCAACGTTCTGCCCGTCTTACTTCGGCGGCAAGGACTGGGCGCATATGTCGGTCAATCCAAAGACCAACATGGTGTTCATCCCTGCAGAACACATCTGCGTGAAGCTGCACCACGAAGCAACTGAGTTCAAGAAGGGCACGATGTATCTGGGCGCCGGCGGCGAAATCAACGAACCGGGCACAGGTAAGTTCGTGGCATTCGACTTGAACGCCAACAAGGTTGCTTGGTCGGTTGACACACCTTCGCCTCTGCAGTCGGGCAGCTCGCTCGCAACAGCTGGCGGTCTGGCATTCGTTGGCGATCTTGAGGGTAACCTCAAGGCCTACGACCAAAAGACCGGTAAGGTTCTGTGGAGCTACAAGACGCCTTCGGGCATCATCGGTGGCGTCATCACCTTCGCGGTTGACGGCAAGCAGTATGTTGCGGTCGCTTCTGGTTACGGCGGCGCATTCCCGCTCTGGGCTGGTAAGGGCGTTCCTGACCACCTGAAGAACGGCATGAGCAAGGGCGGCGTGATCAACGTGTTCGAGCTTGGTTCGTGAGCACTTTTTAGTCTAGAATAGGCCGGGAGGGGCTCTGCCCCTTCCGGTTTTTGCTTATTTGACGACATGGAGACAACGAATGGTTCGGCCCGGCACTGGCATGTCACTCGCAATCGTGACTGTACTCTTAACTATCCCAGGGGCCAGTGACGCTCAGGCCCAGCAGACAACGATGGAGCGCATCAAGCGAAGCGGCACGCATCACGGTCTGCGCCGATCCTGATCGCCTTCCCTATTCGGCTGAGAAACCCAACCCAGCCGGTTTCGATATTGATGTCTCGCGGGAGATCGCCAAGGAACTTGGCTTCAAGCTGGCTTACACGTGGCATTCAACGCACCGCGGCACGAAAATCGTGCGCCAGCTCGCCGAAGCAGGCTGTGATTTCTTTCCGGGCTTCCCCGTCGAGGCTCATTCGAAGAAGACAATTTCAAGGTGATCCTGTCGAAGCCATTTTACTCGAGCGGCTTTGCTACACTCACACGCGCCGATGCAGCCGAAACAATTCTCCAGGATTCCAAAACCAAGGGCGTCGGCGTCCAGATGGGAACGCTGCCGGATTTCAAGCTTTTCAACCGTGGCTATGAGCGCAAACTTTTCCGCAATACGAAGGAAATGATCGAAGCGGTGAAGCACAAAGAGATTGATGCGGCCGTGGTTCCGGCCTTGGAAGGCGGCTGGGAAGTGAAGTCCAGCGGGGATACCACGCTCAAGGTTCTTGCGAACACCGAGAAAGACTTCGTATTCCCTATCGCCATCGGCTTCGCCAAAGCCGACAAAGAACTGCGTGATCTCGTAAACGGCTGCCATCGACAAGATGGAGAGCGACGGGCGCTTGAGCCGCGATATTCGAGAAGTACGGCATGGTGAAACTTGCCGGAACCGGCGGCGGCGAAGCCGCCAAAGTCCAAGGAAGAGTTAGAGAAGGACGACGACGGCCCGCCGAGTAAGGACAAGAAATCGGATGTCGGCACGCCAAACGTGAAAGTTCACCGGTGCCGGATCTTGGTGGAACTGGTTCTTCTCGCCAGCTGCCGCCGAAGAACCGGCGGCGAAGGCTGAAGCTGCGAAGCCCGACGGCAAAGCCGCGGAAGCAATCGTTCCCGAGACAGGCGAAGATCTCGGCGCGGACGACCATGGTCTCGCCCTTTCGCCAGCGTGGCGCGTCGATACAAAAACGGTCGATGATTTCCCGTCTGATGACAAAGTCCGTCGACACCGGGCGTAAGCTCTACAAGCAAGCCTGCTATAAGTGCCATGGGCCGAATGGCGTTTCAGGCGGCACCATTCCCGATCTGCGAAAATATGCCGCCAAAGCCGATCACTATGAAATGTTCATGGTCATTCAGGCGGGACGCCTTGACCTCGGCATGCCGGCTTGGAACGACTATTTGACGGAAGACGAGATCAAAAAAATCATCGTCTACGTGAAGGCCCTGCACAAAAAGTAATATGGCGTTACCGTTCATACCTTGAAGATGACGTTTAATTGACTGACCGTTCAGGTCTTGGAAGCTGGCGCACAGAAGAGCTTTGAAATATTCAAGGTTTGTGCGCCAGCGCCGCTGCCATCAGCAGCGGATTTCCAAGGGATTGCTTTTCATGCCGATGTCGCCAACTCCTTACCGTGTCAGCAGGGTCCGCTTGGCCATAGCGCGCGCTCTTGCTGAGCTGTTTGACGGCACTCGTGCCCGTGGCGGCAAACGCCGAACCCATGACGGACGCCCGCATGAAAGCGGCGGCGTCGGACAATTCCAACTGGCTCCTCTACGGGCGCGACTATACCAATCAGCGCTTCTCTCCGCTCGACAGCGTGAACACCGGCACCGTCAAGAAGCTCGTGCCGAAATGGATTTACCAGACGGGCATTGCCGGAACATTTCAAACGACGCCGATTGTCGTTGACGGCGTTATGTATCTATCGACTCCTTTCTCAAACGTCGTCGCACTTGATGTGGCGAATGGACGGGAAAAATGGCGCTACGAACACAAGCGTAAGTCCGATAAATTATGCTGCGGGCCGGCGAACCGCGGCGTCTCGCTTGGTTACGGGAAAGTTTTCGTATCAACCGTCGATGCGCATTTGATTGCGCTTGAGCAGGACACCGGCAAGAAGGTCTGGGACATCACGCTAGTTGAGCCAGCGGCCGCCACCGAAGACAAGAGCGCCATGAACGCCGCAGACCCACTGCTTAAAGATGCGGTGACAGGATCAACGGGCGTCGGATCGGTCGCAGCCCCCCTCGTCTACAACGGCATGGTCATCGTCGGCATTACCGGCGTTGGCTACGGGCTTCATCTTGAAGACGCCTTGAAAAAGAATGGCCAGCTATCTGCGGTCATTGGCTTTGCCGGAAAATACGGACAACCTGGATTCATGGCGGCTTTTGATGCGTCCAACGGCGCAGAGAAGTGGCGTTTCGAAACCACCAAAAAAGGCTGGGAAGGCGATTTCGTCGAGAAGACCGCATACGGCGTTCCGCTACGCCGCGACGTTGCCAAAGAGAAGGCTGACGCGCCGCAGTTTGGCGATGCTTGGCGCTTCGGTGGAGGCTCAATCTGGCATTCGCCCGCTGTCGATAGCGAGCGCGGGCTGATTTACTTCGGCACCGGCAATCCATCGCCCCAATCGATGGGCGCGGGCCGCCCGGGTGACAACCTCTATACCGTTTCCCTTGTCGCACTCGAAGCGGCCACCGGCAAACTCGTCTGGCACTTCCAGCAGGTGCCGCACGATATGTGGGGTTACGATGTTGCAAGCCCTCCGACATTGTTCGATGTGACGATCGACGGGAAAACAATTCCGGCGGTTGGCCAAGCCAGCAAAGTTGGCTGGTACTTCGTCAATGACCGCACCAACGGCAAGTTGCTTTTCAAGTCGGAAGCGTTCGTCCCGCAGGAAAATATGTTTGCAGCGCCTGCCAAGGGCGGCGTGCGTGTGGCGCCCGGAGCAGGAGGCGGCAGCAACTGGTCGCCGACGTCCTATGACGCCAGCAAGGGCGTTGTGTACGTCGCCGGCATGCATATGCCTTTCACGTACCGCATCGAGACGACGCCAGCTTCCGGCAACAATCCAGAAGTCACCTACAGCGCGTTTGAACCCGCCAAGGAACCACAATACGGTCTGCTATCGGCTATCGACTTGAAGAACCAGGGCAAGATCCTGTGGCAGCAAAAGACCGACGAAATCCTCGTTGGCGGTGTGCTCGCAACCAAAGGCGGCCTAGTCTTCATGGGCGAGGGCAACGGCGATTTTTCGGCTTTTGACGCGGCCAGCGGATCACGGCTCTGGAAGTTCAATTGCGGCTCTGGCGTGAATGCCCCGCCCATCAGTTATGCCGTTGATGGAAAACAATATATTGCCGTCGCTGCGGGCGGGAGTTCGATCTGGGGATTCCGCACGGGCGACGCTGTTATGGTGTTTGGGCTTGCGGACTAAGTACTGTATGTTTCTTTCGCGTCGACGGGCCCACGCCCCGGACGGACAGATCAACGTTTAAAAGACTGTGAGCCGCGACTGATGCGAGACCTCTTACTTGTAGCCCCGGCATTGCGGCATTCCGCCCGGATCATGACGCATATCGCAGCCCTTATACTGTGCGGCGGAGTTGCGATTGCAGAACCCGAAGGAATCTTACGCCGCACCAGAGTCCGCCGCAAAGTCCGGCCGGGATGCCAGCAATGTGCAAACCCTGGCAGATTGCGAACAGACGGATTCCGCCCCGCGCGTGGTTCGCGCGTGCACCCTCATTCTAAACGGGCCGAAGCTGGAACCCACTGAGCGCCTGCGCATTTTAATCTTGCGCGGCGTTGGTTGGAGCAAAGAAGAGGAATTCCAAGCGGCCGCTGAAGATTTCAGCAATGCAATCCAAATTGATCCCTCGAACGTCCCCGCTCTCGAGGGCCGAGCCAAGGCGCGCACCAAACTTGCCGAGCACAGCAAGGCGGCCGATGACTGGTCGCAACTTCTCGCCTTGCAGCCGCAGAACGACAAATACTATCGCTTGCGCGGTAACGAACGCTTGGGCGCCGGCCAGCACCAGGAAGCACTCGCAGATTTCGACAAGTCGCTGGCAATCAACCCCAAAGCGATTGATGCTTATATTGGCCGTGCCCACGTCTTCCACGATCTCAAGGACCGCCATCTTGCCGACAAGGAATTCAAAAGGGGCATCGAGGTCAACGATAACTATTTGCCACTCCATTGGGCACGCGCAGAGTTTGCCGAGCATTGGGGCGAAGATAAACTCGCGATCGAAAGCTACGTCAAAGTCCTGAAAATCAACGGTGTCTATGAGGACGCCCGGCGACGGTTGCAGAGACTTGGGGTCTTTACCCCGCCATGACGAGACTTGGCCAAACGATGCTTGGCCAAGCTATCGGCCAGCCTTATGCCGGCACACACATCGAGAAATTGATAATGGAAACTGCGGCAGATCGCGGCCGTTCCGGACGAAAATTTGGTACCGCTGCCATTGCTCTCGCGGCGTCGGTGCTTATTGCCTTCGCACCTGCCTATGCCCAGGAACAGAAACGGGAACCTGAATTTCAAGAATGCGCACAGGACGACGTCGCCTCGTTTGCCATTCGTGCCTGTACGGCCCTCATCACATCATCCAAGTTCAACACAAAAGAATTCAGCGCCGAAGACAGAGGCCGGATATTCGCATGGCGCGGCAGGGCCTGGCTGACGGAAGACGATCCCGCCGCTGCTGCCGCCGATTTCTCAAGCGCTCTTGAATTAGTTCCGCTCAACGTCTCAGTCCTCAACGACCGTGCACTCGCCTATACCAAGCTCGGCGAGCACGCCAAAGCCGCTGAAGATTGGTCGCGGCTGATCACAGACCAGCCCAAGAACGATAAATATTATCGTTCCCGCGGGACTAGCCTGTTGGCTGCCGGCCGCCACGACGAGGCTCTCGCCGACTTCGATAAGTCTCTAGAGATCAACTCCAGCGGTGTCGACGCCTACATCGGACGTGCAGCGGTGTATGATTCCCTAGGGGACCAAGCACAGGCCAAAAAAGAATTTGATCGCGCGATCACTGTGCAACCCGGATATCTATCCATTTACTGGGAACGTGCGGTCATGGCCGAACGTTGGGGCGAACAGAAGTTGGCCATAAAAGATTACGAGATGGTGCTCAAGATCAACGGGGTCTATTCGCATGCGCGAAAAGCACTCCGCCGGCTGGGCATCGAGCATCCGCCATAAAATGGCACCCCGGCCGCCTAAGTCTAACGAACGCGAGTATTGAAATTACGGCTCCTATTACGCCATGAAGAATTCGAAAGTAACATCAGCGATTAGAAAGGCCGTCGCTTTAGCGGCGGTCATTCTTTCGCTGTTCGTTACCGGGCTTTCGGTCTCTTCCCTCGTAGCGGCCCAAGCCGCACCGGAACGAAAGTGCTTTGGCGACAATATGCGGGCTGCAGATGTTCGCGCCTGTGCCGCAATGGCGAATGCTCCGGGATTGAACGCAAACGAAAGATCGACAGTTTTCGCGGCGCGCGCAACCGCTTGGTTGAAGGAGGAAGAACCTGCCGCCGCCGTCGCCGACTTTACACGCGCGATTAAACTCGATCCGGTAAACCTTGCCGCATTCTCTGGCCGTGCCGACGCCTACACGCTCCTTCTAAGGCATGACCTTGCCGCGGCCGACTGGTCACATGTGATTGCACTCAATCCGGACCAGCCCGATAACTACCGGCAACGAGGCGCCAGCTACCTGTCAGGCGGACGGCCACAGGACGCGCTCGCAGATTTCAACAAGGCGATCCAATTGAAGCCCGGCGTCCCCGGCATATATGTGGAGCGCGCCGGCGTCTACGATCAGCTTAATCAACGCGACAAGGCGCTGGAGGAGTTCGACACGGCAATTCGTCTCGACTCCAAATCCTGGACCACATATCTGGCGCGTGCTGAAACAGCCGACCGCTGGGGCGATAGAGCGATGGCCATTGAGAGCTACAAACTCGTCATCAAGCACAACGGCCGCTACTGGAACGCTTATAAGGCTTTGCACAGACTCGGTGCTTCGCACGGTTTCGGAAGCGAATGATGATGTGCGGGACGTTCGATCGAACATAAGGCAAAAGGGTGAGACGTGATGCGTAAGAAAATGAGCGGACAGCGCCACAAGGGTGCGGCTTGGGCCGCCTTGATCGCGGCCGGGATAACGATCTGCGGTGCCGCTCTGTTGCCAATCACCGTTCACGCTGAGGACGCCACTTACGGTCAACCAGAGGCCCGTGCCACGGGCACCGATCAACAAGACTGCGAACAGCAAGATCGCGCTTACGCCGCACTACTGGCATGTTCCAGGCTTCTCAAGGCTGAGGTCCTCGACGCCGCGCAACGAACCCGCATTTACGAGCGCCGGGGCCGTGCTTCACTCACTCTGTTTGATTTCGGAGAAGCGGTTCAGGACTTTACAGAAGTCTTGAAGGCCGAACCCGATAATATTGCCGTCTTGGCAAGCCGTGCGGAAGCTTTGAACGAACATGGCGAACACGGCAAGGCCGCAACCGACTGGGCGCGAATCGCCGCCTTAAAGCCCGAGAACATGGCGGCGCGCCTGAAACTTGGCTCCAGCCACTATACGGCAGGCGATTCCGCTAAGGCTGCAGAGGCCTACGAAGGCGCGGTCAAGCTCGATGCGAAAAATCCCGAGGCCCATATCGGCCTCGCGAAAGCCTACGAGAAACTTAATCAAGCCGACAAGGCAGACGCAAGCCTCGCGGCCGCACTCAAAATCAATCCCGCGAATTCGTCGGCGCACTTCGCACAAGGCGAAATCGCCGAGGCTCGTGGCAATAAAAAGCAGGCGATCGAGAGTTATTCTCTATCCCTACAAGCCAACGGCATGCAGATCAAACCGCGCCAAGCCTTGCAGCGCCTCGGAATTGAAACGCCTCCGTGACCAGCCCCGCGTTCGCGCCAGTGGCAGCACTCTTTGATTTATCGATTTGCATTTTGGTGCGGACGGAGGGACTCGAACCCTCACGCTCTTTCGAACTCAGGATTTTAAGTCCTGTGTGTCTACCATTCCACCACGTCCGCGCGGGCCCGGAACTGGGGCCGCGCCCCTTATGACGGCTTATGCAGCCGTGCGCAATCGCGCCGTCCCGGAACCCGTGGAACCAGCCGCCGCAAGCAACAGATAAATCGTCACTGCGTTGAGGCAATGCCACAGGAAATGGGTGCCCCGCACTTTCCCAAACCACCCGGTCGAAGCGCAGATCTCGATATCAAACGTGCGCAATGTCAAGGACACAGCAAACACAGCGCCCGCCGCAAGGAGAAACTTGCCGGCTGGATGCGCGCGCGCCACCAGCACTGCGCCAACGAGACCCAGCGCGCCAAGCACCGGCAGGTACTCCAGGGAACCATTGAGACAGCTTTTTCCAGCAGCGGCTGTGATAGGCAACAGCCCTGGATCGCAAGGAATGTTTGCAGACAAAACAAACGCACCAAGAAGGACCGCCAGGCCCGCTAATGTTGCGAACCAGCCGAACCCGAAGTATCGCCTCAGCGCATAGCCAAAGTACGAGTATGTAAATGCGAAGATAGCGCCGACATCGGCGGTCAACTGCCCACTTAGTCGCAAATGTATGGAACAGGAAGCTGCCGGTCCCGACCAGCCCTGCGAGCATCACAAGTAGCCACTCGGGCGTAGGCACTCCAGTCACGCGGCCACTGTGGCCAACTCATGGCGCCGCAAGCAATGCCGCGAGTAAGAAAGCTCCGTTTGAAACGGCGTTGAGTGGTTCCGCCCAGAAACCTGCGTCAGTGCCGCGTTCGCAATAGTTGAAAAGCTGACTGGCCCAATCCATGCTCAGCTCTCAAGCCACGATTTTATCAAGGGATAGCCAGCAGCTGCGCCGATAGCGCAAAATTGATACCACAGCCTGAATTGGATCACGTTTTGCCTTCGACTGGCAGGCGCGGATTTCGCCGGCTGCATCGCAGCACGCGCTTTTTCCATGAGAGAAAGCAACTCGGCGGGGCCATTGACATCAATCGAATGAGGATACTTCGCGATCGCCCAGTCCCTTGAACTCTGAGCGGATGTTGCCTTCTGCGTCGAGGAAGATCGTGCGTGGAACATAAGTTCCGTCGGGTGAGAAGGCGCTGTTCACTTCCTTCTCGGCATCACCATCGATCAGGATCATGACGAAATCCTTCGCGGCTTCGATGACGCCCTTGTCGTGAAACACGCTGCGGTACTTCTTGCAGGCCGAACACCACGTGGCATGGAAGACCATGACAACCGGCTTGCCTGATTGAGACGCTTCGTAGATGCCGCTCTTGATATCGCGCCAATTGATTTCCGCGCCATTCCAAAGTCAGCGAAATTGGGCGCACGTGCCATCCCGGATTGGGGCAGCATCAGAAGCACAAGTGCCAAACAGGCGAAACGAATTCGGATCATGAGAGGCCGGCTCCTTGAGGCTAGAACGGGTATAGCTTTCTCATAAAGTGCGGTGCCATGACAAGATGGATTGGTGAACCTGGAGAGATCGTAATTTACGCATGTGAACCGCCAGCACCAAGACGGTTTTGATAACATTGCAAATTCACGTAAGCGGTGGCGAGAACCGGCATCTCAAGTCCCGCTGCCGCGCCGCGCGCGAGAATATCTCCAACGATATGATCGCCTTCAATCGGCCCGCCGCGTTGCATATCCCGGAACATCGAAGCGACGACGGGCGACGTTGGATCGGTTAGAAGCGTGCGAATGAGGGCGAGGTGTTCTTCACCCGGTTCAAAGCCTTCGGCCTTAGCTGCGCCGCGGCATTCATCTATGGCGCGGAGCATCAAATCGCGCCCGCCCGCCGCCGTTGAAATTTCGCCAATGCTCGCCCGGAACAAGCACGTGAGCGCGGCAAGGCTCGCCAACAACACCCATTTGTCCCACATGGACTGTACGATGTTGCCACTCAATTTCGTGTCGAACCCAGCGGCGACCAGGACGGGATAGAGAGCGTCGCAGTTTGCCGTCTGAGCAGACGAGCGGGAACCATAGGTCAAAAGATGCAGTTTGTTGAGATGCTGCACCTTGCCGTCGTCGCCGAGCGCGACGCTCAAGTGACAGCTGCCGCCCAAGACCCTTTCCCGCCCAAATGCAGCGTCGAGTGTGTCGAGGTGACGGAGCCCGTTGAGTAGCGGCAGAACAAGCGTCGATGGACCGACAGCTGGCCGCAGCGCTTCAACGGCGCTGTTGAGATCATAGGCCTTGCAACTCAAGATAACGACATCGTGAAACCCTGAGAGGGTGCCTTTGGTGGCTGTCTTGACAGGCGTTTTGAGATTTCCATGGGGGCTCTCGATCACAAGACCGTCAGCGGCAAGTTGGCCAGCGCGTTTCGGGCGGACAAGAAATGTCACGTCTGCCCCGGACGCCGCAAGCCGCCCGCCGTAGTACCCGCCAGTGGCACCTGCACCGAGAATTAGGATCTTCATCGCGCCCAAAAAGAACCTCAAAAGCCGCCGCTGCCGGATGTAAACCGGATCACGCGGCAGTTTAACACAACACCCTGCCCGCGCACTGTTAATGACCCAAAGATTTTAGCGTTCACGCACACCTCGCGGGCAATCAAGTTTCACTCGCGCACGCGAACGCCAACGTGATTGGTATTGATCGCGCTTCCTCGCCATCTTCGATTCAAAGAAATAGCGACCGTCACAGGTTGCTGTCGGTCCCAACTCTGCGGGCTGCGTACGACGCGCCTCCCGTTAACGATTTCAATCCTAATTTAAACATGGAGATACTCATGATCCGCGCACTTTCGATTGCCGCTCTTGCAACGGCCAGCTTGGCCGCGCCTGCGTTCGCCGGCGAAATGGCCTCAAACGACACGGCCGCCGTTTCGGCCCACGCTTCTGAACTCGCAGATGCCTACACGGCGAAGCAAGCGCACCATTTGCTTGCGAGCCAGGGCTACATCAACATCTCGGCCTTGGACCGCGACGAAAGCGGCCGCTGGACCGGCACTGCATTGAAGGATGGCAAAACGATATTTGTAGCCGTCGTTCTGCCCTCGCCGAAAGCCGTCGCCGCAACCAACTAAGCGGTCCACTTTTTCAGCTTAACGCGTTTACTTGTGTCGACAAGCTCAGCGTCCGCCTCACCAGCGGGCGCTGTTCGTTATGAAAAACGGCAATGCTGCAGTGCAAAGCTCCCCGCAGCCTCGCGCGTTCTGCACTATGGATAGGCCCGTCTTACCCACCCGAGTAGGGCAATTGGCGTCGCATCGATGGCCTTCATTATCCTTGCGGAATGCGCCGCGCGGTCCCTAACCTCGTCCCAAAGTCGAATAACAAAAAATCGCTCCAACGAGGGCGGGTGGACGGCTAGGGAAACGCACCACCATGATGAAGAACAAAGTCATCTCGGCTGACGACGCCATTGCGCTCATCAGCGATGGAGATGTGGTTTGCACCACCGGGTTTGTCCAGAGCGCCATTCCCGAATTGCTGCACGCGACGCTCGAGAAGCGCTACGTTGAAAGCCAATCGCCCAAAGGCTTGACGCTCATCATGTGCGCGGGTGCGGGCGACAGCAAAGGCCTTGGCACCGGCCGGCTGCATCATGAAGGATTGCTCGCGCGCGTCATCGCCGCCAACTTCGGGCGCATGCCGAAGGTTGCGCAGGCAGCTCAGGAAAACAAGATCCAGGGTTACAATCTACCGCAGGGCGTTATCTCCAAGCTCTACCGTTCCTGCGCGTCGGGTTCTCCCGGCCTCTTCACAAAAGTCGGCCTGCACACCTACGTCGATCCGCGTCTTGGCGGCGGCAAGGTCAACGAGGTGACGAAAGACGATATCGTCAAGCTTGTCGAGGTCGATGGCAAAGAATGGCTGTTCTACAAGGCAACGCCGATCGACGTGGCGCTGATACGGGCAACGAGCGCCGACCCGTCAGGCAACCTCAGCATGGAAAAAGAGTGCCTGACGCTCGACGTTCTGGCGCAAGCCATGGCCGCGCATAACAACGGCGGCGTGGTTATCGCCCAGGTCGAACGCATCGTCGAGCAAGGTTCGATTAAGCCGAAGGACGTCAAGGTTCCGGGTATCCTCGTCGATTGCGTCGTCGTGGCCGAAGACCCTGTCATGCACCGCATGAACTACGGCGTCATGTACGACCCGGCGCTTTCGGGTGAAATTCGCGTACCAGTTGATGCCATGGCCAAAATGGAATTCGACGAGCGCAAAATCATCGCGCGGCGCGCGGCGTTTGAATTGCCCTTGAACGGCGCCATCAACTTGGGCGTCGGTGCGCCGGACGGCGTCGCGGTGGTCGCATCTGAAGAAAAAGTCACGCCGTTCCTCACCATGACGACGGAAGCGGGCGCGGTCGGCGGCGTGCTGGCAGGCGGCTCAAGCTTCGGCGCGTCCGCCAATGCCAATTCGATCCTCGACCAAAACGCGATGTTCGACTTCTACCACGGCGGCGGGCTCGACTTGACCTGCCTCGGCATGGCGGAGTGCGACGAGCACGGCAACGTCAACACGTCGAAGTTCGGCGGGCGCCTCAACGGCTGCGGCGGATTTATCGACATCTCGCAGAATTCGCGCGCGGTTGTGTTCGCGGGAACGTTCACGGCGGGAGGGCTCGACGTGCAGATCGCCTACGGCAAGCTCAAGATCATGCAAGAAGGGCGCGCGCGGAAATTCGTCAAGAACGTCGAGCAGATCACCTTCTCGGGCCAATACGCGGCGCAAAAATCGCAACCCGTCATCTACGTCACCGAACGTTGCGTGTTCCAATTGACGCCGGGGGGCCTCGAATTGATCGAAGTCGCGCCCGGCATCGACATCGAGAAGAACATTCTGGCGCACATGGACTTCAAGCCGATCATCAACAAGCCGATGCCCATGGACCGGCGCATTTTCATCGACGAGCCGATGGAACTGTTGGCCGAATTGCAGAACCTCAAACTCTCCGAGCGCATCAAGTACGACGCCGACCGCAACATCCTGTTCCTCAATCTCGAAGGCTGGAGCGTGCGCAAGAAGGCCGACATCGACGATCTGCGCAAGATGCTGGTGGCGGCGTGCATCGCGGCCGGGCGGCGCGTGAATTCCGTCGTCAATCACGACGGCTGCCGCATCGCGGAAGATCTCTACGACGCCTACGCCGAGATGATCGAGTACATGGTCGAGCACCATTACTTGACCACGGCGCGCTATTCGACCAGCGCCTTCATGCGGCTCAAAATGCAGGAAGCCCTCGATAAGCGCGGGCTACAGCCGCATATTTTCGAACGCGCCGAGGAAGCACACGCATTTCTGGAGAAGGGGCAGTAAGGCAGCAGGCAGCAGGCATTAGGCAGTAGGCAGTAGGCAGCAGGCAGCAGGCAGCAGGCAGCGCATCATTTCCTTTCCAGAAGCTTGGTCAAAATTTCCATCTGCTCTGTCTGGAACGAGAGCAGCCGGGTGATTTGCTGGCTGCGCATTTCGTCGAGCTTTTCGTGCAGGTCGAGAATTTCAAGCTCGGCTTTGAGATTGACGGCATAATCGTGCTCGGCGTTTTCGCGATCGACTTTCGCCTGCCGGTTCTGGCTCATCATGATGATGGGGGCCTGAATGGCGGCGAGCATCGACAACAGCAGGTTCAAGAAAATAAAGGGATAGGGATCGAACGCGCGCATGGCGAGCGCGATATTGAGCAGCGCCCATGTGACGAGGAACAGCGCCAAACAAAATAATGAAAGTCCACGAGCCGCCGAACTCCGCGACCTTGTCGGCCATGCGCTCGCCGAAGGTTTTGGGTGCGGCGGCAGTGCCCGGCGCGCGCGCGATGTGCGTGCGGGTGTGAAAGGCGTCGAGAATGGCCCGCTCGGTCGCGTTCAAGGTTTCGTGGCGGCGGCGAAACCATTTCTCCGAGAGTTGCGCCGCATCGGGATGCAGGATGATGGGACGGCGTGCGGGGCGCGGCGGCATGGGTCATGAGAGCGGTCTCCTTCGTAGGGTGTGCGGCGCGCGACGTTTTTGGGTGAAGATTAGCACACGAAGGTGAAACAGGGCGTGGGCCGCAACGCCTGATAGCGCCGCGGGGTTTCCCGCCGGCGATGTAAAAATCGGATGTGGAGCGCGCCGGCACCAGGTGCCTGTCGATCCTAAGCAAGAACGGGCGCCGTTGACGCGCTCCACGACAGCTGTTCGGACCGGCCGCATCCGAATGGGAGGCACCTTACTCCTCCTGCCGGCGGGTCTCGGGTGTTCCAGTCATGAACTGGACAGCACCGGATGCGGTTCGCTACGCGAAAAAACTCGGGCACGTTACGCCCTTGTATGTGCTGATCGCGCACGCGCCACCACCCCCGGATCGAGACGCTCTCGAGACTGTCCGCCGCTAACCGAGGCGAGGTGAGATGAGTATGCCCGAAAATGCGTGTGCTGGGAAAACGAAGTCGCGGATTTGGTTGATGGGTTTTTGGATTGGGCGATTGGGAAATGGCGTTAGGGATGTTGGAAGAAGGCAATAGGCAATTGGCAATCGGAGTGTAGGTGCGCAGAGCTACGAGCGCGCACTTGCGAAGTCCGACACGATGGCACACACCAATGTTGCGGCTGTCGGGCTTCGCAAGTAAGTGCGTCACCCCGACCTACGCGTTCATCGCTTTGCGCACCGTAATGAGCCGCATTGATGCGGTCGCAAAGGTGCGTGAGGTTCGGCGCATTACCCGCGCCTGCGCTTCTTCGTGTTGCGGGAGTGCGGGCTACGCGCCTTGTCATCCCGGCCGGACAAATTGCGCGTGCGCAAGTTTTGTCGTGTTGACAAACGCGCCAGTAATGCGGAGCCGGCGACCCATCGAACAACGCAACGGGTCAAAGTAAAAAGTCTGGGTCCCGGCCTACATTCAGTCCGCATCACGATGCGGACCTGCGGCCGGGATGACAGCGGTGGGTGAGGTTTGGTGCACTCGAAGGTTCTTCGCTTTGAGAGGGGGGATATGCGCTGAACAAATATGAGGAGTGTGCAGTTTGCGACGCGAGAGCGACAATCGTAACCAGATACGCGAAGCATGCTGACATTTTGCCAAATGAGCACTATTCATAGCATCGGAATTCCCAGTCAATGGCGCAACCAAACCCGAGCCTGCTAAAATCATGAACTCCGAACTTACACAGAGCGAAGCGGATGCGCTGCTCGCGTTAGAAAAGTACCGAGACGATGATTCGCCTCAAATGCTTCCCGAATTAGGGCAGAAGCTTAGTATCGAGCTTTTCTCTGTTGACAAACGCGAACGGTTTCATCTCGATATGAACCGCGGCTACGTAAGCCTTTCAAAACATACACTTCAAACTCGCGGACGGGCAGTAGTAGTACTTGCTCGAACTCGATATCGACGGAGCGCCTCACCGCAATCCAGACGACGAGGAACTGCCCTGTCCACACCTGCATTTGTATCGCGAAGGTTATGGGGCCAAATGGGCTTTTCCGGTACCTCCAGAGCACTTTCGAGATCTGTCTGATCGCCTGCAAACTATTATCGATTTCATGGCATACTGCCGGATCGTAAAGCCACCTGAGTTTGAACGCGGACTCTTTTCATGACGAAGGTCGAAGAAATAGAAGGTCTCGTCGAACGATACCGAGCATGGCTAAAGGATCGGACGACACTAAAATCGGTTCACGCAGATTGGGTCGAGATCACCACGCCATTTCTTGATCGACACAATGACGCCATTCAAATTTATGCGAAGAGTGAGAACGGTCGCTACCGACTTACCGACGACGGCCACACAATCCGCGACCTGGAGCTTTCAGGTTGTGTACTGAACACTCCCAAACGAAAGGGAATGTTCGATATAGCTGTAAATGGGTTTGCAGTTGATTCAACCGATGGCATTTTGAGTGTCCACGCCACGCGCGAAAACTTCGCCACGCGAAAACATGCGCTAATTCAATCAATTCTCGCAGTTAATGATCTGTTTTATACAGCAAGCGCAACAGTACAAAGTCTATTTCTAGAAGACGTCGAAAACTGGTTGAATTTGGCCGAAATCCGTTTTCTAAAGAATGTGAAGTTCCTAGGTAAAACTGGCTACGCACACCACTTCGATTTTGCAATTCCACCGTCGAAATCTGCACCCGAACGAATAATAAAGGCGATCAACAATCCAAACAAAGACGCGGCTGAAAGTCTAATTTTTTCATGGCTAGATACTCGTGATGTACGGCCGCCAGAATCTGTGGCAATCGCATTGTTAAACGACAATGACCGTTCCATTCCAGGCACCGTGACCGACGCAATGCGTCAATACCAAATTGAACCGGTCCTTTGGTCGCAACGTGAGCGGAGTCGTCCGCGGCTGGCGGCCTAAAGAACCGTACCAATAAGATAGTTCCCGCTCGATATGTTGCGCTTCACGCCTTAATGGCATATAGAAGCCTCAGAACCGCCCGGCGAGGCATGCCGTGGCGGTTCTTAATGCTTTGAAATCCATACGGATTGTCGCAAAAGCATCCCTTCGCAGGACCGGCTGCCCCTCGTCAAAAAGAGGCGGCCGAGAGTGTGGATCGCCACTTTAGTTTGTGGCTTGCAACTCCCCTCCGGGGAGCCGGCCGCAAGCCACTGGAAGTGCGACCCACATTTAGGTTCGGAACGCGGCTTCCTATATATGGGGGCCGCCGAAGACCCTGGGCACGCAGCGCCTTGAAGCTCGCCATACGCCGCTTGAGCGCGCCCCTACTGTTGGGCGCGCGGGCAGCAAGGCAAGCTCCAATCAGCAATGCGAAACGCAATGCACTTCGGACCCTTCGGTCCGAGGGCGCAAGGCAGCCCGCGTCAAGACGCGCCCCCGCGGAGGGCCAGGACGAACTTGCGCACGCAAGTTAGTCCGATGCGGCCCGTGAGCGAATATAAGGAAGAGCAAAATGCCTAAAATGAAAACCAAATCGGGCGCCAAAAAGCGCTTCAAGATGACCGCATCCGGCAAAGTCAAAGCCGGGCAAGCGGGCAAGCGTCACGGCATGATCAAGCGCACGACGAAGTTCATTCAGAAGGCGCGCGGCATGGGTGTGCTGTCGGATTCTGACGCGAAAATCGTCAAGAAGTACATGCCGTACGCAAGGTAGGGCGTGAGTGGTCAGTGGTGAGTGGTGAGTGGAAATTTCCGCTCCCAGTTTCACCACTCACGATCTCACAACTCACCACTCACGCATCTTGAATCACACAATCCGGAGACACCTCCCATGGCCCGCGTCAAACGTGGCGTTACCGCCCACGCCAAGCACAAAAAAGTTCTCAAAGCCGCTCGCGGCTATTACGGCGCCCGCAGCCGCCTGATCAAAACGGCGAAGCAAGCCGTCGAAAAGGCGCAGCAGTACGCTTATATCGGCCGCAAGCTGAAGAAGCGCAATTTCCGCGCGCTTTGGATCCAGCGTATCAACGCCGCCACCCGCGAACACGGGCTGACGTACGGACGCTTTATCAACGGCCTGACCAACCTCGGCATCGTTGTCGACCGCAAGATGCTGTCGGATATCGCCATCAAGGATCCGGAAGGCTTCAAGGCGCTGGTCGATAAGGCAGCTAAAGCTGCCGCCTCGCCAGTTGCCAAGAAAGACGCAGCCGCCAAGGCGAAGAAGGCGGCGTAAAAGCGAAGCGAATAGAGAGCGACCAGTAGCTGTCATCCCGGCCGGAGGCGTTTTTCAGCGCCGAAGAGCCGGGACCCATTACGACGTACTTGCCGGTCTGGGTCCCGGGTCTATGCGATCCGCTGCGCAGATCGCTTCGCCCGGGATGACAATGGTATGAGCAATTCAGCAACCGACCTTTCCAAACTCGAAAACGAACTCATTATCGAGATCGCGGGCGCCAAAGACTTGGGCGCAATCGAAGCCGTGCGCGTTGCGGCCTTGGGCAAGAAAGGGCGCATCTCCGAGTTGATGAGTACGCTCGGATCGCTGCCGCCGGAGGAGCGCAAAACTTTCGGGCAAGCGGTCAACACTTTAAAGACAAAAATCACGACGGCGCTGGATGCGCGGAAAGGCATTCTCGAAGCGGCGGCTTTGGATATTCGTTTGGCGACTGAGCGGGCCGACGTCACGCTGCCTGTTCGCCTAGGTGCTGAGAGCCTCGGCCGCATTCACCCGGTTAGCCAGGTGATGGACGAACTGATCGAGATTTTCGCCGACATGGGGTTTGCGGTCGCGGAAGGTCCGGACATCGAAACGGACGACATGAATTTCGATAAGCTCAATATTCCGGCCGACCATCCCGCGCGCCAGGATCACGACACGTTTTATTTTTCACCGGGCGCTGACGGCTCGCGCATGCTGTTGCGCACGCATACCTCGCCCGTCCAAATCCGTACGATGCTTGCCCAAAAGCCGCCGATCCGCATCATCGCGCCGGGCCGCGTTTATCGCTGCGATAGCGACCAGACGCACACGCCGATGTTCCACCAGATTGAAGCGCTGGTCATCGACGAGACAACG
Source organism: uncultured Alphaproteobacteria bacterium (assembly GCA_963764605.1). Taxonomy (GTDB): domain Bacteria; phylum Pseudomonadota; class Alphaproteobacteria; order Rhizobiales; family Hyphomicrobiaceae; genus Hyphomicrobium_B. Next base: position 47,167 of record CAVXTJ010000003.1, read on the forward strand.
CACATGGGTCACCTAAAATGGACCATCGAAGAAATGTGCAAGGCGTTCTTCGAAGTCGACGATGTGAAGATGCGTTTTCGCGCCTCACATTTTCCGTTCACCGAGCCCTCCGCCGAAATCGACATCACCGCGGACGCGATCGGCAAGCCCGGCAAGTGGCTCGAGGTCGGCGGTTGCGGCATGGTGCATCCGAACGTGTTGAAGAATTGCGGGCTTGATCCCGAGAAGTATCAGGGCTTCGCCTTCGGCATGGGCATCGACCGCATGGCGATGCTGAAGTACGGCATCCCGGATTTGCGCGCGGTCTTCTCGGGCGATTTGCGCTGGCTGAAGCACTACGGGTTTTCGATGCTCGATGTGCCGACGCTGGGCGGCGGGTTGTCGAGTTAGTTCGCCGCGTGCCCGGTGCGGTCCCCCTCCCCAGCGGGGAGGGGTTAGGGGTGGGGAGAAGAAAAAGAGCGTTTCAGGTTCAGGCTTGGCACGATGGCAAACCAAACCGCACGCAAGCTTCGCAAGAACGAGACGATTGCGGAAAAACGTCTATGGAAAGAATTACGCGAGCTTCGGAGGCAGGGCTATCACTTTAGACGCCAGCATCCAATTGAAGGATTCATCATCGACTTTGCCTGTCTCTCTCAGATGCTCATCATCGAGGTGGATGGAATTCAGCATTTAGAGACCGAACACCTGAAGGCGGATGCCGCACGCGACGCACGATTGCACTGGCTCGGATGGCGCGTTCTCCGTTTCTCAAATGGCGACGTTGCAAACACTTTGGAGGGTGTCGTCTTGGAAATTCTTGCCGCACTTGGTGCAGTGGCAAAACAGGAGTGAAACGGTTAAGACCTGTAATGCGGCGTCTCCCCACCCCTAACCCCTCCCCGCTGGGGAGGGGGACAGACTGAGCGAGTGGCGAAACCATTTGCAAAACCTGCAATGACAAGACCTGCAATGAATTGAGTGACCAAAAATGAAATTCACACTCTCCTGGCTGAAAGATCATCTCGAGACGGGAAAATCCGTTGACGAGATCGCGGCGAAGCTGAATGCGATCGGGCTTGAGGTCGAGGGCATCGACGACGCGGGCGCAAGGCTCAGTGCGTTCACGATCGCGCGCATAGTGGAGGCCAAGAAACACCCCAACGCCGACAAGCTGCAGGTCGTGCAGGTCGAAATCGCCAAAGGTCAGCCGCTGGTTGAAGTCGTGTGCGGCGCGCCGAACGCGCGGCCCGGCATGATCTCCGTGTTCGCGCCTTTGGGCACCTACATTCCGGGATCAAAAATCACACTCGAGAAGAAGCCCGTTCGCGGCGTCGTCTCGAATGGCATGATGTGCTCGGCCGCTGAACTTGAATTGCCGGGCGAGAGCGATGGGATTCTCGATCTGCCGCTCGACTACGCCTTAAAGGTCGGCCAGCGCTACATCGACGTGATGGGGTCGAACGATCCCGTCATCGAAGTGAAGCTGACGCCGAACCGCCCCGATTGCACGGGCGTGCGCGGCATTGCCCGCGATCTGGCCGCGGCCGGAATGGGTACTTTGAAGCCGGAGCCGAAGCTTGGGACGGTCGAGGGCAAGGCCGAGTGCCCGGTTGATATCAAACTTGAATTCTCTGCGGACACAGCTGACGCCTGCCCCGTGTTCGCAGGCCGCCTCATCAAGGGCGTCAAGAACGGGCCATCGCCCGCATGGCTGCAAAACCGCTTGAAGGCCGTCGGCCTGCGCCCGATCAACGCGCTGGTCGATGTCACCAACTACATCTCATTCGATCGCGGCCGCCCGCTCCACGTCTATGATGCCGATAAGCTCAAAGGCGCCATCCGCGCGCGGCTCGGCAACAAGATCGAAAAATTCACAGGATTGGACGGCAAGGAGCACACAGTCGACCAAACCATGTGCGTTATTGCCGATGATTCAGGTCCACTCGGCTTCGGCGGCATCATGGGCGGCGAGCCTTCTGGCTCTACCGACGCAACCACAAACGTCTTCATCGAAAGCGCCTACTTCGACCCCGTGCGCACGGCCGCGACAGGCCGCAAGAGCGGATTGCAGACCGACGCGCGCTATCGCTTCGAACGCGGTATCGATCCGGCAAGCGTCAAGCCCGGTCTCGACCTCGCAACCGATATGATTTTGAAACTGTGCGGCGGTGAACCGAGCAAAGCCAAGGTTGCCGGCAAAGAACCGCTTAAGAACCTCGTCCTGCCGTTCGATTTCGCACGCGTCGAAAAGCTGACGGGCGTCAAGCTGCCGGACGTTGAGATCAAGACGACTCTGGAAACGCTCGGCTTTGCAATCGAAGGCAAACCGAATGCCGCCAAGGTTTCGGTGCCTTCGTGGCGGCCGGATATTCATGGAACCGCCGATCTGGTTGAGGAAGTCGTGCGCATTGCCGGTCTCGATCGCGTGCCAGCCACACCGTTGCCGCGCATGCATGGCGTAACGCGTGCGGTTTTGACTGAGAAACAAAAACGTGGCCGGCGCACGCGGCGGCTTTTGGCAGCGCGCGGCTTTGTCGAAGCGGTGACGTGGTCGTTCATCACGCGTGCAGAGGCCCGGCATTTCGGCGGCGGCTCGGACGCGCTCGAACTTGCCAATCCGATTTCAAGTGAGTTGTCGTCGATGCGTCCGGGACTATTGCCGGGATTGCTCGCGGCCGTGACGCGCAACCGCAATCGCGGCGCGAGCGATGTCGCCTTGTTCGAGCTTGGCCAAGCCTATCGCGGCGCGAAACCAGAAGATCAGTATGTGAGTGCCGCCGGCGTCCGCGCGGGTACTGCGAAACTCGCAGGTGCCGGCCGCCATTGGGACGGCAGCGCAAACGACGCCGGCGTTTTCGACGTCAAGGCTGATGTGTTCGCGGCAGTTGCTGCACTTGGTTTCGATCCGGCAAAGGCACAGATCACGCGCGACGCGCCGTCCTGGTATCATCCGGGACGCTCAGGCACACTTCGGCTCGGCCCCAAAGTCATGCTCGCGCATTTCGGTGAAGTGCATCCCGGCACGTTGCAAACGCTTGACGTGGAAGCGCCCGTCTCAGCGTTCGAGATTTTCCTCGATGCCTCTGCCGGGCGGAAGAAAGAAGAAGTCGCGCGCGCAAGGCACCAGCTCGCACGGCCGCCGATCTGCTGCCGGTGAAACGCGACTTCGCGTTTATCGTGCCGCGCACGGTTGCGGCAGGAGACGTCATCAAGGCGGCACTCGAATGCCGACAAAGCGCTTATTCAATCGGTCAACGTATTCGACGTGTTTGAAGGCGGAAACTTAGCGGCAGAGGGCAAGAAATCGATTGCCATCGAGGCCGTGATCCAGCCGGCGACCGAAACACTGACGGACAAAGACATCGAGCGCATAGCGCAGGCCATCGTCGACTGAGGTAAAGAAGGCCACAGGCGGCGAGATCAGAGGGTAGAACTATTCCGGCTCATGGACTACGCAAGTTGCGGCGCGAAGTCATTGATGCACGATGGATTCCCCCTCCCCGCGTCGAGCCGGAGGCATCACCTTCGGCAGGTGGGGAGGGGGATTCTCGGCAAGCCCTCCAAATCGGAACTCCGGCAATTGGCCTGAAGATGGAATATTTGCAGGTGCCACGATGAACAACACTCCTTCGCCTCCCGGCTTGGCTCCGGCATCCGGCTCGCTGGTCGTGCCACGTCAATCGGACAAGCACCACATCGTGGTCGTCGGTGGCGGAGCTGGCGGCTTGGAACTCGCAACCCAACTCGGCCACAAGCTTGGCCGCAAGGGCAAGGCGCACATCACGCTGGTTGATAAATCACGCACCCACATCTGGAAGCCGCTGCTACACGAGATCGCGGCCGGCAGCATGGATACAGGGCGCCACGAATTGGAGTATCAGGCGCAAGGGCACTGGCACGGTTTCAAATACCGCTATGGCGAAATGATCGGCATCGACCGGAACCTCAAGCGCGTGCATCTGGCGGAAACCATTGACGAAGAAGGCCGCCAGATTACCCCTGATCGCTGGTTGCCATACGACACGCTCGTCGTCGCTATCGGCAGCGTTTCCAATTCATTCGGCACGCCGGGCGTCAAAGAAAACGCCATCATGCTCGACACACCTGAGCAGGCCGAGCGTTTCAATCGCCGCCTGCTCAACGCCTGCGTGCGCGCCAATGCGCAGCCCGGCCCCGTGCGCCCCGGACAGCTGCATGTCGCCATTGTCGGCGCGGGCGCAACGGGCACGGAACTCTCAGCTGAACTGCATTCGAGTTTGCGCGGGCTTGTTGCTTTCGGATTGGACAAGATCGATCCCGAGAAGGACATCAAGATTACGCTGATCGAAGCAAGCCCGCGAATTCTCATGGCTCTGCCAGAGCGCATGTCAAATGCCGTCAGCGAAGTTCTGCGCGGGCTCGATGTCGAAATTCGCACCAACTCATTCGTGACCGAAGTCACGAACGAGGGCATTAAACTCAAAAGCGGCGACTTCATACCTTCGGAACTTGTCGTCTGGGCTGCAGGCGTCAAGGGACCCGAAGTGCTCACCAATCTCGATGGGTTAGAGGTCACGAAGACGAATATGCTGATCGTGCGCGAAACGTTGCAGACAACGAAAGACGACAACGTCTTTGCACTCGGCGATTGCGCCCATTGCGTACTGCCGGGCGACGAAAAGCCCCTTCCGCCACGCGCACAGACCGCACATCAGGAATCGTCGCATCTCGTGAAGCAACTCCAGCGCCGCGTTGCGGGCGAAACAGTGCTCGCGCCGTTTAAGTACATGGACTTTGGATCGCTCGTCTCGCTCGGGCACTATTCAACCGTTGGCAGCCTTATGGGCTTCGTGCAGGGCAAGTCGATGCGCATCGAGGGCTGGTTCGCGAAAATGATGTACCGCTCGCTCTATAAGATGCACGAGACGGCGCTTCATGGCCCTGTCAAAGTCACGCTCGATACGCTCTCGCGACTTCTCACGCGCCGGACCGAACCTCAGGTGAAGCTGCACTAAAGAGCGTACCCGGCAGCCCGAACGTCAAAAGAAGGTGCAAAATGGCAATCGACTTTATGACGGCCGATGGCCTGAGGTCCGTACGGCACTGGGGTTATCGCCTCCAGGGCGCGGGCAAAGGCCGCAAATCCCACAAGCTCCCGATCGGTGAGTTGAAACTTGCTCCGCACGACCTGATCGTCATGGATTTTTCCAAAGACGGATCGGACAAAGGCGCGTTCACAGCCGTGCAGATCGACGGTCTCAAGCAACGCAAGAAAGCCAACTCGGTGGTCGTCTCCTACATCTCGATCGGAGAAGCGTCCGACTATCGCGATCATTGGCAGGATGATTGGACGACCTACACGGACAAGGATCAGCGCGCCGCGGGTGCACCTACGGATAAGACCCCCGCATGGCTCGGGGCCTGGAACGAGGACTGGCCCAACTCACGCAAGGTCCGCTATTGGGACAAGGACTGGCAAGCGATCATATTCAATTCCGAACGCACCGGATGGCTCGATAAAATCGTCGCGGCCGGATTTGACGGTGCCTATCTCGACATTGTGGATGCCTACTATCACTGGGGCTGTGAAATCGCGAAGACCGGCGGCTGCCGCGATGGCGATCCTAAAACCGAACGCGAAGCTGCCGCCCGCATGATCGATTTCATCTCGGCGCTGGCCCGCCACGCGCGTGAAGTTAATCCCGAGTTTCTGGTCATTCCGCAGAACGGCGCCTTCATCATCGATGCGCTGGAAGACGAAGATCAACCGCGCCGCGACGCTTATCTCAAAGCCATCAGCGCCATAGCCTGCGAGGACTTGTTCTGCCGCGGCGATAGGGCAGAGAACAATCCGTTCAAACCCGACCAGGAAGCCATCAACGTGCTGATCGCAACTTTCAGCGACAGCGGCACGCCGGTGTTATCCGTCGACTACATCAGCGAGCCGAAGAAAATGACCGAGTTCTACAAGGCCGCAACAGAGAGCGGTTTTCTGCCCTACGCGGCGCCAACGCGCGAATTAAGCGTCATGGGCCCGCCCTACGACGGCAGCGCGGACGCCGTGGCGTAACGATCAGCGCCCACCGCGCAGCGCCGCGAGCAGCTCTGGTGTTGGGTAGCTATCGGGTGCCTGCCCGTACTTCAATTGCATGGCTTTGACAGCCTTGCGCGTGCCCGCGCCGATCTTGCCATCCGGTTCGCCGACGTCGAAGCCTTGCTTCGTCAAGATCACTTGCAGCTCTTTCACCTGTTCGTAGCCAAGTGACGCGATGGGCTGACCATTGCCGCGCGACATGGATGGCGCGCCATTCATACGCGCGGCAAGATGGGCAGCCGTAGTCGCGTAGGTCAGAGAATTGTTCCACTTGGTATAGATGCGAAAATTTGGGTAGGCGAGAAACGCAGGGCCATTGCGGCCCATGGGCAGCATGAGGGACGCTTTCAGCCCATCGGCCGGAAGTTTGCCGCTGACGCTCTGCACGCCCCATTGAGCCCATTGCGAGCGAGGATGTTCGATCTCTAAATCGGCCTGATCCCAGGCCAATTCCTTAGTCAGGCGCACTTCCTCGATCCAAGGCTCCCCCGCGCGCCAGCCGAGGTCTTTGATGAAGTTCGCGGTCGAGCCGATGATATCGGGCACATCCTGCATAAGGTCGCGGCGGCCATCGTTGTCGTAATCGACAGCGTAGTTGAGATAGTGGCCCGGCAAAAATTGCGTTTGCCCGAGTTCGCCGGCCCATGAGCCGATCATTTCGTTCTCGCGCAGATAGCCCTTCTCGATGATCATCATCGCCGCTTTGAGTTCTTCACGGAAGAGTTCGCCGCGCCGGCAGTCCCAGGCCAGTGTCAAAAGAGAACGCATGACCGGCAAGTTACCCATGCCAATGCCGAAGTCGCTTTCAAGCGCCCAGAATCCGGTGATGACCGCACCCGGCACGCCATACTCTTTTTCGGCGCGTGCAAAAATCGGAGCGTGCTTCTGCAAATATGAGCGCCCGGTCTGATACCGGTTTTGCGTCGCGAGCTTGCCGTAGAATTCGAGGAAGGTCTGATTGAAGAACCCCTGCTTTCTATCGCGGCCGATAACGCTCTGGTCCGGCGTCATGCCGCCAATCGTCGCCTCAATGGTTTGCGGTTTGATGCCGTCGGTAACCGCTTCCTTTTTGAAGTCAACGATCCAGCGGGAAAACGGCACGTCGTTAGTGCAATTGCGCGGCTTTGACGGCGGCGGCACGGCGGGTTCGGCCCAAGCAGGGAACAAGCCCGGCGCCAGAAAAAGAGCAGCCAAGGTGGTGCGGAAAAGTGCGGCACGCATGCGGAAGGGCCCCGATCAGTGGTCAAACGCCAGCAAAGCGCCAGCCAGCGGCACAGATTGCCTGCGGGGCACAATGGGTCAAGGGAAAGTGGCGCGAGTTAGGCTTTGCTTCAGCCTAAGGGCAAATAACCGCTGAGTTTTAATGCGTTCATGCGCCAGTCATGGTGTTGCCTTTTGAATGACGACTTCTGGAGGCATTTTCAGAATTGCTAAAAGACGAGCATTCACATTGGGTTGAGGGACGCCACATCATGTTCGCGCGAAATCCGGCAGGCGGCTTCAAGGCAGCCATAGTGGCGCTTTTGGCGATGCCATTTTTTCCCATGGTGGCCGACGCCCAGGATGGGCCCAATTGGAGCCCTTGGAACCGGCCCGCGTACAGGCCCTCTTACCGGCGGCCGCCGCCTCTCGTGGTGCAACCCTATGATGACCGCTATGACGAGCAGAGCGACGAGGAGTATGAGCCGAGGTACGACCGCCGCCCAAACGACTGGCGCTACGGCAGTCGCGGCAGGAGCGAGCGCGACCGCCGCTTCCGCAATCCGCGCATTGACGATGGATACGACGAATTCGATTCCCCCGACACCGCCCGCGAACCCGAAGTCGAGGCCGAGCAAAACAAGATTGCCGGTGCCGATGGCGGCCCGCGTCCGTTTATCGAACCAGCAACTCCGTCTGTTGTCGCGTTTTCCGGACCTTATGTGCCGAGGTCCATTGTCATCGACACCAGTGCGCGCAAACTCTACTATGTGACAAACCCAGGGTCCGCGTTCGCCTATCCAATTGGCGTTGGGCGCGAAGGATTTTCTTGGACCGGTTCAGAGAAGGTCTCACGCATTGCTGACTGGCCCGATTGGTATCCGCCGGCCGAAATGCGTCAGCGCAAACCCGAATTGCCCGAGCGGATGCTTGGCGGATTGAATAACCCACTCGGCGCCAAATCCATCTATCTTGGGACAACGCTGTACCGTATCCACGGCACCAACGACCCGAAATCCATCGGCAGGGCGGAATCATCCGGTTGCTTCCGCATGCTCAATGCCCACGTCCTGCACCTCGCAGACCTGGTTCAGGTTGGCACGCAAGTGACGGTCGTAAAGTCACTCAATCGCGGTCCGGTTGTGGCAAGACAAGTGCCTCCACCGCAACGGCAAACGCAGCCGCAACCGCCACGCGCAGCTCCCCGCGTCCGGCCGCGATTGTGGAGCGAGCAGTATGATGAGACCTACGACGATTGGCGGTAAGCGTAATTATCGTTTCCGGCATTTCACTGTTGCACATAAACAATCGTTTCCGTAGTCCAGACATTAGATACGCCGGAACTGCATTAATGGCGCAACAGCATGACCAACCATTTGCCCAACCATTTGTATGACGCGCTCTTTGCCCCGCACGTGAGACAGGAGAAGCCGTTTCTCGTATCGGCGCACGGTGCGGCGATGAGCTATGCCACCTTTTTGAAGCAAGCGGCACGTTTCGCCAATGTACTGCAGAGCCTCGGCGTGAAGCCAGGCGACAGAGTCGCGGTGCAACTGGAGAAGTCGCAAGACGCCTTGGCGCTTTATGCCGCGTGTGTTCAGGCGGGCGCAGTTTATCTACCGCTCAACACGGCTTACACGGCCGCTGAAGTTACCTATTTCGTCGAGGATGCGGAGCCTGGGCTCGTCGTTGCCGATCCGGCGGCAGTGGAGGCGCTGAAGACAATCGCGGCGAATTCTGGTGCTCGCATTGAGACGCTCGGGGCGGACGGAACGGGCACACTGCTGGAGCGTGCCGCCGCAATGCCCGAGCGGTATGATACTGTTGCCCGCACTCAACACGATACCGCCGCTATCCTTTATACGTCGGGCACGACGGGTCGATCAAAAGGCGCCGTGCTCAGCCACGAGAATCTGCTGTCGAATGCGCTGGCTCTCAAGGCCATCTGGCGCTTCACGCCGGATGATGTTCTCCTGCACGCGCTGCCGATATTTCATGTGCATGGACTGTTCGTGGCGACGAACGTCATCCTGGCCGCTGGCGCGTCGATGATCTTCCTGCCGAAGTTCGACGCGAGCGAAATGATCCGCTTGATGCCCGGCGCCACGGCCATGATGGGCGTGCCGACGTTCTACACGCGGCTTTTATCGCACGCAGATTTCACGAAGGAGACGGCCCAAAGCATCCGGCTTTTCATTTCGGGCAGTGCGCCGCTCCTGCCGCAAACGTTCGCCGAATTCGAGGAGCGGACAGGCCAACGCATTCTCGAACGTTACGGTATGACTGAAACTGGCATGATCGCGTCGAATCCGTATGATGGCGAGCGGCGCGCGGGTTCGGTCGGTTTTCCATTGCCGGGCGTGAGCGTGCGCATCGCCAACCCGGAGTGCGGCGACGTGCTCGCGCAGGGTGAAACCGGTGTGATCGAAGTGAGCGGTCCCAATGTCTTGCCGGGCTACTGGAAGAAACCGGAACTGCGCCGAACCGAATTCCGAGCGGACGGATTTTTCATCACCGGCGATCTCGGGACTATTGATCGTGACGGATACGTCAATATCGTTGGCCGTGCCAAGGACCTCATCATCTCCGGCGGATTGAACGTCTACCCCAAGGAAATCGAGACGCTCATCGACAGCATCGAAGGCGTGGTCGAATCTGCGGTGTTCGGCTTGCCCCATCCCGATTTCGGCGAGGCGGTCGCGGCTAGCGTCGTCGTCGCAATCGGTTCAACGCTCGACGCTGAGACAATTAAGGCAGCGCTCAGAGACAAGCTCGCGAATTTCAAACAGCCGAAAGCGATCTTTGTCGTCGAAGATCTGCCGCGCAACACCATGGGCAAGGTGCAGAAGAGTGTGTTGAGGGAGCAGCAAAAATTGTATTTCGCGTAAGGGTTGCCGGAAACGAAAGCCCGGCGACACGATATGCCGCCGGGGCTGAAGCTTCTATTCAAACTGCACGATGTATGATCTTACATCTTGGGCATGAGAACCGTGTCGATGGCATGAATCACGCCGTTGGATGCGGCGACGTCTGCAGTCACCACCTTGCCATCGTTGATCTTGACGCCATCTGTCGCGTCAACCATCACATCACCGCCCTCAACCGACTTCGCGTTGGTCTTCTTGCCGCTGATATCGGCAGCCATGACCTTCGACGGCAGAACATGATAGGTGAGAATTTTTACGAGCTTCGCCTTGTTCTCAGGCTTCAAAAGATCTTCAACCGTGCCCTTGGGAAGCTTGGCAAAAGCGGCGTCCGTTGGCGCAAACACTGTAAACGGACCCTTGCCTTTGAGAGTGTCGACCAGACCGGCGGCCTTTACGGCCGTGACGAGCGTGTTGAAAGTGCCAGCGCCTGCTGCAACGTCAACGATGTCCTTGGTTTCAGCACGGGCCGCCGACATCGGAAGTGCAAGCAAGCCAACAACTAAAAGTCCCTTGAGAAAGCTCATGGTGATTTCCTTTTTATATTCCGGTTGATTGATTATCGGCGTGGCATTCAGGATTTCTGAAAATTCCCTCGCTGCCGATGCACCGCTGAAGACTGAGCTTGAGCAGTTGCTGAGCATGTAAACGACAGTCATCAAGCCAATAGATCAGAAGATCATTGAGCTTTCTTTTTTGAGCATTTGTGATCCATCACAGTTGCGCCACGATTGCTCTCGTTAGGCACTGCCGATCAAAATGCCGACCGCAAAAACGATCAAGCCACCGAGCACGACTTCGAAAGCGGCACGCATGAATTTGGTTTCCATGTAGCGCGCGCGAATCCAGGCAATGACCCAAAGTTCGATCAAGACAACAACGCCGGCGATGCCGGTCGCGGTCCAGAAGTCCGAAATCAAGTAGGGGAGCGTGTGTCCTAGCCCGCCGATTGCGGTCATGAGGCCGGTGATGGTGCCGCGCATCCAGGGGTGGCCGCGGCCTGAGATATAGCCGTCGTCCGACATTGCTTCCGCAATGCCCATCGAAATACCTGCACCAATGGACGCGGCCATGCCGACGAGAAACGTCTGCCACGTATTATGCGTCGCGAAGGCGGCTGCAAAAATCGGCGCGAGCGTCGAGACCGAGCCATCGATGAGGCCGGTCAAACCCGGTTGCACGTATTGAAGAACGAATGCACGTTTTTCGGTGGCGGCTTCGGAAAGCTTAGCGTCGGCCGTCAATTCGCTTTCACCCAACTGCTGCGCGAGACTGACGTGTTTCTCCTCCGCCGCGACCAGATCGCCCAAGAGCTTGCGAATCGAAGCGTCGCTCGTGCGCGCTAGAGCCGAGCGGTAGAACTGCCGGGTTTCAGTCTCGATGGCTTCCGCTTGCGTGCGAACCTTATCGAGACCGAGCGGACGCACCATCCAGATCGGCTCGTGACGCACGAAGCCGGCCACGTCCTGGCGGCGGACGAGCGGAATGTGCTCGCCGAACTTCTCGCGGAAGAGATCGATTAGCCAGCGCCGGTGCTCGTTTTCTTCTTCCGCCATTTCGGTGAATACTTTGGCGGAGGCAGGATAGCTCTCGGACAGCCCTGTCGCATACTCGGCGTAGATGCGCCCGTGCTCCTCTTCGAGCGCGATGGCCAAGGCCAAAATCTCGCGCTCGGAAAGCTCAGAAAACCGCCGCATTCAACACCTCAATCGCCCGCTCGCCAAACCCTAGAATAATTCTAATCTAGTGGTTCGCGCGTTCACGATCAAGTCACAGCCGCTTTACGTGACACCTTGCCATTGCCGTTAGCACCCGTGCCGTGGCGGTCGTGGTATTTGCCCTCGAGCGTTTTCCAATCTAAGGTCAACGTGCCACCCGTCGCCTTGTGCTGCTTTTCCCATTTTGTAAGCAGGTCGAGACAAGCGTGATCGATGTAATCGAGATCTTCGAGGTGCGCGTGGACGTTGGTCCCGGGCTTCAGTGCTTCAAGCGCGCGGGCGAGGATTGGCAGGCGCACAAGTGTCGCTGAGCCGTCGAAATGCAAGTCGATACGATTTTGCTCTGGGAGTTCGTCCTTGCGCACGGTGAGATGCGACAAAGCAAAAAACAGCCTTGCAAGCGAGAGGGCAAGCCCGGTCAGAACGCCTTTGAGAAGATCGGTCGAAACGATCATGGCAATCGTCACCGCATAAATGAAAACTTTTGCATGGCCGTACTTCATCAGCTCAGGAAGAATTTTCGGATAGGCGAGCTTGTAGCCCGTGTAGACAAGCACGGCGGCGAGTGCGGCCATCGGGATATAAGCGAGTGTCCATGGTATCAAGGCCACGAACAGCAACAGCCAGATGCCATGCAGAATGGCGGAAGCACGCGTCTTGGCACCGGCCTCCACGTTGGCGCCAGACCGCACGATGACGCCCGTCATGGGCAAGCCACCAAGAAGGCCGCAGATGGCGTTGCCGATGCCCTGCGCCGACAATTCGCGGTCATACTTGGTGCGCGGGCCGGAGTGCATGGCGTCAACGGCAGTGGCGCAGAGCAACGTTTCGGCGCTGGCGATAAAAGCCACCGAGATGGCACCGATCAGCACGGCCGGATCGAGAATTCTCATCAGGCTTTCAAGGCTCGGAAGGGTCGCGCCGGCCAGCAGGTTCTCAAAGATCTTCTCAGGCACCTGCACATATTTGATGGCATCGAGATTGAGGACAGCGGCGGCAATCATGCCCACGGTGACGCCGACGAGCGGCGCAGGGATGGCTTTCAAAGACTTCGGCGCAAGTGCGGCCCAACCGAAAATGCTGACGATGGTTAAGGTGCCGATCATACCGGCCGAAAGCGGCGCGCCGCCATTGCTAACGGCGTTCATGATCGTCTGCGGAATGCCCATCAGGTTCTTGATGCCGGTGCCGAGTGGTACGCCGTCGAACATGACGTGAAACTGCGAGACCAGGATCAGGATGCCAATGCCCGCGAGCATACCGTGGATGACGGCGGGCGAAACGGCGCGGAACCATTGGCCAAGCTTGAAGGTGCCCGCGAGGAACTGAATGATGCCGGCGAAGAACACGATAACGCAGACCATCGGCACGCCGAATTTTTCAACCAGCTGCCACACCAGCACCGCAAGACCGGCCGCAGGGCCGCTCACCTGCAGCGGTGAACCGGCGATTGAGCCCACCACAATGCCGCCGATAATGCCCGTGATCAGACCGGCCGCAATCGGCATGTTCGACGCAATCGCAATGCCCATGCAGAGAGGCAGCGCAACCAGAAAGACAACAACGGACGCTAAGAGATCGGGACCAAGGGTCGAACCTTTTGCCGCCGTCGTGCCTTGCGATGCTGCCATGCCGCTCCCCGTTCCGCGCTCAATCAGCACGGCCCCATTTTGATTGTTTGCACGGCAAAATGCGCCGCGAATGCCTGGATTGGCGCGGACGATAGAGATTGAACTTTAGTATCGCAACTGCCTGGCTAGCCGCTGCGACAGTCCGTCCGGAGGTTGTGCGCTGAAGCGGACCGCCTGTCAGCGGCGCTTGTCGCTGCTCGAGTCCGACGTACTCGAGCCGCCCATCATATTGGATTGCGCTTCGGTCCAGCTTTGCATGGCTTGCTGGCAGCTCTTCTGCCACATGTCGGCCGCCTGCATCCAGAACTGGAACGGGTTTGCCGGCACAGACTGCATACCTGGCATCATTTTGGACATGCGTCCATACCTGGAATCATGTTGAACGGCGACTGCCCCGCCATGCCCGGAAATGAATCTGGGAAGGGGAAGAGGATTGCTGGTGCATATCGGCGCCTGGCATCTTGAAAGTGCTGCCCGGGCTCTTGAGCTGCTGTTCCCAGGACTCCATGATCTGGTCCATGAACTGCACTTGCATCTTGGATGCGCCCTGCATCTGCTGGCGGCTCATTTCGACGAACTCCGTCGGCCAACCCATGGATTTGGCGGCCGACGACATTTTATCGAATACGGCTTCACTGTTTTTCTCGCTCATCTTCGCCAGATCGTTGCGCCACGTCGATATGGCATCGAAGGCCGAGCCTACAGCCTTGCGGGCATCGTCATTGAGCGCGGCAAAAGCTGGGTTGTTACGGGGATCGAACGGGTTTGACATGGCGAGACTCCACGAAGCCGGGGGAACTGGATAGCTAATTTTTGCACAGGCGCGTGTGGGTTACCAGCCAATAAGACTGGCGTATTCAGCGCAAAAGCCGCGACCCCTTGCCCGCAGCCTCAAACGCCCCTTTTGCGGCTTGGTTTCACCTGCTATGAGCCCCCCATGACAGACACCTCCTTGATCCGTAATTTCTCGATTATTGCTCACATCGACCACGGTAAATCGACGCTCTCCGACCGGCTCATTCAGCTGTGCGGCAACGTCTCTAACCGGGACATGAAGGAGCAGATCCTCGATTCGATGGATATCGAGCGCGAGCGCGGCATCACTATCAAAGCCCAGACCGTCCGCCTCGACTACAAGGCCAAGGACGGCAAGCTCTATCAGCTCAACCTGATGGACACGCCTGGCCACGTCGATTTTGCTTACGAAGTGTCGCGCTCACTTGCGGCCTGCGAAGGCGCCATATTGGTTGTCGACGCCAGTCAGGGCGTCGAAGCTCAAACGCTCGCCAACGTCTATCAGGCGCTCGACAACAAGCTCGAGATCCTGCCCGTCTTGAACAAGATCGATTTGGCTTCAGCCGATGCCGACCGCGTCAAAGAACAGATCGAAGACGTGATCGGCATCGACGCGTCACACGCCATCGGCGTGTCGGCGAAGACGGGCTTGAATGTCGAAGCCGTGCTCGAAGGCATCGTCACGCTTCTGCCGCCGCCGGTTGGAGACGCCAAGAAGCCGCTGAAGGCCATGCTCATCGACAGCTGGTACGACGCTTATCTCGGCGTCGTCGTGCTCGTGCGCATCAAAGACGGCATCATGAAGAAGGGCCAGAAGGTCAAGATGATGGCGTCGGGGGGATCTTACCAACTCGACCGCGTCGGCATCTTCCGCCCAAAGCAGGAAATGCTCGATCAATTGAACCCGGGCGAAGTTGGCTTCTTCACCGCCGCGATCAAGGAAGTGGCCGACACGCGCGTTGGCGATACCGTGACAGACGAAAAGAACCCATGCGCCGAAGCGCTGCCCGGTTTCAAGCAGGCGCAACCGGTTGTGTTCTGCGGCCTGTTTCCGGTTGATGCCGCCGACTTCGAAGACTTGCGCGAAGCCATGGGCCGCTTGCGCTTGAACGACGCCAGTTTCTCGTTTGAAACGGAATCATCCGCCGCCCTTGGTTTCGGTTTCCGCTGCGGTTTCCTCGGCCTCCTGCACTTGGAAATCATTACCGAGCGTCTTGCGCGTGAGTTCAATCTCGACCTCATCACCACAGCGCCGAGCGTCATCTATCATCTGCACATGAATGACAAGTCGATGATCGAAATGCACAATCCGGCCGACATGCCGGAAGTCATGATGATCGATCACATCGAGGAACCCTGGATTGAAGCGACGATCCTGGTGCCCGACGAGCATTTGGGCTCAGTTCTGAAGCTCTGCCAGGACCGGCGCGGACGGCAAAAACAGCTGACCTACGTCGGCACCCGCGCGATGGTGATCTATGAACTGCCGCTGAACGAAGTCGTATTCGATTTCTACGACCGCTTAAAGAGTGTGTCGCGCGGCTATGCCTCGTTCGACTATCACATCCAAGGGTATGAAGAGGGCGATCTCGTCAAGCTGTCGATCCTGGTCAATGCCGAACCGGTCGATGCGTTGTCGATTGTCGTACACAGGGCGCGCGCCGAAAGCCGCGGCCGGTCGATGTGCGAAAAGCTCAAAGATCTGATCAAGCCGCACCTGTTCCAGATCCCGATCCAGGCCGCCATCGGCGGCAAGGTCATAGCGCGCGAAACCATCAAGGCCATGCGCAAGGACGTCATCGCCAAGTGTTACGGCGGCGACATTTCACGTAAGCGCAAGCTGTTGGACAAGCAGAAGGCCGGCAAGAAGAAGATGCGCGAATTCGGCAAAGTCGAAATCCCGCAGGAAGCGTTTATCGCCGCGCTGAAAATGGATGATAATTGAAGCGCGTTAGCGCTTCACCCCGGGGTTCGTCCCCGGGGTCCATATTTCCCAGTGCACGGACCTATGTCTTGTGGCACACTTTGTTTCATGCCCTGGGTCTACATCATGACCAGCAAACCGCGCGGCACGCTCTACATCGGCGTGACTGACGACCTGCGCCGCCGTGCGCGGGAGCATCGCGGATCGAGAGGATCTGCATTTACGCGCAAATACGCCGTCAAACTGCTCGTCTGGCACACTCACTTCGAGCATGCGAAGGACGCACTTCAACGCGAACGCACGATGAAAGACTGGCCGCGCGCCTGGAAGATCAATCTGGTGGAACGCGAGAACCCGGACTGGAAGGATCTTTGGGATGCGATAAGCAATAGAACAGCAGATGCGCGACCCCGGGAACAAGTCCCGGGGCTTCGATTTCGGCAAAGTCGAAATCCCGCAGGAAGCGTTTATCGCCGCGCTGAAAATGGATGATAATTGATCGCGCCAACGCAACGTGCGCCGTTAGCCCAAAAAATCTTACTGATTATGACGCTTTAATGTACTAGCGAATATTCCAGGAAACACGCTGGAGTTTGCTCTCATGGCCCAAGCTTTGCCCCGCGCTGCCAAGTCTTCGACACGGCGTCTGGAAAGTGGCCGTATGGGCCGTCAGGTCGCCGGTGCCGAAAACGTTGAGATCAAAGCCACCATCGAAGCCAAAAACTTGAAGGCCGCGCTTAAGCTCTTCGGCTTGAAGGACACCGTTGCCGAGGAGCGCATCGTTTATTTTTTCGACACGCGCAAGCTCGAACTATTCCACTCTGGCGTTATCGTCCGTGCCCGCCGGGTGCCCGGCAGCGACCACGATAGCACAATCAAAATCCGCCCCGTGCAGCCCAAGGACGTGGCCGCCAAATGGCAAAAAACCAAAGGCTTCAAGCTCGAAGCGGATGCGGGCGAAAAAGGCGTCGTCCTTTCGGCGTCATTGTCGCGTGCCGTTGGCAAGGGCGTGATCAAACGCCTGGTCACGGAAAGAAGCGATCTCAGCGCCGTCTTCGACAAGGATCAAGAACTGTTCCTCGCAGAAATGTGCCGCATCCGTTACCGCCTCGACAAGCTCGACGTTCTCGGACCGATTGCAGCGATGTGGTGGAAGGTACAGCATCCGGGATTACCCTTTCCCATGACCGCAGAGCTTTGGACTCGCGGCGATCGCGACATGATGCTTGAGGTTTCCATCCGCGTACCCGTTTCGCAAGCGGCCTTTGCTAAGGCTGGCTTCATGGGTTTCCTCGCCGAACTTGGCGCCAAGCGGGACAATGCTCTGCAGACAAAAACCCTCTGGGCACTAGATTACTATGCAAAGCAGCTTGGCCAGAACAGCAAGCCGAAAAAATCCGAAAGCGCACAGACGCAGCAAGTCACAAAGCCCAAAGCGAAACCGGACGCAATCAAACCAGTCGCGCGATCAAAACCGGCAAAGGCAAAAAAGGCGGTTGCTACAAGGAATTCTCAAACCCGGCCGTCGCCGCCTGCAGTCGACGCCAACATGACAAAGCCGCGCGCTGCTGCGCCCGAGCCGAAGCCTGGTACTGCCCCTATAGCACGCACCGCAGGTACCGGATCGCAGGCCGGGGGATAGCAATTGCCGCGTGATGACGCGCGCAGGCTTTTCTCGCGACCATCCGAGCGCACACTTCACCACTTCAGATCAGGGATCGTCTTATCACCGTGGCTGGTTGCACGGTCATAGTCCTTGTCGGCTTTGCGGTAGGCCTTGACGATCTCTTTCGATGTCTGGTCGACCAATTCGTCGAGTACTTCGCACGAGGTCTGCGCAGGGATAGCGAGTATGGCCGATGACACGGCATTGGCCGCGCGAATACCATTGTTGCCATGGCCCTGTTCGTGTTTCCTCAAGGCGGCAATCATGGCGTCCCACGACTGACGGCGCGCGTCTCCCGGCTCGGGCGCATCGGCCCAGCGCGGCAGTGACAACTTGACGTTGACCGAGACGTAGGAATCCTTGAGCTTGCACACGCCCGTGACGTCAGCTTCGCTAACATGGCTCCAGCTGATCGACCAATATGTGTAGGCCCAGAAATTGCGGGGACCATCTTTCTTCATGGCGGCAGCCAATTCGGCGGCGTTGGCGCCTTTAATGTCATAAAAGGTTTCCGCGCTGCTTGATTTGACACCCGCGACTGGTGCCGCAGCGCCGTCATCCGTCTCGTGAATGGCCGGAACAACGATCAGGGCCGTCGAAGGTGTCTGCTCCTCCTTGGCCGATTTTTCCTTGGACAAGTAGAAGGCCGCCGTCAGCGTGACGAGACATGCGGCCAACATCGGAAGCCAAAAGCGAAGGGCCAATTTTTGTACCCGAAGCATCGCAAGAGCCTGATGAAATTTGTCCGGAAGAGATTTGTGCGGCTGAGAGCAACGCTGCACCAGCCTACTTGCGTGCGGCCCTTGGTTCAATTCCCGGCACCACCGGAAATAAATGCAGGAGCACATGCTCGTCAAATGAATGCGCCGGATCTCGATTGTTCAAGACCCGGCGCATTCAATGCGGTCGATCAACGCTGCCGGGTTAGCATGGCAGGCGCTGGTAGCAGAACATGCCGTAGAGCCAGCCAGCTGCTGCACCCCACACGCCGGCCGAGACAAGGCGCTGAAGCATGCCAACAACGTCGCTTAGGTCGGGACCAGCGCCCCCGCCAACGAGGGCAGGAAAGAACATCAGTACGCCAATACCGATGAGGCCGGGACCAATTAAACCGAAAAGGAAACCCGCGGAACGTGAGTGGGCCCTGCGGAAGCGATCCGAAAACGAGACCCATAATCGAGCCCCAGATACCGCCCCAAACGATGTCGTTTATGTAGGTGAAATCACCTGAAAGTAAACCAGCTGGGAAGACGAGTTGCGGCCTGAAGCTGGTTTGCGCCCACACGATCTCCATTACCATCAGCGCTGTAACGGCGGCCAATGCACCGGCGATAAAGCCAAGCACGATGCTCTTCACGACATTCATGGTAGTCTCCCTTCTTGTCTTCCCCTAAGCGCGCACTCGAGCGAGCCACGCCATTTTTTGTTGTGCCCGGCCGTTATCACACGGCGGCGTTCCAAATCCCAGACCACAAGCAGCGCGAACCGCGCTGAGCACCCGTTTTTGTGGCCAAACTACAAATTCGGCCCGGTGCAAGGCACGTTTTTGGGCGCAAATGACCCCAAAAGCGCGCCGGGTCGTCGCACCATAGGGCCGAATTGGGGGTTTGGCCACAATTTAGCCACAGCTCTTACGGACTTCGGGGCAGCCGTCGGGGGACGTTTCGGCAGAGGGCCACGTCAATTCCCCAAACTAACGTTCTCTCCAATCGCGATTGGGGAGGTGTTTTCGGCATCGGGATAGACTGGCGCTCGCGGTCTTCCCACTCAGTTGCCCCGGCATAGTCATTGCTTGGGCCCAGCGCTGGCACGCGCACCGTCCGAGGTGCGCATCCCCTGTCCGGCGTGTCAATTCCAACATTTAGAACGAAATTAGGAGATGCTATGCGTAAGAGCATGTTTGTTGCGTTGCTTGGGGCTCTCGCCCTGCTTGCACCCGTTACCGCAGAAGCCAAATCATACAACAATGGGGGCAGCTCGGGGAGCTGCTTGACGTCAGAGGCCCGCGCACTTCTTGGCCGCATCCAAGCCAAGTTCGGCCGGGTCGAGATTATTTCTACTTGCCGCAAGGGCGCTCGGATTGCATCGACCGGCCGTCCTTCAAAGCACGCGTCGGGTCAGGCCATCGATTTCCGCGTTCCTGGACGTAAGCGCGAAGTCGTCAAGTGGCTGATCAACAATCACTACAACGGCGGCACGATGACCTATAGCGATATGGACCACATCCACGTCGATGTCGGCTCACATTTCGTGGCACTCAACCGCCACAGCGGACACTAAGGGGCGCCTTTTAAACTTCGAACGAGGGGGCGGGACCGCATGACGCGACCCGCCCATTTCGTTCAAGCCCGGTCGTTTGAGCTTGGTCGTCAGCTCTGTGATGTCAACCGTCCAAAGATCCAGGCAAGCCCCGCGCCGAACGCCAAGCCAATCATGATATGCGCGGCCATGGTCGTGGGGTTGAACCCGGCGAACAGCGCTTCACCCTTGATCAACGGCACGAGTAGCCAGCGCCCAGTCAGGATCGGTCCCAGCAGTCCAAAAATTGCGCCTTTGACCGGCATCGAACTTCCCGGAAGGTGCGGCCAGATCAGCGCGAACAAAATACCCCAAAGCCCGGCCCAGAACATGCCGTTGACGAGCGAGGGAACTGCGAACGGGCCGACCGGATCGAAAGACCATGGCTTCATTGAAATGAGGCCAGCCTGGCCCAAGGCGAACACCATGGTTTGGTGAAACACGATGACTGACAATGCAGCGGCGATGAAGCCAAATACCAGACGCTGTAGATTGCCTTGCGCCATTGGATCCAAGTCCCCTTTGTGTGGCCGCAGAAGACAAAACCCTGCTGCCAATTGATGAGCTAGCGTTAACAGGGAGCCTCCAGCAATTGCGATCACAAAGCAAGCACTGCGATTACCTGCCATACCGGCACGGCTGTAGGGAGGGCAGAGGGTGCCGCCTTCTTGCTTTTGCAGCATTTCCGGGGCATATAGGCGCCGTCGAACACGCCTTGGCTCACTCTAAGTCAGTGCTACCGCCTGCCCTAAGACGTCTCCATTGCGCGATTTGATAGCCTTCCGGGTATATCACCTGGGAGGATGCCAAAAGGCTTTGGAGGCAGGAATGGCAAACGGCACCGTTAAGTGGTTCAATGGTCAAAAGGGTTACGGCTTCATTCAACCTGAAGAGGGTGGTAGCGACGTGTTCGTCCACATCTCCGCAGTTGAGCGCGCCGGTTTGCAGTCGCTCCGCGAAGGTCAGAAAGTTTTCTTCGAGACTGAGCGCGGCCGCAACGGCAAAATCGCAGCCGTCAACCTGCGCCCGCTCTAAGCTTAGCGCCACTACAGAATGCGCGGGGAGCAGATACGTCTGCTCCCCGTTTTTCATGAGCCGAATAACTTGGTCAACGGCGCCGGACCCGGCGCGACACTGCAAACGCCGCGATGCCGGCGAGGGAGAGGGAATGGCGAAAGAAGAGATGCTCGAATTCGAGGGCGTGGTGGCGGAAGTACTGCCCGACGCACGTTGCCGCGTGAAGCTCGAAAATGGGCACGAAGTCATCGCCTACACCTCGGGCCGCATGAAGAAGAACCGCATTCGTATTTTGGCGGGCGATAAAGTGACTGTCGAAATGACGCCCTACGATTTGACCAAGGGGCGCATCAACTTCCGCCACAAGGACGCGCGTTCGGGTCCGGGCGGCGGCGGACCGGGCGGTGGTCCGGGCGGCGGCAGCGGAGGCCCGGGCGGTGGGCCACGCCGCGGCGGTGGCGGGGATAGAAGGTAGTTGATTTGTTTGCTGCGGCTATTCTAGCTGGCGGTTTTTGATCGTAGTTTTTATTCGCATACATCATTCAATGGCGCGCCCAGGAGGCGCGCCATTTGATTTTGGGGATGTCTGAGAGGGCTGCGACCGCAGCGTTTGACCCGAAGCAGACTTTGAGCGCCTTTTCACCGGTTCACAATCAGCATCCCCGCAGGACGACTTCGGAACCATCTCGAAGGCGCGGAGATTCGGGTCGGAAGGACAACGAAAAACCCATGCATCCAACGCTTTTTTCGAGACGTTCACGCCCCTGTCGTTCGCAACTAAGGCCATTGTAGAAAGAATCTCGCCCCTCCGCTATCGCCGGGCCGACGCTGCTGGCATCGACGGGGAGAGTCGCCGCGCGACGGGAGCGCTGCTCCCCAATCAATCTTGCCGTCAGCTGACGAACTGTTCTACGCTCCATGACGACCGGCGTTCAACTGGACTCGGATTGGTTGTGCGGAGAACATATTTCAGTAAGGAGTTCCATTGATGCGCAGTCTTGGCCTCTATCTCGCTCCATTAATCGCTTTGGGAGCTTCGATTTCCGCACTCGCCGAGGCCCCGAGCCTTCAGGATGTTGCCAAGTCGGCGGAGGTTCTGCCGCCAGTCGTTATCTACAGGGCCAAAGAGATTGTCACTCTGGATCCGGCAAAGCCGGCGGTTGAAGCCGTAGCGGTTGTTGGCGGCCGGATCCTCGCCACCGGTTCGCTTGCCGATCTCAAGGCCGCCGCGGGTTCACAGCCCTTCACAGTAAGCGATACTTTCGCGAACCACGTGATCGTTCCCGGGTTCATCGCGCAGCACGATCATCCGCTGCTCGCGGCCCTCACGATGACCGCAGAGATCATCGCCATCGAAGACTGGGTTCTCCCGCAGGGCATATCAAAGGCGGCCAAGACTCGTGAGGAATACCTGAAGAGGCTGGCGGAGGCTGATGCGAAGCTCAGCGACCCCGATGAGTTCCTCTTAACCTGGGGGTTCCACCATTATTTCCACGGCGAACTCAAGAAGGCCGATCTTGATTCCATCAGCGCCACGAGGCCAATCGTCGTTTGGCACCGGTCTGGCCACGAGTTCTATCTGAATTCCGCGGCCGAAAAGAAGTATCGGGGTCACGAAGGAGTGGTTTGAGAAGCAGAGCGACAGCGTCAAAAAACAGTCCGACTTCAACAACGCGCATTACTGGGAGCAGGGCATGTTCGCATTGCTCCCGCTGCTTGCGCCGTCCATCGCCAGCCCCGCACGCCTAAAGGCGGGGCTCGAGTTTGTTGAGACCTACTTCCACGCCAGCGGCGTGACGATCGGGTCCGAGCCGGGCGGTATCGCTTCCAAGGCATTGCAGGACGCGCAGAACGCCGTCATGAGCGATGCGGCCTCTCCGCTCCGTTACTATTTCATCGTCGACGGAAAATCCGTCACGGGCGCGTTTCCAGACGAGAAGGTCATCGAAGAGAGCGAGAAGTTCCTGAGCTATGGCGAGGGCATGACCGCATACCTGCCCAGGCAAGTGAAGCTGTTCGCCGACGGGGCCATCTTCTCGCAAGCCATGCAGTTGCGCGACGGCTACTCCGACGGGCACAAAGGCGAGTGGATGATGGACCTCGACTTCTTCGCCCGCACCATGCGCATTTATTGGGACGCCGGATACCAGCTACACATCCACGTCAACGGCGACGCCGGGCTCGATATGGTGCTCGATCAGCTCGAACTCAACATGCGCCGCAAGCCGCGGCCTGACCATCGTACTGTAATCATTCACTTCGCCGTCTCCAGGCCCGAACAAGTGGAGCGCATCGCACGTCTCGGCGCCATCGTGAGCGGCAATCCGTATTATCCTGTGGCACTGGCCGACAACTACCGTAGCAACGGCCTTGACCCCACGCGCGCAGACAACATGGTGCGGATGGGAGATGTCGAGCGCGCCGGAATATCGTATTCCTTCCACTCGGATATGCCGATGGCGCCGGGCCAGCCCCTGCTGCTTATGTGGGCTGGAGTGAACCGCATCACCAACGACGGCAATCTCCGTGGTCCCGATCAGCGCGTGAGCCGTTTGGGCGCGCTGAAGGCGGTTACATTGGATGCCGCATATTCCCTCCGGCTGGAGAAGGACGTCGGCAGCATCACACCAGGTAAGCTCGCCAATTTCACGATACTTGCCGAGAATCCGGTGACCTCCGATCCAATGAAGATCAAGGATATTGCCGTCTGGGGCACCGTCCAGGAAGGTCGCGTTTTGCCGGTCAAGACTCCGGAGGGTGCAAAGCCGGCACGCCGAACGGACGTGCAACCGAGCAGACTTGGACCGGCTGCGCCAATCAATGCCACGAGCGGGAGGCCCAGGCTTCTGTCGTTCACATCCAACGAGTCCCGCCTCGCACTATAGTCGAATGATGAATGACCGTGGGCAGTGCAGCGGCGATCACAACCGGATCGTTCGTGCGTTGCTCGAAGTTCCGAGGTGAAGTGCTGGTGGTTTCACTTTGCGGCGGACGACTGCTCATGGCCCCCTGCAGACATCAAGCCGAGCCCTTCACCCCACCCCTAACCACTCCCCTGAGGGGAGGGGGATTCAGAGCAGAGTTCCTATTTCGTCAAGGTTCAATCTGCCTTTGAAACCTTCCCCGCCCCTTCTCCCGCCTTCGCCTCATGTGCGCCGCCAAGTTCTTTCGCATTCCAGAACCAGAGTGCGGTGAGCGGCAGGGCAACGAGCGGCACGGCGGCGGCGGCGGCGACAGGCGGTAGTAAATTTGTTTGCCCCGGCTATTCGGGCCGGCGGTTTTGTTTCGCTTCGTATCAATGGCGCGCCCCAAAAAGGCGCGCCATTTTTGTTTTGGGGATGTCTGAGAGCGGGGAGGCCGCAACGTAGCTCTCGACCCGAAGCAAACCATCGTGCTTGCGCGAAAGACGCGTATCACGAACGTCTAGCCCACCGGATCAAGGACGTTGTAGCCGCAAACCGGTCACGTTTCGTCTTTGCGACAGGGGCGTTTGATGGAAAGCCCCCCACATTCTTTTCAGCTGGGGCCGCCCAGGCATTCGTGCCGTAAGCCACTTTAACGGCAAGATCGGCTGTCATGTGACTTCGACGATAAGCATGGCCGCCGGTTGGCTCTAATTGGAAGTTAACGATGGATAGGCTATTCAATCAATCACGGACTTAAATCGCAATCGGGACAGTGAATGGCGTACCAAACTTCGATGGCACGGCCCATCGTTCTTCGTTCGAGACCTGCCACCATCGTAATGCTTGCGGCCATTGCCGCGTTGTCGGCGCTGGTTGGCCCTTCGCAAGCGAATGAGGCCGCTCCCGTTTTTGAATCGGCGCCGCGCACCGCAAGTGAGCCGGTTATGGCGATCGTTTCGATCAAGAGCCAGAACATTACGTTCTACGACAGTGACGGTTGGATCCTGCGCGCGCCGGTATCGACAGGCGTCAAAGGGCGCGAGACGCCCGCCGGTATTTTCGCCATTCTCGAGAAGAACGAGGATCATCGTTCAAACCTGTATGACGATGCGCGCATGCCTCATATGCAACGCCTCACCTGGAACGGCATTGCGATGCATGGCGGTCCGCTGCCTGGCTATGCCGCCTCACACGGCTGCGTGCGCATGCCGTTCGGCTTTGCGGAGCAGTTGTTCGATAAAACGCAACTCGGAATGCGGGTAATCATCTCGCCGGACGACGCAACTCCGGTGGAGTTTTCTCACCCGGCGCTTCTGGTGCCCGATGCCAAGACCGTTGCGGAGGCTCCCGGGCGTTCACAGACCCTGGATCGTGAGGTTGAAGAAGCCGGCAAGGCCGCCGGCGAAGTCAAGAAGGCGGCGAAAGCGGCGGAGCGCGACGTCGCAATGTTTAAGGCCGCACTCTCCAAAGCCCAGGCGTTGAAAGTCAA
The DNA here is from genome assembly GCA_963764605.1 of uncultured Alphaproteobacteria bacterium. GTDB lineage: Bacteria > Pseudomonadota > Alphaproteobacteria > Rhizobiales > Hyphomicrobiaceae > Hyphomicrobium_B. The sequence goes on from CAVXTJ010000003.1 coordinate 72,790, forward strand.
GGCGGACGCTGAGTTGAAGAGCACCGAGAAAACGCTCGCGGCCGTGACCAAAGAGAAAGATCAAACCAAGGCCCGGGCCGATGACCGCAAGATTAAGGCAACCTCCAATGCCGCGGAAGCGGAGACACGGCTGAACGCCGCAAAAGCTGAAATGGCAGCGAAGCTTGAGGCCGCGGTCAAGGCAAAAGATGCCGCCAAAGCCGCAGCCGGGATAGTGATAGATGCGACCAGAACGGGTGCCGCGCTAGAGGCCAAAAAGGCTATATCTCAAGCAAGGAAATCCGCGGAAATAGCACAGCGGAACGCGGCAAAGGCAAAGGCATCGCTCTCCAAAGCGCAAGCCGTTAAGACCAAAGCTGACACTGAATTGAAGAATGCCGAGAAGGCACTCACGGCGGCAATGAAGGGCGATGCCGAGGCACGCGCGGAAAACCGCAAGCTCAAGGCCGCTGCAAAGGCGGCGGAAGCAGGAACACGGCTTGATGGCGCGAAAAATGAGGCGGCTGCCAAACTCGATGCCGCGGTCAAAATAAAGGAGGCCGCCACCGCAGCCGCCGGTAAGCTTGTTGACCTAACCAAAGTGGCGGACGAAGCCCGGCTCGCGCTCAAGCCTGTCTCTGTTTATATCAGCCGCGCCACGCAGAAGCTTTACGTGCGGCGGAACACGGGGAGGCCGTGGCCCGACGGCGGTGAAGTGTTCGATTCAAGCATCGAAGTGCCCGTCACGATCCGCGATCCTGACCAGCCGCTCGGCACACATATCTTTACGGCGATGGCGAACGAGGGCCCGGAACTCCTCTGGACCGCAGTGACGATCGACGGCAAGGACAACGCCCGGAACGCGCTCGACCGGATATCGATCCCGCAGGACGTGCTCAACCGCATCGCGGCTACGGCGTTGCCGCGATCTTCGATCATCGTCTCGGATGAGCCGCCGAGCCGGGAGACCAACTATCGCACAGAGTTTGTTGCGGTATTGAGCAACCATCCGCAGGGCGGCTTCAAGACCCGCAAGCCTACGGTTAACGTGCCAAATGTCCCAATTGCAAGCAGCAAGCCATGGAACGGCGGCCCCAGCTTTTTCGACTTCGGTTACGACGACGAGTACAGCTCGAAACCGCAAAGACCGGTCAAGACACGGCGCGACAACAACAAGAAGAAGTTTCAACAGGAGTGGTTTTGGTAAGCGCCGGCGATCATCTCCTCCTTACCCATACTCACCGACACACCAAGCCCTTCAAACCACCCTTGCCGCCTCACCTGCCCGCTGGCTATGCGCGGCGCCAAGCTCACGCGCGTTCCAGAACCAGAGTGCGGTGAGCGGCAGGGCAACGAGCGGCACGGCGGCGGCGGGGACAGGCGGTAGTTGATTTGTTTGCTGCGGCTATTCTGGCTGGCGGTTTTATTTCGCTTCGTATCAATGGCGCGCCTTTGGGGCGCGCCATTTGATGTTGGGGATGTCTGAGAGGGCTGCGACCGCAGCGTTTGACCCGGAGCGGACATGCATCTAGACGGTCGCGTGGCGCATCGCTCGCATTAAGCGACTTGACAACCTACCGAGTAGTAGGTAGATACAGCCATGGTTCATGTTGATACGAAATCTGCCCTGCTTTCCGAAGCCGAAGCGCTGATCCGTACGGTGGGCTATGCCGCGTTCAGCTACGCGGATCTGTCCGAGCGCGTTGGCATCCGCAAAGCCAGCATCCACCATCACTTCCCGACCAAGGAAGACTTGGGAACAGCCCTCATCGACGCCTATCTCGTTCGTTTCATTGCCGAGCTGGAGGCGCTGGCGGAACGCTCGGTCAGTCCGAAACGAAAGCTGCTGGTATACGGCGACTTATTCGCGGCCAGCTTGCAGGACGGACAAATGCCACTGTGTGGCGCACTCGCTGCGGATGCGGCCTATCTCCCCGTCTCCATGCAGCGGCGCGTCAAGAAGTTCTTTGAGCTTCACCTGACTTGGCTCGAGAAAGTTGTGGCCGCTTCAATTGCAGCCGGAGAGATCGAGGTCGGCCCAACTCCTAAGGGCTGTGCCTTGTTGCTTCTCAGCACGCTTCAAGGCGCAAGCATTGTGGCTTGGGCGTTGAAAGATCCGTCGCTTGTTAAGCCCGCCTATCGGCTGGCCATGGAAAGACTAAGCACGTAAAATTTTTTATTTCGCGCACCTACCTACTGGAAGGAAGGCTATGTGTACACCGTCGCAACTGCAAGCCCCCGGCACGACCAGCGAGCGCGAGACCAACGCGATGGCACATGTGCTTGGCCGGTGCACCTGCCGAAGAACAGTCTTGAGATCCGCACTTGCATTCACGGTCGCCCCGTTCATCGGCAGAGTGCCCGCTCTGGCGAACATCGCACTATCTTTGAGTGAAATTGCGCCCGGCGTGTTCGTTCATCAAGGCCGCCACGAACTGCAATCGCCCGAAAACCGCGGCGACATGTCCAACGCCAGCTTCGTCATCGGCAACGACGCCGTCGCGGTCATCGATTCGCTGGGCAGCGCCCAGATCGGACGTGAGTTGCGGGCCGCGATCAAGGCAATAACCGACAAACCGATCCGCTATGTCATCAACACCCACATGCATCCGGACCATGTCTTCGGCAATGCAGCCTTCAAGGAAGACAACCCACAGTTTGTCGGCCACCACAAGCTCAAGCGCGGGCTCGAAGCGCGGAGCCAAAGTTATATGGCGTCAAACAAGAACATGCTCGGCGATGACGCATTCGCGGGCTCTGAGATCATCCTTCCGACACTGAACGTGGAGGACACGCTAACCCTCGACCTGGGTGGAAGATCGCTCGTGTGCGAGGCGCAGAAGACCGCCCACACCGACAACGACCTCATCGTCACCGACAGCAAAACCGAAACTGCGTTCTTCGGCGATCTGCTGTTCTCGGGTCACATCCCGACGCTCGACGGATCTCTTCGAGGCTGGCTAACGCTGATCGAGCAGCTCGAAGGGCGCAAAGTGGCCCGCGTTGTTCCGGGACACGGTCCACATGCCATGCAACTCCCCGACGCCATCATGCCGGAGAAGCAGTACTGGTCGGTCGTCGCAACCGATGTGCGCAAGTTTATTAAGGACGGAAAAGACTTGATAGAAGCGACAAAAGCGGCCGGGCAATCCGAGCGTGCCAACTGGCAGATGTTTGACCAGTACCACGTCCGCAACGTGACAGCGGCGTTCGCAGAACTTGAATGGGAATAAGAAGAGAGAGGAGAGAGGAGACATATGTCAATGGAAACGCACAGGTACTCACTCAGTCGTTTTGCGGCCATCATCGTCATGGCGGCAAGCTTAAGTACTCACGCGAATTTCTCGGCGCGCGCCGAAGAGGCGAGCCCCGACGAGGCCAACTGGCTATCGTTGCAGCGCGACGTATTCGGATCGCGCCTGCTGCAGGAGGACGACGGGGTCGTCGTAATAGATGCTCCCGTGCGGGCAGAGGACGCCTCAGTTGTTCCGATCACCGTCCGCGTTCCGCTATCCGTAAAGGGCCCATTGAAGTCGATGTGGTTGATCATCGACAAGAACCCGGCTCCTGTGGCGCTAGCTCTGACCTTCGGTCCGGCGGCGGGCAAAGGCGGCGGGGAGCGCCGCTTTACGACGCGCGTAAGGATCGACTCATATTCCTACGTTCATGCGATCGTCGAAACGAACGATGGCGTACTGCACATGAAAAAGGCCTTCGTGAAGGCATCTGGCGGCTGCTCCGCGCCGGCTCCCAAGGATTCAGACAAGGCTGATGCAGACCTCGGGAAGACACTCGTCAAAAGCTTCGAACCCGCTGTCGAAACTGCAGCGCTGCGCGAGGCACAGATTATGATCAAGCACCCCAATAGCAACGGAATGCAAATGGATCCTGAAACGCGGAACTTCAATCTGGCACGCTTTATCCGCGAGGTGACGGTGACGCGTGGTGGCGATCTGGTCTTCAAGGCGGAGACGGGTTTCTCACTCTCCACCAATCCGAATTTCCGCTTCACCTACGAGAACGCAAAGGACAGCGCACTGGACGTAACCTCGATCGATACGGACGAGACGAAGTTCGTTGCCCGCTCCACGCAAGTTTCCGTCACCCAATAACAGAGCAGAAAGGTAAGAACATGTCGTTGATGGATTGGACGCACTATCGCAACTCCTTGATGGGTCGCGTCGGGGAACTTGGAAAGTTGTCTCCCAACTCCGTGGGAGGTTATCTCATGGCAACCGAAGCGCCAAAAACAGCGGCCCCCTAACCCGCCCTACAGTTCATCGTTTTGTTTAATGCGTGCTACGCGCTGAAGCTACTGGCTCTCACTGGCGTCCAGTCGTGACCTCCGAGGCGTGCGGTCTATTTCCTTGATAACGACGTCATTGTACCGGGTGAACTGCTTTCCCTCAGTCCAGGGGTTCGTCCAACGCACGTCACCAGAACTATGTGTGTTTATGAAGCGGGACGGCGATCAGAAACTCTGTTCCCGGCGCGCGGCGGTTCACGATCAACTGGGAATTCAGCTGTTGAGAGAAGGCAGTGATGATGCGCATGCCGAGGCCCTTAACCGTGGAAGGTTCGAAATTTGCCGGAAGACCTACACCTTCGTCGCGCACCGACACCAGCACCACATCATCGTTTTCGCGCGCAACGCGAACCCATATTTTTCCGCCCTGATCGTTTGCATAGGCATATTTAGCGGCATTTGTGATGAGCTCGTTGACAACCAAGGCAAGCGAAATCCCACGGTCTGTGTCAATGTAAATTCCATGCTGATTTTCAATCTGGATATCGAACCGCGCGTCCGTTTCGCCCAAGTCGCGACAGACCTGTTCGATGTAAAGGCCTATGTCGAGATGCTTGATATCGTCGTTCTGGTAAAGCCGCTCGTGGGCGCGAGCGATTGCTTGTACCCGGTGTGCGGCTTCCTCCAAGCGTTCTGTGAATAGCGGATCGCCGATATCTTTTGCCTGCATCCGGAACAAACTGACAATGATCGACAAACTGTTCTTTATCCGGTGATTTATTTCTTTCAATAGAATTTGATGCCGCTCCAGAGCATCTTGCAGTTTGCGCTGATAGCGCTCACGCTCGATTGCCATGCCCACGATGTTTGCGGCACCCTGTAAGAAAGAGATATCGTTTTCCGTGAAATCGCCCTCTGACCGGCTATCAAGCTCAAGGACGCCGAATGGCTTGCCATCGCCTCGTAGAATGACGTTGATCGCACGCGTGATGCCGTGGTCCGCAAGCAGCTCCGACGTTCTAAAGCGTTGTTCATTCTCCAGATGATTTGAAATGACGGGCTGACCTGTCTTCAGGGCAAATCCTGCGGGGGATGCGAGGTCGGCACCGACGCTTGCGACGCCCACGACGCCTGGGTCCCATCCGACACCTGCGCGAACCAGAAGCCGGTTTTCGTCCGGTATATATTCCAGGACTTTACAGTATTCTACTTGCAGCCCCTCGGCGGCCAACCGAGCCGTGTCGTCGAGGAGTTGATCAATCGTCGCCCCCTGTAGGGCGAGGACGCCAAGCTCAGCGAGGATTTCTTGTTGCCTTATGCGCTGATTGAGTGAGTTCAGCGTCACGTCTTTTATAGCTGGATCGGGGCTCGGCTCTACGACCGGCGGAATTTCCCCGCTTGGAATACTCATAGACAGGACTTTCGTTAAAGCTTGGATGGCGCCCGCCATCTTCGCGCACACCTACCGAAGTTTGGCGCGCCTCTGGAATGTTGCTCAAAAGAACTACTCGCATGACAATGGTGGCAATTATACGGAACCTTTCTGTTGCTTCACTATTTCCCCCTCATAGATGATACAATCAAGCGAGCTGCCCCCAGTTCGCAAGCAGTGGCGTAATATTTTCTCAAGCTAATTTGGCCGCCTCACCCGCGCGCTGGCTGTGCGCGCGACCGAGTTCCCGCGCATTCCAGAACCAGAGTGCGGTGAGCGGCAGGGCAACGAGCGGCACGGCGGCGGCGGCAAACCCAAGACTGCCGCCGATGAGCGCGAACACCCAGCCCGCCGCCGCGTCTCCGCCGCGATAGACGACGGTATCGACAAAGCTCTGCACTTTGTATTTTTCGTCCGGCGCCGCCAGCGTGTACATGACCTTGATGGCCGGGCTCGAAAGCGAGAACGCAACCACGCGCTCACCAACCATCACCGCGGCCACGACCCAAAGCAGCGGCTGATACGTGATCGCCAATGTGCCGATTGTTGCCATGACAGGGAGGGCTGCAAGCGCGACGGTCAAACCGAAACGGCGCATTACGGCCGCCGTTCCAAAAACCTCGATGACGAGCGTTGCGATGCTGACGATGAGATCGCGGCTTGAGAAGAAGTTGACGCGTTCGGCGCTGGTTGCAAAGGCATCCGCCGCGAGGCGTGCCTGTTCGAGATAAAAGAACGTGCCAACCACATTGGCGAGCAGAATGAATAGCGCGATGCGGCCGAAGTATGGGGAGGTGATGACCTTCGCAGCACCGTCGAGCATGCCGCCGCCAGCCGGCTCTGTTTCATGGTCCGCGGCGCCTGGCCGGAGTTTGCGAAGTACGAGGCTCATTGTCAGCGCCACAACAAGAAGTGCAGCCGAGGCTGGCAACAAATCAACCGGCGCCAGGGTGGCAACGAGTTTCTTGGCAATGAGCGGCCCTGCGACAGCGCCCGCCGTGCCGCCCGCCGAGATAAATCCGTAAAGCCGTTTAGCCTCGCCGTTCGACCACAGCTCCGACATCAAGCTCCAGAACAGCGAGACGACAAAAAGATTGAACACGCTGCCCCAAACAAAAAACGTGCCTGCGATGTGGGGCGCGGTGCCGTAGGTCTTGAAGGTCAACCAGAACGCCAACATGCATGCGACGAAGAACGCGTAAATCGCCGGTAGCACGAGGCGGCGCGGCACGCGGCTGGCGACGAAGCCAAAGGCCGGCACTGCGGCCAGCATGACGAAGAACACGATCGTGAAGAGGTGGTGCAGCTCGCCCTTGCCGTAGGTGACGCCCATCTCGTCGCGCAGCGGGCGCACGATGTAATAAGCCGCCAGCAGCGCGAAAAACATGGCAAACGAAGCCAGCAAGGCCGCGATCTCGTGGCGCTCAACCGCAACCCAGCGTGCAAGAAGGCTCGGAACCGGTTGTGCCCGAGAATCGTTGATAGAGGTCATACCGGGACTTTCGGGAACAGCGATTGCGCTCGAATCAGTCTACCAAATTGGCTCAGGTTGCAGAGCAGCGAGTGCACAGCGGTAGGAAATTTGAGCAACTGCGGTAAAGAAGTGTGCTTTTTGAGCAGTTTCGAGCGCTAACGTTAGGCACCTTCACGTTTTCTGGATTGTAGTGAACACCATTCGCCATATAGTATCGCGTTGCAGCAACACCATGCTGCTTTGCCCAACTTGAGGCCCGAGATGGGGCAAAACTTAGGAAGGTCGGCTGCGATGCACTATTATGCCTATGAGATGGCCCACGCTGTGGTTTCGCCCATGCGCTTTGGTTTGCAGGCCATGCGCCACACTTTAGAGTGGCCGCTTAATCCGTGGGCCAGGACATCGTTCGGCCGCAACATGGCCGCCGCCTGCGAAGTATTCGAAAACCTCACGCGCCGCTACGGCAAGCCAGAATTCGGCCTCAAGACCACAACTGTCGATGGCTTGCCGGTGGCTGTCCGCCAAGAAACGGCCCTCGTCAAACCATTCTGCAACCTTCTACACTTTGCGCGCGACAGCGAGATGACAGCGAAGCGCGACGATCCCAAAGTTTTGATGATCGCGCCGATGTCCGGCCATTACGCGACGCTGCTGCGCGGCACGGTCGAAGCCATGCTGCCCGACCACGACGTCTACATCACCGACTGGGCGGACGCGCGCGAAATTCCGATCGCCATGGGACGTTTTGATTTCGACGACTTCGTCGATTACGTTATCGAATTCGTGAAGTTCATCGGACCCAACACCCACGTCATCGCCGTGTGCCAGCCAGCTGTGCCAGCACTCGTCGCAACGGCAATCATGGCCGCGCGCGGGGAAGAGTGCCAACCAGCGTCGCTCGTGTTGATGGGAGGCCCGATCGATACACGCCGCAATCCCACAAAAGTCAACGAACTGGCCGGCGCACGTTCGATCAACTGGTTCGAGCAAAACGTCGTCGCGGCCGTGCCGTTCCCGCATGTTGGATTCATGCGCCCCGTCTATCCGGGCTTCATGCAGCTGACCGGGTTCATGACCATGAACCTCGAGCGCCACATGAGCGCACACGTCGATCTCTTCAACGATCTCGTCAAGGGCGACTGCGATAGCGTCAAGCAGCATCAGGGCTTCTACGAAGAATACATGTCGGTCATGGACCTGACGGCAGAGTTCTATCTGCAGACGGTCAAGACCGTGTTCCAGGATCATTCATTGCCTGATCGCACGCTCTATCACCGCGAAGAATATGTCGATTGCTCGGCTATCAAGCAAACCGCGCTGATGACGGTTGAAGGCGAGAAAGACGACATTTGCGGCCTTGGCCAGACGGGCGCCGCGCACGATCTCTGCACCAGTATCCCCGAACGCGACAAGGTGCATTACGTGCAATTGGGCGTCGGCCATTACGGCGTGTTCAACGGCACGCGCTGGCGCACGGAAATTCAGCCGCGCATTCGCGAATTCATCCGCACGCTTGAGTTCCGCCGCAAGGAACAGGATGCCGAGAAGCGCGGCTTGATGGGCTATTTGACGGGCGGCAGCAAGGTTGCAGCGAAAGACATCGCAGCTCCCGTCTCCGAACGCACAGTGGAGCGCCCGAAGGTCAAAGCCAACGGCCATTTGAACGGCCTCAACGGCAAGCACGCGCCGACCGTGGCGGGGGAGTAGGGCAAGGGCGGCTGTCAAATCAAACGCCCGCTGCGTTTCCGCAGCGGGCGTTTTTGTTTGGCTCAATGCGCCTCGTCCCAGTTCAACGCGGCTTTGGCATCGACGTGGATGGGGACCGAGAATTTGACCGCGGGTTCGGCGGCTTTTTCCATGACATCGCGCGCGGTCTTGATGAGCGCGGCGGTGTCGCCTTCCTTCACTTCGAAGACAAGTTCGTCGTGCACCTGCAGCAACATGCGCGCGGACTTCAACTTGGCCTTTTCGAGCGCGGGTGCCATGCGGATCATGGCGCGGCGGATGATATCGGCGGCTGAACCTTGAATCGGCGCGTTGATCGCCGCGCGTTCGAGAAAGCCGCGCATCGACGGATTCTTGGTGTTGATCTCGGGGTAATGGATGCGCCGCCCAAACACGGTTTCTACGTAGCCCTGCGCGTGCGCGACTTTTTTCGTCGCTTCCATGTAATCGCGGATACCCGGAAAGCGCTCGAAGTAGGTTTTGATGTATTGACCGGCTTCCTCGCGCGAAATGCCGAGCTGATTGGCAAGACCGAACGCCGAAATGCCGTAGATGATACCGAAGTTGATGGCTTTGGCCCGGCGGCGCACGTCGCTCGGCATATCCTTGACCGGCACGCCGAACATTTCGGATGCCGTCATGGCATGAATATCAAGCCCATCGGCGAAGGCCTTTTTCAGTTGCGGGATGTCGGCGATGTGGGCCAGCACGCGCAACTCGATTTGGCTGTAGTCGGCCGAGACCAGCTTGTGACCTTCTTCCGCGATGAAGGCGGTGCGGATTTCGCGGCCCTCTTTGGTGCGGATGGGAATGTTTTGCAAGTTCGGTTCGGACGAGGCGAGCCGCCCGGTTGTCGTTGAGGCGAGGGCGTAACTCGTGTGAATGCGCCCCGAGGCGTCGATAAACTCAGGCAGCGAGTCGGTGTAAGTCGACTTGAGTTTGGTGAGCTGACGCCATTCCAGCATCGTGTTAATGAGGCGGCGCGCGTCTTCGGGCAGATCTTCGTTGGCGGCCAAATCGTCGAGCGTTCCCGCGCGCGTTTCCCATTGTCCGGTTTTGGTTTTCTTGCCGCCGGGCAGTTTTAAGTTGTCGAACAGAAATTCGCCAAGCTGCTTGGGAGACGCCAAGTTGAACTTGTGACCGGCCAACTCATAGACTTCCTCTTCGAGCCGGGCGGCGCGCTGCGCGAACGTGCTCGACAGGCGCGAAAGGATGGAACGATCAACCTTGATGCCCGCGCGCTCCATTTCTACGATGACTGGGACGAGCGGCCGTTCCAATGTTTCGTAAACGGTTGTCATGCGCTCGGCGGCAAGACGGGGTTTCAACTTCTGCCACAAGCGCAACGTCACGTCGGCATCTTCGGCGGCGTATTCAGTCGCTTTCGCAATTGGCACACCGGCAAACGTCTTCTCGGATTTTTTGGCGCCCGGCGCATGTTCCAAGGCCTGGTCGAAGGACAAGCAGACGTGGCCTAAGTGGCGAAGTGCGAGATCGTCCATGCCGTGCGAGCCCCGGCCGCCGTCGAGCGTGTAGGACAGCAGCATGGTGTCGTCGATGGGGTGAATGTTGATGCCGTGGCGGAGCATGACCAGCATATCGAATTTGAGGTTCTGGCCGATTTTTAGAACGCTATCGTCTTCAAGCAGCGGCTTCAGAAGTTGCAGCGCTTCGCGGACTGCCATTTGACCGGCAGCGAGTCCGCCGCCGCCAAAAAGATCATTCGCCCCTTCCTGATGGCCGACGGGCACGTAACAGGCTTTGCCCGGTTCGGTCGCTAACGAGAAGCCGACGAGATCAGCAGCATTGGCATCGAGCCCAGTGGTCTCGGTATCAAAGGCGACGTGGCCAGCTTCCTCAGCCGCGCGGATCCATTTTTCGAGCGCTGCTTTGGTCGCGACTGTCTCGTACTTGGTGCGATCGATGGGCGCTTTCATGACCGTCTTGTGTGCATGAGCGACGCCAGCGCTCGGCGTGCCTGAACTTTCTGGTGCTTTGCCACCTTTTTCTTCGTCCTGGCTCGAACTACTTGGCTGCAAAGTCGATCCTACGGATTTCTCCAGCGGCGCAGGTGGTTCAACACCTAACCCTTCGGCAATGCGCTTGGTCAGCGAGTTGAATTCCATCTCGCGCAGGAAGCCGAGAAGAGTTTCGGGGATGGGATCGCGAAGCGCGAAGCGTTCGACGCCTATCTCGGTCGGCACGTCCTGTTTCAACGTTACGAGTTCGCGGCTGATGCGCGCTTGTTCGGCAAACTCAATCAGTTTTTCGCGCCGTTTTGGCTGTTTGATTTCGCCGGCCCGCGCGAGCAGCGTATCGAGGTCGCCGTATTCGCCAATCAATTCGGCGGCCGTTTTGACGCCAATGCCCGGCACGCCCGGCACGTTGTCGGTCGAGTCTCCGGCAAGTGCCTGAACATCGATGACTTTATCGGGCGCAACGCCGAATTTCTCGCGCACCTCGTCGGGCCCGATCTTCTTGGCTTTCATACCGTCGAACATGACAACACCCGGCCGGATGAGCTGCATCAGATCTTTGTCGGACGAGATGATCGTCACATCGCCGCCTGCGTTGACAACATCGCGCGCGTAGGTGGCAATGAGATCATCCGCTTCGTAGTTATCGATCTCGATCGAGGCGACGTTAAAGGCTTTGACGGCATCGCGGATCAGGGGAAACTGCGGAACAAGCTCTTCTGGCGCCGGAGGCCGGTGTGCCTTGTACTCGGGATAGATCTTGTTGCGGAAGGTTTCGCGCCCCGCGTCAAAGATGCAGGCGATGTGGGTTGGCGCTTCAGACGTCTTGCTCTCGCGAATGAGCTTCCACAGCATGGCGCAAAACCCGTGCACAGCGCCGACAGGCAATCCATCGGATGGCCGTGTCAGGGGCGGCAGCGCGTGGAAGGCGCGGAAGATATAACCCGAGCCATCAATCAAATAGACGTGGCTGCCCTTGGAGACCGGTGCGTCGTCGCCATCGGGATGGGTGGACGTGCGTTTGGATTTTTCTTTGCTCATGGCCGCGACTATAGGCGGTCCCGCGCACAAGGTCAGCCCAGGGCGGCTTATAGATGATGAGAAGCGGGTACAAAAAGTGGAAGGGGGGAGCCTAAGTTCCCCGCTTCTCACGCAGCTTTTCTACCATCAGCCGCAACGCCGCTTCGAAATCGCTGCGCTGAGCCGGCGAGAGGACGCCAAGCAATGTCTGATCCACGGTCTTAGCGGCGGCAGACCCCGCGTCCAGCGCCTTCTGACCAGCGTCCGTCAAACGAACGGCATACATCCGCGCATCCTGCCGGGTGCGCCGCCGTGCCAGAAGGCCGCGGGCAACCAAGCGCCGTACGATATCCGCAAGGGTCGAACGGTCGATGCCTGAATGGTCGCAAATTGTGGTCTGGCTCGGGTTGTCCTCGCTGGCGACAACTGAAAGGACAACAAATTGGCGTGCTGTCAGGCCGCTGCGCTCCATAGCGAGCGCGAACTCTTCATCAGCAAACTGTCCGGCCCGGTGAAGGAGATGGATGGCGCTGTCTAAAGTGCTGAAGGGTCGAGTCTTCTTGCTCACAGTCTAAATTTCCTTCTGGAATTGAATAGTCAATGGAAAGACATTCAGTCGTCTGCCTAAGCGGCGCTGGACTTATCTAACAGTGTTCAATTGTTTCCGCTTGACCCATTATTCAGTTCTTTTGACATTTCGCACAATTCTCGGGGGTTTAAACGGTAGATTTTAGCTTTTGCCAGCTATTTTCTCTTGGTTTTATCGTTAACAGCGGTCCGCAATCGCTTATGCCCAGCACCAAACCCATGGTTCGCGCGAGCGTTCTTTTAGGCTTTGACACCTTCCTTGATCAGCGGGGTGTCGATGCCAAATCGCTGTACGCGAAAGTAGGACTGCCTCCGCCCAAAGAAATCTATCCGGAACAGGACCTGCCCGCCAACGCTGTTTGCGGCCTTATGCACGAAGCAGCGCGTGCGGCGAAGGACCCCTGTATCGGACTGGCATTTGCCGAGTCCTATCCGGTCGGCGGAATAGGAATCATAGCCTATCTCTTCTTGAACTCAAAAACGGTTGGGGAAGGCATGCGCACGGTCGCTCGATATGCCGTGCTGTTACGCCAACCGATGACCGTCCAATACCATGACGATGAGGACGGCGCCTGTTTGTGGTGGCGTTGGCCGGAAGCCCTGACAGCACAATATACGCAGTACGGGTCGTTCGCGATGGCGCTTTTCGTGCTCAGGCTTCGCATGGCGATCGGGCAAACTTGGATGCCGGTTTCAGTCGAGTTGCAGGGCGAGCCTTTGACATGCCGGGAAAAGGTGCGCCAGATTTTCGGTACAGAAGTACAATTTGGCTCGGACAAAAACGCCATTCGCGTTGACAAAGTGACCATAGGCCGGCCCATGCCGGACGCCGATCCGCGACTAAAACCAATTCTCGACCAATTCGGCGAACGGATGATGGCCGAAATTTCGCCATTCGGCGATGTCGCAACAAATGTGCGCAATACCATCCTCGACCTGCTTCCAGAGCGGCGGGCGTCGCTTGAGGACGTTGCAACCCAACTCGGTCTGACCGGCCGGACACTGCAGGTCAGATTGGCGGCACAGGGCGCGACATCGTTTGAAGCTGTCTTGAACGATGCACTCAAGTCACGCGCGGACGACTTGTTACGGGGAGCAGAGCTATCGTTGACGGAGATCGCCTTTTATCTCGGCTTCTCCCAGCTCTCGTCATTCACCCGCGCGTGCCGGCGTTGGTTTGGATGTTCGCCAAGCGCAAGGCGCAAAGCGCTCAAGGCGCAACTTGCAATTTAAAATTCAGGCTTTGACGCGCTGTCACGGCCGCGTTGCTTGCGGAACACTGTCGGTCGAGGGGAAGTATGGCTTCAAGTCGATCAGCGGCGTGCCATCGACGCAATCCATGTTGCGCACGCGCAAGTTTTGCCCATCAAGCCCCAAAATTTCGACGACAGCGTGCCCTATCGGATTGGGACGCACCGGGGATCTGAGCGCAAAAACGCCGCGCGGCACTGTCAAATGGCTGGGAAGCTGCTCAATCAGATTGCGCTGTGCCTGATGCAGCCAATAGAGCGCAATCGCGTGCGAACAGAGGGTTATGTCTTTGAGGCCGGCCGCAAAACGCGGAAAAATCTCTATTGTAGATACGCCGCCCTCTGCGCGCGCCCGGCTGCCCTTGGGACAGTCCGATGTTGTTTTCCAAGGCGTGTGAATACGGCCAATGAAGTAAAGACCCGCATCAAAATTATCAGGGAGATCGATCGCCACTTCGCCAGGGCGGGGCGGCTTGAATTCTGGCATGACGATTATCTCCCCTGCATCCCCTGCCGTCGCGATAGAGATCGAGCCCATAACACGCGTGACGGTTTTGTTGAACGTTGTCGCCAAACACCGTTGGGGCCGAAAGCCGCCTCATGTTTGCCGTCAACCGTTGACAGTCAGTTGAGGTCATGGCTCACTTCCGCCGTTGCAAGGGCGCTCTGACGTCGTGATTTTAAGAAATTATCTGTTGAATCCAAGTTTAAAGGTGGTCCCCATGATTTCGAAGACAGCACTGGCACCTGTTCTGGCGCTAACTGCACTTGCCGTCATCGGCGGATCATTTGACGCTAACGCTCACAGGAGGAGCTATAGGCATTCGCACTATTCTGTCTGCAAGGACCGGATGTTCGGATTTGCGACCGGACAAGGTATTTTTGGCCTCGGCACCCAACAGGCCCGCAGCATTGCCATTGCCGACTGGCAGAGCAAGGTCGCGGACCGGTATGGCGAGCGCTACTCTAATATGTCAAACGCCCGCAACGTCGTGTGGACCTGCAACAAGCTGGCGATACTTCAAGCCAAGTGCACGGTTTCTGCGAAGCCTTGCCGGTAGCAGCGGAAATCAACCTAATACGACCAGCGCCATTTGAGGGCTTTGACCGCCCTCAAATGGCGGCTAATCCGGGCGGCGGGCGCTGCGTTTTTCAATCATTTGCCGTTGAATGGCGAATGGAGTATCACTCCCCGCTCCAGGCACCCGTAGCTCAGCTGGATAGAGTGTTGGATTCCGAATCCAAAGGTCGCAGGTTCGAATCCTGCCGGGTGCGCCACTTCTCCAAATTAGCTCCAGTTCGCCGCACCGCTTACCGGGCGGGCTTGACGTGCGTTGTTTTTCGCCTCATATTTCTGTCATGACAGAAATTACAGTTCAATCGGGATCACTCGCCCCCGCCGTCGAGCGCTTTGTCTTAAAGTGGGGCGACATGGGCGGCGAATGGGGCGTCAATCGCTCTGTGTCGCAGATCCATGCGCTGCTCTATCTCTCAAGCAGGCCACTCACAGCCGAAGACATCGCCGATCAACTCGGCATAGCGCGATCAAACGTGTCGAATTCGCTGAAAGAGCTTTTGATCTGGGGCCTCATCGCACGCGTGCCGGTGCGGGGCGACCGGCGCGATCACTATGAGGCGGAAGGCGACATCTGGGAAATTATGACTCGCATCGCCATTGGGCGCAAAGCGCGTGAAATTGATCCCGTCATCGCCACGTTGCGTTCCTGTCTTGAAGATGCGGATCGCGATAGCCGGATCGATCCACTGGCAAAGAAGCGGCTGCGCGAAATGCTTGAGACGACGTCCGCCGTCGACCGCTGGTTTCAGCAGATGCTTGGGCTGCCGCGCGGAAAACTCAAGCTTTTGCTACGCCTCGGCGCCAAAGTTGCGGCATTGCTACCTCAATCCAAGAGTTGATAGAGGTTGTCGCCAATGAGCGCTTCGCTGAGAAAGAACGCAGACCCAGCGGCGAGCATCTCCAGATTCAGCCCAAACGTTGACAGTCCAGAAATTGGCGACCTCCGGTTTCGCGCGCTTCTCAACGAAGACGCCTGGGCAAGCCTGCCACCGGCGGTTCGAAGGCGGTTTTCCAAGCGGTTGAGTAGCGGTGCAACCGCGATTTATGCGGGACGCGTGACAGAAATCGAAGTTTCGAATCTGGGCCGTGCGCTGGCGCAAATTCTGCGCGTGATTGGTGCACCCCTGCCGCTGTCTACAACGCGCAACGCCCCAAGTGTCGTGACAGTAACGGAGGACGCAGCCTCTGGCGGGCAAAACTGGACCAGACTTTTCGCCCGCGAACGCGGCTTCCCTCAGATCATTCATTCAGTGAAGCGCTTTTCCGGGCCAACGGGCCTTGAAGAATACATTGGGTTTGGCATCGCCATGGCGCTCTCGGCTAGCGCCGAAAATGGCGCGCTGGTGTTTCGCAGCACGCGATATTGTCTCGCATTTCGAGATTGGCGCATTCCCTTTCCACGCTGGGCAACGCCTGGCGCATTGACCGTTTCGCACAAAGAAGTGACGCCAATGTCTTTTCTGTTCACGCTGCACCTTGAACACCCGATTTTCGGAACTCTGGTGCATCAGGAAGTAGAGTACCATGAGGAATTTTTGTGACCCGGCGTATCGTACTCATCGGCGCAACCGGATTTTTCGGACGAAAGCTTGCCAAACATCTAGCGGCGATTGAGGCAATCGACCTCGTGGTCACGTCACGCGATTGCGCGCGGGCCAATGCGCTGGCGGCCCAACTCATGGTTGGCAACAGCGCCTGCACCGTCTCTGGGATCGCCTTCGACAGCGGCGCAAATGCAATAAAGGCATTTGCGGGACTAAATCCCTTTCTGGTCATCGATGCCTCCGGCCCGTACCAGGGCGCGAACTACGTATTGGCACACATGGCAATCAAAGCCGGAGCGCACTGGATCGACCTCGCGGATGCCAGCGACTACATCGCTGGATTTGCAGCAGCACTCGATGGTGCCGCGCAGGGAAAAGGCGTTGTGGCCATCGCGGGCGCAAGCTCAACGCCCGCCCTGTCGACAGCCGCGGTTGAAGCCTTGACGCAGAAATGGCGTCGCGTCGACACTGTCGATATCGCGATTTTTCCCGGCGGCGGCGGGCAAGTTGGGCTCTCGGTTATACAAGCGCTGCTGACCTATGCGGGCCGGCCGATTGCCATTTATCGAAACGGAAAGCTTAGTGACACAATTGGATGGGGCAGCGCGACGCGCATGCGCATGCCAAGACTTGGCGTGCGCTATCTGTCGCCCGTGGAGACCGCCGACGCATTCATTCTACCCGAACGCTTCGCGGTGACGTCACGCGTCATGTTTTATGCCGGGCTTGAATCCCGGCTCGAGCAATTTGGTCTTTTGACCTTGGCACACTTGAGACGGTACGGATGGCTCCGGTCACTAGGCTGGATGGCGCCCTGGCTTGAGAAAGCGCGGGGCTTGACCCGCCTCACCGCTTCCGACAAAGGCGGCATGACAGTTGACGTCGCAGGCCTTGACGCAGAGGGACATCAAACGTGGTCGCGCTGGTGGCTACTTGCCGAAAAAGGCGAGGGTCCCAACGTCCCCATAATGCCGGCACTCGCGATGACACGCGCGCTGCTTGCCGGTGGCGTTGCTCCAGGCGCACGCACTTCAGCAGGAGAACTGCCGCTCGCCGCGATCGAAGCGGAAATGCGCGCGTCCGCCATTCAAACTTCGCGCACTGTCATCACCGCAGGATCGGCAAGCCTGTTCGCCATGGCTTGCGGTTCAATGGCATGCAGTTCAACGGCTTGCAGTTCAACGCGCTACGCGGACCTTCCCGCTTCGCTTCGCGCATTTCATGATTGCGATGGGGAACCAATCTGGTCGGGACGCGCTGATATTGATGCGGGCGGGGGAATTCTGGCACGGTTGATAAGCCGTGCGTTCGGGTTCCCCAAAGCGGGCCGCGACGTTCCCATCACAGTCAGCGTTGATCGCAAGGGCCTTAGCGAAACCTGGACGCGTGATTTTGCCGGCGTGCGTTTTCTGTCGCGGCTTACATTCGAAGGCAACAACCAAGTTGCAGAGGCATTCGGACCTTTCAAAATTCTGCTCGGCATTCAAGCCGTAGCAGGCGAAATCATTATGCCCGTTACGGGTTGGCGGGCCGGCCCGGTAAATCTTCCGCGCTTACTGGCGCCCGTCTCGGAAACACGGGAATACATGGACGGCGAAGGCCGGTTTTGCTTTGACGTCAGGATCACCGTGCCACTTGCCGGACTTCTCGCCCATTATCGGGGTTGGCTCGAACCCAGAACAAGTAATGCATGACGTAACGCAACGGCTGTCAGTTGAAAACACGCGAAATGGATCCGATTCCGCCGCAAAGAGGCCGGAGTTTCGTCGTTCATTCGCCATTCAACTGCAGTGTCCGATGATATGATAAGCCGATCACTGAAAGACGTGCGCGACAATCTTCCAGCGCCCACGCTTTGATAATTTTGAGGTCACGATGACGATGTCCAACGTTCGCTCCCCTTTCTCTCAAATCGTGCTTGGCGCGATGGCAGGACTAACACTCATCGCGGCGCAATCAGATTATGCACAGGCCCAAGTGCAAGCCGTCACAGCACAGGCCGCTCAAAAGGTACTAACGCCGGCCCAGCGCGCCAAGTTATTGGAAGCCAGGCGGAAAGCCTTGAAGAACCGCAACAAGGTCATTGTAAAACCGGCGCCAGGAACGAAAGTCATTGTCAAGACACCGGTTGTGCCAGGGGCGCCGGCTAAGATCATCGTCAAAACTCCGGTCGTCCCTGGTGCACCTGCAAAGGTCATCGTCAAGACGCCGGTCGTCCCTGGCGCGCCTGCAAAAGTCATCGTCAAGACGCCGGTCGTCCCTGGCACGCCTGCAAAGGTAATTGTTAAAACTCCGGCTAAACCAGTGCCTGCCGTTGCAGCCCAGCCGCAACCTGTACCAGTCACCGTTCAGCGGCCTCCACAAATGCGGCGTTGGCAGCCCGTTACGCGTCAGGTCTCGAGGCCCGTACCGGGAGCAGTTGTGCAAAAGGGAACGCTTCCCGCGAATGCGCCGCTCGTCGTGCGCATGGCGAAACAGCCGCGCAATTTGAATGCTATCAAGCTGCAGCGCGAGAAAACTGTCGATCGCCAGACGAATCAAATTGTCATCAAGGAGCCTGGCAACCGCGTGATCGTTCGGCAAAACAACCGCGCCGTCATTGTCAAGAACGACAGTGATCGTATGGTGCGCGTTGCCAAGACGCGCAGCCTGACCCGCAGCGACGGCACGAACGTCACCATCATTCAAAGGCCAAACAACAATAGCGTTTACAACGTCACCGACACGAACGGCCAGCTCGTGCGCCGGTACCGCCGCAACGCGCAAGGCCACGAACACAACATTATCGACAACCGCCGCCGCGACAAGTTCGGGCGCAACCTCGCGCTTGGAGTTGGGATCGGCGTTGGCGTTGTAGCAGGGGCCGTCCTGCTCAATTCCCTTGTCGATGTGCCGCCGCCGCGTGTTGACGTGCCCCGCCGCAAGTACATCGTCGACTACGATCAGGCTGACGATGAGGAAGTCTACGAAGCCTTCAGCGCACCGCCTGTCGATGATCGGCTTGAGCGGCGCTATACTCTTGACGAAGTTCGCGCCACGCCACGCTTGCGCGAGCGTATGCGCCGGGTCGATTTGAACGATATCACCTTCGACACAGGCTCTTGGGAAGTTGAGGAAAGCCAATATAGCAAGCTGGAGCGCGTTGCCCGCGCCATGATGCGGGTCGTGGAGCGCGATCCCAATGAAGTCTTTATGATCGAAGGCTATACGGATGCCGTCGGTTCCGAGGACGACAACCTGACCCTTTCCGACCGGCGCGCCGAATCTGTTGCCGTTATTCTGACCGAGCAATTCCAGGTGCCGCCGGAAAACTTGACGACGCAAGGCTTCGGAGAGGAATACAAGAAGGTTGAAACGTACGGTCCCGAGCGTCTCAATCGCCGCGTTGCGGCGCGCCGCATCACACCGTTGCTCACTCAGAACGAAGGCGACGGGCCACCTGCACAATAGCAAAGCGGCGGAGACCGCTCCCAAACGAATAAAGGCCCGCCGGATAGGCGGGCCTTTATTGTATTGCCGGTTATTAAACGATCAGCTCTCCGGATTGACCGGGAACTTCTGCGTCCAGCTGCCGCCGTCCGTATCTTTAAGTGTCACTTCAATGTCGCTGGCGCCGTTGCGCTTCATATCGAATTCGATCATCGGGTTTTGCGAGAAGGCGATTGAGCCTTCGGCACGGAAAATCAACTCTCCGCCTTGCTTGACGGTGATTTCGGAGACCATCATCATCGGCGTGTAAAGCAGCGTCTGCTGATCCATCACCATGCCGGTGTGATTGGGATGGCTGAAATCAACGCGCGCGCGCTGGAGCAACGATGAAGCAGTTCCATCGTTTGGTAGTTGCGTGAATTTCATCTTGCCCATGTTGGCGGCAATCTCAGCCGGATCGCCGGTTGGCGGCGCTGAACACGAGGCCTGTCCGCCGGCAAACTTCACAAGCCGCGAGACCATATAGAGTTGGCCGTCGCTGGATTCGACAACGGCACGGATATCGGACTGCTGATTGACGCGGAAGTTCGATTTGAACGCAACAGCATCGCGACTGGCGCCCATGTTGAAAACGGCAACGACAGGCGTCGGATTTTCGTCAATGATAAGCGCCACGCTTTTGATCGTGCGGCCGTCCTTCATAGCCGCCGCAACCGTGAAGGGAACGTTGCGCATATCCGCCGGGCGGATCTCCGCGTCGAGCGTCACAATACTGCGCCCGTCTTCAATTTTCCTGTCACCATAGACACTGCCTTTGATCTCGTCCCAAATGGTGCCGGCAGAGGCTGGAACTGAAGCGAGTGCCACGAGTGCGGCGGCAGTAAAAGCGCGGGCGTTTTTAGCTAAGACTGGATGCATCGCGATCCCCGGATGTTGGGCGTTGACGATTGGCCGACGAAACTCAAGCGGCCGAACCGTTCCGCGCGCATCATCTGCGTCATAGGTACGGTATGTCAAGGACAACTGGACCAATCGGTCAACGGTTCGTTTGCCTGCTCGCCTAAAAATCACCCAAGGATTGCCCCAGGGAGCTGCGAACACACTCGTTCGGGGCTCTAACTAGGGACCTTCAGCGGCACGCCACCCAGCCGCTTGTGCCTCAACTTCCGAGCAGAACCAGCGCTCGCCCCGGCTTTCATCGACCTTGACCTTGCCGTACCAAGCGCTTGCTTGCGTATGATAAATCTGGCCTTTTTTTGAGATATTGCCTTTGATCAGGCACCCCTTTGGGCCGGCCGCCACTGCCGTCTGATCGGGTCGATGGCGGAATTCCCATGCAGGAATAGCTGACCCCTGCCAGACCCCGGCGTTCGCCAATTGGGCTTCCTTCTCGACCGCGGCATAGGCCTGCGAATACTTGATAAAGGCCCAGGCATAGCCCGTCCGGACCATGGCAGCGTTCAATTCGTCTGCGTCCGCGAAGCAAACACCAAGTGTCCGGCCATATTTATCTCGGCCCACACGGTCGCAAGACACGGATTTATTGGATATCAGCGCACGAAGAACTTCGCTGGCTTCAAGACCACACGTCCAGGGCTCGCCATTGGCCTTACGACAGGATTGAGCAACTTCGGGGGCGTCGATGCCTTCGAGCCGGATCCGTTCGCCATCTATCTCCAGGGTGTCGCCGTCAATCACGGCGGCGCGGCCTTCCAGGGGCCGCCCTGGATCGGGAACGGCCAACGCTGAACCTGCGAGGCCAAAAAAAATAAGCGCACCAGCAAGATAGCTCGTGCGCTTTAAGTTGAAGGACGACGGGATAGTTCCAGGCATGCCGGACAATCTCACTGAGTCGTGTGGCACAACCTAGGCGGACTCATGTCTGGACTATGCAACTATTAGGTGTTGTTGCAACTCGAATCGGATTGGATGGGGAAACTAGGCGTAAGCGCCGGCCGATAATGGCCTGGGCACAGACCGGACAGCGACAAGCGCTGCAACGGAATAGAGCAGGCTCGACATGTTACGCGGGACCGTCTCTGCGGGAATTTTGACCTGCTCGATCACGAGCGCCGTCGCGTAGGCCCTAGCGGGCAGCGGGCGGGGCACGGCCTTGACGGCGGCCAGCGCGGCGACCGACTGGAGCAGGCTAGACATGTCTCGTGGTACGGACGGCTGAACGGCGACGGGAATCTCAACAACTATTGGCGTGGGCTGAGATCCGGTCATGGGCTCAGCCTGTGGCTCACGCATTGCAGCAACGAGTTTCGCAGCGTTACGCCGCAAGGCGACGAGTTCTGATGCCGCGTTGTTACGCCCAACATCAAAGCCTAATTCTGCCGGACGTTGCGACGGCAGTGGGGCTGACACAGCGTCGGGCGCTGCCACAGGCCGCGCTGCGAGAGTTATATTGCGCGCAAATTGCACGCCAACGCGATTGCCGCGAACGTGGCGCACATCGCAGATGATCTCCTGGTTGCCGCCTTCAAAGTTCAAGCGCAACCGGCCCGAGAATTCAATGCGTGACGGAAACTCAAGAAGCGCACCGCCTTCCGAGATGTCGCAGACGATGCAATCGAAATAGGTATGATTGGGCAAGCGCACGGCTGCCGGCATGTGCGTCTCGCGACGCCCGAACGCACGGCGGTCGGCCCCTGTTTCAACACTGCTTTTCAATGCGACGTGCATACTCTCCGGCCGCGTCCCGCGATGCGACCCCTCCCAGAACGCTGTTTAGTAGAAAAAAGTTACGATCCGGGGCCATGCGAATACATCAATTCGCGGCATTATTTTAGCAGTTGATTAACGAAGGGGACGCACGTCGCCGCTGCGGCCGTCAGTTAAGCTTTTCGGCCATGACCGAAATGGTTTTCACGTAAACTTCCGCCTTGTTCCAATCGCGGATGACGTCGTAGTTGCCTGTACCTGGGCCCCAACCGGCGCCGCGCTGCCAACCGTGCGCTTTCAAGAAATTCGCGGTTGACGCGAGCACGTCTGCCGAACTGTTGACCAGATCGCGCCGTCCGTTGCCGTCAAAATCGACCGCGTATTTGACGTAGGCGTCGGGCAGAAATTGCGTCTGACCAATTTCACCGGCCCATCCGCCTTTGAGCTGGCCTACACTCATGTCTCCGCGATCAATGATCTTCAACGCTGCCAAAAGTTCTTTTTCGAAGAAAGCCGAGCGCCGGCAATCATAAGCGAGAGTTGCGAGCGAGCGGACGATCGACATGCCGCCGCCGCGCTGTGCGCCGTACGCCGTTTCAAGTCCCCAGATGGCGACGATGACGGCGCCTGGGACGCCGAAGCGCTTTTCAATGGCCGCGAGCGTGCTGCCGTGCGTTTGCATCAAGCGGCGGCCTTTGGCGATCATGCCGCCATCGACCCGGCGCGCGTAAAACTGTTCGAACGAGAGCTTGAACGAGTGCTGGTTGCGATCAAGGCGGATAACTTTGGAATCGTAGCTGATGCCGTTCAAGGCACCGAGCGCGCCGTTTGAGATGCTTTGACCGGCTGCGCGCTGTTTGAAGGCTGCAACCCAGGCATCGAACCCGCCCGGCCCATTGCCGCACGAGGCAGCGTTGGCGGAAGTTGCGAGTGCGGCAAGTGACATGGCTGCACCCATGGCCACGCCCAAGGCCACGACACTTCGGCGCAACAGACTTGTCATAATTCATCTCCAACAATCAATTCCCGCCAACGAGCGCGGGCACACTCTAGCGCAGGTTTTGACGGGAGTGTGATGGTGAGGGAAGACGCATCGCCGCGCACCACGCCTTCACCTTCCCCACACATCACTTTTGCCGGGATAGCGTGGAAAAAGGCCTTTTCCGGGCTGGCGGGGCAAGGCGTTGAAGTGACATAATCTTCGGCAATAGAGATTCTTATGAAGCACAAAGGCGGCGCCACGCTTGTGTTCGTGACGCGTGCGCGTGCTATAGTTTGTGCCCGTACCTTTTCGAGGCTTCCCCCGATGCCGAACCAGCGACCGCCTGCTCCGCCGCCTTTGGCGGGTTACCGTCCAAGTGCTGAACGCGGCCCCGCTCCACCGCAGCCGCGCCGTGGTCCGCCGCCGCCCGGACAAAAGCCGCGCGGACCGGCAGGGCGCCAGCCGCCGCGCCGCCGCAGCGGTATCGTCTCGGCCGTTCTTGGATTCCTCGTGCTTCTCGTCCTCGTGGCGGGTGCTGGCGTTGGCTATCTCATTCTCAATCCGCCGAGCGATCTCATTCGCCAGACACTCGCCCAGCAGGTGAAGGAAAAGACCGGGCGCGATCTCGTGGTCGCGGGGCCCGCCTCGTTTTCGTTTTGGCCGGGTCTTGGCGTGTCCCTTAAGGACGTGACACTTTCAGGCCCGCCGGGATCGCCGAACAACCTCGTCTCGATGGCGGCCCTCGACGTCAACATCAAAACCATGCCGCTGCTTCAAAAGCAGATCGAAGTGCGCCGTCTCGTGTTGAAGAAACCTGTGTTTGATTTCCGCGTCGATAAGCAGGGGCGGAAAAATTGGCAGTTGGCGGACGCAAGTTTGCCCATACGCTACGCGCAAGCCGCCGCGCCACAGCCCGAAACCGGCGCAGCACCCACGGCAACGGACGCGGGCGCACCCGCCGCAGCGCCAGAAAATCCCGCACTCGCAGCGAAACTCGCCAAGATCAAACACGTGCAACTCGGCGACGTGCGCATTGAGGACGGCACACTGCGTTATACAGACGAACGCTCAGGCAAGACGCAGCAGGTCTCCGCCGTCAACGTCCAAGTCGCCATGCATTCGTTGAATAGCCCCGTGACGGCAAAAGGCGATCTTGCGTGGCAGGGTGAAACGATCAACTTCGATGGCAAGCTTTCGACCGCGAAAATGGTGCTCGAAGAAAAGCCGGCGCAGCTCGTCTTCAAAGCCGACAATCGCAACATCAACGCCAGCTTTGACGGCGCGGTGCACATTCACGACGGCGCTGATCTTGAAGGGAAGATCACCGCGAAGTCGGAATCGGTGAAGTCGCTGGCCAAGTGGCTCGGCAGCACCCTGCCGCCCGTTTCAGGTTTCGGCCCGTTGTCGATTGCTGGCACCTTGAAGACCAACGGCAACGTCACCAGCCTTTCGAGCGCCAATCTCGGTCTCGATGGTGCGACCGGCACAGGCACTGTCACCGTAACAACGGGCGGCATCCGGCCCGCCGTGCAGGCAACGCTCAAGCTCTCCGAACTTGATCTCAACAAGTACATGATTGGGGCAGCGGGAGTCGCACCCGCGCCGCAACCGGCCAAGAAGCCAGCCGCAGCCGGAGTACCCGCCAAAGCGGGAGACGCGATAGAAGAGCTTTTGCAAGTTCCAGCGTCTGGCCCGAAAGTTCATGGCTACACAGAACGCGCAGGCTGGTCGAACGAGCCGCTGAACCTGACGCTCTTCGGCGTGGTGGACGCCGACGCCAAGCTGCAGATCGGCCGTTTGCTCTATCAAAACATCAAAGTCGGGCAATCCGCCTTGACAGTTGCGCTCAAGAACAAGGTCATGAAAACCTCGTTCGACAACGTTCAACTCTACGAAGGGCACGGCACCGGACTTCTCAATGTCGATGGTACGGGAAAGACAGCCCAGGTCGGCGCCAACTTCGTGCTCGAAGGCCTTGCCGGCATTGCCCTTCCTCAAAGACGCGGCCGATATGGATTGGCTGTCGGGCAAAACCAAGTTGACGCTGCAGCTGGCAGCCCAAGGCGGCAGTCAATTGCAACTGGTTGAAACGCTGAACGGCAAGGCCGACTTTGCCTTCGCTGACGGCGCCATTGTCGGCTTTAACTTGCCGGGTGCCATCCGTGGCATCTCGCAGGGCAAGCTTTCGGGCCTGAAGAAAGCGCCCGCCGAGAAGACCGACTTCAGCGAACTAGCCGCGAGTTTCACAATTGCCAACGGCATCGCGCAGAACCAGGATTTACGGCTAACGAGCCCGCTGTTGCGCGTGACGGGCGCGGGCGCCGTGCACCTGCCGCCAAAGACGGTCGACTACACAGTGAAACCGAAACTGGTCACGAGTCTTGAAGGCCAGCAAGGCGCGACGGATCTTTCAGGCATCGAGATTCCGGTCCGAATTAGCGGTCCGTGGGACAAGCCCAAGTACGAGCCTGACCTCAAAGGCGTGCTCGCCGACCCCAATAAGGCAATTGAAGCGGTGAAGCAGATCGGCAAGCAGTTCAAAGGCAAGAGCGCCAAGGAGATTGCCGACGAACTGCTCGGCAAGAAGAGTGCGGGTGGTGCGACAGGTTCGACGCAGAAAGCAAAAGACCTGCTCAAGAATCTCTTGAAGCCGCAATAAACGGGCATTTCTTGGCCTCACAACGCGCTCGCTAAGCGCCTGCGGAATTGTGTCGGAAAGCCGCCGCACTTATCTCGCGAACACCTGTAGAGAGCCCTCACGCGAACCTGCTGTTAACGCAGCGTAAACACGGGGAAAAAATATTTTGTCCCAGGGGCAAAAAAATTCTTGCGTAGGGGGGCGCTAGGCCTCATATGCATCCGCTCTCGTCTGTCCACCTGCCAACTGGTCGAGGTTTTCCAAAACCGAAGAGGCAAGGAGCGGGCGAGTCAAAACCTGTCTGCTGGTTGGGGAGGGTCACATGGCCTTTAATGACACCCTCTTCCAATTGGGGATGGACTTGAACTCGTTCAAGCACCGCCCAAGAGGAAGATCATTCGTACGCCGTTGCGTCCGTTTCGCATGCAGAGACTGCTGAAGTCTCCACTGCCAACGGGTCTAGGTTAGAAGGACGTAATCTTTATATCGACCTGCACGGCGCTCAGCGCCTTTCCGACGCCAAATCGGCTGAGCGTGCGCTCAGAATCGGTTTGAGCGAACTCGGGAAGCCGTTGACGAGCCTGCGCGTCAGCAAGCTGGCGAACGGGACGCTTTCGGGCGTCGCGACGCTTGCCTGCGGCCACCTGTCGATCCAAGCGAACCCGGTGACGGGTTTCGTCGCGGTCGATATGCGTGGCTGCAGCACGCTTGACCCGCACGCGGCCATGTTCGCGCTTGCCGACGCCTTTGGCGCCCGGGAAGCCGCGATCCAGAAGTCGCGGCTCTCGGACGTCGTGTTCCTGCCGGCTGCGGTCGATTGCCGCCAAGTTCGCAGCCAAGCCGCGCAAAACGGTACGGGCA
This sequence comes from uncultured Alphaproteobacteria bacterium, assembly GCA_963764605.1. GTDB lineage: Bacteria > Pseudomonadota > Alphaproteobacteria > Rhizobiales > Hyphomicrobiaceae > Hyphomicrobium_B. The sequence goes on from CAVXTJ010000003.1 coordinate 99,679, forward strand.
AAGAGCCAGGCTAGAGCGGCGTAAGCCCCTCGAAGCCTCAACTCCCAAGCTCAGCCAGAGACACAAGCCCGCGCGTCCGGAGAGATCCGGGCGCGCGGGGTTTTTTTGTTGATGACCACCCCTAATAAACATCCGCTGCGCTGTTGATGCCACTTATCGTCGGCGTAGCGCGACAATCGCGCGACCATGAGCGCGGAAAGAGCCGGAACAAGCGATACGGCCACGTGTGCGGCCGACATTTCCGCCTTGTTGTGCGCCTGTCCAGAAACCAGATCGAAAATGCCATTAGTATTGCGAGATCGGCAGATTTATAGCACTTATATTCGTTGGATACCATGGGAGGCAGACATGTCGGACGCCCGCATCGAAGCATTGGAACGCGAGATCGAAAATCTGAAAGCATCTGCGAAGCCACCGCCGACACGTTCGCGCGTATTTGAATGGGGTATCATTGCACTGCTGCTGGGCTTGAATGTTTATCAATATCTTGGTGCGCTTAGAACTGAATTGCAGCAAACATTTTCCGACATCAGCAAGGAGCTCGATTTAACGGCAAGTCAAGAAAAGCCAAAGCAATAGACGCTCAAGCACACAGGCGGTACTGAGTTGCTATATTCCGGGCAGGCGCCGGAAGCGCAAGTTGGCCAAGACTATCCAGCCCGCTGAAGCGCTATTTCACGAAGGTCGCTCGTACGTTCGGCTCATCGTTCTTTAATAGCGGTAATTCCCTAACGCCGATCACCTGCAAGAACAGTGTCTCGATATGCGCCGAGCCTGTGGCGGATAGAATGTTACCGTTCTCAGAAACAACAATGTCTATTGTGTCCGTGGTTGTCGCGTAGCGATTCTTGGTATACTCTTGATAGTTCTTCAAACCAATTGATCTGGCGTCGGATTCACTTGCCCCTGTCATCAAGGCACGTCCCGAAGCAAGTACGCCGGCATCTATTGCTGAAATTGTTTGTTCACGCGCGTTGTACCAACGGCCGAGATCTATAACTGTGCCTATCAGAACTACAGCGACGAGACCGACCGCAATCTTGAAGATCCAACTCGTCATCGAAATCACTCTTGTCAAATGAACATCGAATGGAAAACTGACAACGCTTTGTAAGTGAAAATTCTGAATTCAGCTAGCTGAATACAACTGCCCGTCCTCGGCGTCGGCCGTGCCTTTGATAGCTTCCTTGCGCCGCGCGCATAGACTTCCGGTATAACTCCGGTTTTGATTCCCCATGAAAACAGCCATCTCAATCCCCGACAAGCTTTTCAAAGAGGCCGAGCGCGAAGCCAGGCGGCGCGGCACAGGCGCTCATGGAACTTCTGAATTCGTACGGAGTTAATTGCAGTCGCCTTTTCATGCTAAAGTTATCGCGATCTCGCGTCACTTCAAGAAAGGCCGCTGCTGAATGAGCGAAACAGATTTGCTGCTGTATTGCCAAACAGACAGCGGCACTGCAACGTCCGCCCACGCTATTGAAATCGACAATGAGCAGGAGAATGATGATGGCAGACAAGGTACCCCACAATGCACTCGTCGTGGTGGCGGACGGAGCGGGCGCGCGGTTCTTCCGCAATTCTGGTCAAGAGAACAACATTTCGTTGTCAGCCGAAGGCGAGCTTAAGCCTACCAATCTACACGGCGAAGGTCCTGCTGGACACCGTCCACCAGAATCCTCTGGACAGGAGACAGACGAGGCCACGTTCGCAAAACAGCTCGCCAAGGAGCTGTACCGCCGTGCCCATGCCGGAGATTTTGCAGCACTAGTCCTCATTGCCGACCCGCAGACCTTGGGCCAAATACGTCCCTCCTTGCACAAGGAAGTGAAGGATCGACTGGTATCGGAACTCGGTAAGACGCTGACGAAGGCGTCCATCAAGGAAATTCAGAAAGCATTGACCTAGTTTTCCCGCCGCCATCCATCGGCGAACACTGATCTAACACCGGCATTGCATTTTTGAGTGAGGACTCGCCGCGCGCTGCATTGAGGACGTGTTTAAAATGCTGCCGCGAACGGAAATGCAGAACTTCTTGGTTTGGCCCGAAGCGGAATCACCGCGGACCTACAAATTCCCCCTATAAATGCCCGAAATCTCGCCGCGCACACCGAATGTCATTTCGGAGCGGCTCCCCTCCCCTCGACGGGGAGGGGTCGGGGGTGGGGTGACGAACGGCAGATGCGTTCTGCATGTGAAAAGCACTCTTGCTTTGCACCGTTTGGCAGTCTGCAATTCGGTACTCCGGCATCACGCCTTTTGTGTTACCCCCACCCCTAACCCCTCCCCACAAGGGGGAGGGGGATTTGCAGACCTGCTCGGCGAATGCGATGGCGTGGCATTGAGTGAGGAGGTTTGTCCTCGCCCTATAAATGCCCGCCCTCGGCGTCCGCCGTGCCTTTGATGGCTTCTTTGCGCCGTGCGCCGGGGGTGACGAGGAGCGAAGAGCCCGCATCTTTCGGCAACGTGGCGTAGAGAAAGGCCGATAGCGCGGCGATAACCGAGATTAGGATGAACACCGGCGGGAAGTGGTTTGGCGCAAGCGTTCCGCCGCCTTGCGTGCGCTGCATAAGTTCCAAGCCCAGCGCTGCAACCGAAACGCCGACGGCACCGGACAACTCCTGGCCGACGGATACGAAACTGGTGGCGCGGCTCAGTTGTTCAGGCGGAATGTCGGCGTAGCAGATCGTGTTGATGCTGGTGAACTGGAGCGAACGCGATAGACCGCCCATGAAGAAGATGGCCGTCATGATGAGAGCCGGAGTCGCTTCTGTGAAGAACGCAGGTAAGGCCGAGAATGCCGCCGCCAGCAGCGAGTTGTAGATCAGAATATTGCGATAGCCGTAGTGGCGCAAAATGCTGGCGGCCTGTGTCTTCATGAACATGGCGCCAAAGCCCGTTGCGAAGGTGAGCAGCCCCGATTGAAACGGCGTCATGCCGAAGCCCATTTGGAACAGCAGCGGCAATAGAAAGGGCGCTGCACCAATACCGATGCGGAACAGGAAGCCGCCAAAAACGCCGGCCAGAAATGTCGGCACGGCAAGCAACCTGATGTCGATCAGGGGCGCTGGCGCTTTCAACGCGTGAGGAATGTAGAGGGCCAGCAATATTGCGCCAATGAAGAGCAGCGCGGCGACGGTTTGGCCGCTAACGAAATCGAGACCAAGCAGCGTCGCGCCGGTCAGGAACATGGAGAGGCCCGGGCCGACGAGCAGAAAACCTTTCAAGTCGAAACTGTCGGGATTGCCGTCGCGCACATCGGGGATGAACTTCGTGATCAACATCATGCCCAACACGGCCACAGGAATGTTGATCCAAAAGATCCAGCGCCAATCGAAATAGGTCGAGATAAAGCCGCCAAGCAGCGGACCCATGACGGGACCAAGCAGGGCCGGGATCGTCAGCCACGCCATGGCACCTATCATTTCTTCGCGCGGCACTGTCCTGAGCACGATCAGACGCCCGACCGGCATCATCATGGCCCCACCAATGCCTTGCAGCACGCGCGCGGCGACGAGCGAGCCGAGACCCTGCGCCAATCCGCAGCAAATTGAACCGAGCGCAAAAACGGCCATGGCGGCGCGGAACACAGTCTTGGGTCCATAACGATCCGCAACCCAGCCGGACGCGGGAATGAAAACGGCAAGTGCCAGCAGATACGTGGTGAGAGCCAACTTCAAGTGGATCGGGTTAAGCCCCAGATCCTTTGCGATTTCCGGCAGCGAAGTTGCGAGCACGGTCGCGTCGAGGTTCGCCATGAAAAGCGCCGTCGCGACGATGAGGGGAATGGTGTTGCGGGTGAGGGCGGAGATCATGCGATGTTTTTAGCATAACTCTTGTTAGGCGCCCGGTAAGGGCAGGTTCGTTAACTTGGCTTTCAGCATATTGACGCCAACTAGCAGGCCAATGGCAATGAGACGTTCAGCGGTCACAATTCTGCCCCTGAGGATGTCGAAAGTGATTCCGTCGTACACGGGACGAGCGGACCTGAGTTAGGCGCTCGAGCGGCACGGGTAACGGAATTGAGTAACGGGGACTATGGGGGCTTCCGGCGCGTCTGCGGCGATGCCGGACTTGTGAGAGTAAGAGTAGCACGTGACAGCGTATAGCAAACTCACCGCACATCGCAGCCAGTTCACTATTCTGCGTTTGGCAGCCTTGGCCGTGCTTGGCATATCAACGAGCGCACTAGCAGAGCCGGAAGTGCTCGCCGGCCCCTCGCTCCGCGCGGCCGTTGCAGGATCAACTGTTGAAATCGACACGCCGATCGGCACGAAAGTTCCCGTCAAGTACGGCACGGACAATTCCGTTTCAGGCGAAGCCGGGAGCGTGTCGTTCTTCTTAGGATCGGCTGCGGATACGGGCCGCTGGTGGGTGGCGCAGGATTTGCTCTGCCATCGCTGGAATATCTGGTTCAAGGCTGAGAAGACCTGCCTCAAGATCACGCGCGACGGCGATCAAATCACCTGGCTGCGCGACGACGGCGACTCGGGCACGGCGACGATCATGCCCAAATCCACCATGGTCGCCGCGCGGCAACTCTCGACGAAGAAATCAACTTTGGGCGGGCCCGTTGATACGTTGCCAGCGCCGGCACGCGTTGCCGCGCCCGCCCCTCTTCCCGCTCCCGTTGTTGAGGCGGCTGAAGACGAGGTGCCCGCTTACGTGCCGGCTGCAGCGCATGTCGCGCCCGAGTGGCCAGTCGAAGTCGAAACACCTCCCACAATGACTGCCAAAGCGCCCGCTATAATTCAGGCGGGGGCAGTCCCCAACTTCACGCAGCGTAAGCCGAAGCCGGTCATCAAACAGGCGGCGGTGCAAACCGGAATTGAAACCGCGCAGCCCGTAGCGAAACCAGAAGTGAAGCAGAAGGTGGCGCAGAAATCCCCGCAGAAAACGCCAAAGCGAAGCGTTGCGCGTTCGCAGGCCGAAGAAGCTCCGACGTTCTGGGTTTACGGCGTCGCGCCAGACGACGTGCTCAATGTGCGCATGGGACCTTCGCCTGAGCACGACGTGGTCGGCGCTATACCACCGCCAGCGCGCGGCGTGCGCATGGCGGGCGTGTGCGACGGCATGTGGTGCCTCGTGCAGTTCGGCGATCAGAAGGGCTGGGTCAACCGCAGTTATCTCGTTTACGAGGTGCCGGACGTGGTCGCGGCACGGTAAGGGGCGGCGTTCAGGCAATCGGCAATCCCCGCCTTCGCGCCCAAGTTTGCGGATATTCAGAACCAGCGCTGTCGTCCTAGGCCTTGTGCCTAGGATCCATCGTTCCACAATCACCGGCGCCAGCGGATAAATGGATCCCAGGCACGAGGCCTGGGATGACACTTCTTGAGGCACGACAGACGCCGCGTACGGATTGAAAGTGACGATCTACTCCCTCTTCAACCCCTTCTTCTCAAGCTCTTCCAGATACCCCGCCCAGCGCTGGTCTTTTTCGCGCCCGAATAAATGCAGGTAGCCCCAGGTGAAGAGGCCGGTGTTGTGGCCATCATCAAAGCCGATGCGGGTCGCGTAATTTCCAACAGGTTTCAGATCCGCAATTTTCACGTTCTTCTTGCGCGGCACGGTCACGCGCTGTTCGGCCGAGTGTCCCTGTACTTCCGCCGATGGGCTCATGACGCGCAGCATTTCAGCCGGGAGTTCGAACGTGCGCCCATCCGGGAACGCGGCTTTCAAAGTTTTGCCGCCATCGGTGATGTCGAGCACGGGCGGTGGTGTGAGTGTGCCCTTGGCGCGCTCGACTTCGGTCCAAACTTTCGCGGCGATCTCGCGATAAATGCCGGCGTGCAGGCTTTCAGGAGCCGTCGCGACGATGGGACGGCCGGTATCTGATTTGACGCGAATGTCGATATGCAGCGGAATTTCACCCAAGAATGGCACGCCGAGTTTTTGCGCTTCCTCGCGCGCGCCGCCATGCCCGAAAATGTCGGCGCGCGTGCCGCAGCTCGGGCACAAGAAATAACTCATGTTTTCGATGATGCCGAGAAGCGGAACTTCGACGCGCTTGAACATCGAGAGGCCCTTCCTCGCATCGATCAGCGCCAAATCCTGCGGCGTCGAGACGATAACGGCACCGGACAATGGAATGGTCTGTGAAATGGTCAACTGCACATCGCCGGTGCCGGGCGGCATATCGACAACGAGCACGTCGAGATCAGGCCCACCGCCCGCCCAATCGGTATCGCGCAGCATCTGGTTCAAGGCCGAGACGACCATTGGCCCGCGCCACACAACCGGCGTGCCTTCATCAACCAGGAAGCCCATCGACATAACCTTGAGGCCCCAGCCTTCCATCGGTTTGATGACCTTGCCGTGCGCGACCTGCGGCTGGCCGGAGATGCCGAGCAGACGCGGCTGCGACGGGCCATAGATATCGGCGTCAACAATGCCGACCTTGAGGCCGATGGATTGTAGGCCGAGCGCGAGGTTCGTGGCCGTCGTCGATTTGCCGACGCCGCCTTTGCCGGATGCAACTGCGATAACGTGTTTGACGCCGGGGATGCCGGCCGCTTTGCCCATGGGATTTGGCGCTTGTGCCTGAGCAGCGGCTTGGCGTGGTCCAGCGCCGTCACCCGTTGCGCCCTTGGCGCGGGCGTCGGCAACGCGCTTGTGTTCTTTGAGGCTGGTAACTTCCGCGGTCGGCTGGCGCAGCGGCTCGGGCGCTGGTGCGCGCTGCAGGCCGCCCGAGACTTCAGCCGTCAGCACGGCGGTGACGCCAGAGACACCTTTGATCTCGGTGACGACAACTTCGGCGGCTTTGCGCAGATCTTCCAATTCTTCGGCGCGCGACGCCGGAACGGTAATCGAGAAATAAACGCGGCCGTCTTTGATCAGGATTTCCGACACCATGCCGAGATCGACGATATTGCCCTTCAGGTCGGGGCCCTTGATACGCTTCAACTTGGCAAGCACATCGGCCTTCTCGAACGACATGAAAGTCTCCTTGAGAGGATTGGCAACACACGGCCACAACGGCAGTGCATTCTTTGAGGGTCAGATGCGGGTTTCAGAGGCCAAAAGCAAGGGGTATGGGATGGTCAGGCCGGCGCAGGCAGGCGTGCTTCGGCAGGGAGGGTCGTCTCAGATACTTCTACGCTTCAAGCGATCACGCCAATATTCCGGCCTGCGTTTCAAGTGCATGACGGCGTAGATTGTCGCGACGTCTCCGCGCACCCGATAGATCAGTCCATACTTAAACCTACGTAACAAGCACCGCCGCGCTCCGCCTGCAACCTTCTGCCAAGCGTTTGGATAGTCACCGATCATGCGGCAAGCTTCGTCAACCTCGACCGCAAACATGATACCAAGGCCGAGTTGTTTCGATTCGTAATATCTGATGGCATCTTGCAGCTCGGCTTCCGCGACTGGGACGATCTCGACGATCATGTTTCCAGATATTTTGCAAGAACCTCGGCGATTGGACGAGACGTCATCTCGCCCCGCTCATGAGCCGCAATACGATCCTCGATCTCCTTCGCCCATTCAGCTTCGATCGCGGGATCGACTTCGATTGTTGCGAGCAGAAGCTCGGCCAACTCTTCGCGTTCGCGCGGCGTCAGTTGCTGTGCTTCTTCAAAGATGGTCTTGATGCGCTGGTTCATATCTTCACCCTAGCACCTTTCGCGTCCTCGATCCAGGCAGCCCGCGTAGTCCGCAATAGAAAACGCGACGTATTGTGGCGCATTACGGCACGCACAAGTGCAGTGAGCGCGCCTATTGCGCCCTACCGCCATTGCGCATTAAATCTCCTGCATGATGTCAAACACCACCATCGCAGGCGTTATTCTTGCGGGCGGCTCGGCGCGCAGGCTTTTTCCCGATAGTCCAACTGGCGGCGACAAAGGCTTGGCCGATCTCTCAGGACAGCCCATGCTGGCGCACATTGTTGCCCGCTTCAGGCCCCAGGTCTCACGGCTCATTCTCAATATAAACGGTCCAGCAGAGCGATTCTCGCACTTTCAGCTCGACGTGGTGACGGACGAAGGTCCCGGCGAAAACGGGCCGCTTGCTGGTCTGGTCGCGGCGATGGCGTGGGCGGCGAAGACTGGTGACATGACCGCGCTGGCAACGGTTTCAACCGACGTCCCCTTTCTCCCCGCCGACCTTGTGGAACGGCTGGTGGCGGCCTGCGATGAGCGGTTCGACCGGCCTGTTCTGGCGGTCTCAGACGGGCGGCGGCACCCGACAATCGCGCTTTGGCCGGTTGGCCTCGAAGACGAAGCCCGCAAAACGCTCAAGCGTGGCGAACTGAGTGTGGACGCCTTCGCCAAACGTCACGGCGCGATTGCAGTCTCCTTCCCGATGGGCAACATTGGCGGGCGGACGGTAGACCCGTTTTTCAACGCCAACACGCTGGAAGATCTGGCGGCGGCCCGCGCGCTGCTTGAAGCCGGTAGTTAAGCAGAATTGAGAAGACTAAGCTGAGAAGACCAAAGCTGAGAAGAATTGAGAGGGTCCCATGCCAGCCTCCAAAAAGCCGCCACGCCTTGAAGCCCCATTGATCGGTGTTGCCGGTTGGTCGAACGCCGGCAAGACCACGCTGATTGAAAAGCTGACAGCGCATTTCTCCGCCCGAGGCTTGCGCGTCGCCACAATCAAACACACGCATCACAAATTCGAAATCGACAAGCAAGATAGCGACACCGCCCGCCACCGCCGCGCTGGCGCTAGTGAAACGGCCATCGTGTCCGGCACCCGCGTTGCCGTTATCGAGGAAATCGACACGCGCGGCGAACCGGCGCTGAACGAAGTCGCGGCGCGGCTGAAACCGGCCGACATCATTTTTGTCGAAGGATATAAGTCGGCGGCTATCCCGAAAATCGAAGTGCGCCGATCGGCCGTTGCCGCCGAACGGCTGCTCGCTGCCACAGATCCGATGGTGATCGCCATTGCGGCGGATTACGACATCGAGGGGCACGGCAAACCGGTTTTCGATCTCAATGATATTGCGGGTCTCGCAAAGCTGATAGAAGAAACCTGCGGGCCATTCGCGGCATTGCAGCAGCGGGCGTAACGTCATGGGACAGCGCGGGGGACGGCGCGGAGCAAAGCGCAGTCTGTACGTGGCACTCGCGCTATTCACCGCACCTTTATACGCGACCGCCCAATCCAAGGATCCGCCGGTTCCACCTGGGCAAGACCGGGGTGGCATTCCTGTTGCGTTGATCGGGCCGGGATTTGATTACACGCTGCCCCATGTTGCGCACATGCTTTCCCGCGACGGCGAAGGCGAGATCACCGGATATGACTTTGTCGATGATGATCGCCGCCCGTTTGAAATAAGCGTCCCCGCGGGTCCAGCGAGTCCTGGAACACGCATGGCGGAAATCGTCACCGGCGAAGGGCAAGCGGCGACCCTCGTTGCCGTCCGGGCCAAAATGGATGATGCGGTGACACTCACCAAGGCCATCAAATTCGCCGCCCAAAGCCCGGCGCGCATCATCGCTATCGATCGCTCCATCGTAACGCCCATCGATATGGAAATGTTCAACTCGGCCGCACACCACTACCGCGAGCACTTATTCATCGTCGTGGCGGGAGACGGCGGCGCAGATCTCGACCCTGCGTTCAATGCGCGCTTTGGAGAAAAATACCCGCGCGCCTCCAATCTTCTGGTTGTGGCGGCGTGCGATCAAAAAGGTGTTCTCGCTCCGCAATCGAATTGGGGAGCGGCGGCGGTTGACGTTGCTGTCGACGTGGTGTCGCGCTTCGTGGTTGAGGACGGCGCGAGCCTGCCCAAAGACCCAAGCCTGTCGAGTATCGCGCTCGCGCGCATGGCGGCACTTGCGGCCCGCCTCCTTGCGGTCGAGCCCAATATTCGCGGCGCGGCCTTTAAGGAACGCATCGTCAGGCTGGCGGCAGAGCTCCCCGTGCCATCGCCTAAAAGCACGCGACTTGGCTTTATTGAAAGGCCACAGCGGCATTTCTGGCTGGAGTAGACTGACGCGCGTGGGGTTGGCGGGGCGGCCGCGCGCAACCAAATAAGCCCTTGCTCTTGCACTCAAGGCTCCCGATGTTAGGGTAAGTACGAGCCTCACCTTGGAGCACCGATCTCATGACGAGCGTTGACGCGCGTCCCAGCATCACGACCCCGCTGATCGACCCGTTCGGCCGGGGCATCGAATACCTGCGCGTGTCCGTCACCGACCGTTGCGACTTCCGCTGCGTCTATTGCATGTCGGAGCACATGAGCTTCCTGCCGAAGAAGGATTTGCTCAGCCTCGAAGAATTGGACCGCCTGTGCACGGCGTTCGTGCATCAGGGCGTGAAGAAGCTGCGTATCACCGGCGGCGAGCCGCTTGTGCGCAAGAACATCATGTGGCTTTTCCAGTCTCTTGGGCGGCACCTTGAGTCCGGCGCGCTCGATGAACTGACGCTGACGACCAACGGCAGCCAGCTTGCGAAGTACGCGGGCGAACTCAAAGCCGCGGGCGTGAAGCGCATCAACGTATCGATCGACACGCTCGATCCGGATAAGTTCAAGGCCATCACGCGGTGGGGCGATCTCGCGGTCGTGCTCGACGGGCTCGACGCCGCGCAAAAGGCCGGGCTCAAAGTCAAGATTAACGCGGTGGCGCTGAAGGGCGTCAACGAAGACGAGATCGAAGATTTGGTGCGCTTTGCGCATGGTCGCGGCGCGGACCTTACGCTCATCGAAACGATGCCCTTGGGCGATATCGACGGTGACCGGACGGATCAGTATTTGCCGCTCTCAGTCGTGCGCGCGCGCCTGATGGACCAATTCACGCTGGAAGACAATCCGTATCGCACGGGCGGTCCGGCACGCTATGTGACGGTCAAAGAAACCGGCGGGCGTCTCGGCTTCATCACGCCCATGACGCATAATTTTTGCGAAAGTTGCAACCGCGTGCGGCTGACGTGCACGGGCACGCTGTATATGTGCCTTGGCCAGGACGATGCGGCGGACCTGCGCACGCCGTTCCGCGCGTCGAGCGATGACGCGCCTCTTCACGCGGCCATCCGCGAAGCTATTTCCAGAAAGCCCAAGGGGCATGATTTTATTATTGACCGGCGCACCAAAAAGCCGGCGGTCGCGCGGCACATGAGCGTGACCGGGGGGTAACACGACAGGGGTAGTCTGCCAGCAGTCGTTTGTTAGGTCTATGCAATTCCAGACCGGTTAAAGGCAAAACCAGACCATTCCAGAGCTTCTTTCTTACCAGAACACTACACTACCATCATTTTTGAGTGAGAGGATTCACGGGAGGCTGATTTTCGGCTAGTGTTTTCACATGGCTCGTTCCGCACCCGTCAAAGCCAAAGTGAACCCCGCCGTCCTCATATGGGCGAGGGAGAGCGCAGGCATGACTCTAGAACAGGCCGCACGCAAAATCGGCAAGACGTTCAAAGTGACCCGTCTCGCGGCATGGGAGGCGGGCGACGACCGCCCGACGATGAACCAACTCAGGGAGCTTACTCAGATCTACAAGCGGCCAATGGCCGTGTTTTACTTGCCCAAGCCCCCACGCGGGTTTCCAGTTCCACACGACTTCCGCCGTCTGCCCGACATGGGGCCGCCTGCATATTCTCCCGAACTTCTCGCTGAAATCCGGCTCGCCCAAGAGCGCAGGCAGACCGCCTTGCGGCTCTATGCTGAACTCGAGGAGGATCCGCCCCACTTCGAACTCAAGGCCACACTTGAGGAGAATATCGAGGCCGTTGCTGCGCGGGCACGTGATGCTATCGGCATAAGCATCGACGACCAGACCGGCTGGAACGACAAGTATCTCTCTCTCCGCAAATGGAGGCAGGCCTTGGAAGGCCTTGGCATCCTTGTGTTTCAGGTCTCCGGCATTAAACCGACCGAAATGCGCGGCTTTTCGATTGCTGATGAGCTTCTTCCTATCATGGCTGTGAATCGCAGTAACCATGAGAGCCCACGCGCCCGCGTTTTCTCGTTCATGCACGAACTTACCCACCTTATGCTGCGCAGCAGCTCTGTCTGCGACTTTGACGACGAGTCACCGCGCGCGGCTATCGACCTCAAAACAGAAGTTTTCTGCAACCGTGTCGCGGCTGAGATACTTGTCCCAAAGCGGCATTTGCTCAGCCAGCCAGAAATTGCCATGCATCCTGCTCGGCCTCGTGAATGGCCGGAAGACACGATCGCCGAACTATCCCGCCGCTACGGCGTCAGCCGTCTTGTTATCGTCCGATCGCTACTCACGCATGGTCGTGCCAATCGTGCATTCTATGAACGCAAGCAGAGCGAATATTTCGCGCGCAATCGGGAATGGATTGAAAATAAGAAGCCTGGTTTTGAGAACCCTGGAGAGAAGCGCGTCCGCCTGCTGGGTAGCGCCTTCACCCGACTTGTCCTCGAGACCTACCACAACGGCCGCTTAACACTGAGCGAGGCCGTTGGCCACCTTGGCATAAAGGTCAACTACCTGCCCACCGTCGAACAAGCCCTTGGGACGGTGTAGCTTGCCACTTTACAGTATCGATACCAGCTGCCTCATAAACGCTTGGAACAAGACTTATCAACCTGACCTGTTTCCCTCCATTTGGGATCACATCGAAAGCCTCTGGCGTGACGGTACCATCGTGATCACCGAACAGGTGTTCCACGAAATTGCAAAAAAGGACGATACCATCCACGCATGGTGCCAAGAGCGCAAAGAACTCTTCATCGCCATCGATGACGCTCTTCAAGATAAGCTCACTTTGCTGATGACCAATCACGAGCGCATCGCAGCCGTCGGGGATGGCCGCAACTTTGCAGATCCGTGGGTTATCGCTCTTGCCCAAACCTTCACCCCCACTCTCACTGTCGTGACGGAAGAGGATCGGGGCAAAGAAACCAACCCCAAAATCCCATACCTTTGCGGCAAGGAAGGCTTGACCTGCACCAACTTTAACGGGCTTCTGCGTAACACGTCGTGGCGGGAGCGGAGGTAGTGCCCATCACCATGCCCTTTCCCTAATGCTCTGCACGGGCACGGGGAGTGGGGTAGGGTGAAGGAGAGAGGGGAAGTTTATGTCTCAACGCGGCCTTCTCAAACACGCGCGACTTACGCGCAAGCAGCTGATGGCTTTGCGCTGCTGTCGGCGGTCATCAACGGCGTCATGACGGCCAGCGTCGGCGCGTGGCTCGGGCAGACCTACGCCAAGTATCAGGCGCGGCGCCAATCGATCGAAAGCCTCGTGCATCTCGTCTATGAGCGGCGAACACGCGCGGGCATGGTGACGTCGGCCCTGAAGCGCGGCGCGGATATTGACGAGATCCGGTACCGCAAGCGCGCCTACGACGAGTCCTACGTCGATTGGAACAAGAACGTAATGCAGAACATTTTCGCCATCCGCGAGGTGACGGGCGAGCATTTGATTTCTGGACTTGAGAAGTACTACGAGGATGGACTTGTTGCGGCCATGGCGGACGTCGACCGCTGCTTGACCAAAGCCTATGACGCGCGGCTTGCCAACGGCGATCCCAAGGCCGAATTCGACAAGTGCCGCATGTCTGAGACGCATCAATTCGTGCTCGACTGCGGCGCGACCTTTACGAACGAGCTCTACAAGTTGACGAAGCTGTCGTTTATTCCGTTCGCAAACCGGGGTGTGGAGGGGCGCGAAACATCCGAGCGGCGCATCAAGGCCTCGTGCGTGCGGCCAGAGATAAAGCCCGCGCCTGCGGTGCCAGCCGTTGCGCCGTCCGCAGAGTGTCAGCAGGGGCAAATTCACCGGAACCCGCGGCCCCAGGTACGCCAGAGACCAGCTCTGCGCCGCCACCCGAAGCACCAAAGCCATGACGCCATCCAATGCTCCTTTCCAGGCACGCGAAGCATGAAATAGAGCGGGGCACTCAACCGATTTTGATTGGCTCACCCCATCATGCCGACTGCCGACACTCACACCTCCGTGCGTCATTCCAACACCATCGGCATTCTGGCGATGCTGGCGTCGATGGCGTTTTTCGTTGCCAATGATACGTGCGTGAAGCTGATCGGCGAAAAGCTACCGCTTGGCGAATTGATCCTGCTTCGCAACACTGCGGCGACGATCTACATCCTCGCCTTCGCCGCCGTGTTTGGCGGCCTGACGCTTCCAGTCAATCCGCCGAAGCTGCTTCTCGGATGGCGCATGGTGATGGAAATTCTTTCGACCTTGTTTTTCTTGTCTGCGCTCATTGCCATGCCGATTGCAGACGCGACGGCCATCGCGCAGTTCACGCCACTTGCTATGACTGCGGCGGCGGCAGTGTTTCTGAAAGAGCCGGTTGGATGGCGGCGTTGGCTGGCGGCACTTGTTGGTCTCATCGGCGTGCTCCTCATCGCGCGGCCTGGTACATCAGCTTTTTCACCAGCCGCAATTTTACTTCTCATCGCCGTTGGGTTCGTCGTCGCGCGCGATCTCCTGACGCGGCAGATTTCAAATGCCGTGCCGACGCTGACCTTGACGTTGATGTCGGCGGCGGCGGTCGCGCCATCTGGGTTTCTGTTGCTGCCATTTGAGACGTGGGTCTGGCCGCAAGACCCGCGAAATCATTCTCTTGCTCGCAGGCGGCTTGTTTTTGACCCTCGCCTACGCCCTGATCATCGTCGCCATGCGCGCGGGCGACGTGGCGGTCATTTCGCCGTTCCGGTACGCGGTGATCCTGTTTGCACTGGTCGTCTGGCTGGCTGGTCTGGGGCGAAATCCCCGACGCGTTGCAGATGCTCGGCATCGCCATTGTGACGGCCGCCGGGCTCTATACGTTTCACCGCGAGCGGCTGGTGCGGGGGCAGCGCTAGCTGCCTTTCACGCTTACTCAATGCGGATCGGTTAGCGTGCTGGAAAGACGTTCCGGCTTTAACGATCTGTTTAGAAGTGTGCGTACAGCCATGACCCATCATAGCCTCTCTGCGGCCCTTGAAATCAAAGGCCTGCGCAAGAGTTTCACCGCCAAACCCGCCGTCGACGATCTCTCGCTCACAATCAAGCGCGGCGAGTTTTATGCGCTGCTTGGACCCAATGGTGCGGGCAAAACAACGACGCTGCGCATGGTCGCCGGATTGTTGAAGCCCGACGCGGGCAGCATCACGATCTGCGGCATCGATGCGGTTAAAGATCCGGTTGAAGCCAAACGCGTCATGGCGTGGGTGCCGGACGAGCCGCTGATCTACGACAAGCTCGACCCGATCGAGTACTTGGAATTCGTGGCAGGCCTGTGGGCCATGGACGCCGCCAAAGCCGAACGCCAAGCGCGCGAATTGGTTCAGCTGCTCGGGCTCGACGCGCATGCGTCCACGCGCTGCCAAGGCCTCTCCAAGGGCATGAGACAGAAAGTGGCGCTGGCCGGCGCTCTGATCCACGATCCGCAACTGATCATTCTCGATGAGCCGTTGACAGGGCTCGACGCTGGTTCCGCGCGGCAGGTCAAAGCCGTTCTGAAAGACCGCGTCGCGGCTGGCACCACCGTCATCATGACGACGCACATCTTGGAAGTCGCCGAACGCATGGCTGAACGCATCGGCGTCATCGCCCATGGGCGCTTGATCGCCGAAGGCACGCTCGACGAATTGAGCGCAAAAGCCGGACCCAAATCGGGTGTGGGTGAAACGAGCCTCGAAGAAATATTCCTGACGCTTGTTGCCAGCGAGAGTGCAGCGGCATGATCGCCTCGCAAACACTGACCTGGTTTGCCCGCCACGAGTTGATGCTCGCCTGGCGCGACTGGGCCTCCATGATGGCGGGCGGGCGCACGACGCGCGAACGCGTGGTCACGTTGATGACGCTCGGCTTCGTCGCATTCCTGCATTGGCTGGCATATGCGATTTTGAACCCGGTCTTGAAGGGCGGCGTTTCCATCACCATCCCGGCGCTGGTGATGCTGACGTCAACGCTGTTGCTAACGTTCTCCATGATGCTGTCGCAGGCCATCGAACAAGTCACGCGCTCGTTCTATGCGCGCGCCGATCTCGATCTCATTTTGTCTTCGCCTGCGCCCGCACAGCATCTCTTCGCTGTGCGTATCTCTTCGATTGCTTTTGCGGGCATGCTGATGACGTCGCTGCTGGGCGCACCCTTCATCAACACGGCAGCCGCGCTCGATGGCCCCCGCTGGCTCTCGGCCTATGCCGTGATCGCGGCGTTGAGCTGCTTTGCGACAGGTTTAGCCGTGATGGCAGCGGTTGCGCTTTACAATGCTGTTGGTCCCAAGCGCACGCGCCTTATCGCGCAGATTGTTGCCGCCGTGATTGGTGCGGCACTTCTCATCGGCATACAGGCCGTGGCTGTGATGACCTACGGCAATCTGTCGCGCATTCAAGTTTTGAACTCGGACGCGGTTCTCAATGCGGCGCCGGACGTGGCGAGCCTTTGGTGGATCCCGGCGAAAGCCATTCTGGGCGACGCTTCATCGGCTCTCGCGCTCGTCAGCGCCGGTGTGCTGTTCCTGGTTTTTATCATCCGCACTTATGCGCCGCGCTTTGCCGAACAGGCCATTGCGACGGCCAGCGTCTCGGACGAGAAAGAAACGAATCCGGCAGTGAAGCGCGCGTTCGTGCCGCGAAATGCCGAAGCAAGCGTTGCGCGCAAAGGAATGGCAACTGTTGCGCCGCGATCCGTGGCTGTTGTCGCAATCTCTTGATGCAGGTGTTGTATCTCATTCCGCCGGCGCTGCTGCTGTTGCGCGACATGGGACCGAACGCGAAAGTGCATATCATCTTGGCGCCCGTGCTCGTCATGGCCTTTGGCCAGTTGGCGGGCGGTCTTGCGTGGCTCGCCATTTCCGGCGAAGACGCGCACGATCTCGTGGCAACTGCGCCTGTACCGGAACGCGCGCTGGTTCGCGCCAAGAATGAAGCGGTGCTCGCAGTGATCGCCGTTGGCTCTGCGCCGTTCCTGTTCGGCCTCATGTTCCTTTCGCCGTGGGCAGCAGGCGTAACGGCCGCTGGGATAGCGGTCGCAAGCGGGACCGCAATTCTGATCCAGATGTGGTTCAAGGTGACGGGGCGGCGCACGCTTTTCCGCCGCCGGCAGATGGCATCAAAGGCAGCGACGTTCTCGGAAGCGTTCTCGTCGATCTTCTGGGCGGGCGCGACGGGATTGGCCGCAGCGCAGTCGTGGTGGGCACTTGTGTTTGTTGTATTTGCGCTGGCTACGCTGGCAATCGCGCGGTTTATCAGCCCGAGAGCGTAGACTTTTTTCAAGCATCTCGCGATGTTAACGCTGATAGTGTTTGGAGCGCAACGCTCGTCTGTGGTAGATTGCTCAAACTGCCGAAGAGGGCAATTGATGAACCGGTTCGTTTTTGCGAGCCGGTTTTTTTGTTTCGTTCCTCCGTCAGCTCAAGATCCCGCGCACCTTGGCTTTGATCTGCTCAAGCGTGAAAGGCTTTGAGATCGAAGTCAGGCGTTTTGCCTTGAGAGCGTTGGCGCGTTCCAGCTGATCGGAAAATCCGCTCATAAGAACGATACCAAGCTGCGGCTTCAGGACGATTGCTTTTTCACACAGCGAAATGCCGTCGAGCGCGGGCATATCGACGTCCGTCACCAGAATATCGATTGTTCCGGCGTGGGCTTGCAAATACTCAAGGGCTTCCGCGCCATCTTCCGTCACGTGGACGGTATGCCCATCGGTCGTCAACGCACGGCGGACCAGATCGCGAACGGCAGCGTCATCGTCAGCTAGAAGTATCGTTGCCATGGTTCCCCTCCAAACCCGCGAAGCTCAATTTGCTGCATTGCTAGTCTGCGCCTCCGCTTGACCCACCTACAAGTCTCAATCCATCAGGCGGCCAACGTACGGCAATTCCCGATAACGATGCGCGACATCCATGCCGTAGCCAACAACAAACGTGTCGGGGCAAACAAAGGCGCGGAAGTCGGCGGTGATGTTGACGGCACGCGGGACTTCCTTTTCCAGCAGTACGCAGGTCAAGATGTCTTTGGCGCCGCGCGCCGCAATCAAGATCCTTGGCGAAGGCGAGTGTGCGGCCGGAATCGAGTACGTCGTCGACCAGCAGGACATTGCGGCCTTCGACCTCAAGATCAAGGTCTCGTAGAATGGAAACCTGACCGGACGAGATGCGGTTTTTCTTGTAACTAGAGAGCGTCAGGAAATCGACTTCGGGGGCGAGCCCGGCCCGGTTCAACGCCCTGATCAGATCTGCGGCAAAGACGAACGAGCCCTTGAGGACCGCTATGACGAGTAAGCCCGGGATTTGCCTTGCCGCAATTTCGCCCGCAAGCTGGTCGAGCCGCCGGGCGATGGCGTCGGCGGGATAGACGATTTCGATGCGATTTGCGCTTTTTGTTGTGCCCATATGGACCTCTGGGGATTGCGTTGCCCCGGGGAACACGATCTACCGGGACCTAAGAAACTGTGTACACGACCCCGCCACAATCGTGATCGATTGATCGCAGGATATAACCTGTGGCTATAGAAACACGGAGTGGGGTGTTGAGTCTCTAACTTTGCCCCAGTCTTTGCGCTAGAGCTTACCCCAGTACCTACCCTAGTCCTTACCTAAGCAGGGAACCTGCCGAAGTGATTCGTCTTTCTAATATCTCCTTGAAATATGACCGGGGGCCGGAAGTGCTCTCGGACGTCAATTTTCACTTGAGGCCGGGCTCGTTCCACTTCCTTCATGGGGAGAGCGGCGCGGGCAAGACATCGCTCTTACGTTTGCTGTTCATGTCGCTGCATCCAACGCGCGGCCAACTGCACATGTTCAACGATGACGTCAGCAAAGTCAGTGCGCAAAAACGAGCCCAGCTGCGCCGCCGGATCGGCATCGTGTTCCAGGATTTCCGCCTGCTTGACCACCTGACAATCTGGGAAAACGTCGCCTTGCCGCTCCAGGTTGTCGGCAAGAAACCGAGTGACTACCGCGAAGACGTGACAGACCTATTGCAATGGGTTGGCCTTGGCGATCGCATGTATGCTAATCCTTCGGTTCTTTCGGGTGGTGAGAAGCAGCGCGCTGCAATCGCCCGCGCCGTGATCGGCAAGCCTGAAGTGCTTTTGGCGGACGAGCCGACAGGTAACGTTGATCCGCAGATGGCGCGCCGGCTATTGCGCTTGTTCGTCGAATTAAATCGCCTCGGAACATCGGTCGTTATCGCGACCCACGATCATCAACTAATGCGGCAATTCAAAGCGCCGCGCATCGAGGTGCACAAGGGCCATGTCCGGATCATATGACCGCTTCTCCGGGCGCCCTCCATTGGGCCCGCAGCAAGGGCAACAAGTGGGCCAGCAAATGGTGGAGTACGACCCCTACGGCGATCCCGTAACGGGACCGGTCACTGGACCGCCTACCACTGCCGCTGGCCGCACCCCTTACCCTCCTTTTACCGCGCCGCCGCCCGATACCGCACGGCCGGTGCCGCAAATGGAAGATTCGACGCGTGATATGTACGCGCCGAGCCGCGAAGAGAAGGATCGCGGACGGCGCATGAAAACGACGGCGCCTGTAGTCCCACCCGGATCTGTGACGGGCCGCTCGCTGACCTTGGTGATCGCCATCATGTGTTTCCTCGCCTGTCTGACGGCGGGCGCCGTATGGATGATCAAGCAGTCGGCAGACGCTTGGCTCAAAGATATCGCCAGCGAAGTCACCGTTCAGGTCGAGCCGAAGGACAAAACCGATACCGACAAGTCAGTCCTTGATGTGGTCGCGTTCCTCGAAACGCAACCCGGCATCCGGGCAGCAAAGCCGCTCAGTCTCGAAGCTTCCGCAAGCCTGCTTGAACCCTGGCTTGGATCGTCCGAAGCATTGAAGACGCTGCCGGTGCCGCGCCTGATCGCCATTGAAATCGATCGTGTCAATCCGCCGGATTTAGACGCGGTCAACGATACCCTCTCGAAGCAGTTCAAGGGTGTGACACTCGACGATCACCGCCGCTGGCAGCAACAGATCAGGGCGGTGACAGGATCGTTCGCGCTTGGCGGCATCGCCATATTCCTGCTGGTCGCGGCGGCGACGACGGCGGTCATCGTATCGGCCACCAAAAGCGCCATGGCCTCGAACCGCGATATCGTCGAAGTGCTGCATTTCGTCGGCGCAACCGACAAGTTCATTGCCCGTGAATTTGAAAAGCACTTCCTGCGGCTTGGCGTCAAATCGGGAATTGTCGGCGCGGCATCGGCATTGCTGGTGTTCCTCGGCATGCCGGCCATTATGGAACTTCTCGGCGGCGGGGCAGTGAGCGCGGTCGAAATGCAGCGCCTCATCGGCACCGGGTCGCTTGACGCCGCCGGATACCTTTTGATGCTCCTCGTCGTGGTTATCATCGCAGGATTATGTATGGTTACGTCGCGAGTTGGCGTGTACCGGATTTTGAATAGCCAGCACTGACCGGCCAACGCATTTTCTTCGATCATGGCCAGAGCGTTCATTAGCCATTCGTCGCGAAATATTGCGGTTCAAGGCTGGTCACAACACAGCCCAAATCGGTTAGTCTCCTAAGCCGAATAAAGACCGGCGGCGGGTTCCAAGCCGGGAGCAGGAGTTAAGCACAGGCCATGCGGGTTTTCTCGCGCGCAATCATCGTACTTGCGGCTCTCGCTGCAAGCGCATTTGCGTTTGGCTTTGTGCTGTTTGCAACGCATGTCATGCGCGAGCGCGGCTCGGATACCGGCAAGGCCGATGGCATCGTCGTGCTGACAGGGGGGCAGGCGCGTATTGCAGCAGGCGCGACGCTTCTCAAACAGGGTCACGGGCGCCGCATGCTCATCTCGGGCGTCAACCGCCGCACACCAAAGGAAGACGTCGAACGGCTTTCAGGCCTCGATCACAAGAGCTTCACATGCTGTGTCGATCTTGGCTATGAGGCCCTTGATACGGTCGGCAACGCGGACGAAACGCGCACCTGGTCCAACGCCAACGGGTTCCGGAAATTGATCGTGGTGACGTCGAGTTATCATATGCCGCGCAGCCTCGCCGAATTGGCTCTCGTTATGCCAGACACGGAATTCGTGCCCTATATCGTCACACCAAAAAGCTTTCCTGATAGCGGCTGGTGGCTGCATGTTGCAACCGCGCGCATACTATTTTCGGAGTACGTCAAGTATCTGCCAGCAGCTGCGCGCCTGAGAACCCAGCAATTCTTTGGTTGGCGGCAGGATCACTCGGTGGCGCTCGGCACACCCAAAGCCTCAGATGGTTGACCTGATGAGTAGCTATTTCTCCGTTATTCCGGGGCTTTCGAGGTTGTTTCCGTGGTAGTCTTACGGTCCTGGATTTTTGCTGCGGTCCATTACATCGTTACCGCGCTTTTCTTGCTTCTCGGATCCTGGCTGCTTCTTGCACCAAGGTCCTGGGCGATGCGTGTCCTGGCAATGCATGCAAAGACGAGCCTTTGGCTGCTTGAAAAAATCTGCGGTACCAAGTTTGAAGTGCGCGGGCGGGAAAGACTTCCACAAGGCGCCTGCCTGATCGTCTCCAAACATCAATCGATGTGGGACACGTTTGCGCTCATCCCGCTCTTGCGCGATCCCGCAATCGTGCTCAAGGACGAATTGAAGTGGATTCCATTTTACGGCTGGTTCTGTCTCAAGTTCGAGCACATCCTGGTCAAGCGCGACAAGGCGGCGTCCGCGCTCAAAACCATGATCCGCGATGCGAGAGCGCGCACGTTGGAGGGCCGCGAGATCGTCATCTTCCCGGAAGGCACGCGCGCTGTGCCGGGAGCCGCGCCCGATTATAAACCCGGCTACGTGGCACTCTATGAAGGGCTTGGCGTACCCGCAGTTCCGCTGGCACTGAACTCGGGTCTCTATTGGCCCAGGCGCAGCGTGCTGCGCTATCCCGGCACCATCATCGTTGAGTTTCTGGATCCAATTCCGCCGGGCATTGCGCGCGTCGAATTCCGCCGCCGGATTGAGAGTGCGATCGAAGAGGCCTCGAACCGGCTTATCGCGGAGGCGGCCCAGTCTCCTTACCCGCCGCCCCTGCCGAAAACTGCAAAGGAACAGCTCAACGTGGTAAACGAAATAAGAACATAACAAGAACTTTTTATTGACAGTCAGCGTTTGGGCGTTTATTTTAGAAGCCTTGTTGGTCTTCAGCAGCGCCACCCTATTTGGTTCGCATTATGGCTCGTCATCCGGCACCCCAACCGCAGTTCTTGGCACCGATCTCGAAGGAGATCTGGGAGCGCAAGTATCGCTTCAGTGGCGCTACCGGGCTTGAAGGAGATACCTCGCTCGACGCTACGTTTTGGCGTGTTGCCCGGGCGGCGGCCGCAGTTGAAAAAGGTGGCAAGCGGGCGCAGGAAAAGTGGGCGGCGGCCTTCCATGAGGCGATTGCTGATTTCGGCTTTCTGCCCGCTGGGCGCATTCTCGCCGGCGCTGGCACGGGCCGCGACGTCACACTCTTCAATTGCTTCGTGCTCGGTAAAATCGGCGACGACCTCGGTTCGATCTTCGAGGCTGTCAAGGAAGCGGCGCTGACCATGCAGGCCGGTGGCGGCATCGGTCACGATTTCTCGACACTTCGCCCCAAGGGTGCACTCGTCAAAAGCATTGGTGCGGACGCGTCGGGCCCCGTGAGCTTCATGGATGTGTGGGACGCCATGTGCCGCACCATCATGTCGGCCGGACAAAGGCGCGGCGCCATGATGGCCACATTGCGTTGCGATCATCCCGATATCGAGGACTTCATCGCAGCCAAGTCCGACCCGAAGCGGCTGAGAAATTTCAATCTGTCGGTTCTGGTGACGGACGCGTTCATAGCGGCGGTGCGTGACGAAAAGGCGTGGCATCTCGTGTTTGACGGCAAGGTCTACAAGACAGTCGCCGCGCGCGACTTGTGGGACCGGCTGATGCGCGCGACCTACGACTATGCCGAGCCGGGCGTTATTTTCATCGACCGCATCAACGCCGAGAATAACCTCAATTATTGCGAGACGATATCGGCGACGAATCCGTGCGGCGAGCAGCCCTTGCCGCCTTACGGCGCGTGTTTGCTAGGATCCATCAATCTCGCAGCGCTGGTTGAACAGCCGTTCTCGGATAAGGCCGGCATCGACCGGGTCAAATTGGAACAACGCGTGGCGACGGCCGTTCGTTTTCTCGACAATGTCATCGATATTTCGCGATATCCGCTGCCACTCCAGGCCAAGGAAGCGCGCGCCAAGCGCCGCATTGGCCTTGGCGTCACAGGACTGGCTGACGCGCTTATTTTCTGCGGCCTCGACTATGGCAAGGATACCGCGCGCCGTCAGGCCGCCCAATGGATGGAAACAATCCAGAACGCCGCCTATCGGGCAAGCACACAGCTCGCCTTGGAGAAGGGCGCGTTCCCGCTCTACGAACGCGAGGCATTTCTCACTAGACCCAATGTTCAACGCCTCGACAAGGCTGTGCAGGCTGAAATAACGAAGTGCGGGTTGCGCAATGGCTGCCTCACCTCGATTGCGCCAACGGGCACCATTTCGTTGCTGGCTGGCAACGTCTCGAGCGGCATCGAGCCGGTGTTCGAGTTCGCCTACCGGCGCCGGGTACTCGGCGATGGTGGTGTCACCCGCGAAGAAGACGTCGAAGATTTTGCCGCTGGCCGATTCCGCGCCCTCTACGGCAGCAATGCGCCGCGCCCGGCCGCGTTCGTCACAGCGGGCAGCCTCGCGCCAAGCGAACACGTCGATATGCAGGCCGCACTTCAGCCCTTTGTCGACAGTGCGATTTCAAAGACCATCAACTGTCCGGAAGCGATCAGCTTTGAGGATTTCCGCGATGTTTACGCGGAGGCCTTTGCCAAGGGCCTCAAAGGCTGCACCACTTACCGGCCAAACCCGGTCACAGGCGCGGTTCTAATACCGGTCATTGCAGAGGCGCCAGCCGCAGCGGCCCCGGGAGCCGCACTGGCGCCAGCGGATCTGCACAACGCATTAAAACCTTCGGGCGTAATCTATCTCAGCAAGCCGTTGGAGCGCGATGCGGCACTCGAAGGTCTGACCTACAAGATCAAGTGGCCGGCCAGCCCGCATGCGCTGTACGTGACCATCAATGACATCGAGCGCGACGGGCGCCGCCGTCCGTTCGAAATTTTCATCAATACCAAGAACCTGGAGCATTTCGCCTGGACCGTCGCATTGACCCGCATGATCAGCGCCGTGTTCCGCCGGGGTGGTGACGTGACCTTTGTTGCCGAGGAACTCAAAGCAGTTTTCGATCCGGAAGGCGGGCGCTGGATGGGCGGTCGCTATGTGCCGAGCCTGCTCGCCGCGATCGGCGACGTGATCGAAGAACACATGATCCGCATTGGCTTTCTGGTACCGGAGCGGGCGGCCGTCCCGGACCAAGGCAGCGACGTAAAGACTGTGGGATCACAACCCGGCATTGAGGGCCGCGCACGAAGCGCACATAAGGTGCCCCAGACCGGCAGAGCGGACGCGGCAAGAACAGGTGCAGCGTCAGCGGCGGCTCCGCCCGGCGGATTGTTGGCCCGGCCAAGTTCCGGTCCTTCTGCCGGTATGGGCGCCAAAATATGCCCGCGATGCGCAAACCGCAGCCTCAACCGCGTCGAGGGCTGCTGGACCTGCGCGACCTGCCATTACTCGCATTGCGGATAGCATCGCTCTAGGACACACGCGGCGAGCCAGGGTCTTGGACCGGCGTTGGCACAGATGCCACTCGTGGCTCTGCTCGAAACGAGTGTGGTCCCCAAGCCTTGAAGGAGTTTATTTCTTAAAGGCTATTTACATTTCCGCCGTTTGTGGCGATGTGCTCGTCATGAGAGTTGCCGGGAGGAGGCAACGATCAACAGATTTTTGACCATATCCAAGAATTTGCCTCTGGGGGGACAAGTTTGGGCTCGATCACATCGGGTTCATTCACTGTTCGCGGGATAAATGGAAGTCACAAAAAGGGTGGCTTCCGGCCAATGTGCCGATCCAGGGGTGTTGCGTATGAGTGCCGAGATTATCCAGTTAGCAGACGTCCGAGTTCGCCGTTCGCCCGTCAAGGCAGTCATGCCTCTCCCGGTTAGCGGCGTCGATACCGGAACCCGTTTCCATTTTTGGACCGGTGCCTCGGGCAAGCGCTACGTTCACACAGTCTACAGCCTGTTCGATTGCCCGCCGATTGGCGTGGCCAACTACGTCCTTGTTCGCCGCGAGAGCAAGTCGCAGCGCACGGTGCTGGCCATCGGCCGCCTGACGGGCAACTCAACGTCACTCAATCTCGCCGAGATCCGCCAGCGTGGCGCGACGCTCGGTGCGGACGAAGTTCACATTCACCTGCTAGCGACGTCTGCGAACGAAAGCCAAGCGGTTGAAGTCGACCTCAGAACCGCACAGTTTGCGGCCCAGTCGAATTAAGAATTGTAATACTTCAGCTTGACGAGCTGCCGGGCGGTGCCCGGCGGCCGAAGTCCGGCACGGCTGTGTCTTGTCCGGCCTGAATGACGCCCCGGCGCACGGCACGCGCCTCTCCGAACAACCTCTCAAGCGTTTCTCCGTCTCCGAACCGGATGGCGCGCTGCAAGGTTACGAGATCCTCAGAAAAGCGCCCGAGCATCTCGAGTACGGCGTCTTTGTTATTGAGGAACACGTCGCGCCACATGACGGGGTCGGAGGCTGCAATACGTGTAAAGTCGCGAAAACCGCCGGCCGAGAATTTGATGACTTCGCTGTCCGTCACTCGCGCGAGATGAGCGGCGGTATTGACGATATTAAAGGCGATGAGATGCGGCAAATGAGAGGTGATGGCCAACACAAGATCATGATGATCCGGGGCCATGATCTCGACTTTGGAGCCGAGCTTTTGCCAAAACGCCTCGAGCCTCGCGACGGCCATCCGGTCGGCATCCACTTCTGGCGTTAGAATGCACCAGCGGCCGTCGAACAATTCGGCAAAACCCGATTCCGGGCCGGATTGTTCCGTTCCGGCAATCGGATGACCGGGAATAAAGTGGACACCCGCCGGCACGAACGGCGCGACATCGCGCACCACGGCCGCTTTCACCGAGCCGACGTCGGTGAGAATGGCACCTGATTTGAGATGCGAGCCAATCTGTTCAGCGATTTTTCCGTAAACGCCAACCGGCGCGCACAAGATCACGAGATCGGCGCCTTTGACGGCGTCTGCTGCATTGTCAAAAACTTTGCTGACAAGCCCGAGTTCCAAGGCTTTGGCGCGCGTTGAAGGTGTCGCAGACGAGCCGACTATCTCGCGGGCGAGCCCAGCGCGGCGTGCGGCGTGACTGATCGACGAGCCGATGAGACCGATGCCGATCAGTGCGACGCGCTCGAACATGAATTTGCTTTCGGCCGTGCTCATGTATTCGCCCCGCTCATGTAGTCCTGCAGCGCTGCAATGGCGCGCTTGTTGTCATCGCCCGAACCGATGGTCATACGCAGTGCGTTGGGGAGACCATAGGCGCCGACCTTACGCACAATGACACCCTTGGATTTCAGATACTGGTCCGCGCCCGCCGCCGATTTGTCTCCTTGCGATGGAAAGTGAAACAATACGAAGTTGGCGACGCCCGGCGTGACATCAAATCCGAGGCTCGACAGTTTTGCCATGACCCAAGGCAACCATTCATCGTTATGGCGCTTGGCCGCGTCCATGTGGACTGCATCGTCCATAGCAGCAGCACCAGCGGCAATCGACGGCGAGGACAAATTAAATGGCCCGCGAATTCGGTTCAACACGTCTGCCACACCGGCGGGGCAATAGCCCCAGCCGATGCGCAACGCGGCAAGACCGTGGATCTTCGAGAAGGTGCGCGTCATTACGGTATTTGATGTCGTCGCGACCAGCTCAAGTCCGGCTTCGTAGTCGTTGTTGCTGACGTATTCGGCGTAGGCTGCGTCAAGCACCAGGAGCACGTTTTCGGGCAAGCCCGAGCGCAGGCGGCGCACTTCGTCGAATGGAATGTATGTCCCCGTTGGATTGTTCGGGTTGGCGAGAAACACGACGCGCGTGCGATCCGTGACGCGGGCCAGAATGGCATCAACGTCGGTTGTCAGGTTCTTTTCCGGCGCGATGACCGGCGTCGCGCCGTTGGTCAAAATGGCGATGCGATAGACCAGGAAGCCGTGCGCCGTGTAGATTGCTTCGTCACCGGGCCCGAGATAGCCGCGCGCCAGCAGGCCTAAGATTTCGTCCGAGCCTGCGCCGCAGACAATGCGGGCGGCATCAATGCCGTAACGCCGCGCGATGGCGCTGCGTAACACAGTCGCTTGACCGTCGGGGTAGCGCTCAAGGTCAGCCACCGCCGATTTGTAGGCAGCAATGGCAGTCGGGCTCGGTCCGAGCGGCGTTTCATTTGACGAGAGCTTTGCCGGCTTGACGCCGCCCGGCACATTGCTTTCGCCCGGCACG
The DNA here is from genome assembly GCA_963764605.1 of uncultured Alphaproteobacteria bacterium. Taxonomy (GTDB): domain Bacteria; phylum Pseudomonadota; class Alphaproteobacteria; order Rhizobiales; family Hyphomicrobiaceae; genus Hyphomicrobium_B. The sequence goes on from CAVXTJ010000003.1 coordinate 126,958, forward strand.
TAAGCCTCGATATCGAGAATTCTCGGGTTTGGTTTAGGGCCGGCGGTTTTCATGATAAGTCTCGAAGTCACTGATGCGATTTAAGGAACGGTCCGAACCACTAACAACACGCCGGACCAGAGCCCGGCGCGGCGCCCGATCAATAGGGGCTTGCCCTGTTGAAATCAAAGATTAAAGTTGACTTTCCGTCCCTACGTCCTAGCTAACGGCTCAATCAAATACAATGTGCAAGGCTGGGCCTAAAAGGCATGACTTCCGCGATCCCTGACAGCTTCCTGGAAACAGCGCCTCTGAAGCTCGCGTGTCAGCTGGAGCTGAAGCCCTTTACCATTGCCTACCAGACCTATGGCGACCTAAATGCCGACAAGTCCAACGCGATTTTGATTTGTCACGCGCTCACCGGCGACCAGTATGTCGCCAACCCTCATCCGGTCACCGGCAAGCCTGGGTGGTGGGAAACGCTTGTGGGCCCAGGAAAGCCCGTCGATACCAACCGCTTCTTCGTCATTTGCCCGAATATCCTGGGTGGCTGCATGGGTTCGACGGGACCTGCCTCCACGAATCCAGCAACAGGCCAGCCTTACGGCATCGATTTTCCCGTCATCACCATCGGCGACATGGTGGAAGCGCAGGCGCGGCTCATTGATCATCTCGGCATAGGCCAGCTGTTCGCGGTCGTCGGCGGCTCGATGGGTGGCATGCAGGTGCTCGAATGGGCCGCACGCTTTCCGGACCGCGTCTTTGCCGCCGTACCAATTGCGACTGCGGCTTGGCACTCGTCGCAGAATATCGCGTTTCACGAAGTCGGCCGTCAAGCCGTGATGGCGGACCCTGACTGGTGCCAGGGAAGTTATATTGCCCAAGGCAAGGTTCCAAGGAACGGTCTAGCCGTTGCGCGGATGGCGGCGCACATTACGTATCTCTCAGAAGAGGCGTTGCACCGTAAGTTCGGGCGCAGCCTGCAGGACCGCTCGCAGCTGACGTTTTCATTCAACGCCGATTTCCAAGTTGAGAGTTACCTGCGCCATCAGGGTTCTTCGTTCGTCGACCGGTTCGATGCCAATAGCTATCTCTACATTACGAGAGCCATGGACTACTTCGATCTCCGCGCGGAACGCGGCGAGGTTTTGGCGGACGCTTTCCGCAATACCAAGACCCGCTTTTGCGTCGTGTCGTTCACCTCCGACTGGCTCTATCCAACACGCGAAAGCCGCGCCATCGTCCATGCCTTGAACGCCGTCGCCGCCAACGTCTCGTTCGTAGAAATCGAAAGCGACAAGGGCCACGACGCGTTCCTGCTTGATGAAGCGGAATTCCTGACCACGGTACGCGGCTTCATAACGGCGGCTGCAACGAAGCGCGGCTTAAAGCCCGCAGGGAGCACTGAGGCATGACATCGAATGCAGCCGTGCCCGGCGCTACATCGCGTGTCGACCACCTCTTGATTGCCGAGATGGTGGAACCAGGATCGCGCGTGCTCGACGTCGGCTGCGGCGATGGTGAATTGCTTCAGCTCTTGACGCGCGTCAAAGCCGTCGATGGCCGGGGCGTGGAGATTTCACGCGAAAAGGTCAACGCCTGCGTGGCGCACGGGCTTTCGGTTATTCAGGGCGACGCGGATCGCGACCTCGCCGACTATCCCGATCAGGCCTTTGACTATGCCGTTTTATCACTCACGATCCAGGCCACACGCTCGCCGCGCAAGGTTCTGGAAAACCTGCTGCGCATTGGGCGGCGTGCCATCGTTTCATTCCCGAATTTCGGCCACTGGGAAATCCGCACCGGCCTTTTGTGGTCGGGACGAATGCCCGTCACGCACAACTTGCCGGACAATTGGTACATGAGCCCCAACGCGCATTTGTGCACGATCCGGGATTTCGCAGATTTATGCGAAGATATCGGCGCGGACGTGGAGCAGGCTGTGGCCTTTAACGCGTCGGGACGGCGGCTGCCGATAAAGTGGTCCTTGTCGATGCAGAACTTGTTTGGCGAAAAAGCCGTCTTCCTGATGAAGGGCCGGGCAAACAAAGCCGATGAGCTACGGCGTTGAGCGAAAGGTGCCGCCACTTTCGGCCGGTCTTAAAACGCGAATGTCTTTCGCCCTGACCCCGCCGCCAACCGGCGCCATGAGTTCCTTGCGCGCTTCTACGATAATGACGCCCGCTGCTGCGGCCGCGAATTTTGAACCCGTTCGCTCTATTGTGCCGGCCATGCGCAGAGCAAAGCGATTTCCAACCGGGGGGAAATAGAGCCCGCCGCTCCAATCGATGGGAGTGAGAAGCGCGTCGGTCAGCTGTTGCTCAAGCTGACCGCGGCTGAACGGCAATCCATGGCCAAACGGTGTGGCATCGATCCGCGACCAAACTCCGCGCCTGTTGGGGACGACCAAAATCAACCGCCCATCCGGCGCGAGCACGCGCCACATCTCGCGCAGCACCGGCCCGGTTCGTTCGGCCGCTTCGAGCGTATGGATGGCAAGCAACCGATCAACGCTGTTGTCGGGCAACGGCCAATGATGCTCCTCGACCAATACGGAATGGCAGCGCGTACCCTGAGGCCAAACGAGTGCTCCCTGACGTGCCGGCATCAGCGAGCCGATGCACTTGGCCTCGGCGCGAAACGATCCAAGGTAGGGAACTGCGAAGCCGGTGCCAAAGACGGTCAGGCCATCGAGCTTTTTCCAGCGCGCACGTATGCGCGACGCAAGCTGCCGCCGCACAACCTGCCCTAAGGGCGTGCGATAGAAATCTCTCAAGTTTGCGGCGTCGAGTTGCATGGGCAGCGCTAGTGGACCTCAGCTGGCACGAAGTGAGTTACTCTATTACGCCATTTGTGCCACCCAAAGAAGAAGCCGGATCAGCTGTGTGACCCGGCTTCATATGGAGACCCGCTTATTTCGCCTTTGGTGGCTAGCGCGCGATAGCCCGCCCAAGGCTCTGGATTTGGTCCGGCGTCAACATCGGCCGGGCCCGGAACTGATCGCTAAAGAGGGCTGGGGCCAGGGTTCCTTGCTTGCCGGGAGTCATTGGCTGAATCTCACCAGTCGCAGTATCGATGCGGACCTCTTGGACTACAACGCTTCCGTCCGAATAGACCACTTCAACCTTGAGCTTCAGGAATTCTATATCGGGCGACCGCTCGCCGATCAGCAGATCGCGGCCAGCGCGATCGAGCCAGTCAGGCAGAGGTGCTCCACTGGTCTGCGAGAAGCGGTAGTCGACGATACTGAGAGCGCCGTCTTGGATCGTGTTGGATATTTGAATGATCAACGCACGGCCGCGCACGATGCTCTCGATGATGACCTGTTCTCGCGTTCCCAGACCTCCGAGATTTCCCGGTACGTTGTTGCGTAGCGAGAACCCGGGAAGGCCTTCGATACCGCCGCCAAAGACCCGTGAATTGAGACCGGCTGAGTTAAGGATCTCCCGAACCCGTTCGGCGCGGATGGTATCTAGTACGGCGCCGTTCGCACCAAGCGAACCAATGCCTCCCAGATTGCGTGCGCCGTTCGCTGCGGCAAGAACTGCGCCGTCCGCCGTCAGCTGATTTGCCAGACTGCGCAACGAGCCAATATCGAAGACCGCATCCACGACCGCGCCTTCAGCGCCGATACTCTCGTAACCGCCGCCATCGATGCCATTGTCATTATCCGGCGATATGGACGGGCCATCGAAACCGAAGACAACCGGCTGTTCCACATACCCCGCGTCTTCGACGGCGATTGAAACGGTTGCCGTCGCGTACCCGCCATGACCGTCGCTGATAATGTAAGTAATCGTATCGGTTCCAGAGAAACCGGGGCGAGGCGTGTAGCTGATCGAGCCGTCGGCCAAGATCCGCACAGTGCCTTGACCCGCGGTTGCCTTCGTCACAGTCAGCTTATCGCCGTCGAGATCGGTGTCGTTGGTGAGAACGGGCACTTTGACGCTCGAGCCTGGCCGGACGGTGCCGGTGTCGTTGGTTGCCACGGGATTATCGTTGACCGGCGTCACAAGAACCGTGACCGTGTAGGTGTTCACGCCACCGTTGCCATCGGAAACGGTATAGGTGAAGCTATCTGGGCCGTTGTAGTTCGGCTTCGGCGTGTAAACGTAGGTGCCATTAGGATTGACCGTCACGGTACCGTGGGCAGGATTTGAGCCCTTGGCGTAAGTAACCGCGTCGTTCTCAACATCGGTAGCAACCGGTAATTGGCCCGTAAACGGCTGATCTTCAGGCGTCGTCAACTGATCGTTAGAGGCGACGGGCGCGTCATTCACGGGATTGACAGTGAGCGTCACGATCGCTTCGTCGAAGCCCCCGTTGCCGTCGCTGATCCGGTAGGTGAAGCTATCCGTGCCGTTGTAGTTCGCGTCCGGCGTATAGCTGAACGTGCCATCGGCGTTGATCACGAGCGTGCCGTGGACGGGAGCTGTGACAGGAGTGATGCCGTTGAGCGTATCTCCGTCGGTATCGAAGACGACAAGCGTGTCGCCGTCGATATCGCTATCCTGTCCGGCTGTGCCCGGTGTTACGTCACCAGCTATGACAGTATCTTCGTTACCGGAGAATGTGTCGTCGACGGCCACCGGCACGTCGTTGATCGTCGTGACATTGATGGTGACAGTGTGTGTGACCGTGCCGCCCTTACCGTCGCTGACAGTATAGGTGAAACTGTCTGGGCCGTGGAAGTCCTGGTTTGGCGTGTATGTGTAGGTGCCGTCCGGATTGACGACGACGCTGCCATTCGACGGATCCGACGCTTTGGTGAAGGTCAACAGGTCTTTGTCGGCATCGGTCCCAACCAGAACGCCACTGAAGGGCGTGTCCTCAAGCGTCGTTTCTATGACATCCTGGGCGACAGGCGCGTCATTTACTGGGGCGATATTGAGCGTTACCGTTGCAGTTGCCGTGGCGCCGTTGGCGTCCGTGACGGTGTAGGTGAACGTTTCGATGCCTTGGTCGGCGTTGTAGTCTGGGTTTGGTGTGTAAGTGAACGTGCCGTCCGAATTGAGAATGACGGAACCGTGTGCCGGAGGCGTCAGCACGGCGTAGGTTAGGGTATCGCCATCCTGATCGCTGTCGTTCGCGGCAACAGTCCCCGTGACGGGCGTGTCTTCCGTTCCCTCGAACGCATCGTTACCGGCGACCGGCGCCGGGTTGCTGGCTGTGTACGTGAATGTCTTCGAAACCGTCGCGCCCTGGCTGTCGGTTGCCGTGACGGTGATCGAATAAACCCCGTCGAGCGACGGACCACCTACGGACGCATCGGTCGTCAACGTGCCTGAGATCTCGCCTGTGACCGGATTGATCGCCAAGCCGTCTGGAAGACCCGTGGCCGAGAACGTCAGCGTATCGCCATCCGGATCGGCGAAGCCTGCACCCGCTGCGAGGTTGACGCTGGTGCCGTCCACGCCCGAAGCGAATTGGGAATGGCCGGACCAACCGGGGCGGGGTTCGTGACATTCCAAGTGAACGTCTGGCTCGTGATTTGGCCATCTGGGTCTTCGCCGTAGACGGTAACCGAATACGGTCCGCTTACCGACGCCAGGTGATCGACTGTGCCGGTGATGATGCCGGTATCTGGATCAATCGAAAGACCTGGCGGCAGGCCGGTCGCCGAGAACGTCAGCGTATCGCCGTCGATGTCGGAGAAGTTCGACGAGACATTGAGAGATGACGGGTGAATTATCGAGCGAGGACTGTGACGAAAGCGGCGTCGAAAGAGGCGCGTCGTTCACGGGATCGATGGTAATTGTCACGGTTTGCGTTTTCGTGCCGCCGTTACCGTCGTCGACGGTATAGGTGAACGAATCCGTGCCGTGGAATTCGGCATTCGGCGTGTAAGTATAGGTGCCGTCGCTATTGACGACGACGGTGCCATTCAAGGGATCGGACGCCTTGGTAAAGGTCAGCGTGTCGCCGTCCGGATCGCTGTCGTTGCCAGCCACCGAGCCGGAGACGGGCGTATCTTCGTTCGTTATCGCGACGTCGTCGCCAGCATTCGGTGCCGGGTTCGTGATTGTGATGGTGAGTGTGACCGGCGTTATGCCGCCATTACCGTCATCGGCCAGAATCGTGACCGTGTAGACGCCGCCCGTACCGCCTTGCGAGGCCGCCTTGTCGATAGTCCCCGTGATGAGCCCTGTGACGGCATCGATGCTGAGACCTGCCGGGAGACCTGTTGCCGAGTACGTCAGCGTATCGCCATCGGCATCCGTGAAGCTGCTGGCCGTGTTGAGTGTCAGCGGTGCATTGTCGACGGTCGTGATTGCGTCGAGGGGCGTTGCGACCGGTGCGTCGTTCGTACCGTTGACCGTGACCGTGAGTTCAGCGGTAGCAACCCCGCCATTGCCGTCGGAGATGGTGTAGGTGATCGTGGTCGTGCGGCTTTCGCCCGACTGCAGATCCTCGAATGCGCCGTTGTCGTCGAAGGTGTAGGAGCCATCGGCTTTGACGGTAAAGAGGCCGCCGGACGAGCCGGCAACCGATGCTCCGACCGATGCCGGATTGCCGTTGATAGCGCTGACGGTCAACGGATCAGAATCGGGATCGCTGTCGTTAGAAATGACGCCGTTCGCGGCATTGACGGTCAAATCAGTGCCTTCTGAAACGGTGTTGTCATCGTTCAGCGCGGTTGGCTTTGGATTGTTGACGGTCCACGTGAAGGTTTGGCTGACGGTCGCGCCGCCAGAATCTGTGCCAGTGACGACGACCGTGTAAGGTCCGCCCTGCGATGCACTTGGATCGGTAGTGCCCGAAATGATGCCGGTGACCGGATTGATCGAAAGTCCGGCCGGCAAGCCAACAGCCGAGAATTCGAGCGTGTCGCCATCCGGCTTGTCGATATCCTGGAAGAACGAGCTGACATTGACGCTGACGGCATCGCTATCGTTATTCGTGAGATCGGCCAGGACGTCGACGGCCGGCGCGTCGTTGACGGGCGTAACCGTAACAGTCAGCGTTGCCGTATCCGTGCCGGTGTTGCCGTCGCTGGTCGAATAGATCAATGCTCTCAACGCCGTTGAAGTTGGCATCTGGCGTGTAGGTCAAAACCTGATTGCCGAAGGCATCGACGGACAGACTGACGACGCCATGCTCAGTCGTAACCGGATTGCCGGCGCTGATGGCGGTGCCGTTGATGTGCGTAATCGTCAACGGATCGCCGTCGGGATCGAAGTCGTTCGACAGCACAGTCACAACGACCGGTGTATCTTCCGGTGTTGTGACGGCATCGTCGCCGGATGTTGGTGGCAGGTTGAGAATGGTCCAGGTGAACGTTGTGGTCACCGTGCCGCCATTGCCGTCGTCGCCCGTGATGGCGATGGAATAGATGCCGTCGTTGCCCGGTCCACCGACCGACGCGCTCGGATCGAGCGTCCCGGTGATGCGGCCGGTTGCTGTGTCGAACGACAGCCCCACAGGCAGCCCCGTTATCGAGTAGGTCAGCGTATCGCCGTCGATGTCCGAGAAGGCATATGCGAAATCGAGGCTGACCGATTGACTGTCGGCATCTGTCAAGTTCGGCAGTGGCGTGATGGCTGCCGGAGCGTCGTTGACGGGATTGATCGTCACGGTAACGGTTGCGGTCGAGACGCCGCCGTTACCATCGCTAATCTGATAGACGATGGTGTCGGTGCCATTGAAATCCGCGGCCGGCGTATAGTCGATTGTGCCATCGGGCTTGATCGTGACCGTGCCGTTACCGGCAGTTGCAGCGGTAACGGTGAGTGGATCGCCATCGGGATCGGTATCGTTGACGAGGACATCGACGTTGACGAGCGTATCTTCGTTCGTAGTCGCCGCGTCATTGACAGCGGTCGGCCCGGGGTTGGCAACGATTCCAGGTGAAGCTGGTCGATACCGAGCCGCCCGGATGACCGTCGCTCGCCGTGACGATAACTGTATAAGGCCCAGATTGCGAGGCGGATTTATCTATCGTGCCCGTAATGATGCCAGTCCCGGGATTGATGCTGAGGCCAGCAGGAAGACCGCTCGCCGAATAGGTCAACGTCTCGCCGTCGTTATCGGCAAAGATTGCCGCAACATTGACCGAGACGGTCTGGCCGTCGAGATTGTTGCGATCGGCAAGGCCGGTAGTCGTCGGGATGTCGTTGACGTCGCCGACGGTAACGGTGACGGTCGTCGTTTCCGTGACGCCGCCTGAGGTGACCGTGTAGGTGAACGTATCGGTGCCGTGGAAGTTGGTGTCGGGTGTATAGACGACGGTGCCATCTGCCAGGAAGCTGACTGTGCCGCTCGCGCCCTGGGTCACGGATGTAACGGCAGCGGCCGGCAACTCAAACGAGTCGTTGGTCAGAACGTTGATGGTGACGGCCACGTCTTCGTTGGTCGAAACAGTGTTGGCCACGATATCGACGACAGGGTTGACTGTGATGCCGATGGTGCTGCTGGTCGTGACGTTGCCGTCTGTTGTTGTGACGGTGATACCGGCCAAACCGTTGTAGTCAGCTGCCGGCGCAAAGGACAGTCCGTTGAGCGCGCTTGTGATGGCGGCAGCGGACCCGCTGACCGTAACTGTTCCCGTGCCGTTTCCAGAAACGGTTACGCCGGCCACTGTGCCAAGCATCAACGCTCCGTTTGTGCCAGACAACGTGACCGTGAGCGTGTCACCGTCAACATCAGAAACGGTGATCGCGTTACCGTTGGCAGTGGAAAACACGCGCGGCACGTCTTCGTTCGTCGTCTGACCGGCCGGAACGTTCGTCACTGGCGCATCGTTGACGGGATCGACGATGACGGACACGGTCGTCGTTTCGGTAACGCCGCCGGATGTGACGGTGTAAGTGAAACTATCGGGGCCATGATAGTTGGCGTTTGGTGAGTAGACCACCACGCCGCCAGCCCCAATCGACACGGTACCGTTTGCCGGTTGCGTCACGCTCGTGATCGACGCGCCAGAGTTCTCGAAGCTGTCGTTGCCCATGACGGGAATAGTGATCGGCGTATCTTCATTTGTCGTGACGCTGTCGGCGACAATATCGGCAACCGGAGTGACGGTCAGCGCAATGGTGTTGCTGACCGATGACGCGCCGTCCGTCGTCGTGACCGACATGAGGGCGCTGCCGTTATAATCGGCCGTGGGGTTGTAGGTCAGGCCGTCGAAGAACTGCGTTGATGGCGGCAGCAGAGCCCGTGAGCGTTACCGTTCCGGTGCCGTCGCCTGTCGCAGTCACGCCAGTGAAGGCGCCGAGATCGATGGTGCCGTTGGTGACCGAGATCGTCGTCGTCAGTGTATCGCCGTCGATATCGGCAACCGTTATGGCGTTACCTGTGGCGGAGGAGAATGTGAGGCCGGAGTCTTCGGCGGTTGCTTGAGCCGCAGGTACGGCCTGCGTGGGCGCGTCGTTGATCGGGTTGACGACGACAGTGACAGTTGCTGTTTCGGTGACGCCGCCGGAGGTCACTGTATAGGTAAATGTATCGCTGCCGTTAAAGTTGGCAGCCGGCGTGTAGGTTACGGTTCCGTCGCCGTTGATTGCGACATTGCCGTTGGCACCATTGGTAACGCCCGTGATTGTAGCGCCAGGATTTTCGAAGGTATCGTTGCCAAGAACGGTGATGATCTTCGGCGCATCCTCGTTCGTCGAGGTGGCATCGTTGGCGATATCTGAAACGGGCGCTAGATTGAGCGTCAACGGTGCCATTGACGGCCGCCGCGATGCCATCAGTCGTCGAGACTGACATGACGACGCTGCCGTTATAGTCGGCAACCGGGGTATAGCCGAGGCCATTGAGTGCAGCTGTTACTGCGGCTGGTGTGCCAGAGAGCGTCACCGTTCCCGTGCCATTGCCGCCAATTGTAACACCTGGTGTGGTGATGGCATTGAGAACGCCGGCCGGGACCGAGATCGTTGTCGTTACCGTCGCTGCGGCATCGATATCACCGATGATGATTTGATTGCCGTTGGCGCCGCTGAAGATAACAGCTGTATCTTCCGTGCCGTTCTGGTCAATCGGTAGGCTCTGCGTTGCAGCGTCGTTATCTGCGGCAACATTGACGGTGACTGTGGTGGTTTCCGTTACGCCGCCCGACGTGACCGTGTAGCTGAACGTATCGGTTCCGTTGAAGTCTGTGTTTGGCGTGTAGACAACGTTGCCCGATGCATCGATCGTGACCGTGCCGTTGGCAGGCTGCGTGTAGCCGGTGACGGCAGGTGAACCTTCGAAGCTGTCGGCGGTGGCGCCGTTGGTGCCGGTCAAGACATTGAACGAAATGGCGTTGTCTTCAGTGCCCGAAACAGTGTCTGCCGCAATGTCGGCAACCGGCGAAACCGTGATGGCGAGGTTCGCGGTGGTGGTCGCGATGCCGTCAGTTGATAGAATTGTCAGCGTATCTGGGCCGTTGTAGTCGGGCGTGTTCTCATAGGAAAGGCCGCTCAATGCAGCTGTGATGGCCGCAGGCGAACCCGTCAGCGTGACCGAACCCGTTCCGTCGCCCGTAACCGTGACGCCAGCGAGCGAGCCGAGAGTCACCGTGCCGTGGACAACTGAGATAGTCGTCTCAACGGACGGACTATCGACGTCCGTGACCGTAATTGCGTTAGGACCCGTGAACACGAGAGGCGTGTCTTCGCCTGTCGTCTGGTTGCCCGGCACGGTATTGAGCGGACTGTCATTGATTGGATTGACGTAGAGCGTGACCGTGGCTGTCGTCGTCGCCCCGTCGGCATCCGTTACCTCGTAGGTGAACGTATCCGTTCCGGTGAAATTGCTGGCGGGCGTGTACGTGAACGTGCCGTTGCTGTTGAGCGTCAGCATGCCGTTAGAGGGACCGGAGACCGGCGTGGTGTTGACGGTAAGTATATCGCCGTCGGGATCGCTGTCGTTCGTGCGCACGTTGCCTGTGATCGCCACATCTTCCGTGCCGGTGTAGGCGTCATTCTGCGCAACCGGGGCCGGGTTCGCGACAGTCCATGTGAATGTCGTCGTCGCAAGCGCACCCGAAGCGTCCGTTGCCGTCACAGTGACGCTGTAGACGCCGGCCGTGCCGCCTGTCGAAGCGTGGCTGTCGATGGTTCCGGAAATGAGACCAGTGGCCGGATTGATGGTGAGACCTGCGGGGAGCCCCGAGGCGGAGAACGTCAGGCTCGCGTTATCGACGTCGGTGAAGAGCGCGCCGGCATTGTAGCTATCGGCCTGGCCATCGGTTCCGGTCTGATTGGCGGCAGCCGCCGAGATGGGGGCGTCGTTGACCGGCGTGACGGTCATCGTAACCGTCGTCGTTTCGGTGACGCCGCCCGAGGTGACGGTGTAGGTGAACGTGTCTGTGCCGGTGAAATCGCCATTCGGCGTATAGGTGACATTGCCACCAGCACCAATCGACACCGAGCCGTTTGCAGGCTGCGTGACCGACGAGACAACCGCGCCTGCGTTTTCGAAGCTATCGCTTGCGAGCACGTTGAGCGTGCGTGCCGTGTCTTCCGCAGTGGTGGCGCTATCGGAATTGATATCGACGACCGGCGACACGGTGATGGCAATGGCGTCTACATCGGCAGGGTTGACACCGTCGGAGGTCGAGACGTTGAGTGTGGTCGCACCGTTCCAATCTGGTGTTGGTGCAAAGGTAAGGCCGCTGAGCGCCGCCGTGATTGCCGAGGCGGAGCCCGAAATCGTAACCGTGCCGGTACCGTTGCCGGTGACGGTGACGCCCGAGATCGATCCTAAATTGAGAGTTCCGTTGGCGACGGTCAACGTCGTCGAGACATTGCTGTCGACGTCGGCAACCGTGATTGCGTTACCGTTCGCCGCGTTGAAGACGATGTTGGCATCTTCGTTCGTAGTCTGAGCACCCGGCACGGTGTTGACCGGTGCGTCATCAACCGCGTTGACGGTGACCGTGACGGTTGCTGTTTCCGTCACGCCGCCGGAAGTCACCGTGTAGGTGAAGGTATCCGTGCCGTTGAAGTTGGAGTTTGGCGTGTAAGATATCGATCCATCCGCGAGGAACGCAACCGAGCCGTTGGCTGGCTGCGTCACGCCCGTGACCGCCTCGACGCCTTCGAAGGTGTCGGCTGTTGCGCCGTTTGTGCCGGTCAGGACGTTAAATGATGCTGTGGTGTCTTCGTTGGTCGATACAGCGTCGTTCGTAATGTCGGCGACGGGGGTGACTGTGATCGCAACGGTTGCCGACGCGGTTGCCGGTCCGTCTGTCGTCGACATGCCCATGGCGACGGAGCCGTTATAGTCGGCAGCAGGCGTATAGGTGATGGACGCAATCGCGGCATTGATTTCAGCCGCTGTGCCGGAAATAGTTACGGTGCCCGTGCCATCGCCGCTGATAACGGCCGTTCCTGCCGTCAACACAGAGAGTAGGCCCGTACCGGCTGGGATGGTCAGCGTTGTCGTCAGCGTGCCGCCGTCAACATCGGCAACGGCTGCGCCAGTGATGACCTTGGCAACGTCTTCGTTCGTCGTCTGCGCCACGGGAACCGTTTGGGTTGGCGCATCATTGATCGCGTTGACAGTCAAATCGACGGTGGCTGTTTCGGTGACGCCACCCGACGTGACGGTGTAGGTGAACGATGGAGTTCCGTTGTAGTTTGCGACGGGCGTGAAGGTGAGGTTGCCGAGCGCATCGAGCACTACGGTGCCGACGCCAGCTAGAACAACGTCAGGTCCACCAGCAGTGATGCCGGACCCATTGATGGCAGTGATGGTACGACCGGAATTCTCGAACGAGTCATTCCCAAGTGGCGCGAACGTGACGGCTGCGTCCTCGTTGGTTGCAACGGTGTCATTCGCGATATCAACAACTGACGAAACGGTGATTGTGCGATTGTCGATGTCTGTCTGCGCGCCGTCTGTGGTCGAAATCTGGAACGCGGCCGAGCCATTGAAATCAGCGGTGGGAACATAGCTCAATGTCGCGAGTGCGGCATTGATCTGAGCAGCTGTGCCCGACAGGATCACTGTCCCGGAACCGGCCCCAGTCACCGTGGCTCCGCCAGTCGTTCCAAGATTGAGAACGCCGTTCGTGATCGAGACGGTGGTCGTCAAAGTGGTGTTGTCGATGTCGGCCACAGAGACGCCGGTGATTGCGAGCGTGCCGTCTTCGGCGACCGGCCCAAGCGTGGCCGGAACAGTATTGACCGGCGCGTCGTTGACGGCATTGACCGTCAGCGTCACCGTCGCGTTCTTCGTGTCGCCATCAACGTCGGTGTAGCTGTAGGTGAAGGTATCCGTGCCGTTGAAGTCGCCGTTTGGCGTGTAGACGAAAGTTCCGGTTGCCGTGTTGAAGGACGTCAGCATGCCGTTTGTCGGGCCGGTCACAACGGCCAGCGGGTTTGCGCCCGGGCCGCTGCCCGTGTCGGTATCGTTTGCGTCGACGTCGCCCGAGATCGTTGTATCTTCATTGCCCGAGAAGGCGTCGTTGACCGGATCGGGCGCGAGATCGATGTTGATGGTCGTGACGGCGGTGTTGGAGTTCGCGCTGCCGTCGTTGACGATGGTGTTGATGGTGCGCGGCGTTGCCGTGGGATTGTCCGTCGTATTCTCGAATTGGATGTGCTGGAGCGCGGATGCGTATTGCGCCTCGGTTCCGGTGCCGGAGAACGTGACCGTCGTATCGGTACGCGTCCAGGTGATGCTGCCGATGGTTCCGGTCGTTCCGGCGGAACCATTGACGAGCAAGCGGTCGCCAGATCTGCGGGTTGGTCAGCGTAATAGTTGCCGATTCCATATTGGTGTCGTCGGCATCCGCAACCATTGCCGCCACAGATGCAATCGCGACAGCAGCACCATTTTCCGTGAACGCCGTGGCGTAATCGCGGCCGGATGCTGCGTCCGGCAAACCTACGATGGTGATTGTAGCGGTCGCAGTAGTGGTGTTGCCGTCGCCGTCGTTCATCGTGTAGGTGAATGTTTCTGTCGTGGTAGCGCCGGGTGCGAGCCAATCGAACTGACCGTTCGGATTGTACGAGTAGGATCCGTCCGCGCCTACGAGCAGCGTCGCGCCCGAAGCCAAGGTGATCGTCGCGCCGACCGACGCCGGAACGCCGTTGACGGCGGTTACGCTGAGAGCGGTCGCAGAATTGACGATGTTGCTGTCGTTGGCGAGAAGTCCTTGTGCCGCCGTGGTCGTCAGAACGGCACGGTTGTTCGTTGTTTGAGCATCATTGTTGGCAAGTTTCTGGACGATAATTTGGTCGAGCATTTCGCCTGCGCCATCGCCGGCCGCGGTGCTGCCGGAACCCGTAGAGCCAGCCGACGTGACTTTGAAAACATCGGCAGCAGTTGCTGCCGTGAACACTCCGGTAAAGTTGGACCAACTCCCACGTGCGAGCGTCAATGTCCCTGAATTGGTCGTCCCGGCGTTGACGATGATCCGGTCATTTCCGGTTGTCGAGTTGGTTCGCGTCGTGCCAAGCAACGACCACACGTATGCGTCACCAGCTACCGTCGATAACGTCTGCTGAATTGTAGCAGGGGTGGTGTTTGGCGTTAAACCCGCCCCCTCCAACTCAAGGAATCTCGTTCCAGTCCCAGCCACAACTGCGGGAACGCCGTATGTGGATGGCGATGAACTCACCTCAAGTCCAGAATTCGCCGTCCAGCCGCCGCTGCCTTCAAAGCTGCCGTTAGAGAGCAAGTTCGCAGCGCCAGACGGCGTCGTTGGCGTGACGGCGGCGGTCGATGGATTGTAATTGAGATCGAGCACAGGCGCGATGTTGGTCACCGTGCCGGTAACAGTCGCCGTGTCTTGGCCTCCTGTTCCGTCGCCGATAGTGTAAGTGAACGAAGTTGGTCCGGCGTAGTTTGCAGTGGGCGTGAAAACGAGATTGCCGCTGACAAGCGTTACAATGCCACCCGTCACGGCAACACCTGAGCCTCCCGCCAGGATCGCGGTGCCGTTGACGTGCGTCACGCTCAGGGGATCCGACTGGGGATCAGTGTCGTTGTCGAGAACATCGATGGAGATGGCTGCGTCGTGAGCGGTCGTGAACGTATCATCGACCGCATCCGGCGGCGGCAGGAAGGCGACGGTCGCGACGGCGGCGGGCGAAGTGTTGTTGCCTGCATCGGTTGCGGTGAAGCTGAACGTGCGGTTGCTCGGCGGCTGCGTCAGCGACGTGCTCAGATAAGTCGTGCCGCGTACCAGTGTATCAAGGTCGGCCTGATCGATCGGTATTGTCGCGCCTGCGGCATTCGTGATCGTGAAGGTGCGGGTCGAGGCGACATAGCTGATGTTGACGCTGGAGCCGCCGACGGTGACGTTATTGAACGTTGCGTTGGCATCGAGCGCGAATGTTTGACCTGCAATCGTCACTTTATCGGTGGACGCAAGCGTCGTGCCGCCAGCGACGATGGTCAGTTTGGTGATGTCGTTTTCGCCGTCTTCGAAGATGTCAGCGTCCGTATCGGCAATGGCAACGGCCGTCGGGCTGCCCGTCGCGAATGTCGTATTGAACCCGCGGTCCGTATCGGCCGCTGAGGCCGTTGAATTGAGATCGAGGACGGGCACGTCGTTGACGGCGTTGACGGTCACGGTCACGGTCGCCGTTTCGGTGCGGCCACCCGATGTTACCGTGTAGGTGAACGTATCGACGCCGGAGAAATTCGCGGCTGGCGTGTAGGTGATCGTGCCGTTGGCGGCAACAGCTCACCGCGCCGTTCGACGGCGACGTGAACGCGGTGACGCTTGGGCTCGCTTCAAACGTATCGATGGTTGCGCCATTCGTGCCGGCGACGACGTTGAACGTGATCGCCGTGTCTTCGTTGGTCGAGACGGCATCGTTGGTGATGTCGGCGACCGGCGTGACGTTGATCGTCATCGTGTTCGGCGCGGCATCGAACGTGCGGGCGTCGCCGACCGAGAAGGTGAAGCTGGCAAGTGCCGCGCCGTTGTTGTCGGCGGGCGGCGTCCAGGCGAGTTTGCCCGAGGTGATATCGGCAGCTGTGATGATCTGACCGGCTGAGACAGCGACGCCGTTGAGTTTCAGCGTGCCCGTGACGGGGAGACTGTCGATGCGCACGCGCGTCAGCGTTTGACCACCAGCATCCGCGAACGGGAAGTCGTTTGTCGCGAAGACTTTGTTCGTGTCTTCGAGCGTGGTGACGGTGTTGTCCGTGCCCGTTGGGCTCACGTCGTCACGCCAATCGCGGTCGGCGGTCAGCGGAACTGCGCTCGCCGCATCGCCGTCAGTGTCGGCGAGGTTCGAGACCGTGCCGGTGATATTCTCGTCATTGACGTCGAAACCGTCGCTGGCGTTGGTGCCTTCGAAGATATCGAGCAGTCCGTCTTGGTCGGTATCGGTCGTGGACGTGATCGATCGTCGCGCCCGTGCCGCGCTCGGTGATGTCGGCGAGTCCGTCGTTGTCGCTGTCGCTATCGAGGTAGTCTGCGAGGTCCGCGCCGTCGGTGTTGACCGGCGTCAGGCCGTTAGAGCCTGCCGCTCCCGCACCGGACGTCGCGTCATAAGCGTTGTCGAGGCCGTCCTTATCGGTGTCGAGACCGGTCGGGGCGATGTAGCCCGCCGTCGTCTGCGCCTCGACATTGTCGGTGATGCCGTCGTTGTCGCTGTCGATGTCGAGTGTATTTACTATCCCGTCTCCGTCGGCGTCGCCTGCCGCCTCATTCGCATCAATGATACCGTCGCTGTCGTCATCGATATCATTTGCATCCGCAAGAGCGTCGCCGTCGGTATCGCGCAACACCGTAATCGTGCGCGTATCGACGTCGGTCAGCGGGCCGCCCGAACCCGTGTTGCCGTTGTCGTTGGTGGTCATCGTCAAGGTGACGTTGCCGGTGAAGTCGGTCGCGGGCGTGAAGACAGGCTGCGTCGCAGCCGACGCGAGATAAGCGTTGATGGCCGTCGACAGTGCCGGTGAGCGTCAGGCTCGTCGTGCCCGATCCGCCGATGGTCACGCCGCCGGACGTCGTGGCTGCGATCGTGCCGGTGCCTGCGGGAACGGCGAGCGTCACCGTCATCGAGCCGGACGCTGCATCGATATCCGCAATGGAGAGACCCGAAAGCTTCAGCGCTTGGTCTTCGGTTGCGGTCCAGCCAGCAGGCAGCGTGTTGACCGGCGCATCATTCACAGGATTGACGGTCAGCGTGACGGTCGCCGTCTTGCTGTCGCCGTCGGCGTCCGTATAGCGATATGTGAACGTGTCGGTTCCCGCGAAGTCGCTATCGTTGGCGTATAAACAAAGGCGCCCGTTGTCGTATTGAACGAGGTCAACGTGCCGCTCGCGGGTCCGGTGACGAGCGTCAAAGGCGTCGCCGCCGGGCCGTCGCCTAGTGTCGGTGTCGTTGGTCAGGACGTTGCCGGTGACCGTCGATCCTTCGTTGCCGGAGAACGCGTCGTTGGTCGGGATCGGGCGCACGATCGATGTTGATCGTGGTAACGGCCGTGTTCGAGTTGACGTTGCCGTCATTGACGATGGTATTGATGATGCGCGGGGTCGCCGATGGCGTGTCGGTCGTGTTTTCGAATTGAATGAGTTGGATGGCGGCGGCGTACTGGGCCTTCGTGAATGACCCGGAGAGCGTAACTCCCGTGTCCGTGCGGGTCCACGCGATGCCGCTGGCGAGCGTACCCGATGCCGCGCTCGAGCCGTTGACGAGCAGACGGTCGCCCGTTTGCGGGTTCGTAAGCGTGACAGACGCGGACTCCATGTTGGCGTCGTCGGCGTCCGTGACCGCCGCATCGATATCTGCAATGGATATTGCGGTGCCGTTTTCAGCGTATGTCGCCGTCAAGCCTGTACCGGCGCCCGATGAGTCGAGATCGAGCGCGGGCGTGGCATTTGTTACCGTGCCAGTGACTGTCGCCGTGGACGTACCGCCGTTAGCGTCGGCGATGGTGTATGTGAACGAGGAGGGGCCCGCGTAGTTAGCCGTCGGAGTGAAGACGAGGTTGCCGCCGGAATTGAGTGTGACCGTACCGCCGGTGACGGCAATGCCAGGGCCGCCAACAGAAATCGTCGAGCCATTGACTTTGGTGACGTTGATCGCGTCTCCGTTGGGATCGCTATCGTTGGCGCGAACATTGATACCGACTGCGGTATCATGAGCCGTCGTGAACGTGTCGTTGGCGGCAACTGGATTGAGGTCGTAGGTGACCTTGATTTCGAAGCCATCAGCTCCGCCGCCGTCAACTCCAACGCCTGACAAGCGGAATTGAATGGTCGTACCAGGACCAAAGGTGCCGTTGATGCGGATAGAACCGGCTGCCGTTCCGGCATTAGTCGTGAAAGAGGATTCAGTTGATGACGTGTTTGACATCAGCTGATTGGCGGTCCGGACGACAGTCGTTGCAGTGGTATCGAAGTGACTTGTGCCGGTAAGTTCCGTCAGTGTGGCGCCATTCAAAAGTGTCCAGAGCGAGGAGTTGGAATACACGTTATTTGTGAAGCCGCCATTGCCACCGAGCCGGTCGATATGAATGATCGGGTTGGTGACAGCCGACGAGAAGGAGATTGTGATGAGACCTGTGCCGCCGTCGGTTGCGGCTTGGGGGATAGGGAGTGTCAAGGATGTTTCGGGCGTCGTGTCCCAGTTGAACACCATGCCGAGCGACGCAGTGTTTTGAACCCCGCCAGAGAAAGCCGCAATGTTGTTGAGCGTTTGGTTGCTTGACGCGCTCCACGACGAGTTGGCGCTCTCGGCGGACCAACCCACAGTGACCGTTGCGCCGCCGCCGGTAAAACTTGCCGAGGTGCCACCACCCGGGATCGTCCATGCCCCGGTGTTCGTCGTCGCTAAAATGCCGTGGTAGGTGTCAATCTGAAGCGACGGCGTTTCGATCGCGCCGCTGCTATATTCCAGGTTCCAGTCGCCGTCGGCTTCGTCCCAGCCCGTATCGTCGGCGGATGCTGAAACGTCCGCATCGGTCTTAGCTGCTAACCGGGTGATGAACGACTTACCGTCCGGGCCACTGGCGACGTCGCAACCGTAAATGAGAATATCACCGTTCTCGGCAAGAGAATCGCCGATGCCGGCCAAGACCTCATTATATTGTTCCAAGTTTGCATTGTTCAGCGTGTCGCTGCCGAGGTAAAGCGTGCCGGCTTCGCCGTGCGAAATGATGTGAATAGAGTCGATATTTGTGCGGCCAGACAAATGGGCGGCGATTTGATCGATACCGCTCGATAGATCATCAATCATGATGATCTCAGTCCCGGCATCAATACCCGAGACGATCTGATCGATGTTTTCAACGGAGCTGTCGATGAAAACGATGGTTTGGCGTGGGGCATCCTGGTTGACTGGTGCGCCTGCAAGGGCCACGGCGAGATCATCCGACTGAGCGTCAGGCAACGATCCTTCGACCGGCACGGCGCCAGAGTTGCCCGCCGGTAAGTGCGAAGCATCACCAGCATCGGCCGCCGGCACTCCAGTCGGTGGCGAAGAACTATCCGCAGACGATTGATCTGACTGCTGATCCGCAGTCGCAATGACCGTTGCCGCAGCGGCTCCATCGAAAGCGATGCGCGGCTCAAGCGCCCGGTACGAAATCGTCGAATTCAATTCACTAAGAAAGCCGGCCGGCTTTGAATTCGGCCGGTCACTGGTGAATTTCGATGGGCGAACAATTTTGTTCATTTGGCGGGCTTTCGCTGGATAGGGCTCCGCCCGAATCGATTTCGGGCTTTCTATCCCGATATATCGCCCTTAATACGTTATCGAATGATTGACATGCGTCGCATTATTGGACGCATTTGATATTAAGTCATATTCTACGGCGTATAATGGACTTAATAAGTGGCAACCTTTTTATTAAATATTCAATACCCAATGGCGGCCTTTGAGCTTCACCAAATGCCGAATAAATACTATAATAATTAAGTTATATCAATGACATAGCCACAGCCTGTCGCTCGCCGAATTTCGACAGATCGAAATTAACAGGGAATTAAATTCCGCTTTCCCGCACAAGCACGGAGGCGATTTGGCGCCAGGCCCTGGCAGATAAAACTCTGCGCCTCACCATCCAATTGAACAACCCCGCGGAGAGCGTACCCTGGAACAGGCGTGACCAATTCAGCACTCATGATAGCGAGGTAATGAGCCTCAACCGGCGCTAGACGTGTATATCCATGTCCTGCCTGATGCGGCCTGACGGCAATGGCGCCCCCATGTGCCGACGCCAGTTCTGGCAACTCAATGGCACTGGCGCCAGATTCGGCTACGTCTTTGAGCACAACTGGCAGAGCCGGCATACCGGCGAGATCGCCAATAAAGCGCCCCTTCGCCCCGGCCTTGACCCGCATGATATCGCGCTCGGCCAGATAGCCGCGCGCAACAAGTCCGCCTGGGCCTTTCACAAGAGCGATAAATTCCGATCTGCCAATCGTACGGCCAGCGTGTAACTCAGGGCTAAGCTCGGCAATGACGCCATCAGTTGGGCTGCGAACCACGAGTTCCCCGGCTTCCCTCTCAAGGCCAGCCAAGGCACTATTCAGGGATAAGATTTCCCGCTCCATCACAAGACTTTGCGTCCGGTCTTCCTCGTCCGAGGAGCGGCGCGCTAGACGCATATTGATGAGTGCAATCCGGCGCCGGGTCACACGCATCTGCAAGTCGATCTCAGGGGACGCCAAAACGGCGATGATGTCTCCAGAGCGGACCTTTGCGTCGGGTTTGACGCGGACTTCCTTCACGAGCCCCGCGCGCTGAGGATAAATCCGCGCCAATGTTTCCGCTTCGAGGACGGCTGGAACGTAAACCCTTGCCGACCAGGGGATAATGCAAGCGAGAACCGCGAAGGCAACAATGGCGCCAGTGATTTTCGCACGCGGCCCGGCAGAAAATGATCCTCTTTCGCGCCACCAATGCGCCAGTTCTCTGCGCAACCGGTTTGGCGATAAAATAGATGATCTCGACCGCAAACAACACAAGCCCAAGAATTTTGAAGGACATATAATAGACAAGAAGCGCGATGCCCGTGAACAAGATAAGTCGGTAAATCCATACCGCCCAAGCGAACCAGACGAGGATCCGGGTGGTTTTCTTATCGAATTGTTCGGGCGGCTTAGCTCCCAAACCAAATAGCAATTCGCGCATGCGCCAGCGGCCAAGAGAAAAGGCGCGCGACTGAAGATTATCGATGCCGAGCGCATCCGCGAAAAGATAGTAGCCGTCAAAGCGCATGAGCGGGTTGAGATTGATCGCTAAGCTCAACACCCAACCGACGGTTGCGATGGAAAAAGCAAGGCTCTTGAGCGGCCCTTCGGCTAAGAAGGGCCAGGCAAATGTCGCGAGACATGCGAGTACCAATTCAACCGTGACGCCGGCCCCGCCGATCAACAAGCCTCTCTTTGCGGCTCTTGAGACGCCAGGCATCCGTGACGTCGGTATAGAGAACCGGAAACATCACGAGGAAGCAGACGCCCATACTGGGGACACGGCAGCCATAGCGCACCGCCGTAAAGGCATGGCCCAACTCATGCGCGCTTTTCACGACCACCAGGGCCACCGCATAGGTCACGGCCCCTTCGATTGAAAAGAAATGCTGAAACGTCGACCAGAAGACGTCGAATTGGCGCGAGACCAGATAGAGGCCTGCAGCGCCTATGGCCGCGATCATGAGGAAGAAGGAGCGCGTATAGAAAAACTGCACGAACGGCAAATAGCGCCGCAGCGCTGCTTCCGGTTTGAACACTGGGATCTTGATGAACAGGTAATTGTGGATCAGCCACATGAACCAGGAATGCTTCGCGCGATCTGCAGCCGCAGCATACCATTTCCAGCCATCACTCGCGGGCTCGGCCGTCAAATGGTTGTCCTCGAGGAATTTGACGAACGCCGCAAGATCTTCTGTCTGCACGCTGCGGCCAAACTCACTCGCCATCGCTTCGAGAAGGGCTTCGAACGTCGCGCCTGGCTGCCAATAGGACAACAGCTCATAAGACGCGTCATCGACTTGAATGTAGCGATGCTGAAGTGGATCTACGATCAACCAAGTCGGTTGACCGGACGGGCCCGGTGCACCTGATTCCAATCTGAGCTCTTGGCGTAACTCAGGAAGCGTGCGCGGCTTGGCCTCCGGCTGCATGTCACAGCCCTATCCACTGCCGGAGATACGTAATCGGACGGCGAAAAAGAAAGAGGCCGAGGCTCACATCGTCACCAGAAACCTGCGCGGTTCCTCGAACGCCCAGTCGCGGCAACGGCCGGTCCGGTTGCGCCGTCAGCGCCGCGACCACGCGAAATGATACAATATCATTCTCGCCAACCTTGGCCTTGTAGTCGGCACGCCGCACTGTTGCCGGCCAGGGACGCAAAGGATCGCTATCAAGAAACAGCTTCACACTCGCGCCCGGCGTCAGGGCTATGGCATCGGCAACCGGTAGATCGATGCGCGCTTCTATTCTGGCGGGTACCGCTATTTCCAGGATCCGTTCCCCGACCGCAACCGGCCGTCCAATTAGTTCGCGCCGGTCTGAGTAGACCGCCAATCCATCATGTGGCGCGGTGATTTGCGTTTTAGCGAGAAGATCGCGGGCGAAATCGCGCTCGGCCAGCTTTAACGACAGCTCCGCACGGGCAATGCCGATTTCGTGCATACCGCGTGAATCGCTGAAAGCAATTTGATTGGACTGCTTTAGACGCGCTTCGGCAACTTGCACCTCGCGGTCGGCAACTTCGAACCTGTTTTTGAGGGTCGTATCCGCCAGCTTGACGAGCAGGTCCCCGGCTTTGACTTTCTGATTTGGCTCGACCGGAATGGCTTCAATAACGCCATCGATGGGAGCTGCCACGACAAACGGATCGCTGGCGATCACTTCAACGGGCGCCAGCGCTCTCAACGGCACCTTGAATAAAAGCAGCACCGCTAGGATGGCAGAGGCAATAAAAAGTGACTGTAACCTAGAGGGCGTCCACAGACGCTTCTTCGCGGGGCCTTTCAGCGCACCCAGCGCATGTGCATAAGCCGACGCCAAACGCTTGGCGATCACCAAGTCCTGTTCGCCCCAGGGCTCTTCGCGCGCAAGCAAGAGGCCGCCGTGGCTCGGAGCATTACCGTGGCGAAGCGGGAGAAAATATAGCGACCGGAATGGATAACTTTCCGATCCGGCATTGAAACCCGTCCCCGCATCTCCAAACGCGATTGCACCACCCGCCAATACAGCGGGCTTTGCCGCCTCGGCTCTAACGGCCTCCTCGATGAGCGCCACAAGCGGCGTACTGCGATCGACACTTGGAACACTCGAAATACCACGCACTTCCAAGCGCGCCCGAAGGCCAGGCTGCAATACGAAAACTTGCCGCGCCCGCGTAAGCTTGCGCGTCTCGTTCGACATCAGGAGAATAAGATCGCGCTCGCTTTGAGCGTCACGAGCTTCGGCTTCGACTTTAAGCAGAGCCAGCAGCGCCGGTTGACCATCAGCTTGTTTCGGCGGCGCAACAGGGATCGCCTTCTGACCGGTCGCAACAGCCGTGGCAGGTGCAGCAGAAACACCGGATGGGCGCGCGGCCGTCACGTTACTGACGGCGGCTGATCCTGCATTTGATGATGTTTTGGTCACGCCGCATTCACCCGTTGGGCTCGTTGAACCGCGCCACGCCACTCATACCTGGCAGGACGTCGCCGGGGGGCGCTTCAAATTCGGCAATCACCTTAATCATCTGGCTGACGGCATCGACCGCCGCACCAAGTCTCTTCACGCGCGCGTCGTAGGAACCCTTGGTTTCATCAACACTGAAAGTGAAGGGCGCGCCAGGTTTCAGCCAGCTTAGCCAATGCGACGGCACAATCAGTTCAACCTCAAGGCGCCCCTCGCCTACAATGACGAGGAAAGGCTTATTGGCCTGGGGCTGTTCGAAAGCGTTTATCGTGAGTTCGGCGACACGGCCGTCGAAGGGGGCACGGACGTCGCACTGTTTCAATCGGCTGTTGAGCGAACGTGCTTCCGCCTCGGCCTTGGCCACGCGTGCGCGCGAAATCTCAAGATCGTGTTTGCCGACCGCACGGAATTTCTCGAGATGCTGGTTGCTGTCCAAGTTCAACTGCATTTCGCGTTGAACCGCGTCTGCGGACTGGGCTTCTGCCCGGTACCTGTCGCAGTCGAAGGCAACTAGCAAATCGCCCTTCTTGAAGCGCTCGCCAAAACGAAAACCAATGCCGGTGACGCGCGCCGCAAGATCGGTGGAAAGCTCGGCCTTATCGACCGCTTTGACGACGCCGCGAACCGGAATTTTGGTCTCGTCTCCGGCACCCGGCGTGCGCGCACCATCATCGGCAAGTGTGCCTGCCGCCGCCGTTTGAAATAGCACAGCGATGATCGAGACGCACAGCGCGGCTCGCGATTGGCTCGACATGCGAACTCCCAGGCCGGCGGCAGAACGATCTACGCACATTCATCGACGCACAAACCCGGCCGCAGACAATTCATTGAATTGATTCGTCCACTCTAGCAGCATCGCGCAGAAACGCTGGTCGTGTTGCTATAATTTGAACGGTCCTCCGGCAACCCGCAAATTAGTTTGCAGCAGCCGTTGCCAGACGGCGAGACCAACCTGCGTTGAGATCGCCACGTTCAAACCAAAGCTGCTTCAATGAAGCTGTCAGCGCGCCGACGCTTTGCGAGCGGTCGAGCTCCCACGCATAGGGGTCAAGCCCCATGGACGAGAACAGGTTGGCATAAGCGTTCTGCAGAGCAGCATAGGCAACATCATATTTTGCCTCGGCTACAAGCGTGTTCATCTCCTCGCGGATGAGCGTCTGCTTGCTGATGCGATCCGCAGCCGCTTCCGTGCGCATCTGATCGAGCAACCGGCGCTGCACGTCACGATATTCGCCGGCGATCTGCAGCTCTTTCCTGGCGTGCAGGAAGCGAATGCGCGACACGTGGACTTGCGTCATCACTGCCATGGTCAGGGCAAGCGACCGCTGGTTCAGCATATCGTCTTGAGCGTCTATCACGCCCTCTCGCGCCGGATAGGCGAATACCTTGAGAAGATTCCAGCTGGCCTTGGCGCCCCAATTCGTCCAGTCGCTGTTAAGCAGGAACTTGTTACTGTCGTAGTTGGAGCCTGCGTAAATCTGCAAGCCAGGCAGCATTTCTAGAAGTGCCGCGTCGGCTTCGTGCACGTTGATGCGCTTTTGATATTCGACTTCACGCAGTTCCGGCCGGTTGTAAATTGCAGTCGACATCATTTCTTCTAGGCCTGCCTTCAGTGTCAGGCTGCCTTGCTGACGGCTCGCGCCGGCCAGTTTGAAGTTAGTGCCGGGCTTGAGATTCATCAGCGCTGCGAGTTGCGATTTGGCCGTGTTCAATTCGCGCTGAATTTCTGCAATCTTCTGTTTAATTTCGACCAGTTCGCGCTCATAGGTCAGCGCAGTGATCGGCGAGGTTTCGCGTTCCTTGTAGAGTGTGCGCGTTTCTTCCAGCGCCTTTTTGGTTTCGCCTTCAAGTGTCACGAGGCGGTTCATCAGGCGATCAGCGCTGATCGTACGCCAATAGGCCGTGCGCACATCTTCGACGACGCGATGAATGACTTTGCGGCGCGTTTCTTCCTGGGCCAGCACTTTGTCGGCCGACTGGCGCGCACGCACATACGACAAGCCGAAATCGAGGATGTTCCAGCTGAAGCCGATGTCGGCGCTCTTAATCCTCTTTTCCTGACTCGTCGATTCCCCGAAATTTTGTCTCTGCTCAGGAATGTTGAAACTGGAGCTGGCGTTGTAGTTATCCCGACCGGCGTAGCCGCTATTGGCCACTGCGTTTGGCAGCAAACTGAAATGTGCGAGATCGAGTTCCGCGACGCGGACGGCCGCCTCTGCTTCCTCGACCCTATGGTCGAGATTGTATTTCAGGGATCTGGCCATGGCCTCGTAGAGACTTACGGCATTGGTAATGGGCTCCTGGTCTGAGGTGACCGAGCCCGTGTTTGCACTTGCGGCAGCCGAAAGTTCGGCCTCGGTTAGGGGCGTTGGATGAATTGCACACCCGCCCAGGACCAAGACGCCCAGAAGCGCCGTTGCCGGCAACACGTATAAAGACCGCATTTTCCATCGCCTTATTGCAGATACTCACCCCCAAGAGACGCAACAAGACAACGGTACAACCGAAGAATGCAGATCAATATGTCCGACAAATCAATAATAGCCAACGGCCGAAACTGGATCTCAACAAGTTAAGTGTGTGTTAAGAAATGGTCGGCTGACCATCTGCCTACCGTTGAAACACTTGTATTCGCGACGCCACGGCAGCACCGAAAGAATCAAAAACCAGCACATATCATCGCTGGTGAGAAAATCACGATACGGACGTTGGCGCTAGGACGGCTATTGCCATTCTTAGTCAACGTGGCCGGTTTGACACAACACAGATTAGAGTCACACACTCGCGCCATGACCCAGCTCACATTTCTCCAGATTCCATGCCTCGCGGACAACTACGCCGTGATTGTGCATGCATCGCAAAGCAGTGAAACCCTGCTGATCGACGCCCCGGACGCAGCAGCCATCCAAGCCGCGCTCGATCAGCGCGGCTGGCGCCTCAGCCATCTTTTCGTTACCCATCACCACACTGACCACACGGCCGGTGTGGTGGCGCTCAAAGGAAAATACGGCTGTAGCGTCACCGGACCAGAAGGCGAGGCCGATCGAATTCCGCTTATCGATCAGGCGGTTTCCGAAAAATCAGCTCTGAAATTTGCCGGCATGGACGTGCGCGTGATCGAAACTCCCGGACACACGCTCGGCCACATTGCTTACGTGATCCCCGATGCAAAAGTTGCATTTACAGGTGATACGCTTTTCTCGCTGGGTTGCGGCCGTATTTTTGAAGGTGATGCCGAAAGCATGTGGGGAGCACTACAAAAACTCATGGCGCTACCCGGCGACACACAAATCTACTGTGGTCACGAATACACTGCCGCCAACGGCCGCTTTGCGTTGTCGGTGGAACCAGAGAACGAAGCCCTGCAGGCCCGCATTCGCGAGGTCGAAACACTCAGGGGGCAAGGCAAACCAACTCTGCCAACCACACTCGCCGCCGAGAAGGCCACCAATCCCTTTTTGCGCACCAACTCCGCTGCAATCCGGGCGCGGCTCGGCCTGCAAAACGCTCCAGACTGGCAGGTTTTCGCGCGTTTGCGTGAGCTGAAGAACAAGGCCTAATGCGCCTAAAAGATGTGGTCGAACCTGCCCTTCGCGGGTGTTTGGCACCCCAGGTTTGGCTTATCTAACATTTGACGCCTCCTGTTTGACGCCCGTTGACTTCATCGCGGCCATGCCGCGGACTGCATTGCGGCCGCGCCGCCACAGGCAACCGTTATCGGCGCCTCCACCCCAATCCCTCCCCGCAATACACGGCGATTGAGAGTGACGTGAACGCCCACACGCAGAAGCATAATTCTCTTCTCCCCAGAGCACTTGAATGCGTCCCTTGCCGCTCTCGCGCGACTCATGAACAGTGACGGCGAATCAGTGTTCCGGCTCAAGCAGCTGGCTAACGGGGGTTGCCGTCGATGAAGCGCGAGTCCTCAGGACCCATCCTAACTACGGTGTTTGTCGACTACGACAACATCTATCTGTCTCTGAAACGCAAGAATGACGACGCTGCAAAGCGTTTTGCGAAGGACAGCAGCGTGTGGCTGCAAGGCATCTTGTCGGGTGAACTTATTACCCCGACAACCGGCTACGCACCGGAACGCGAGCGCCGGATCGTAATGAACCGCTGCTATGGCAATCCGGTTCCACGCAGAAACTCTCACGACAACTCGACCGACATGAACTCGTTTCCGTTCATCAGGCACCATTTCCTGAAATCGGGTTTCGAAGTCATTGATTGCCCGCCGCTGACGGCTCAGCTGAAGAACTCGGCTGATATCCGCATCGTCATGGACATTCGCGACATCCTCACCCACGATACCTACTTTGATGAATTCATCATCATGTCGGGTGACGCAGACTTTACGCCCGTACTGCACCGGCTGAGAGCGCATGCCCGCCGCACCGTCGTCTATGCCAACGATCATACGGCGGCTCCTTACACGGCGATTAGTGATGGCGAGATCCGGGAGAGTAGTCTTCTGGCCTTGCTGCTTAACACACGCGCGGGAAGTGAAATTGGTACGGCGGGGACACGCGAGATTTCCGCGCCACGCACTGCGGCCCAAGTTATAGATGTCGATGCCGCGCGCCGCGCCATTTTGACGGAAGTGGTCGGCCATGTCCGCATTGCACCACAGGCCGTGCCTCTCGAAACACTTGCCGACCGCGCCGTTCGCATGGTTGGGCACGAGAAGACGGTCGGCACCCAGTGGGGTGGATATGGATCGTTCAGAGATCTGCTGTTGGCAGGTCTTCCAGATGATATTCACTTGAGCGATACGGCGCCCTACACGGTGTTCGATGCCAACCGGCATATTTCCGCGACTGGGCTCATTGCCCCGCAGCTCGCAGCGCCGCAAGCTATGAACACTGCTCCGGCGCATGAAGACGTCATGCGCCAGGAACCGTCCGCCGAGCAAGCAGTACAGCGTCAGTTCCAGGCCGCACCCGCTCCACGATTTGCTCAGCAGATCGCTGCCACGGCACCGCAACGGCCTATCCAGCGCCAAGCAGAGGCGATGCCTCCCCGTCAGGCACCACATCAGGCTCCTCTTGCGCCTCAGGCAGAAGTGCGCCGCGAAGTTCCTCGTGCAGGCGCGCCCATCACGCCACCGGTCGCACCCGCCCCTCCTCAGCGTTCGGCCGAGCAAGCGACAGCCATTCAGCAGTCGATTGCGCGCATCCACGAGGCCTGCCAGGCACCCGCCTTGGCGCCCGCCGAATACCGGGTACTGTTTGACGTTATGGCGCAGGAAATCTCAAGTAACGGTCTGCAAGGCGCACAAACACTGGGTAACATCACACAACGAGCCCGCGAATTTGGGCTCGATCTCAAGCGCGATGATCTGCGCTTCATTCTCGAAGTCGTCAGCGAGAGCGATCCCTGGTTCGAACAAGGCGCGTCGGCCAATCTCTTCGCCGGACGCTTCCGCAACTTCGTCGTTGCACGCTGCCGCAGCCAGGGCCTTGCGCTCTCGGCCGATGAACTGGATCTTGTCGAGGCTTGGTTCTCGTCACAACCAGCTCAGCCAGCCCGGCCCTATGGACGCACCACGGCACCACAGCAACAGCCTGCGTCGCAGCCGCTCCAACAGTCCCCACAGGTCCCAATGCAAAATCCAGCTGAGGCTCCCGTCAGCGAGCGCTGGTGGAGCTTGGAAGAGGGTCGTCAACACATCGCCGAACAGCGCGCACAGAGCGGCTTAAACGCGATTGAAGAAGACGAATTCCCACGCATTGTCAGAACGCGGCTCAGAGGCTAATCGCCTCGGAAGACGAGAAAATAAAAACGCCCCGGATTCCGGGGCGTTTTCTTTTGCACTCGCTTTGCTCTGCTCATCACCTGCCGAATGCTCGACGCATGAGATCGCCTGCCGTGACGCGGTGCGAACGGGGTGCGCCATCATACTTCTCCGGCTTGGCCTTTGGAAAGTAGACCACCTTTGTCAGACCCATCGCAGGCGCAAAGCGCCGCTTGATCTGGGGAGAGGCAGCCTCCGACTGCGCAACTCTGTTTGACCGGGCGACCGGCTTTCCAGGTGCCTCGAGACGTACCGATTTCAACTCTTGCGTATCGACGGCCGCGAGGTGGTCGCCGCCCTTATCTATCTCGTCCCACTTATTTTCAAGCGCGAGCGCAATTCGTCTCCTCGTGGCCGTAGGGATCGCCAAGATACTCGGCCTGTCCATCCTCATTGACCCAAACAGTGAAGTAACCGAGGTGAATTGGAATTGGGTTTTCCAGCGAAACCTGATTGTTGCCAGGGCCGTCCTCGATGCTTTCTTTGACATCGACAGAACCTTCCCCCTGCGAAAGGTCGAGTAGGCGCTGAGCAAATTGCAGCGGATTTCGCAACCTCACGCAGCCGTGGCTGAAGAGGCGTTCGGACGAGTCAAACAGAGATTTTTTGGGCGTGTCGTGCAGATAAACGGAGTGCTTGTTGGGAAACAGAAACTTCACTTTACCGAGCGCGTTGCCTTCGCCCGACGGCTGAAAAAACGTGTAAGCCGGTCAAATTCGCTTTAGACCAATCGACCTCCCAGCTTTCGACGGTCTTTTCGCCCTTCTTGATGACATAGCCTTCGTCTTCGATCGAACTGCCGCGGCGCTGCGCGTCGATCAGTTTCTCGACCTTGATTGACTCAGGCAGCTGCCATGAGGGCTTGAGCACGACGGACGTAAGATTGCGCGAGAACACCGGTGTCTGTGTTGCGCTCTTACCAACGATGACACGCTCTTCAAGAGTGACGGCCCCATCTTGAACGAGCTTGATCGTGAACGCCGGCAGATTGACAAATACATGCGTCTTGCCGAGATCTTGTGGCATCCAACGCCATTGTTCCATGTTGGCCCGGATGGATTTCAATTTCCCTTCGGCGCCGGCATTCAGCGCCTTGCGGGTCTTAAGGCCGACCAAGCCGTCCGCTTTGAGTTCTTCCGCTTCTTGGAATTTTTCCACCGCCGCAACAAGGGCATCGTCGTAAAGCTCATTATTGTCCCCGTTGGCCGGTACGCCAAGGCGGCGGCGCAAAATGGCAATGTCGGCATGCCTCTGCCCCGGCATGAGGAGCGGACCCTTTTCCGGCATCTGAGCATCTGAATTCAAGGATTGCTGCTGCGCACGCAACCGCGCATAAATCGCTTGAAGCTTATGGAATTGTTCGTGCTGCGGATGGAATGACCGCAACACCCGATCAGGCTCTGCATCCGCCGTGATCCTCGCTATGATCACGGCCGGATCTAGCATGACCGGCCGGCGGTCCAGATATGACGACAGCGTGCGAGCAGGCTCTGATATGCGCCCTCCACGCGCTTGCCGCGCGTAAGATAGAACGGCCGCCGAGATCTCGTATTCCGCAGCGGCCGCTTCGGCACTGGTCCACAGGCCTTGCTTGAGCGGCTCACGAACTGAAGCGAGCTTCTGTCCGCTCAGGTCAAGTCCCCAATCCTCAGCGCGTTCCAATTCGGCGATTACGCGGTTTGCGGCTCGTGTCGGTCCACTCTCATCAACCCACACGGGCCGGTACTCACGGGCCGCGTAGAACAACCGCAAGGCATCGCGCTCGGCAAGCCGCTCCGGTTTGTCAGTCAAGCTGGCGATCTGATCTTGCAATTGGATTTCGATCGTGGGGGGCGCATTCTCCGCCAGCGCGGGTGCCGGTAGCACAATTCCCCCAGCGGCGAACACAAAAGTCATCAAGACTGCAACGAGTGAAGTCCAGATTTCATCACGCTTCGACATCTCAACCAACCTAACACTGCGAACAAGCGGCTCAGCATTCAACCCACGGCAACGCCCCGCTGGATTAGGTCGCCGGTACAAAACTCCCAACATAACTGCGATACGAGATCTCGGCTGGTGTTTCTCTGAAGCGCCGCAACGCAATTCGCCTATCCGATTTCAACCGTTCTTGTTCTGCGATCTTGCTTTTAAAACGCGGCTTCTGCAACTTCGAAACGGATTTACTCGCAATTTTGGCCCCGGCGGCTTTTACGGCACGACGGCTTTTCTGAAGAACTTTTTTTCCGGGCCCGGCCGCAACCCGAAGTGTCTCGACATTGGCTAAAGATACGACATGAGGCTTCAACTGTGCGGTCTCGTGTTTCGATGCTTCGAATCTGGAGCATGGCAGAGCCTGGCAAGATGGCACGCGAACGCGCCGGTGAATCAGCCGCGCGTGAAGTTGACGTGCTTCGGCCGCTATCATGCGATTGTGTTCCGTATTGTCGAGAGCCGCCGCCATGACAACGGCGTGCGCTACATCGCGCTCGGGCGATAACGAAATCATCCCCCCACCCGCATTGTCCGTTACCCGGACGGCTTTGGCCGCCGGTTTCGAGAGATTGGCCATGGACTGCCGTTTCAGCCAGCCATCAACGCGAGAATAACTCGTTGGTGTTTTTGCGGCCGCCGATTGGGGCGCAGACATATATGTCGCTGCTGTGGTCGCCAGGAGAAAATGGCAAGCGGCGCACGTTCCCGCGACAAACGCCAAGTAGGCAATCAACAGACTGGCGGTGCGCGGTGGCGTGTACATGAACTCGAACCAAAAAACAAAAGATGCGATCACATGGCGACGGCTCACAAGACGAATAGGGCCGGCTGTTCACTTCGACAACAACTCAAGCGATTGGAATTACACGCTGCCGCGAAAATCACTTTCGCGTGCTTACGCTATCGCCTGTGCCCGACACCGCGTTGCTTGGTGACTATGGGCTTGGCTGTTCCGCGCAAAGAACAATTGGGCGTTTTGGTTAATTGAGGACTTTCTCAATGTGCGCAATCAATAGAAAATCGTCTCCCCGCAATTGAAGAGTGCCACATTTTGCCAGATTGATTGGGTGCGAACGGCCGCCGCGTTTAGAGAGAGCACATGGTTCGGCGCAGCCACTTCTTTCTCTATTGTGCTGCTTTGGGAGCCGGTGCTGCGGGCGCCGGTGTAACAACTGGCTTGGGCGCTGAATTGGGCGCTGAAACAGCGGCCGTGGCCGGCGCCGCAATGGCTGCAGTAGCGGGTGCCACGACAGCCGGTGCCACTGATTGCTTATCTTTCATTTGCGCGCCAACACGTTCCCAGGGATCCATCGTCGGATCTTCGCTGGCACTGCGGGGCTTGCTTGCGGTCATGGAACCCGGCGTCGATCCCGAGCAGCCGGCCAAGAAAATCACCCCCAGCATAATCACGATCTGGCCCATAAATATTCGCATATCTTCGCTCCCGCACCCGGCCCTCTTGGAGGCCACCTTATGGCTCTTGTCTGACCCAAATTTGCTTTACCGGCAACCGCACAACAAAAAACCGCGGCGAATAATTCCGCCGCGGCTCTTGTAAAGCACGCGATTGGGCCGATGCAACGCGCACAGCCTACATAAAGAGTGCTCTTAGGCGAAGTATTGGCCGCCGTTGGCCGTGATCGTCGAGCCTGTGATGAATCCGGCTTCGTCAGCAGCAAGAAACACGACTGTACGGGCGATCTCGCTCGGTTCGCCGAGGCGGCCGACGGGGATCTGCGGCAAGATGCTCTTCTCAAGAACATCCTGAGCAATGGCCTTCACCATTTCGGTCGCAATGTAACCGGGGCAGATGACGTTGACCGTGATGCCGGCGCGTGCGCCTTCCTGGGCCAACGCTTTGCTGAAGCCGATATCGCCGGCCTTGGACGCCGAGTAATTCACTTGGCCCATTTGGCCCTTTTGCCCGTTGATCGACGAGATATTGATGACGCGGCCGAACTTGCGTGCGCGCATGCCTTCCCAAACTTGGCGGGTCACATTGAACAAGCCGTTCAAGTTAGTACCGATGACGTCGTCCCACTGCTGCTTCGTCATCTTATGGAACATTGTGTCTTTGGTGATGCCTGCATTGTTGACCAGAACGTCGATGGGCCCGACGTCTTTCTCGATCTGCTTCACGGCCTTCTCGCACGCCTCAAAACTTGCAACGTCGAATTTGTAGACGGGGATGCCAGTTTCAATCTGAAATGCCTGGGCAGCTGCGTCGTTGCCTGCGTAGCTGGCCGCAACGCGATAGCCTGCGCTCTTCAAGGCGATCGAAATCGCATAACCTATACCGCGTGTGCCGCCGGTAACGAGGGCAACTCGTGCCATGTCAGTCCTCCCTAGAGCTCTCAGGCTCGTTCATTTTTTATGATTTTTATGATTGAAGTGAAGCGCAAAAGGAGCCGGCACGAGACCGGCTCCAATCTCGATGTTAGTCGCGAGCGACGCAAAGCGCTACGCCCATGCCGCCGCCGATGCACAGTGTGGCGAGACCCTTCTTAGCGTTGCGGCGCTGCATTTCGTGAAGGAGTGTATTCAGAATACGAGCACCCGATGCACCAATCGGATGGCCGATGGCAATTGCGCCGCCGTTGACATTGACCTTGCTCGTATCCCAGCCGATGCCCTTGTTGACGGCGATCGCCTGCGCGGCGAACGCTTCGTTGGCTTCGATCAGATCGAGATCGCCGTGTGTCCAGCCGGCTTTCTCGAGCGCCTTCTTAGATGCCGAGATCGGTCCCGTGCCCATGATCGAGGGATCAACGCCGGTCGTTGCCCACGAGACGATACGAGCTAGAGGCGTGATGCCGCGCTTCTTGGCTTCAGCGAGAGTCATGAGCACGACCACAGCCGCGCCGTCATTTAGGCCCGACGCGTTCGCCGCCGTGACGGTGCCTTCTTTAGGATCGAAAGCCGGACGCAGCTTGGCGATGCCTTCGAGCGTCGTGCCATCCTTGATGTACTCGTCAGTATCGACGATCGTGTCGCCCTTCTTGCCCTTGATTGTCACGGGGGCGATTTCGTCCTTGAACTTTCCGGCCTTGCGGGCGGCTTCGGCTTTGTTCTGTGAGGCAACTGCGAATTTGTCCTGCTCTT
The DNA here is from genome assembly GCA_963764605.1 of uncultured Alphaproteobacteria bacterium. Lineage (GTDB taxonomy): Bacteria > Pseudomonadota > Alphaproteobacteria > Rhizobiales > Hyphomicrobiaceae > Hyphomicrobium_B. Next base: position 161,346 of record CAVXTJ010000003.1, read on the forward strand.
CGCGCGTGATCTGCCACTGACGCGCCACGTTTTCCGCCGTCGTGCCCATGTGATAATTGTTGAAGGCATCCCACAGGCCGTCTTTCACCATGGTGTCGGCGAATTTGACATCGCCCATCTTGGTTCCATCGCGCATATGTGCCGCGTGCATCGACTGGCTCATGCTTTCTTGCCCACCAGCGACGACGATCGACGCCGCGCCGGTTTGAATCTGCTGCATGCCGAGCGCGACGGCACGAAGTCCCGATCCGCAAATCTGATTGATGCCCCAAGCCGGCGCGTCAACCGGGATACCGGCGCCGACGGATGCCTGACGGGCCGGACCTTGACCCTGGCCTGCCGTCAATACCTGACCGAGAATAACTTCCGAGACGTCGCCCGGAGCGACCTTGGCGCGCTCGAGAGCCGCCTTGATCGCAACTTCGCCGAGCTTATGGGCCGGAAGGCTGCCAAGTGAACCGTTGAAAGATCCAACTGGTGTACGTGCAGCGCTGGCTATGACAATCGTTGAAGCATCCTGGCTCATCGAGGGCCCTCCCTGGGCGGAAATATTGTGAATTCTTGACCGGCAGCCAACTTGCAGCCGGAACAAAAGCTGACTTAGCGCGTGATTACTATTAGCAGCACTGGCAGAAATTGAGCAATTGCGACGTGTTGACTAGTCTTGCGCAAAGATTTGGCAAAAACGTCTAGCAGTATCCGGTTCGGCTGTGGTACGCTGCCGCACTGCACAATGAGGCCGATCAGTCGAGAGAACTTCCAAGCGATGCTGACCAACGCTGAAAGTACGGCACCGAAAAAAGACGCCGTCGTCGTCAAAAAGTATGCGAACCGTCGCCTCTATAATACTGAGACAAGCACGTACGTCACCTTGGAAGACCTTGCCAAGATGGTACGCGGCGACAGAGATTTCGTGGTTTACGACGCAAAAAACGGCGATGACCTGACCCACACCGTCTTGACGCAAATCATCGTTGAACAGGAAGGCCGGGAAGGTGGTCAAGCACTTCTGCCAATTCCGTTCCTGCGCCAGTTGATCCGGTTTTACGACGACAGCATCGCCCGCATGGTGCCGAGCTTCCTTCAATTCTCGATCGAGAACTTCGCCAAGGAGCAGGGGCGCCTTCGCGAGCAATTTGCAACCGCCTTTACGAACCCAGCCGCCGCCCTCGATTTTTACCAAAAACAAGCACAGCAGAACATGGCTATGTTTGAACAAGCCATGTCGATGTGGGGCGCTTTCGGTGCAGCGGCAGGCGGGCCAAAGCCAACGCACGATGCCAGTGGAAAGCCAATATCCCCGCAGGCACCAGTGCGTGATGAACTCGGTGAACTCAAAGCTCAACTCGCTGCTATGCAGCAGAAGATTGAGAATTTAACCCAGCCCAAGTCTTAGTCGACGGAATTATTCCGGCTGAACCAAATCGCGTGAGCCATGAGTGTGGGCAACCCAGCGCGCATTAAGCGGCAGACTGGTATTCCCCGGCATCGATCGGCAGACCGTAGAAGAAGCCCTGTAGATACGTGACGCCCATGTCCCTCAGCATATCAACTGAGCGTTGATCGCCAACCCACTCGGCCACCGTTTCCATGCCAAACGTCTGCGCTAGCTCAACCATGGTTTTGATGAAAATCTGATCGCTTGTGTCGTCGGCCAGGTTTTTCACGAAAGCGCCGTCGATCTTGACCATATCGACGTTGAGGAGCTTCAAATTCTTGAATGAGGTGTAACCAGCACCGAAATCGTCGATTGCAACTCGGCAGCCGAGCTCCTTCAACGTATCGACGAAGTTGATCGTTTGGTCGAGATCTTCGATGGCTGCCGTCTCGGTGATTTCGATGATCATGCGGCTCGTTATATCGCGGCGCCCGCCGGTCAAGCGTTGCAAGGCGACAAGCCATTCGTGATCGCTCGCCGTCAAGCCAGAGACGTTGACTGAAAGTGTTAGGCATTTGTGGCGCTTCAGAAGAGCAACCGACAATTCAAGCGTGCGCCGGTCGATGAGGCGCGACAATCCAAGTTGCTCGGCAATGGGAATAAATTCGCCAGCCGAAACGATCGCACCATCGGGCCTCTCCATGCGCAAGAGGCACTCGTATATTTCTGCAACTCCAGATTTCGAACCGACCATAGGCTGCAGAACCAGCCTCATCCGGCCTTCATCGAGCGCCTCGATGACTTCGTCGGCAACTTCAATGCTCTTGCGCCGGATGTTTTCGGAAGTGCTCGACGGCTCATAGGACATGAAGCAATCGAAACGCTTGCTTTTGGCCCGGTCGAGAGCCTGCATCCCGAAATTCAACGCTTGCTGAACCGTCTGTGCCTGATCCGGCAGGACGACGCCGCCGATAGAAAGGGTGGCAGTTAATTGACACGCTGATGTCTTGATCGTCGCGTCCCGAACACATTTCATGAAGCGCTCAGCCGCAATGCGCATGGCGCCCGCACCGCAATCCTGAAGCACGATGCCGAATTTATTCGACGAGTAACGGCCAAGAACGTCGCCACCGCGGAGGCGGCCCTTGATCTGCTTGGCTGCCGCAGAAATAATTTCGTCACCGACATCATAGCCAAATGTCTCGTTGATCACGGCGAGATTATTGACAGCAACAATGAGGAATGCGCAGGGCTGGGTGGTCTTTTGCGAGCGCTCAAGAACTCCGGTCAACGCTTCGGTCAGCCGGATTCTATTGAGCTGGCCGGTGAGTTCGTCGAGATCGCTGCGATAAAGCTGGCGCTGCTCTTCGAAGTAATGGTCATTGATAATGCGTAACACACCGCGTGCGCGCGATGGCGCGCCGGCCGCGTCTGGCCACCAGCGCCCGTGCTCTTCAATCCAGATTGAAATGTCGCCGCGCAGCCCTGCAGGCCGGAAGCGGTAGTGGATGCGATAGGGCACGCCACGCACGCTATCGGAAGCTTTGGCGTTGAAGGCATCGGTCCGGCGCCCACTGTGCTCCGCTGCAATCAACTTGTGAAAAGCGGCACCAGTGGAGATGTGGATTTCCGAAGTCAAACCGAGAATTTGCGGGGCATTGCTTTCCCAGTCAATGCGATCGGACTTCATGTCCCAGACGTAAGCTGTCTCTTCGATTTCCGAGAGGATTCCGACGAGGTCGAGCCCTTCGGACTCAGTCAACGGATCGGCATAAGCGCGCGGCGCCACAACGGACGCCTCTGATGCGCCGTGGCTCGCCAAACGTTGACCGTGGTTCGGAGGCGAATTTGCCACCAGCAGACCTCAAATTCGGGCGCGGCCTGCACAAAGACAACAGGGCAGGCACTGGCTGAAGATTACAGTCTGAGGCTAGAGGTAAAGTGCTAACAACCATTAAAGACCTGCCCCACACCGCCCTGGCGGACCCAAAGATTGGCGCCCCCAAAGAAAAGCGGCCAGCAATTGATTGCTGGCCGCTTCATAATTCAAATGATCTTGGGCCTTAGATCTTGGGACTTAGAGCTTGGGCCTTGATTCTTGCGCGTAGGCACTTGGCCAAATGCCCAGCGTCATTCTCCACCACCGATGCTGAGATCGCGGCGGGCCACCCTGATGCCGATCGTATACCCGGCCACGACGTCGATGAGGGTAGCTGCGAGGATCAAAAAGAACACGGAATTAGAAGCCTGCGGAACCATCAAGAACGCGATGAGGCAGACGATGAAAAGAACCATGGACAGCCCGTGGTCGATCATCGTTGATGTGGAGGTGTAAGTTGCTTTGACCACTTCGACGAACAGCAAGATCAGTGTCGCGAGCAGGATCAAGTCACCCCAAGTGAACTTCCACACGCCGCCGCTAAGCAGCGTCGGTTCCATGATCGATGCGGCAAGGCCTTCCTCGCCGGACGCAGCGACGATCATCCAATAGAGGAAAAAGGCGATAGCAATGAGGGGGATGGCTCTGAGCGACATAGTGCTCCTCCGGTCGAAGACGCCCCAGCGGGCAGACGGGGTCTTGTGCCACGTGGCGTCTGATTTGCCAAGCGACGCCTGAGACATAGAAGGATCATTCAACGTAAAAAGGCGGGGCTGCATAAAAGCATCCCGCCTCAACGCGATTGTTCGATGAAATAACCGGTTAGAACCTTAGACGTCCGTCTTCGGTTCGAGAATCTGGCGGCCGCGATATTTGCCCGACTTCAGATCGATGTGATGGGGACGGCGGCGTTCGCCGCTCTCCTTGTCTTCGACATAGACTGGGACTGTAAGCGCATCGTGAGACCGGCGCTGATTGCGCTTCATGCGCGAGGTTTTGCCTTGCGGGACTGCCATTTTAAACGCTCCAGATAGATAGCTGCGTTCGCCCCGTTATAATGCGGGGTCCGCCTCCCGGCGGCACTCAGATTGAGGTCGATGAGTGAGGTCGATGGGTGGGGTACGGCTAGCAGGCGCGAAAGCCCAGCTGTCCGTCCATAGGGCGGGCTTATACGCGTAAACTTCTGGAAACGCCAGTCCCCGGCCGGGGGGCACGCTGCGGCATTGCTGTTCAGCCCTTTTGGGCGGTTAAGCGGGCCAGTGGCCGGGGCCTGACACATGCCGTCGCACCCGGCGGCGCGGACCGCATGCGCGCCTGGATATCGCTTGCCAGGCGTCTTGTCTGTGGACCTGGATCGCCCGCATCCCGGCGAATGGGGTTAGGCAACGCAACCGCCAGCTGGGCCGCTTCGCGCTCGCTCAAACGAGCGGCAGGCTTGTTGAAATGATACCGCGAGGCAGCTTCTACGCCGAAAATGCCGGGGCCCCATTCGGCGATATTGAGATAGACTTCCATGATGCGCCGTTTAGGCCAAACAGCCTCGATCACAAAGGTCAGTGGTATTTCGATGGCCTTACGCAGGTAACTCTTCGATTGCCACAGGAACAGGTTTTTCGTCACCTGCATCGAGATCGTACTGGCACCGCGCGGTATGCCGTCGCCCGCGCGCTCGATTGCGTTCTGCATCTCGTCGAGATCGACACCCCAATGCTGACAGAAACGCCCGTCTTCACTGAGTAAAACAGCGCGCACAGCGTACGGAGAAATGTAGTCGAGCGGCACCCAAGCCTGATTGACGTCGTCGCCAGCCACGCGCTGCTGGAGCATCAGCATCGAGTATGGCGGGTCGACAAAGCGATAAGAAGCAATCAAGAGGAGCGTTACACACAGCCACGCGGCAATCACGAGGCCTGTGATGCGCATTGCCTTCCGGGCGAAGCCTGGTGCGGCGTCCCGCGAACTGTCAAAAACCGCCTTATCGGAGTCGCGACCAAGCGGCTCTAAAACCGTGTCGCCAGCAGCAACCCGCAAGGCTGGGTCTGGCCACAGATCGAAGCCATGCAATGGCGGCCATGACGACGGCGGAGTGGCGAGCCGCGCCACGTCAAATACAGGACGCCGCGGGGCGGTCCCCATAGAAGGGCCCGTACGCATCGTTTGCGGTTCCACCGCACCATCCAACCCTTGGTCTGACCGATCCATACTTTCCTTGTGCCCGCCGATGCGCTACGGACCGCGACTAGCCTCAAACAATGGCCATGTTGAGGGACAAATACAGGATAAATCAACGCAGAGGTTAAAGCTTTGGCGGACTTTCCGAAACGGCTGAGTGACACGGCAGCCCTGCTTGAGGCCTATCTTAAACAGGTGCTGGCCACAGAAGCACGACGGGGGACGCCCAATCGATTGCTCAGCGCCATGGACCATGCCCTGCTAGGCGGGGGCAAGCGCCTCAGGCCGCTCCTTGTTATCGAGACCGCCCGGCTCTTTGGATTTGCTTCAGCCGAGTCACTCCATGCAGCCGCTGCGATTGAATGCATCCATTGCTACTCACTGGTGCACGACGATTTACCGTCGATGGATAACGACAAGATGCGCCGCGGCCAGCCGACCGTTTGGAAGGCTTACGATGAGTGGACAGCCATCCTTGCTGGTGACGCGTTGCAGGCGCTCGCGTTCGAACTGCTCGCCAGACCGACGTGCCACCCAGACCCGGCCGTGCGCGGCGAACTCGTGGCCGTTATCGCCGAAGCAGCAGGCGCGTCCGGCATGGTTGGTGGACAGGCACTCGATTTGGAAGCGGAAAAGCTGCGCGGCGGCGCGCCACCCGACATTACGCACATCGCCCTCCTGCAAACGATGAAAACCGGCAGGCTCATTTGCGCCGCCTGCGAAGCGGGGGCTATCCTCACCAAAGCCAATCCGAAAGACCGTGCCGCCCTCGTGCGATACGGAGAAAATCTCGGTTTCGCATTCCAGATCAGTGATGATCTGTTGGACGCGGAAGGCAAAGCCGCAACTGTCGGCAAAGCAACGCGCAAGGACACTGCGGCCGGCAAAGCAACGCTGGTTTCACTCGTTGGCATCAAACGCGCGCGAGACCATATGGACCGGGTCGTGGATGAAGCCATTGCTGCACTCGCACCCTTCGGCGAACGGGGCGAAGTTCTCGCTGAAGTCGCGCGCTTCATGGGGCGCAGACAACATTAGATTTGAGGTCAGCTCGGGCAGCGGACTTGGCGCAACGCACCCGACAAGTCGACAACTCATAGTTGCATTATTAATCAATATTCAACCTGATGTTCCTAATCTCGTGACGGGCGCAACGGTGCGCCGTCGCCAGAGGCCAAAACCGCCATGCTTGAGCAACGAGGGGAATCAGCCACGCCGGGAGCACCTGAGCTAGACCACGAGAAACGCCGCCACACGCGCCATTCTGTGGCTTGGCCGGCCATCTGTTTTGCTGACGGCGTTGATCGTTTCCAAGCCTTGATCGTTAACGTTTCCGAGGGCGGTTTCGGGTTAACGGGACCGGTGCTGACACTTGCCGCCGACAGCATCCTCTACGTTGATTTCCAACAGATCGGCACCTTCCGCTGTCGCGTGGCTTGGGTCCACGAGACAAGGTTTGGCGTCGAGATCATTGATGATCAGACGAGCGACGACACTGCGAACGTTTTCAGTCTCGCTGACGCGCTGCATAACGTGAAGCGGACGCGCGACAAACAGCAATAGCGGCCCGAATAATCACATAACGCCCGTTGCCAGCCACTTGGCGCAAGCTTCACCCAACTGCTTTTTTGCCTCGGCTTCATAACGCTGGACATCGTCTGGAGTGAGCATGTTGTTCCAACGGCCGTTTGTCCCTTTGTGAATGAACGTCTGCGCGCCGCCATTCCATAATGCGCCGTTGAGTGGCGCGGTTTGATCCGCGTTGTTCTTCATATAGTCGAACGTGCAGTGCTCGACGATCGCTGGCCACTTTTTTTCTTTCACCGGGATATCAAGAAACGCCGCGATCTTTCGCATCTCGCCTGACAAATCGCTTTTGAGATTATTGAAGTGGACGAAGTGCACATTCGGCAAATCCTTGATCTCCCACCACGTCCTGACGTTTTCCCAGAACGGCCAATAAGGATGGCCGTCGCGTGCCAGCCACGTGCGGAAATATTCGACAACGTCGCCCTGCGGCCGCTCGAACGGCGGACCGACGCGGCCGGGCGTGTCGTTGACCGCCTGATAGTAGATCTCGCTGGCGTTGACGTGGTGGTTGTAAAAGCTCCAGGCGACATCCCGGCCGTCACGGCCGATGTAAATGTATCTAGCCTTGGGCGAGAAGACGATGGCATCGACGGGCAGATGTGTCTTGATAAACCGGCGGTGTGTCTGGGCCTCCATAATCGGCAGCTTCACTTCCCTAGGCGGCACGCGCATGTCGAGCCACGGCGACATATCCGCGGTCGGCAGATTCTCTTGGCCATCGAATAGGAGCTGGCTGACGATCTGCTGCATCCACGTCGTGCCGGACTTGGCGTAGGTGCTGATGATAATATCGCCATCACGGAACTTGAAGTCGTTCCACATGGTCGAGTTGAAGTGATGGCTTTGATATTCGCGCGTCTTCTTCGGCCAATTGATGTGCGGCGCATTCATTCGTACGTCTCCCCTACGATCGCAATCTTGACGCTCTATCGGCGTCGTTCAAGCGGCAGACAATAAGCGAGCAATGTCCTAATACAAATCCGCCGAAGGTCTTGACCGAGCCCTATGATGACAAATGAGCGGCCAAATCCCGTTTCGCCTCACCCAAACCGCTTCTCGATATAATCCTCGACAATCTGTTTGAAGTCGCCCGCAATGTTCGGGCCGCGCAGAACGAGTGCCTTTTTGCCATCGATGAAGACGGGCGCGGCGGGGCTTTCGCCAGTGCCGGGAAGCGAGATGCCGACGTCCGCATGTTTGCTTTCGCCAGGGCCGTTGACGATGCAGCCCATGACCGCGAAGTTCAACGTCTCGACGCCGGGATAGCGCGTTTTCCAATCCGGCATGCGGTCGCGGATCATATTTTGAATGTCACGTGCGAGTTCCTGGAACACGGTCGACGTCGTGCGCCCACACCCAGGGCACGCGGCAACGACTGGCACGAACGCGCGCAGCCCCATGGTTTGAAGAAGCTCTTGCGCGGTGCGCACCTCGATCGCACGGTCGCCGCCGGGCTCGGGCGTCAGTGAAAAGCGGATCGTGTCGCCAATGCCTTGTTGCAAAAGTATGCCGATTGCCGCCGACGAGGCGACGATGCCTTTGGAACCCATGCCCGCTTCGGTCAACCCCAAATGCAATGCGTATTCGCTGCGCGCGGCGAGCATCGCGTAAACCGCGACTAGATCCTGGACGTTGGAAACTTTTCCCGATATGACGATGCGATCGGCACCAAGGCCCATTTCAACCGCACGTTCCGCCGACATCAGTGCCGATTGCACCATGGCCTCGTGCATGACGGCGCGCGCGGATTTGGGCGCGGAAGAAGCGGCGTTCTCGTCCATCAAGTGGGTGAGCAGCTCCTGATCCAGCGAGCCCCAATTGACGCCGATGCGCACGGGCTTTTTGTATTTGAGCGCCATGTCGATGATGGCGCCGAACTGCCTGTCTTTCTTGTCCTTGAAGCCGACGTTGCCGGGATTGATCCGGTACTTGTCGAGAGCCTGGGCGCAATCGGGATTGTTACCCAAAAGCGTGTGGCCGATGTAGTGAAAATCACCAATGAGGGGGACTGTGACGCCTTTCTTGCGCAGTTGATCACGGATCGCAGGCACGGCTTTCGCGGCTTCATCGCGATCGACGGTGATGCGCACGAGTTCGGAACCGGCGCGGGCGAGATCGGCCACTTGTTTGACGGTTGCGGCAATGTCGGCGGTGTCGGTATTGGTCATCGATTGCACGACGACCGGCGCGCCGCCGCCGACGGTAACACCGCCGACATTAACGGCAATCGACTTGTGCCGGGCCTTGAGACCGATGTCGTCGCTTAACTTCATTACGGACGTTTTCCTTATCGACTTTTGCGAAATCTACCGCGTCATGCGGCCTCCCGCCAGGACGGAGATTGCCGCGAGCGCGCTCATGCAAAGCACGATACTTGGCCCGCCGGGCGTATCGTAATTGAGCGAGAGAGCGATCCCTCCAATCACGGCTAGTACCGCAATGACGGCCGCATAAATGGCCATGCGCTCAGGTGTCGAAGCCAGGGGACGCGCCGCGACGGCGGGAACCACGAGAAAGGCCATCACGAGCAATATCCCGACAATCTTCATGGCAACCGCAATGGTCACGGCCAGCAAAATATCGAACAGGGCGCGGGGCATGACCGGATCAACGCCTTCAGCGGTTGCAAGATCGCCATGTAGCGACAGGCGCACGAGCGGACGCCAGAGCCAGAGTGTGAGCGCCAGAACCAGCGTACCGCCGCCGAAGATCCAATAGAGATCGTCTTGGGTCACAGCGAACACATCGCCGAACAGAAAGCCTAAGAGATCGACCGACGGCCCCTTGAGCACGGTGATCGCGACGATGCCGAGCGCCAGCGTGGCGTGATGCATGAGGCCAAGAACCGAGTCTAGTGCCAGCAGTTTCTGTCTGCCAAATCCGATGAGAATGAGCGCCGCCGCGATGGCCGCTATAATGACTGCAAGCGTCAAGTTAATCTGGAGCGCAAGCCCGAGTGCGACACCGAGCAGGCTTGCCTGAGCTAGCGTTTCACCAACGTAGGCCATGCGCCGCCAGACGATAACGCAGCCCAAAGGCGCGGCCACGATCGCCAGGCCAAGGCCGGCTGCAAGTGCGCGCAGGACGAACGGTTCCGGCCAATCGATCACGCGCCGCCTCGCGGCGTGGGACTGTCAGGCGTCCGAAGGGAACCCGAAATTTCGTGTTTGTGATCGTGATGATGACGGTAGGGTGCAAGCATCCGTCCCCCGTCCGGCCCGAAGAGACGGGCGTATTCAGCATGCTGCGCCACGGCTTCGGGCTGACCCGAACAGCACACATGGCCATTCAAGCACAACACGCGGTCGCTGCGCGCCATGACAACATGCAGATCGTGCGAGACGAGAAGCACGCCGAGTTGGCGCTTATCGCGGAGATCGCTGATGAGTTGATAGAGATCGGCTTCACCTGCATGATCGACACCGCTCGCAGGTTCATCCAGAACAAGCAGGTTTGGATCGCGCAGGAGTGCGCGCGCAATGAGCACGCGCTGCGTTTCGCCGCCAGAAAGCCGCGAAAGCTGCTGGTTGACGAGCCGCCCAGCGCCCGCTTCTGTTAAGGCGGCGAGAACTTGTGCGCCCGAAACGCGGTGCCCCAGCGCCAGAAATCCGCCAACGGTCATCGGGATCGCGGGCTCGACCTCAAACCGCTGCGGTACGTAACCGATACGCGTCGTTGCGGGTTTCAGGATCGTACCGCTGTCTGGGCGTTCGATGCCAAGGATCAGTTTGACGAGGGTTGATTTGCCGGCGCCATTGGGCCCGATCAGCGTGACGATTTCGCCCGGACGGACATCAAGATCGACGCCAATCAGCAAATCGCGCCCACCGCGCCTGAGCGACAGCCCCCGTGCGGAAACCAGCGCGCTTCGATCGGGCGGGCAGGCGTGCACATGCCCACAGCCGCAAGCCGGCGCGCTAGGCGGGTGCGTATCGTGGCTATGCACTGTCTGACCAGACACGTCCGGTACTCCGTTGATTCCATACGGCAAAGCGAAGTCTCAATCTTTGTGTTTTGTAGCACATTCGTGGCAGGTGCCGGTGACTTCGACAAAACGCACTCTGGGCTCGAATTTCTGCGCGCGCGCGTTCTTATCGATGGTCTCGAAAATATCGTCGCCGTCGCCTTCGAAAACCTTGCCGCACTTTTCACATGAGAGGAAGATCGGGCGCCGTCCCAGTCCCGGCTGGTGCAAGCGGCTGCAGGCAAAGTAGGCGTTTTTACTTTCAAGGCGGTGCACGACGCCAGCTTCGAGCAGTGCATCAAGCGCGCGGTAAACCGAAATGGGCGCGAGCCGCGTACCCTTTTTGGCCAGCCGGTCGAGCACTTCGTAAGCGCCGACGCTGGCTTGGGTTGACGCAATTTCTTCGAATACTTTGCGGCGCAGGTCCGTGAAGCGGAGGCTCTTTTCAGCGAAAATCTGCGTGGCGCGATCAACGGACGTCTTTATACGGTCCTTAGTACGGCTGTCTTCAGTTGCAGCGGGTGCCATTTTAATCTTTCAAAACCCAACTCAAAATGCCGGGCTTCTTGCCCGCATCCGGATCGTTCGGCGCGAATAATAGAACACATTTATGATCCAGCACAGGCGGGCGCTCTTCATCGTCAACGCATTGTTCAATGTACACGCGGCCTTGATGAACCAAGATCACCGCCCATATACTTAGAAACCCGATTGCTGCGCCGCACAATATCCAATGCGGCCCGAGGGGGCCTACGAGCGGACCTAGTAGTAACTCCCCAAGATGATCAAGATCATCAAGTTCAAACGGCCAGTAAGGGCGTTTCTTAAAACAATTTCATGCGCAGAGCACATTTTGTCTTAATCTTGCCGCCAATCAGCCGGGACCTTTGCGCAATGTAGGGTCTGGGAACACAAGATTGCCACTCGCCTTCTAAGGGTCTCAAGAATATGGAACTCAAGAGTTTGATCGACGGACTGATGGAAGGCTTGGCGGCCAACGCCCGCCCCCTCGGGACCGCGCTCTTCCTGTTCTGCGTTGTGGCGCTCCTGGTGCGCACAAATACCGCCAAAAAGGTCTGGAGCAAGATCGAGGACACGATTTTCTCGAATTGGCAGCTCGGCCTCTTGGGTCTTACGGGCCTCATCCTATCGCTGGCCTCCGGATACACAACCTGGGACGGCATGAGGAATTTCACCGGCGAGCCTTTGCTCTCCGGCATGATCACGTTCGGCATTCAAGGCGTGATGCTCATCGTCGCGTGGCTGATCGGCGAAAGCTTCGCCACCGGCATGAACACGCAGAGCCAGCGGGCCGAATCGCGTCTCGTGAACCCGGCAATTCAGACATGGCTCGGCACAGGTATAGGCCTCTTGCTGTTTATTGCCGGTCTCGCACTCGTCATGCAGTGGACAGGCCAAGCCGACGTGCGCCAAGCGAGCACCAATGATCTTTCTTGGTCAAAGACCGGCGACAAGCTGCTCATCTTCGGCTTCGGCTTGCTCATGGTGGCGCTGTTTGCGCTCTATGCGGCCAGCGATCTCATTCGCCCCTACATTCAAGGCAGCCGCGTCATCATCCGCAATTCGATGCTGTGGGTGATGTTCCTGGCCTGTATGGCAACGAGCGTATTTTTCTCGTTCGACTCACTCTTCACCTCCATCTTCCCGCAATCGGAACGCGTGCGCGCCGCTGAACTTCGCGCCCAGAACCAGGTTGCCGGCATCGTCACCGATATTTCGCAGGCCATCGGCGAACGCCAGAGCGTCGAAGCGGACGCACTATTTCAGAGCGACGCTTGGTTGAGTTACGAAGGTCAGCTCAATGAGCTGGCAAAAGTTGCAGCTGAATCCGAAGGCGCCATCGAGCGCTACGTCAACGGGCAAATCGAAACCCGCCGCCGCGCTGTCAAAGAGCAGCAGGAGCGCATGACCTCCGCGCAGTCGGGGCAAGCAGGTTTAGCTGGCAAAAAAGTATCCCTGACGGAAGAGAAAGGCCGGCTCGCAACCCAGCGCCCGGAACTCGCGACGGAATACGCTTCGAAAAAATCGGATCTCGACGCAAAAGCCAAAGATATCGATACTAAGCGCGTCGAAGCCATGGCCGAAGACAAAGGCGTTGAAGGCACCGGCAAGGAAGGGCGCGGCCCCGTTTATCGCCAGCGCCTGGGCGAACTCAATCTTCTGCAGAACGCCTACAAGATCGCAGAAGAGCGCATGAAAGACGCACAGAAGCGCTTGGCGGCTGTCGATACGCGCATGACCGTCATCGACCGCGAACTCGCAGCCATTGACGGCGATCTCGCCAAGCTCAAGGGCGAAGCCGAAACGGCGGATCAGCGAATCAAGCTCGCAGAAGAAACCGCAAAAGACGACACCGGACCCATGCTTGATCCGGCGCGGTTGATGCCAGCGTTTGAGAAAGCCAAATCCGAATTCCGCGAAGTGCCATCGACCGAGCGTTTGGCAAAGGTCCAGGAGCTGTGCGGCGATATCTATGGCGCGCTGTCTTCAACGCCCGAAACCAAAGGCAAACTTAGCGGTATAAATTGCGATACCAAGGACACGGCGGACGCAGCCGCCAACCTCTTTACGTTGCAGGCCGGAACCCAAGTCTTCGCAGCATCGTGCGCCGGCGGCGATAAGCTTGCCGCCAATAAAACGGCAGACGATCTGTTCGGTTTCGCGCGCAAATGCCTCGCTGATAGCGCGTTGCCGAGCAAGGACACGGACGCGCTGCGCACCAAGATCAACTCAATCGAACTCGCGCGCGACGACAAGGCGCACCGCTTCGTCGTGACTTGGAATGCCTTCACGGACGGGAACAGGCTGGCCTACTTGGCGCTCGCCATTGCCATCGCCATCGACGGCTTGATCTTCATGTCAGGCTTGTTCGGTGCCAATGCCACGCGCTCGCCGTTGTCGGATGTACCGACATTCAAGGCGCGCTCGGCGTCGCAGCTTGAGTCGACCATCAACGCAGCGCTTGGACCGCATCCCTATGAGACGGCTTGGCTGACACTCAACGCGCTCCGGCCCATGACCTATAGCGACGGCTTCTCGGCCATCGCCGATTTGAGCGTGCTCGATAAGCCGACGGCTGACCGCGTCCGCATGGTGCTGACGGCCGGCGCGGATATAGGTGCTGTTGAAACGGCGAGCACAAACCCAGAAAAGTATCGCGTCAGAAGCGAGCTGCGCGAATATCTCTCGGGCGTTTGCGACAAGCACTTCAAGACGGATGCAACGGCAAAGGACAAAGCACGCCTCGCCCAGCTTGTTGGTGCGGCGTTGGAACCATACCCGGGCGATCATGCCGATCTGGTTCTGCACACACTTGAGCCGGTCCGGGAAACGGAAGGCCATACCTCAACCGTAACGCTCTCGAAAATCGACAACGCTTACGACCTGCGCGTCGTGCGCCGAGTGCTCAATGCGGGCTCGACCCTCGGCGTGGTCGCACCTGCTAAACCGGATAAGGCGAACCAGTTTGATGACGTATATTTCATCCGCCCGGTGCTTTATGAAATTCTTTTAGCGATTTTGGCGACAACTCCGAAGTCGGCTAACTTCGATTTAGAACGCAGGCGTTTCCTTGGCATACAAGAGGCGCCCGCTATTGATGCTGGCCGCTTGAACGAAGTGCGTCAGCCGATTGCCGAACAACCGGCTCAGCCGCGCATCACACAGGCGGCGCCAAGGCTTGCGGCACTTACCCAGGCAGAACAAGAGCAGCTGATCGCGCATTACCGGGAGCAATTGTTTAATTCGATTGGACTGAGAAGCGATTTGGTCGATCAACGGCTAACGAGCCCGATAGCGCAGACGGCGGTTTTAGATGCATGGAAATCGCTTCTGGCTGTCGGCCGGGCGAACCCCGACTTGGCGGCCTATCTTGAGACATTCAAGAAATCCCAAGAGAACCAGCTGGTTAAAACGATGTCAGCGTTGGCCAGACAGGACGACATCCATCCTCAGAAAAGGACCCTGTTGGATCGCGTCGAAGGCGAAATCGTAGATAATTTTTCGCTCTACATGCTCTTTCCCGAATTCGGCATGATCTCGTATCTCATCGAGCAACTTGAGTTCGCGGCACAGCCTGACGAAGGCCTGCGCAACGAAGAGCACTATCTGCTGGAACAATTGAAGTTTGTGAGGGACGGCTTAAACGAATTGAACTTGAACGACCCGCACTCTTGGGAAGAAATAAATCATCGTCTATCGCCGCAACGCATAAAGCGAATGCCCGACTTTCTGAGCAGGCCGCCAATTCGCGATCGCGGCATTTGATGTGAGGCCAATGATGTGAGGCCAAGTGTTTACCGAAACTTGAAATCCTCTACCGCAGATTAATTTCTGGCCCTCGTGAGAATAACACACGGGGGCCATAATTGTTCAAACTTCCGCCTAAACTTGAGCGCGCTTTGGCCTAAAGCAGCGATTAGACATTTGGTCATCGAAATCACCAACCGGAGTTCCCGGCCATGACCATCTCACGCTATCTCGGTATCCCGCTTCTCGCGGCAACGTCGCTCGCGATCAGCATGATGCTGCTCCCCATTCAGCCAGCAGGCGCTGATGGCCGGGACAATGCAAGTGCCGTCCCCGCAATTTCAGCTGCGGGCTAAAACCGGGCCGCTTCGCAATCACACTCAGTAGCGCTTTTCGAGCTGGCAGGCATCCGCACGGGTTCTGCCGGCTCGAATTGTTTCTATTGGCAGTACTTTAAAGCTTGAACGGCACCACTTGCTGGCGTTGAAGTCCGAGCTTCTCGATCTGTAACGTCATGACATCGCCCGCCTGCAAATACTCCGGCGGCTTCATGGCTGAGCCGACGCCGGCTGGTGTTCCGGTGGTAATGATATCGCCTGGTTCCAGAACCATGAACTCGGTGACGTAGGCCAGAAGCTCCGGGATCTTGAAGATCATCGTCGCGGTCGAGCCCTGCTGTTTCCTCGCGCCGTTGACGTCGAGCGACATGGCAAGGTTATTGGGATCGGGAATTTCGTCGGGCGTGACGAGCCAGGGGCCAATTGGCCCAAATGTTTCCGCCGACTTGCCTTTGACCCATTGCCCGTTGCGCTTCGTCTGAAAGCGCCGCTCAGAGACGTCGTTGCAGATTGTGTAGCCTGCGATGTACTTCACCGCATCTTTGGCTGCCACGTATCTGGCGCGCGTGCCGATGACGAAGGCGATCTCGCACTCCCAATCCATGCGGTCGGAATTCTTCGGGTACATAACGTCGTCATAGGGTCCGCAAATGCAGGTCGCCGCTTTGTTAAACAGAATGGGCTCGGTTGGAATTTCCTGACCTGTTTCCTTGGCGTGGTCGATATAGTTCAAACCAATCGCAATAAACGTGCGCGTGCCTGCTACTGGGGCCCCAAGCCGTTCGCCCTCTTGCACGAGTGGCAATGATGTTGGATCGATCTTGCGGATTTTATCGAGGGACGCGGGGCCTAGTTGGCTGCCGGTAAAATCGGTTACATGAGCTGATAAATCGCGGACCTTGCCTTGCGCATCGACAATTCCAGGCTTCTCGAAACCAATTTCGCCAAATCGAACCAGCTTCATACGCGCGTACTCCCGCAATCAAAAAAACAATCAGCCGTAGCTAGCCAAGCTTTAACCTAGCTAACTACATCGGCCTGCGGAAATTTAAAGTAGAAAGTGTAGCCTCAGCCAGCGCCTGCGGCCTTGTGATCGAAGCCGATATTGACTTCAAACTCGCCCGGGCGCGTGCCTTCCGGAACAGCGAAGGTGACTGTGCGTACCGCCGAGAAATAGCCGATAGGCTTGTCCTCGCCAACTGACACATCGACCTTCATCGTATCGGCCGCAATGCGTTCCCGCTTGGCGTCTGTCACGGCAATATTGACGGGAAGGACGATATTCCCAGGTTTGCCGCGGGGCCCAAGAAGTACGCGCCCGGAGAAGCCGTATTTCACAGTCACACGGCCGGGCTCGATTTGGCAGTCGCGCGCCGTCTTGGTGATCTCGCCGCGATGCATGATCGCGAGGCCATCACCGGCACGGCCTGGCTCATAGAATGTGATGTTGTTGTCACGTGAGGGCACAATGAAGCGCGGGCAGCCGTGCGCCACTTCCCCAACACTGGTGCTTCCGGTCGCTGCAGGGTCATTGCTTTTGGCAGCCAAAAGCAGATCTGCTTCGGAGACAGTATCGGCTTCAGCCTTTTGAGCCGAGCCGCCGAACATACCTCCGCCGAGGCCTGACGTCAGCGACGACATCCCGCAGCCCGCGAGCAACAACGCTGTTGCTGCGACAGATAAAGTAACAGTCACGTGCTTTTTCAAAGCGGTCCCCCTGGGTTCGACCCCAGACCCCTTGTATTGTCCCCGATGCACCGTAGCATCCCTATAGGCCCTGTCTAGGCGCATTTGGGGATATCTCCACTGAAACATAAGGGTTTTTTACTATAATGGCTGACGCCAAACTTAACGCGGCACCCCTGCCGAAACCGCCCATCACCGTACTTTTGGCGGCCCCACGCGGCTTTTGCGCCGGCGTCGACCGGGCAATCCAGATTGTTGAACAGGCTCTCGCCAAGTTCGGTGCGCCTGTCTACGTCCGGCATGAGATTGTCCATAATCGTTACGTGGTTGATTCTCTCAAGGCTAAAGGCGCCATTTTTGTGAAAGAACTGTCGGAAATCCCTCAAACCGCTCAGCCGGTTATCTTTTCGGCACATGGCGTGGCCAAATCGGTGCCCGCTGCGGCAGAACAACGCAAATTGTTCGTACTCGATGCCACTTGCCCACTGGTGTCGAAGGTCCACATGGAAGCAACCCGGCATCATGAAAAGGGGCGGGAAATCGTTCTCGTCGGCCATCGCGGCCACCCGGAAGTGATTGGCACGATGGGGCAACTGCCGGACGGTGCGGTCACGCTCGTTGAAACTGCGGGCGAAGCGCGCGCGTTCGAGCCGGATAATCCCGAAAAGCTCGCCTATGTCACACAAACCACGCTGTCGGTCGACGACACTGCAGAAATTGTACAGATTTTGAAAAAGCGCTTTCCCGCAATAGCGGGGCCAATAAAAGAAGATATTTGCTATGCGACGACCAACCGGCAGAACGCCGTCAAGGCCATTGCTCAACGCGTCGATTGCCTGATCGTCGTTGGCAGTCCGCGCAGTTCAAATTCCTTGCGGCTCGTCGAAGTTGCCGAGCGGGCCGGATGCCGGGATGCGTTTCTCATTGAACGGGCGAGCCAAATCGACTGGGAACGGCTTGGTCCTCTCAGTAAAGTTGGCGTGACGGCCGGCGCCTCTGCACCGGAAATTATCGTCGAAGAAGTCATGGACGCCTTCCGCGAGCGCTTCGACGTCACGGTTGACGTGGTTACGACCGCTGTGGAACACGTCGTCTTCAATGTGCCGCGTGAACTCAGGGCGGATGTCCAAGGGTAGACAATCGCGCCGGAGCAACAAGAACGTCGCGCAGCGGGGGCGGCATGGCTGTCTATACGGAAGTCAGTGATGAAGATCTCGCGAATTTCATAGCGAGTTACGGCCTTGGCGAGCTGTTGTCCTACAAGGGCATAGCCGAGGGCGTCGAGAACACGAACTACGTTGTGCAAACGACGTCAGGCCCGTTCATCCTGACGCTCTACGAAAAACGCGTTAATCCAAACGAGCTGCCATTTTTTCTTGGCCTCATGGAGCACTTATCGGAAAAAGGCATCTCTTGCCCGCTGCCGGTGCGCGATAGCGAGGCTAAGAACTTGAGGATGTTGGCCGGACGCCACGCTGCGCTCGTCACTTTCCTTGATGGCGTTTGGCCACGCCGCCCGTCGGCCGAGCATTGCTTCGAAGTCGGCCGCGCCATGGCACAAATGCACATCGCCTCAAAAGGGTTTTCCATAGAGCGGCGCAACGCACTCGGGATTCAAGGCTGGCGGCCGCTGTTTGAAAAATTTGCCGGCCGCGCGGACGAGGTATTTCCGGGCCTCGAAAAGCTCATTGGCGCTGAACTTCAAGTTCTTGAATCCAATTGGCCGCGCGACTTGCCCGAAGGCGTGATCCACGCCGATCTCTTTCCTGACAACGTGTTCTTCATCGGCAAGCGCTTGTCAGGCCTCATCGACTTCTATTTCGCCTGCAATGACGCACTTTGCTACGACGTCGCGGTTTGCCTCAATGCTTGGTGCTTTGAACAAGACTACGCCTTCAACGTCACCAAGGGCCGCGCACTGTTGAAGGGCTACGAAGAGATCAGGCCACTCTCGGCCAACGAAAAAGATGCGCTTGTCATGCTGGCGCGGGGTTCGGCGATTCGCTTTTTGCTGACACGCAGCTATGACTGGTTGAATACGCCCAAAAACGCGCTCGTCGCCCGCAAAGACCCGTTTGATTATGTGCGCCGGCTGCGTTTCCACCAAAGCGCCAAGTCGATCCGCGACTACGGCTACGAGGCGAAGGCATGACGGTTGCGCGCAAGACAGCGGCACACAAAAAAGCTCCCAAAGAGGCGGAGCCAGATGCCGCGAAGCCCGCGCCGGTCGTGATCTTTTCGGATGGCGCGTGTTCGGGAAACCCCGGCCCCGGCGGTTGGGGCGCAGTGCTGATGTATGGAAAGCATCGCAAGGAATTATGTGGCGGCGAGGCGCTCACAACCAACAACCGTATGGAACTGTTGGGCGCGATCTCGGCGCTCGAAGCCTTGAATGGCAAACGCCACGTCGAGCTTTATACCGACAGTGCTTACGTCAAGAACGGCATCACCGGCTGGATCCACGGCTGGAAAAAGAACGGCTGGAAGACGGCCGACAAGAAGCCCGTGAAGAACGTCGAACTCTGGCAGCGGCTCGACGCGCTCGCCAAAGAGCATCATGTCGATTGGCATTGGGTCAAAGGTCACGCTGGCCACCCCGAGAACGAACGCGCCGACGAGTTAGCTCGCGAAGGCATGGCGCCGTTTAAGTGAGGGGAAGGTGTGGAACAAGCATCAACTTCAGCTAAGGGCCACTTTGAGACGAACCTAGAAGGGGTTTGCCCGACGGCAGCATTTTTCGGAAGCGGACGTTCTGCTGCTGCCGTCGAAGCGTGTCACGAAGCTTAGGAATTTCGCACCGATTTCCTTCCACTTCGCGAAGGCAGAGGCCCCTTTGAAGCAAGGCGCCATGCTAAGTGATCTGTTTCGCAATGTGCGCCGTTTTACAACTAGACAATGCTTAAATATGGCTTGCTCAAGATCGCCTTTACGATGCTGCCGGTCGCTTTGGTCTATACCTGCCGTACAAGCTGAAATGTTTGTTTGGGGAGTCGCTAAGACCGATACAAATTGGTTGAGCAGTAAGGAATGATCGGCATCTGGGTGGAACATCTGCGACGTGTCTTGATGGAGTGTTCGAAATGCAAAAATTGATAGCAGACGCGTGGAATTTCATTTTTGATCATGAGATCAGTCCGCTTCGGCACATTCCCAATGTGGCCACGCGGCATATGATTTTGCAGATGTTGGGGTGGATGTGGGCAGTTGCCTTTGCAGTGGCCATTGGAAGCTATGCGATGCTTCCCGCAAGCTTGATTGGGCATGCTGTGTTGATTGCAGCGGCAGCGATCACGACAGCAACTTACACGGCGGCCGCGACCAAGCCAGAACTGTTCAAGGCGGGCTCGGGCCGCCGCCGCGACGGAGAACATGTATAAGGTCCGCGTATGATCGCGTCAGCTCCTTTCTGAAATGGCAGCCGCGCTGCCGTGCCTGACTTTGTAACCCGATGGGGCACAGCGTTGACCTGGCAGACCGGCGTACTAACGATCTTTTACGATGGAGCGTGCCCGCTCTGCACCGCCGAGATGGGTGTTTACCGGAAATGCACTGGCGCTCAAGAAGTGTCATTTGTGGACGTTTCTGCGCACGACTCGGACTTGGTAGCTCTTGACCTCGACAAGGCAACCGCCCTCAAGCGCTTTCACGTGCGACTCGCTGACGGCACCCTTGCATCAGGCGCGGAAGGCTTTGGTCATTTGTGGCTTGCGCTTCCCGCATGGCGTTGGCTTGGACGTATTGTTCTGCTGCCGGGCATGCTGCAGGCGACCGAAGCAGTCTATCGTGGCTTCCTGATCGTCCGGCCAGGCTTGCAATGGATTGCGCGAGCCAAGGCATCTGCGCGGTCGCCTCAATGACATCCGGCGGAAGAGCATGCGGCATCGGACAGTTTCAGCTTCGTAATGGCGGTCGCCTATGACGCGCGTTCTTGTTATCGGGGCGAGCCAAGGCATTGGACTGGCCGTGTGTCAGGCGGCCATCGCGAACGGACACAGCGTGCGCGCCATGTCGCGTAGTGGTCGTCTGCCAGAGGATGTCAGGGGGACTTGTGAAGCGTTCATCGGTGATGCCCGGAACTCCGCTGATGTCGCCCGCGCACTCGACGGGATCGATGTGGTCGTGCAAGCGCTTGGCGTACCTGTATCGCTTGACCTTATCTTCAAGCCGGTCACGCTTTTCTCAGAGGCAACCCGCGTTCTCCTTCCCGAGATGAAGAGAGCCGGAGTCAGGAAGCTCGTTGCCGTCACCGGCTTCGGGGCCGGCGATAGCCAAGAATTGGTCAATATTCTGCAAAGGCTGCCGTTCAGGATGTTTCTTAAAAATGCCTATGACGACAAGTCAATTCAAGAGGCGCTGATTGCCAAGAGCGAACTCGAGTGGCTGATCGTGCGGCCAGGGGTCCTCATAAATTGCCCAGCCAGCGGAAACTACAGCGTACTGTTGCGTCCAAACGAATGGCGCAATGGCATCGTTGCCCGCCAAGACGTTGCAGATTTCATTGTGAAACGGATCGACGGCAACGCTCTGAACTGCGAAAAACCGGTGATCATCCGCTACCCGCTCTAGGGTGCTCAGTTGCGGTCAAAGATGTTAACCCTGCAGCCTCATCGCTGCGATGCCGGAGTGCCTCCTATGCCTCGCGCGCAACAGCCCACCGCAGGCGAGACACATCGTGTTGGGCAGGGTTGCTTTGGTGGAGCGCTGAAGCGCCTTCTCGCTCGCCGGTGCAAACCGCTGAGTTGCTACCGTGTTGATTGCGACGCTGCCCTTCTTGCCGGTTTACCGGTGCTGTTTCCGTAGATCATCCATGGATTGTGAGGGAACGAGAAATGAGAGCGCTGATTGTTGGGGCATCCGGAGGTCTTGGGGCAGCATTCGTTGCGCAGCTCGCCGGAGATAGCCGATTTTCACATGTGATCGGTTGGTCCCGCTCGGCTCTTTCCGCAGCAAACGATAAAGTTAGCTCGACGCGCATAGACCTCTGCAACGAAGCGACGATCGAAGCGGCGGCCCAGAGTCTTGGCGAGGTCGATCTCGTAATTGTTGCGACGGGGCTGCTGCACGATGGCGATCTGAAGCCTGAGAAAACGTGGCGCTCACTCGATTCCAGTATGATGAAGCGCGTCTTCGAGATCAACACAATCGGCCCTGCGCTTGTGGCCAAACATGTGCTACCCCTATTGCCGCGTGACCGTCGGGCCGTCTTTGCAGCGCTGTCTGCGCGCGTCGGCAGCATCAGCGATAACCGGCTCGGTGGCTGGCATAGCTATCGCGCTTCGAAAGCCGGGCTGAACCAGCTGATCCGTTGCTTCAGTATCGAGCTGGCAGCCAAGCGGCCGCAAGCTATTTGCGTCGGTCTGCATCCAGGCACCGTCGATACGGTTTTGTCGAAGCCCTACCAAGTGGGTGTGCCGGACGACAAGCTGTTCGCAGCGCAGGTCGCCGCGCGTCATCTCCTCGGTGTGCTCGATAGCCTGACGCCGGTTCAATCCGGCCGCGTGTACGATTGGGCGGGCATCGAAATCCCGGCGTGAACACCTAAAGTCTTTCTGATTCAAGTGGAACGGCAGCCGCTGTGGCGCAGGTGGTTTCCGCATTCGGGTCACAGACAGTGGAGTGATCGCACTCGGCGACGAATTGGATCTGCACGGGATACCCGGCTCGTGCGCTTGTGTCAGCTTACCCCGCGACAAGAAGCCCGTGAAGAAAGTCGAACTCTGGCAGCGGCTCGACGCGCTCGCCAAAGAGCATCATGTCGATTGGCATTGGGTCAAAGGACACGCCGGCCACCCCGAGAACGAACGCGCCGACGAGTTAGCTCGCGAAGGCATGGCGCCGTTTAAGGGGTAGGAGTTTGACTCCAATGCAGTCGCGTCTGCAGGCGGCCTGGAATACTGTTATCGGTCAACAGCTAGCCTTTCCAAGCCCGCTAACCCGGTTCAAAGCAGTATAGCGGGTTTCAATGGATTGGCGGCCTTGAGTGTCCCACCTTCCACACGTTATGGATTCGAAAATGGCCGGCGTGGATTTCTCCACGCCAGCCCAAGTTACTCGCAAACCGTAACCTTTTTTGGAGGAAGCGCTAAGGCAGCGAGAACCTATTCCTGTGGCCTACTATGGCAGTGAGAACACCGTGAGCGAGCCACCGAGGCGTGTGTAGTTCGAGAGGCCAGCGTAGCCACCGACAGCACCCAAACCATCGGTCGGGTTCGTCAATCCAGCAGCAAGACCGATACCGGCCCAGCCACCAACACCCGACATAACCGCAACGTACTGTTTGCCCTTGTGGGAGTAAGTCATGGCGTTGGCGATGATGCCGGACGGCGTCTTGAACTTGAACAACTCCTTGCCATCTTTCTGATCGACGGCCTTGAGGTAGCCTTCAAGCGTGCCATAAAAGACAACGCCGCCAGCTGTCGTCAAAGCGCCCGACCAGACCGAGAACTGTTCAGGCTTCGACCAGACGATCTTGCCCTTACCAGCATCCCAGGCGATGAAGTTACCCATACCGCCGTGGCTGTCTGGAGCCGGGAACATGGACAACGTGGCGCCAACGTAGGGCTGACCAGCCGTGTACGAAACCTTGAAGGGTTCGTAGTCCATGCACACGTGGTTCGTCGGTACGTAGAACAAGTTTGTCAGCGGCGAGAATGCCGCCGGCTGCATGTCCTTCGAACCGAGCGCCGCCGGGCAGATGCCCTTCGTGTTCACGTCCTGACCGTTCTGGAACGTCGACATTTTAGCGACGACCTGAGGGCGGCCATATTGCGGGCTCTTCGGATCCATGATGACTTCCGTTGCCCAGTTGACCTTGGGGTCATACTTCTGTGCAACAAGGAGTTCACCGGTCTTGCGGTTGAGCGTGTAGGCAAAACCGTTGCGGTCGAAGTGGACCAAGGCGGTTGTCTTTTTGCCGCCAACGTCAATATCCGCGAGGATATTTTCGTTGATGCCATCGTAGTCCCACTCGTCGAACGGCGTCATCTGGTACGCCCAGGCCGCCATGCCGGTATCCGGATTGCGCCCGAACAGCGTCATCGACCATTTCTGATCGATCTGTTTGCCATCCGGTCCTGCACGCTGAGCAGGATTCCAGGTCGAGGGATTGCCCGTGCCGTAGTAGAACAAATCCGCCTCAGCGTCGTAAGACCAACCGCCCCACAGCGAACCGCCACCAATTTTCCACTGATCGCCATTCCAGGTCTTGAGCGACGAGTCCTTGCCGACCGGCTTGCCGAGCGACATTGTTTTGTCAGCGTCAATGAGAATGTCAGCATCCGGGCCCATCGAGTAAGCGCGCCAGACCTTCTTACCGTCACTGAGATTGTAAGCCGTAGCGCTGCAGCGAACGCCAAATTCGGCACCCGATATGCCGGTGATCACCTTATCCTTGACGATTAGAACAGTGTTCGTGCTCGTTTCGCCCCTCTTGGGGTCTCCATTGACGGCCTTCCAAAGTTCCTTGCCCGATTTCGCGTCGAGCGCGACAATCGTCGTATCGGCTTGGTTCAGGATGATCTTACCTTCGGCATACGCTAGGCCACGGTTGACCGTGTCGCAGCACATGACGGGGATAACTGACGGATCCTGTTTCGGGCTGTACTGCCAGACGATCTTGTTTTCGTCATCCAAGTTCAAGGCATACACGTTGTTCGGGAATGGCGTATGAAGGTACATCATGTTGCCAATCACGAGCGGCGAACCTTCGTGTCCGCGCAGAACGCCAGTCGAGAATGTCCAAGCTACTTTCAGGCTGCCGACGTTGGCTGTAGTGATTTGATCAAGCTTCGAGTACCTGTTGGCATTGTAATCGCCAGACTGCGATGCCCAGTTGTTTGGATCCGCCTGTAGTTTCATCAGGTCGGAGTTAGCCATTGCTGGTGCTGACAACGCTGCTGCAGAGAGCAGGGCTGCCCCATAGATGCTTTTCTTCATACAGTTCTTCCTCCTAGACAAGTTGGTCGTTATTGCCACGCTTGCGAGTGCCCATTTACGGGCGTTGGCCGTGCCTTGACCGCGCGGACGAACACAAGTGCGAGTCTGTGGCACGCGCTCGAACCATGCAGACGAGATCCGTCGCACCGTTCGGTCAAAGAATGCAGCGCACAGGCCCCGGTTATCGCGTGTGACGTCCAACCCGGTCAAAATTCACTCAGTTTTGATGTGCGACTTGTTTTGTTTGCATCGACTGACTGAACATTCACGGCGATCTCAGATTAGGCTGAAGAATATCGCGCACCAAAGCTCCATGTACTGATGAAGTGTTGGTGCCAAACAAAATCACTTGCCTGTTGAAATGCCCGTCGATCTTTTCCGCCTTGCAGTGCCCGCCATTCCTTATTTTCGGCAAGAGCCGGCCAACCCCAAAATGGTTGCGGTGTTGCACCGCGCTGAGTGACAGAAAGTCCACTCATGGCCTGACTTAACAGCGCATAGTTGGGCAACGGTGCCGATGGTGGCGCTAAATCAATCCAGTGACGGCGATAAAACTCCCAAGTCTAGAAACGGTCCATCCCGCAACAGGGATGCCAGCGCTTGGAGCCACGTTCCAATCGTTGCGTGGATCTAACGGACAGATAAACTTGTGAGTTAGCTTAGTGCCAAGCGGCTCATCCAAAGCTATGCTGGGCGCACAAAGCTCTTACCATTGGGCACTGGAGTTACCATCGTGTCTCTACCTCTTCAGATAACAGCGGATGGAAAGTCTGGGCTGCAAAGCCAGATCTTCGAGCAAGTGCGCACAATGATTTTGAATGGGAATTTACGAGCTGGGGAACTCTTACCGGCAACGCGCACTCTCGGCGAACAGTTGGGTGTTTCCCGAAACACCATAACTTTTGCATACGAACGGCTTGCCGCGGAGGGCTATGTCGAACTGCGAAAGTCTATTGGAGCCATTGTCGCTCTACAGATTCCGGAGGCTGGTCTCTTTCACTCGGCATTCTCAGATCCGCGCGTGCCGATTGTTCACAATATTACCTATCCCCACCGGGGAGAGCCTGTTGACGAACTCCGTTCACAGGCCTTGGTCAACCCCCATTCGCGCAGATTGGACGCCGATTTTTGGGTAGGCCGGCCCGATCCGCATTCCTTCCCCCTCAAGACGTGGGCGAAGCTTGTAGCCAATCGGCTAAAGACAGCCGGATCAGCGCTAACCGAGTACCGCGATCCTGCTGGTCTATCCGACCTGCGGCAGGCGATTGCAGATCATCTCAGACCCGCACGGGGTATATCCGCCAGCGTCGATCAGATTTTTATTGTCGGCGGTTGCCAGGATGGCCTCAATCTCATGTGCCGGATGATGGTAAGGCCGGGTAGCGACGCCGTTATCGAAACCCCTTGCTACCAGGGGGCCGCGTATCTCTTCGAGAGTTTTGGAGCGAAGCTGCGTCCGATCCAAGTCGATGAGAAGGGACTCGTGACGTCAAGCTTGCCAGAAGTGAAAAATGCAATTGCCTACGTAACGCCTTCTCATCAATATCCACTCGGTGTGACGTTGTCGCTAGATCGGCGGTTGGAGCTCATCGCTTGGGCTGAAAGGACGAACTCTTATATTTTGGAGGACGACTACGACAGCGACTTCCGCTTCAGCGGAGCGCCCGTTGCCGCTCTCAAAGGGCTAGATCGCGTTGAACGCGTAGTCTACGTTGGCACCTTCTCTAAGTGCATGGGCGCTGGCCTGCGCCTCGGATATGTCGTCTTGCCATCGCACCTTGTTACGAAGGCTCGCCACTTAAAGACGCTCATGAACAATGGGCAGCCTTGGCTGGAACAAGCGGCACTTGCTGATTTTATGACAAGTGGTTCTTATGAGCGCCATCTGCGCGGCATTAGGCGACTCTATCTCGCCCGGAGAAATGCACTGCTTGCAGCGCTCACGAATCACTTTGGCGAAAGCGAAGTCATCGGCGATAAGGCGGGAATGCATTTGGTGTGGCGCGTACCCAAACATCTTCCGCCCGCAGTCGAAATTGAAGCGCGCGGACTCGCAGCTGGTGTCGGTGTTTATACCATCGGTTCCGGTGGCGCGGTCAATTTCGGAACATCCGCCGAAAGCGATCGCCTTCTTGTTCTTGGCTTTTCTTCTCTCTCAGAAAGAGAAATCACGATCGGCATTTCACAACTCGCAACCGCACTCGGCAAGAATGCCAAGCCGCGGACCAGTAGCGCCCGCGTGTCGACGCGGTAACTCGTGCAACGACTTAACCAAAGGTGCTAGACTGAAAAAGCTCGCACCTTTACAACCGTACAAAAAACAGCCGGGAGACGCGTGTCTCTCGGCTGCTGAAAATGTAAGTAGAGACATCAAGACTTAGATCGACCCGTCGATCATCGAGCACAAGGCTTCGGCGCTCGACTTGTCGTGCACCGGCGGGAACTCGTCCACGTTCAAGACTTTGACGACGCCGTCTTCGACCATCATTGCGTAGCGCTTGGATCTGACGCCAAGGCCTATGCCAGCGCCTGTCAGATCGATGTCGAGGCCGATGGCTTTGGCAAACGCTGCGCTGTCGTCGGTCAGCATGACGATCTTACCGGCCGAACCTGTTGCCTTTGACCACTCGTCCATGACGAACACGTCGTTGACGGCGGTGCAGGCGATGGTATCGACGCCCTTTTTCTTCAGTTCGTCGATGCGGGCAATGAAGCCGGGCAGGTGCTGCTGATGGCAGGTCGGCGTGAAGGCGCCCGGAACGGCGAACAGCGCCACTTTCTTGCCCGCGAATATGTCGGCGGTTGTTTTGGCGGCTGGGCCTTCCGGCCCCATGGTCATAAATTTCGCGTCCGGCAACTTGTCTCCGGCTTTGATGGTCATGGTTGTTCTTTCCTTTTTTGTGATGGGGAAGTTTGCAGCCTATGTCAGGCGATCTTGTTAGGGTAGCTGGATATTGGTCTCGGACTGGCCCTTCGCGCCCACGAGCGTCAGGGAGAGCGTCTTGCCTTTGAGGTCCTTGATATCGACCCCGTCGGTCAAATCAACCTCGAAAACGGCCTCGCCCTTGCCACCTGATGTTTTCCTGGTCATCGGCATGTAGAGGCCATCGGGCGAAAATAGAAAAGCGTCGCTGTCATCGCCGCCTGGGTCTTTGACTTCAAGCACGAGTTTCGGTTTCGCCGCCGCATCGTCGATGCGCCAGCTTTTCAATAAGGGATCTTTGGCCGGATCGGGCGCGCTCGTTGGCACCGTCGCCAGTACACTGGCAAGTTCAGGCGAGGGGGCGGCGTCTATCGCAATAGCGATCTCAAGCGAAGCCTCTGCCGGTACGCAGATGTCCTTGCACACGCCGTAAGTGGCGTTGAGTTTCAGCGAGACAGGCTTCGCCTTGTCCTTAGCCATGACACGCACCGGAAAAATCACATGATCCTTGTAACCGATGTTGGTCCCGGCCTTGGGATCGACGAGGCGGTGCGGGGCTGGATAGAGAACGGTTGCGCTTTCCAGATTTTCCGAGCCCGAAAAATCGAACTCCGGCGGAATGCCGCCCGCTTCGCCTGGGTTGCGCCAATAGGTTTTCCAATCCTTCGGCATCTGCAGTTCGATGCCCGCGACCGGATCAGATTTTTCGCCGCCGGCACGCCCTGCAATAAACCGGACCTTGTTATTAAAGCCTTCGACCCATGGCGATTGGGCAGGCGATTGGGCGGGCTCTGCGCCAAACGCAAAACCCGGGCCGGAGTGAACGGCAATGGCGGCCAAAAGCCCTTGAATGGCTGCGGCAGAAAATCGAATGTTCATTGTCTGTTTCATGAAGCGCACTTCTAACCCGGGATTGGCAGCCTGCAAATCACGAGTTCCTGAACAAATGGATTTTGCCTTCATTTTTAAGAGTTCAGACGGACTTCACGCCGCGAGCATTCAGAGCTAATCTATTAAAGATGAAACTCCCAAGACAAAAGCGGCGGCGCCGTGCCAGCAACATCTATCTTGACGGGCAGCTTCTGGTCGCCATGCCCCGTATGACCGACCGGCGCTTTGCCCGCTCGGTGATTTACCTTTGCGCGCACTCCGAAGAAGGGGCCATGGGTCTCATCATCAACCAGCGCGCCGCCAATATCTCGGCACCGGATCTTTTGGAACGGCTTGGAATTGATACGCGTTCGGGAGATGATGAAGTGGCGAACGAAGTTCTTTCGCTTCCAATCCAGGTTGGCGGTCCGGTCGAGATGGGCCGTGGCTTCGTCTTGCACAGCGCAGATTATTCGTCCGAAGACTCGACGCTGAATATCGAAGGCGACATTTGCCTAACCGCGACAGTCGACATACTCAAAGCGATTGCGGAAGGGCGAGGACCCAACCGCGCTATTCTGGCACTTGGATATTCGGGCTGGTCGCCAGGGCAGCTCGAGAGCGAAATTCAGGCCAATGGCTGGTTACATTGCCCTGCCGATCCGGACCTTGTTTTCGGCGACGATCTCGAAAATAAGTACAGCCGAGCCATGGCGAAAATCGGCATTGACCTGTCGCATTTAGTCAGCGACGCGGGCCACGCTTAGCTTGAATACAGAATGTTAAATTGAACCTATGTGGTGCCGCCCGACGGTGGATCTTCCGACTTCGTTGCAGATGGCATTTTGACGCCAGCCAACCGCGCAAGGCTCGCCGCCACGCCAGGCGGTAAATTCGACAAATCCGGAGTGAGTTGAGGCGGCAAACCATGAGACGGCAGTGGCGGCGGCGCTGTCGTGCTATTCCCCCGAATAGAAGGTGGAACGGCGAGCGGCGCCATCGGGTAAGTAACGTTGCCATTGCCCGGCAAGGTGTTGGACGCGATTGGCGGGGCATTAGGACTGACAGGCGGCATTGCTCGCGCTAAGGCGTCTGCGAGCGGACGAATTACGTTCGCAGGCGATGTCACGGGGACTGCCGGCTGTTGTGAGGGCAAAGGTTGCAGCGGATGTGCGCTGCCGCCGAACGTATTCGCCGCCATCGCCGATGCACGCGCGCCATTGCCTGCGGTCTGCATGGGCGATTTCGATGGTGGTAACGCGCTTTGCGGCGGCATTGACATTGACGGCGTGGACATGGCGGCTTTTGGTTTGACGGCCTGTGAATGGGCGGCCTGAGGCTGGGCGGCCTGTGGCTGGGCGGCCTGAGGCCGTGCCACGCCATTTCCTGATCCTGACTGCGTGCCACCTTGGTGCGAGCCATGGACCGCTACCTGCGGCAATGCAATTGGAGGCTGTGTGTTTTCAGTCTTGGGCGAAGCCAAGAATGCAGATTTCTTGACCTCTGCTTCAAGCGCCTGTCCGGGCGTCGGACGGTGACGATGACGAACGGTTGTGTTCGCCAAAACATGTGCCGTCGCCTCCTCGCCTCCTTGAGGAGCGACCCCAGCTGTAAGCTGCCCTTGGGATACCGCTGTAACGCCCGGCTGGACCGCATGCCGGCTTGCCAGGCCCGTTTTTCTTGGCGGCTTTCGCGTCTCCTGCCGCCACATTTTCGCGGGCACTTAGCGTTTTTGGACGGAAAAAACCACGCGGCTGCATCTTGCGTTCGGACTTGCGAACCATCTTCAAGAGCTGGATGACATCACGCTCCGGAATAGGCTCTCCGAAGTGATAGCCTTGCGCATACTCGCAGCCGATCGAACGCAGGAACGATGCCTGTTCAGCCTCTTCAACGCCTTCCGCAACCACACGCTTGCTGAGTTCGTGCGCCAGCGCAACGATCGAACGCAAAATCGCAGCTCCTGTCGGCGTTGCACTTCCACGCACAATCTCGCGATCGACCTTAATCGTGTCAAACGGAAATCTCTGAAGGTAGGCGAGTGAAGAGTAACCGGTGCCAAAATCATCCAGCGCCAAATCAGCTCCCGCCCCGCGCAAAGTTTCAAGAACCTCCGCTGCCTGCTCTGGATTTTCCATGACAAGCGTTTCAGTCACTTCCAGACGCAGAACCCCGCGCGGCACGATATTGCGGCCCAAGATATGCCGGATCTCCTGCACCGATTCTGGCCTGAAGATCTGGCGGCTTGAAACATTGACGCTAACAAAGAGCGGACGTTCCGAACGCGGCAGCTCCGTCTGCCAGCGAGCGGCATCATGCGCGGCGCGAAGCAGGACATGCGACCCGAGCTTGATGATGAGGTCGCTTTCCTCGGCAACGGGAACGAACGATATCGGATTTAAAAGTCCGAGTTTCGGGTGATCCCATCTGACAAGCGCCTCAAAGCCAGCGAGTTCCTTGGTCGGGAGATAGACAATCGGTTGATAGAGGACTTTAAGTTGATTGCGATCGAGTGCCTTGCGCAAATCGCTTTCGATCTGAATGCGATCATCCCGGTCTTTGCGCATTCCGGGCTCAAACGCGACGATGCGGTCTGCGCCGCTGCGTTTGGCGCGATACATTGCGAGTTCGGCTTCTTTAAGCAACTCGTCGTCACCGACGTTGCTGTTATCCCAAACGGCAAGGCCAATAGAACCCGTTAGAACGATCTCTTGATTGCCGAGCGGAATTGGCGCCCGCAGCGAGCGGCGAACACGTTCTGCCAGGGCTGCCAAATTGCGAGAGTCCTGCTCCGACACGAACAGCATGGCGAATTGATCGCCACCAACACGTGCAACCGTATCGTGGGGACCCAGATGCCGCTGCAGCCGCCGGGCGACCGTCAATAGCAAGCTATCGCCGCGCACAAGCCCGAACGACGAATTCGCACTTTTGAATTTATCGAGATCGACGAAGACAACGGAAGGCTTTACTGAATTGTCCGTCTTAGCCCGAGTCACCGCGCCTCTCAGGCGATCAAGGAACAGCTCACGGTTTGGTAATCCTGTCAGGCTGCAATGCACGGCGTCGTGCAGCAGCCGCTCGTAGGCGCGTTTTGCATTCGAGATATCGCGCACAAGGCCAACACAGCGCAGCGTGCGCCCGTCTGCGTTGGGAACGCTTGCTGCCTCGAGCTCAAACCAGCGCCAGCTGTTATCGGCATGCCGCATGCGGAAATCGGTGCGAATTTTAACTCCTGCGCGCTCCTGCGCCGACAACAGCATAACGCGGAAACGCTCTTGATCCATGGGGTGGACGTGCTTCACGAAGTCATCGACTTTGGCTGAGAGCTCTCCCGGCATCAGGGCCAGGGCGTTTTCGATCTCCTGACCGATTTTGAACTCGTCCCGCCGGATATTCCATTCCCAGACGGAAGCACCTGAACCTGAGATTGCCAAGGAACGCGACTGCAGCTCGGTGGGTGCACCGGCATACACGGGGTCCAGCGAGCGGAACGCAAATTGTGTGACCGTGAAGCCCATCAGAATGACGACCAGCACAAGGCCGGCGACGAGGCTGGACACGATGACGTCCGTGGAGAGATGGCCCGTCAGCGTCATGCCGGCCGCGAAGATCCACACCAAAAAAAGCACCCAAGTCGGAACCAATGACAAGGCGCGGTCTTGACCGCGAACCGCAAGAAAGAGTGTGAATACAGCGCCGACCGCGCCAATCAGCACAAACGACATGCGTGCAAACGTCGATGCGAGCCGCGGATCGATGACGGCAACAGCGACAAGTGCAAGCTGGGCGATCACCCAGACGCCGATGAGCATGCGCACCAGCCCGTGCCAGAGCCCCAGGCGCAAGAAAGTCGTGAGAAATATCACGAGGCTCGCTGCCATGGCAGCTTCGCTGGCCGCCCGGTACACGGCATTGTCTTCGGGCCGCAGGTTGAACAGCCGGTGGAAGAAGCCGAAGTCGACGCAGAGATAGGTCAAGACAGACCATGATACGAGTGCGGCGGCCGGAAAGATGATCTTGTGGTTGGCGGCGAATACCGCCGTCAAGAAGATTGCGAGCAGGCCTGTCAGGCCCAGCATTGCGCCATTGAACAGTTGCTTGTCGCGCGTCTTCACTTCGTAGTCGATCGGCTTCCACAGATAGAGCCGTGCGAAGCGTTCCGACGAGAGCTCAGCGACGTAAGTGATCGTCTGACCGGGCTCAAGTGTGACCCGGAAAATATCTGCGCGGTCGCTCTTGATACGCTCGGGTACGAAACCGATCGATGGTGTCACGCTATCCACGCGCCGGGCGTCCAGATCCGGCCAAATAGTGCCGGAACCGATTATGTTGTAACGATCGGCCGTCAACCAGCGCTCGAGCGGCTTGTCGGTCTTGTTGGTAAGCGCAAAGACCATCCAATTCGGATTGGCCCCGGGGGTCGATGCACGCACCGTCATTCGCCCCGTTACGCCATCGGCACCGGGTGCGGTTTCAACCTGCAAACTATCGCCACGCCCTTCATAGGCTTCTCCAAGAGTCGTAATCTCGACGCGCTCAAGCTCGGTTGCAACGACGATGGGTGTCAGCGCAACTGCGTTGGAGATACTCGCTGCGAGAAAAAGCAAAGTCGCGCACACGACGGCAGCAATCGGGCCGCGGCCATGAGCGAGACGTGAGCGGCACCATCCGGTCATCGCAACCACTCCCGATTGGAGCCAGAGGCATTTGGCCCGGAGAGCGGTGCATCGTCTTCAATACGCGAAAAAATGAAGTGGTCCTCCCAGGCACCATTGATCTTGAGAAACCGGCGCGCGAGGCCCTCGCGGCTGAAGCCGCATTTCTCAAGTACGCGCAGAGATGCAATGTTGGTCGTCATGCTGGCAGCTTCAATGCGATGCAGATGAAGTCCGCGAAATGCAAACGGCAGCATGCTGCGGACCGCCTTCTGCATTGTCCCCCGGCCCGCATAAGGCGCACCGATCCAATAACCGAGTGACGCCGATTGAGCCGCACCGCGGCGCACGTTCGATAAGATCATACCGCCGAGTAGCGAACCGGTTGGCGCGTCGGTGATAAAAAACGAGTAGCCCATATCGTCGCGCGCATCTTGACCATAGGCTCTGAGACGGCGGCGAAATGACGAGCGCGAAAGGTCGTCTCGCGACCAAGTAGGCTCCCAAGGAGTGAGATGAGCGCGGCTCAAGGTCCTCAGCTCCGCCCATTCTGCGTAGTCGCTGGTTGAAGGTGGACGCAGGACGAGCCCATGCCCCGCAATCGGCTCTAGGAAATCTTCAGGAAGCGCTGACCTTAGGAATGCCATGCTGCCCTCATGCCCCAACCGCCGCCTCAGCTGCTATTGCAGCCGCTGCAGCCTGTGCCTGCTTTGTGGACCGCCGGCCCGAACCGACAAGGGCAATCGATGGCTTGGTCTTGAGTAACCTAGTCGCCAATACTTGAACACTCTCCGCATTCACCTCGTTGACCTTATCCATAAGTTCCGCAACGGAAACAAAACGGTCATGGGCCATGAGGTGCCGGGCCATCTGTTCGGCACGCACGGATGAACTCTCAAGCGCCATCAAGAGCCCGGCTTTCAACTGTGCCTTTGCGCGCTGAAGCTCTGGACCTGAAGGCCCGCTTTCAACAATATCGGCAAACTCCGCCGCGACGACACGGGCGAGGTCTTCAACCATCTCGGGGCCTGTTGCTGCGTGCACAGCCAGCATTCCTGTGTCCTTCAATGCCCACATGCTCGAGTAGATGGCGTAGCAAAGGCCGCGCCGCTCGCGGACCTCCTGGAACAAACGGGACGACATGCCCCCGCCGAAGAGACCCGAGAACACCTGCGCGGTGTAGTAGTCCGAATCGAGGAACGACGGCGCCGGGAACCCTATGAGTAAGTGGCTCTGCTCAAAGGGTTTTTCTGACGCTGCAAGGCCCCCTACGTAGCGTGCGGGGACCTCTTCCCCTTGTGGACCGGCAGTGAGCCCCCCGAATAGGGCCTCAACGTGGCAAACCCATTTTTCGTGGTCGATAGCGCCAGCCGCCGAAAATACCATGGCGCCTGGGCGGTAGGCCCTATCCATAAAAGCTCTAAGATTGGCGGCAGAAATGGACTTCACGCTCTCGGGCGTGCCCAGAATGGGCCGGCCTAACGCTTGGCCAGGAAACGCCGTTTCCTGCAACATTTCGTAGGCCAGATCGTCAGGGCTATCGCGCGTCCCGGCAATCTCCTGCAGGATGACTTCGCGCTCCTTGTCGAGCTCGGCGGTGTCGTAGGACGAGTCCAGCAGAATGTCGGCCAACAGCGTTAGGGCGACATTTTCATCGTCCTTCAGGACGCGCGCATAGTACGCAGTTGAATCGAGACCTGTCGCGGCGTTGAGTTCGCCACCAATCTCCTCAATCTCCTCGGCAATCTTGCGCGCCGACCGCGACGAGGTTCCCTTGAAGGCCATGTGTTCGAGCAAGTGAGAAAGCCCATGCTCATGCTGTTGCTCGTGGCGGGCACCCGAGCCCACCCAAAGGCCAAGCGAAACGGTTTCAACCTCCGGCATCCGGTGCGATGCCACCCGGATGCCGTTAGCGAGCGTCGTAACTTTAGATCCCATATTCCTCACGCTTTCCCGCGACCGCTGGCGATGCCCTCGACGTAGGATTGAATCGGATTCAAATCGGCCGGCAGAACTTCATAGCGCTCAGGATCGGTCATCAAGTTCGACAAGCGCTCGGGCAAGGCTGGGCGCGAGCCCGTGATCGCTTCGATCGCGTCGGGAAACTTTGCCGGATGAGCGGTTGCAAGCGTCACGATATTCCCGGTTTGGGCCAAGCGTTGCGTAGCGACAACGCCGCACGCCGAATGCGGGTCGAGCACGTAGCCGTACTTCTTTTTTGTTGACCGGATGCACTCCGCCACGTCGCGTTCAGATGCAGCGGCAGCGGAAAAATCCGATTTCAAAACCGGCCACAAATCTCCAAGTTCAAATCGCTTATCTTTACTCAAGCCCTGCATGAGGCCACGAATCTTTGCGGAATCGCGATCCGAGGCTTCAAACAGATAGCGCTCGAAATTGGATGAAATCTGAATGTCCATCGATGGCGAGGATGTAGCTTTCACGCCGCGCATCTCGTACACCCCGCTTGCGACCGTGCGTGGCAGAATATCGTTCTCGTTCGACGCGATGACGAGCTTGTCGATACCGAGGCCCATGCGCCGCGCCGCATATCCGGCAAAGATATCGCCAAAATTCCCGGTCGGCACAGAGAATGACACGGCCTTTTCCGGGGCCCCGAGGCGGGAGGCGGCATAGAAATAGTAGGTGATCTGCGCGACTATGCGGGCCCAATTGATGGAGTTGACGCCCGAAAGCTGAATGCTATCGCGAAATGCATGATCGTTGAACATGGCTTTGACCAGGGCCTGGCAATCGTCAAACGTACCGTCTATGGCGACTGCGTGCACGTTCTCCTCTTTGGGCGTCGTCATCATGCGCCGTTGCACGTCAGAGACGCGGCCGTCGGGAAACAGAATGACCACATCGGCGCGCTTGGACGAGCGAAACGCTTCGATCGCAGCGCCGCCGGTATCGCCTGATGTTGCCCCGACAATCATTGCCCGTTGTCCGCGCTTTTCCAGCACGTAATCCATGAGCCGCGCTAGTAGCTGCATAGCGACGTCTTTGAAAGCAAGTGTCGGTCCATGAAATAGTTCGAGGATGAAGTGGCCGGGCTCGAGTTCGACGAGCGGAGTTACGGCGGGATGCCCGAACGTGGCGTAGGCGTCGTCCGCCATGCGCCGCAGCGCGTCGCGCGAAATCGAGCCGCCTGTAAAGGGGTGAATGACTTCGACTGCGATCTCTGCAAACGGCTTGGTCGCGAACGATCTGATGGTTTCGGGCGACAGCTGCGGCCAGCTCTCCGGCAGATACAGCCCGCCGTCACGGGCGAGGCCAGCAAGCAATACATCTTCAAAGCCGAGTTCCGGGGCTTGGCCTCTGGTCGAAATGTAGTTCACGTTCGCGTTGTCTCTCTTGAGTATTTTGCGCTAAGCCGAAACTAGTGCCATCGCTTGGCATGAACAAGTTAAGGCACAAGCGGATGGGCCAACCGCCAACAGATGTCTAGGGTTGTAGCGGCGTGTCATCCTTGAGTTTGGACAGTCTCTGGCGGGCATAGACGATGAAAACGAGTAGAAGCGTCAAGGCAAACCCATACCATGTCACCACATACTCAAGATGGCGGTTGGAGATTTTAATCTCGGTCGTGCCGCCCTTGGGCCAGCCGCCGGGATTTGCGGGCTCAGCTCCGGCATCGAGTGAGAACGGCGCGTAACCTTGCAACCTCATGAGTGCGAGCTTTTCGGGTGACGGCGGACCCTCCGCGCCCCAGCGCATGGCCCAGGTATCGCGCGTGTACCAGCGGTTGCCCCTGGCATCATCGGAGGGAGCAAAGTAGCCCCTAGATTGATCGGCGCGCGCAAGTCCAGTGATGGTCAAAGTGCCCGTCACTTGACCCTCGGCACGCTTCACAGGGTCCTTCAATGTGTCTGGCACCCAACCACGGTTGATGAAAAGTGGCGGCTGTCCGCCGTCGGGCTTGAAGAGCGTGTAGACGTGCCAACCCTGGCTGCCGGTTGTTGGCGCGTAAAGATGGCGCTCTTCATTGTGATCGAACGTACCGGATACACGCAAGCGCGTGTATTCGACGTCACCGGATTTCACAAACTCAGCGAGCGTTGCGATGTAGGACTGCGGCTCCGCGCTCGCGCGCGCGGCGATTTTGGTAATAAGATCTTGCTTCCACACAAGACGTTGCCACTGCCACGTGCCAAGCCCAATGAGCACAGGTAGCATGGCGAGTGTCATCAGAGCGGGAACGGCGAGGCCGGCCGCACGCAAGCGCGCAAACATCTCTCTCAATCCTTCGACAAACGGCCTTCCTCTGCCTTGTTCTGGTATTGTAAGGCGATCAGCGTGGCCTTGAGAAAGCGCAGTAGAAACACCGCCAGCAACGGCGTGAAAAACCCGAGCAGCAATACGTGCGCCCACCACGGCACGCCAAACTTGAACTCGGCAATCAGTGCGCCACCCATGCAAAGAAAACCGAGAATAAAGATGGCAAATACCGCTGGGCCGTCGCCTGTATCGACAAACTTATAGTCGAGACCGCAGGACGAACAGGCATCGCGCATGTTCAAGATCTGCTTGAACAACGGGCCCTTACCGCAACGCGGACACCGGCATTTGAGTCCCGCCGTCAATGCCGAAACGGTTGCAGGCCTGTTTACTGGCGCGTTGACCATGTCGATGTCCGTTCCAGAAAAAAGTAAGGCGGCACGAGGCCGCCTTACATGACCATGTTGTCGCGCAATCGCGCTTAGTGACCGGCGGCGCCTGCAGCAACTTCGCCACCCGTTCCCGCGCCTGCAACGTAGATGGCAGCGAACAGGAACAGCCAGACCACGTCAACGAAGTGCCAATACCAAGCGGCGGCTTCGAAACCGAAGTGCTGCTGTGGCGTAAAGTGACCCTTCATGGCGCGGATCAAGCAAACGGCGAGGAAGATGGTGCCGATGATGACGTGTGCACCGTGGAAGCCCGTCGCCATAAAGAACGTCGAGCCGTAGCTGTGGCCAGCGTAACTGAAGCCGGCGTGACTATATTCGATTGCCTGACAGACCGTGAAGGCGATACCCAGCAGTACGGTCAGAAGCAATCCGATAACGAGGCCGCGGCGGTCGTTCTTCAGAAGGGCATGATGAGCCCAGGTGACGGTGCAGCCTGACGTCAACAGAATGAGCGTGTTGACGAGTGGCAAGCCCCAGGGATCGAACGTGTTCTTGAAGAAGCCCGGTACCGACGTTCCCGTCGCTTCAACGGGCACAGGCGGCCATACGCCGCCGAAAACTTCGTTGCGCGTCGTCAGACCAACAAAACGCCCAGCGTTGTTTGGGAGTTCGCTGATACCGGCGGGAAAAAGGGCGCTATCGAAATAGCCCCAGAACCAAGCGACGAAGAACATGACTTCCGAGGCGATGAACATGATCATGCCGTAGCGCAGGTGAAGCTGCACGACCGGCGTGTGATCACCCTTATGGGCTTCGATGATGACGTCGCGCCACCACATCCAAGAGCAGGCGAGGATCGCAACAAAGCCCGTTGCGAAGAGCCAAGAGCCTGTGATGCCGAATACGCCGGCTCCATCGAGGTTCGTGCGCATCCAGGCGATGGCGCCTATCGCCATTGCAAGGGCCGATGTCGCAGCCAATACCGGCCATGGGCTCGGATCAACCAAGTGATAGTCGTGATGCTTTGCGTGAGAGTCTGCCATTTAAATCTCCGTCGTCCCCATACCGTGTAGTTGTTTCGTTTCTTGTTCCTCAGCCCCCGCCGGACTTGCCCGGCGCTTCAGCCGTGCGTTCCGAAGGGTAAAACACATAACTCAGAGTGACATTCGAGAGCCCGGCCGTATCGCGATCCTCAACCATTTTGGGATCGAGAAAAAACGACACCGGCATCTCGACCGATTGACCCGGCTGCAGCGTCTGCTCCTTGAAACAGAAGCATTCGATCTTATTGAAGTAGATACCAGCGACATCCGGCGCCACGTTAAACGCGGCGGTACCTTTCAATGGCTTGTCGGACATATTGGTCGCGCGAAAAAACGCCAAAGCGTTTTCGCCGATTTTGACGTCCATCGTCGGCTGCACGGGCTCAAACTTCCAGTGGAGGCTCGGCGAAACATTGGCATCGAAACGAACGGTCACGACCTTGTCGAGCACCTGAGTTGATGGTGCCGTGACACGCTGCGTCGTACCGCCATAGCCGGTGACTTGGCAGAAAAGCTTGTAGAGCGCGGGCGATGCCGCCGTGACGCTGCCCATGACGGCAAGCGCAGCCAGACAACCGAGCACAACCTTGCGGTTGTTGCCGTTTCCTTGCATCGACTCTGGTCCGTCGTTCGTCACTAATTCCAACTTTCAAACTCTGGGCGCGTGTTAGAGCGCCTTGTTGATCGCATTTCCGCCGAGCCGGACAATCGTTGCGGCATAAAACAGCAAGACCATCAAACCGAGCAGCAGCGCTATCGCAACCGAACGCCGGCTCGCCGCATTTTTTTCAGGTGTCCGTTCATCCTTATCACGCCGGTCCGTCATTGCTCCTTCATCCCATCACCCGTTGCCACGTATGCTCGCCAAGGAGCACGAAAAACAACAGGAACAGATAGAGGATCGAAAATAGAAACAGCTGCTTTGCCGCGTGATCGCCCTCGCGGCCTTCAGTTATGCGCCGAACTTTGTCGGCGAAATAGAGAAAGATGGCGCCGGAAACGACGGCGGTCACCAGATAGAGGTTCCCTGCAAAGCCCATGAACGACGGCAGTGTTGCCAGCGGCACGAGTGCCCAGGAATAGAGCACAATCTGACGGCGCGTTTCGGCGGGACCAGCCACGACCGGCAGCATCGGCACGCCAACGCGCTCGTAATCGCGGCAACGGTACAGTGCTAGCGCCCAGAAATGCGGTGGCGTCCACATGAAGATGATGAGGAAGAGCACGACGCTCTCAATCGTGACGCTGCCGGTGACAGCTGCCCAGCCAATCATAGGCGGGAATGCGCCGGCTGCGCCACCGATCACGATATTCTGTGGCGTCCGCCGTTTCAGCCACATCGTATAGACGAAGAGATAAAAGGCTATGGTCATCGCCAAGAGAGCGCCTGCCACCCAATTGACTAG
Organism: uncultured Alphaproteobacteria bacterium; assembly: GCA_963764605.1. GTDB lineage: Bacteria > Pseudomonadota > Alphaproteobacteria > Rhizobiales > Hyphomicrobiaceae > Hyphomicrobium_B. Next base: position 202,070 of record CAVXTJ010000003.1, read on the forward strand.
AACGCCAAGCGTCAACACCGAAAAGACAGAAAGCACCGAACCAAATTGCAGGGCTTCATCAGCCGTGACTTTACCGCGCGGAATAGGCCGGGCCGCTGTGCGTTGCATCTTGGCATCGATATCGGCGTCGTACCACATATTGAGTGCGCCAGACGCTCCTGCACCAATGGCTATGGCGAGAATGGCGATCACACCGATGACAGGATGAATATCGCCAGGTGCGGCTACCATCCCTGTAAGCGCCGTCAGAACCACCAGCGACATGACGCGCGGCTTCATCAGCTGCACGAAATCACCAACCGACCCTTCGCCAATACCGGCACGGGCATTTGCGTCTGCTTCTATGCCAATGTCGGCCATGTCGGTACTTGCTCGCTCGCAGTGGGCGGGGTTGTTCCCCACGTCATTCAGTCAGGTCAAAACCGAGTTGGGCAGGGTGCAACCCGCCCAACTCGCCGTCTCAGAACAACGATCAGTGATGATCGCCCGCCGCAATGCGCGGCAGCTTTTCGTAAGAATGGAACGCCGGCGGTGACGGCAGCGTCCATTCGAGAGTGGTTGCGCCAACGCCCCAAGGATTGTTCGCTGCCTTCTCCTTGCGGATGAAGTAGGCGTAGAGCATTGAGAGCACGAACAGCACCGTACCGGCGGCCGTGATGTACGCGCCGATGGAGGAGATGTTGTTCCAGTAAGCGAAGGCATCCGGATAATCCGCATAGTGGCGCGGCATACCGGCGAGACCGAGGAAGTGCTGCGGGAAGAACAGCACGTTGGCGCCGATGAAGGTAATCCAGAAGTGCAGTTTGCCGAGCGTCTCATTGTACATGTAGCCCGACATTTTCGGGAACCAGTAGTACCAGCCCGCAAATATCGAGAACACGGCGCCAAGCGACAGCACGTAATGGAAGTGCGCCACGACGTAGTAGGTATTGTGCAGCGAGCGATCGATGCCCGCGTTTGCACACATGACGCCTGTAACGCCGCCAATCGTGAACAGGAAGATGAACCCCAGCGCCCACATCATCGGGGTTTTGAACTGGAGTGACCCGCCCCACATCGTCGCGATCCAGGAGAAGATCTTCACGCCAGTCGGCACCGCGATGACCATAGTCGCGAACATGAAGTAGGCCTGCGTATCGACGCTGAGGCCCGCCGTATACATGTGGTGAGCCCACACGATGAACCCGACGAGACCAATTGCAACCATGGCGTAGGCCATGCCGAGATAGCCGAACACGGGCTTACGCGAGAAGGTCGAGATGACATGGCTGATCATGCCGAAACCGGGAAGAATGAGAATGTAGACTTCCGGGTGACCGAAGAACCAGAACAAGTGCGCGTAGAGCAGCGGATCGCCGCCGCCCGCCGGATCATAGAACGTGGTGCCGAAGTTGCGGTCCGTCAGCAGCATCGTGATCGCACCGGCAAGAACCGGGAGCGAGAGAAGCAGTAAGAATGCAGTGACGAGAACCGACCACACAAACAGCGGCATCTTATGCAGCGTCATGCCGGGGGCACGCATATTGAAGATGGTGGTGATGAAGTTGATGGCACCAAGGATCGACGAAGCACCGGCTAGATGGAGCGCTAAAATACCGAAATCGACAGCGGGACCGGGATGACCTATTTTTGCTGAGAGCGGCGCGACCACGATCCACCCCGTACCAACGCCGTTTGCGTCAGCGGTGCCCGGAACGAACATCGAGCACAGCAGCAGGATGAATGCCGCCGGCAAGAGCCAGAACGAGATGTTGTTCATGCGCGGGAACGCCATATCCGGCGCGCCGATCATCAACGGCACAAACCAGTTGCCGAAGCCGCCGATCATGGCGGGCATGACCATGAAGAACACCATGATCAGACCGTGACCGGTCACGAACACGTTGTAGGCGCCTTCGTCGGCGAAATACTGCATGCCCGGCTGCTGCAGCTCAAGACGCATCATGACCGATAGAAAGCCACCGATGAGTCCTGCGAGAATTGCAAACAGCAAGTACATCGTGCCGATGTCTTTGTGGTTCGTCGAATAGAACCAGCGCTTGAAGAATGTCGGCGCGTGATCGTGATCGTCGTGCGCCCCGTAAGCCGTGCTACCCATGTGTCGAAGCCCTTATTCTTAGAGGGTTGTCCCCGGAAGTTTATGAATTTGGCGCCGGAGGTATTGCTCCGGCGCGTGATATATGTCGTTAGTTGGCGGCTTGAGCGACCGATTGATTGCCTTGCGTGCGATCGGCATCAGCTTTCAAGATTTCAGCTGCTTTCTTCTTGTCCTTGGCAACGAGAGCGGCCATCCATGCGTCATAGACCGCCGGTTCGACGACGCGAATGACGATTGGCATGCCGGAATGGTTCTTGCCACACAGCACCGAACACTGGCCGTAATAGACGCCAACCTTATCAGGCTGGAACCAAACGGCTGCGGTTCGTCCCGGAACAGCCTGCATTTTCGCGCCGAAGGAAGGGATGGTCCAAGAGTGTATGACGTCGTTTGACGTCACCAGCATATGCACGACCTTGCCGACAGGCAGGGCAATTTCCTGATCGACCGTCAACTGACGCAATTGCTTGCGCTCCTCCCAAACAGACTTCGCATCTTCGAGAAGAACTTTGTGCAGCGCCAAACCTTCAAGCTTGCCGTATTTTTCAGCGTATGGCTTGTCGCCCAGCTTGGCCTTGAGCACATCTTCGTCGCGCAGCATGTTCGAAGTCAGCGTGATCTTCTGGTCCATGTACTCATGTTCCCAGAACCAAGCATTCGCTGTCGCCTTAATGGTGATGTCGGGCTTGGGGAAACGATACTGCTCATAGAGCAGCTTGAACGAGGGAATTGAGATGCCGACGAGAATGAGGATCGGGATGATCGTCCAGGCAACCTCAAGGAACGTATTATGCGTCGTGCGCGACGGCGTCGGGTTGTTCTTCTCGCTGAAGCGGAACATGACGTACAGCATCAAGAGAAGCACGAACGCGGTAATGGCGATGATCGTCATATTCACAGCGTCATAGAGTGTGTGAATTTCCGACATGATGCTGGTTGCAGGCAGCTGCAGCCCCATCTGCCCGTCTGTCGGGTGCCCAAGCCCGGCAAGAGCGGGAACCGTCATGGCAAGGCTCGCGACAGCCAACAAGGTGACTGCGCCAAACAAACGTCTCAGCATTCTCTCGCTCCCAGTTCGCCAGCCTCGATAGTCGAGGTCCAGCGTCTCCCTTGTTATGTGAGGCTGCCTTAAATCGCGGCAGTCCCTCCCCAAATATCACAGTCATTAGCTATCACAGTCATTAGCCCGGCCGGACCGGCACGAAGGACAAAGCACGACTCCCACGGAATGCGCACTCCCCTAACGGCCTAAAGAGCACAACTGGGTTCTTTGGCTCAAGTCAAGTTTTGTGCGTCATTTTGCGCGAAGGCGTGCACGAATCGCGTGGAAGGCCTAGGAAGGACCGGCGAGGGCAGTGCAACAGAATTCGGCCCTATTGGATATCCAAGGTATGGGATAGCCCTCGCTCCAGCATTGCAGCGCCAGAATCTTGACCTGCGGCGCTCTCCAAATTGATCGAGATCCACACGAATTGCTCGCAGGAGTGCCCCTTGGCCCACGCAACGTCCGCCACTAAAACTAAGTCCACCAGTGTTTCCGCCCCTATTGGCGTTGTTCTGGCCATCGTCACAGCACTCGTTTTTGCCTTCAGCGCCCCCCAAGCATCAGCCGTCGAGGCGCCAGAAGGAACCGTCAAGGCCCAGCACGGCGATTGGCAAATCGTTTGTAAGGATCCCCCGCCCGGATCGAAATCGGGCGTTTGCGCGCTTGTTCAAAGCGTCACTGCCGAAGACAAGAATAACATCGGCCTTACTGTCTATTTTCAGAAATTCACAAATGGGACGCGCGTATTGCGCGTATTCGCTCCACTTGGTGTGCTGCTGCCGCCCGGCCTCGGCCTCAAGATTGACGACAAAGATGTCGGTCACGCGCCGTTTCTGCGCTGCCACAACTTTGCGTGCTATGCGCAAGTGGTGGTCGAGGACACGCTGGTAGAGCAATTGAAAACCGGAAAAACAGCGATCTTTATTATCTTCCAGACTGAAGAAGCTGGAATCGGCATCCCGATTTCGCTCAAAGGCTTCCCGGAAGCATTGGCGGCACTTCAATAAGCGATGACCCACTGCAAACGCACAACGGCCAGCGAATGGCCAGCCGTTGAATAGTATTTATCATGCCGTTTCAGAAGATTATTTGATGGTGCTCAGACCTTACGCAACCTTGCGCTGATCCTCGTGGCCATGCTGCGGCGACAAATCTTCAAGCCTCAAAGTGTCGTGCCGGCGCTTCTTTACAACCGGGTTTACAACCGGGAAAATCTCGACATCCGCAGGCGGTTCAGTCGCGCGTTCCAAGGCCTGCGTGAGGTTTTGGCTGGCATTGGAATAAACCTGTCCGATCTGCTGCCAATAGAGCATCTGAGCGTTGACCAGGTCTATCGGGTTGGTAACCCGTGTCATCCGTTGCCCGAACTCAATTGCGGCCCGGCTTTGCTTCGCGCCCGCCTGAGCCAGTTCAAGCTGCCAGCGGCCGACGCCCTTCAAAAGTGGCTGCCAAAAAAGCGAGACCATATCCGTGGTCGCAAACATCAATAGAAATGCATCATGTGCCGGTGACGTTGGCGTACCGGTGACTTTGGCCTCTGAACTCATAAAAACGAACCTCCACTCAAGTTTTCAAATCATCGCCAAAAGGACGATGAAACCGGTCGCCGGCGATACCCCGCCGATTCAAGCGTTAACCACGTCATACGGCTTGAATAGCGGCCCCATAACACACTCCGCATACGCATGCACTTCACAGAAAAGTGGTCGGGCTTCTCAAGCTCGACATTCCTATCGGAACTTAATGGCAATTTTTCAACTGCAACTCGAAGGTTTCGAATGCAATCAAAGATTGCATAATAGTAGATTGATATACTTATGATTTTTCCCTCCCGTGGAGGTGAGTTCTTCAACACCAAGCGTGGTTGTTAACCAACATCCGTTGGCATCCTAATCATCGAAATACTCAAGTGTAGTTTTAGTTTTTTAGTTGGTTGGCGTCATGACGGGGCATGTATTGCTTCACCCGTCTGCAATTCAAAAACGCAGCCGTTTCACAGCGGCCGTTGCGAGCGTGGTGCTTGCCTTCGCTTGTCCTCACATCAACCGCTGCTCGTTCCAACCCCGGTGAACCCGCGCAGCCGAAATATGGTTGGCGCGAAGTTTGGGGCGGCGGGGACGCCATGCGCGATGTGTGGCTGCTGTACTCAGGCATGACATTGGCGCCATGGAGCGAGCATGTCTACGATCCGGGTTTCCGGCTGCGTTCGCACATGGGATATGGCGAATTCAACTATGTGCCGTCGAACACAAACGGCCGGAGCGTGCGCGGAACCGTCGGCTACGCCGATGCACTTATCGGCTATCACTGGCGCGCGGGCGAGCTGACAGCGAAGGCCTTCGCAGGCATCGCAGCGATTGATCGGCAAGGGCCGAAAGCAGTACGGACCGCACCAACTTCGGCATGGAATACGGGCCGAAATTGATGCTCGAGCTCTGGTACAATTTAGGCGATGCGCAATGGACGTCTTTGAATATGGCCTTCACGACTGCGCATAAAACGGCAAGCGCACGCTGGCGATGGGGATACAAGGTGTTGCCGGAACTTTCGGTTGGCCCGGAGCTGCGCTTCGACACCAACGATTTCCGCGCCGAAGGCCGCAGCTCGTTCTTCGATCAATACTCGGCGCGCGGCGGCGCTTTCATTTCTTACAAATGGCCGGACATGGAGTTATCGGTTGCGGGCGGCATTGCGTCCCGGTTTCAAGGCGCAAAACGCGACGAAGACGATACCAGTATGACGCCCTATGCCACCGTCAATCTGCTTTTCCAGTACTAGTTTCGGCGCACTCCTTGTTTTGGTCCCGCTTTTCCGGAAGACTGAACAATAAGCGGACGTGGCTAACTCACAACGGGAAGGGCTTGATGAAACGTTTTCCCGCCGCCGCAACGGTCATTGTACTTGCAGCCGTTCTCACCGGGGCCGCATCCGAGGCCGCTGAAGCCGGCGTCTGTGCATCCCAGGCGATCGAAGCACGCGGCGAGCCATCGCGCTTCATATGGATTGCCAAAACCAAAACCCGGGCCAATTGGCGCCGCAAGGTGCGCGCCACTCCGGGCCTTGGCACAGCCTATGCAAATTGGGCCCGGGCCGAAAACACCGAAGAACGCTGCCTCTCGGGCGGCGCGGGAACGGTCTGCATTTTTACCGGAACGCCCTGTTTGCCATAACGAGGCCTGCCTTAACCGCGTTTTTCCCCATGAGCGCTGGAATTCGGCCCTCTCAGAAATTATTTTTGCGGCTTACCCAAGGAAATCCCAAGTCCTCGCGTCTAATCGTCAAAATGAGCGGCGCAACGGGTACCATTGCGTGACCGACGAGAGCGATGAAACTTTGTCGAGGCGCGCCGCACTGGGCGACCGCAACGCGTTTTCAAATCTGCTCACCCGCCATTACGACCGCATTTATCGCTTGGCTTGGCGCTGGTCGGGGAAACGCGACGCGGCTGAGGACATTGCCCAGGACGTGTGCGTGAAGCTTGCGGTCGCTATCCGCACCTATCGCGGCGACTCGTCGTTTTCGACTTGGCTGCATCGCATCGCTTACACGACGGCCATAGACCACCTGCGCCAAGGCCAAAGGATGCTGGCGGTTGAACCGTCTGAGATCGTAAGGCTGGCAGATAGCTTGCCGGATCTATCGCAGGAGAACCCTATCGATGGCGCTGAGATGTGGGAAGCCGTTCGAAATTTGCCGCCGCAACAGCGCGACGCCGTGCTGTTTGTTTACGGCGAAGAGATGAGCCACGCGGAGGCCGCAACACGACTTGGATGCTCGGAGAAAACCGTCTCCTGGCACATCCACGAAGCGAAGAAGAGATTGCGAATTCTGCTCGAGGCAGTTGGATAGCGATGACAAATCGAGACCTCGAAAATCTGAAACACTTGCCTGTGCCGCCGCCGCGCGACGCTGCCAGAACAGCTGCGATTGATGCTGCAATGGCCGCGTTTGATGCGGCACAATCTGAAAACCCCGCCACAACCCCCGCCACAACCCAAGGAAACGTCGTGCCTCTTCGTCAGACGGAAACGTCTCAACCGAAGAGGAGTTTCTTTATGCGCATAACATCACGCCAGAATTTGGCGCTCGCCGCGTCACTAGCAGCCCTCATGATCGCCGCGCCGATGGCGTTTCGTATGACGCAGGGGGAATTGCAGGGAACATTTGGAAGCGTCTCGACGGAGATGGCAAGCCGGGGAGCAGGAACCACCACGACGCCAGCGCCCGCTCAGATTGAAATTGCGCGCGTTGAGCCTGCGCCCGTCACGCAGCCCAGACCGTCGCCGGTTGACCACCCTACTATCGCAGACGCGCGGCGTGTTGACGAAGGCCTCGTCGCGAAGAAAAGCGAAGATCTGGAGATGCAGGCGGCCGCACCCAAACCGGCAGAGGGTCGAGGCGCGCTGGATGGCACACCAAAAGCAAAACAATTTGCCGGCAAGCAATCACTGGGCGCCGGCGGCGCGTCCGTAGAAATTAGACCCGAGGCGGCACCCGCCGCTCCTGCCGCCATTGCCTCAATTGAACTAGATGCATCACGCGCGGGCGCGTCGCCAACGCCCCGGACGACAATAGCGCGCGCAACCTCGTCGATAACTTGAAGTCCGAATCCAAAACCGATGCTGCAAATTCCCGCCCACAGGCCTGGATGGGGGGAGACGCCGATATTCAGCCGCAGATCGCGCAAGAGGAAAACCGCGACAAGTTCGACGCGAAGGAAATCAACCCGGTGAAGCAAGTCGCGAGCGAGCCTGTCTCAACATTCTCGATCGACGTCGATACCGCGTCGTATGCCTTCGTGCGCCGCGCGCTAAACAGTGGCCACTTGCCGCCGAAGGACGCCGTGCGCGTCGAGGAGATGATCAACTATTTCCCGTATGCTTACCCAGCGCCGGATAGCGCCGAGACACCGTTCAAACCTACGGTTTCCGTTTTCCAGAGCCCTTGGAACAAGAGCAACAAGCTCGTGCACGTCGCCATCAAGGGTTACGACTTGAAGAGCGCCGAGCGGCCGCGCGCCAATCTCGTCTTCCTCATGGACGTGTCGGGCTCGATGGGCCCGGCCGACCGCTTGCCATTGGTCAAGAACGCGTTCCGACTGCTCGTCGATCAGTTGAAGCCCGATGATACCATCGGCATTGTCACCTATGCCTCGGGCTCCGGTATCGCGCTGGAACCGACAAAGGTTTCGGACAAAGCAAAGATATTAAGTGCGATCGACCGGCTCGGCGCGGGCGGCTCGACGTCCGGCGCGGCAGGCATTGCAGACGCCTATCGTCTTGCGGAAGCCGGCTTCGACAAATCGGCCGTCAATCGCGTCATTCTCGCGACGGATGGCGACTTTAACGTCGGCATCACTGACCAGAGCGAACTCAAGGGCTTCATTGAGCGAAAGCGCCAGTCCGGCATCTTCTTGTCGATCCTCGGCGTCGGCCAGGGCAACCACAACGACGCGCTCATGCAGACGCTCGCCCAGAATGGAAATGGCACGGCGGCCTATGTCGACACATTAAATGAAGCGCGCAAGGTTCTGGTGGACGAGTCGAGTTCGACGCTCTTCACGATTGCCAAGGACGTGAAAGTTCAGATCGAGTGGAACCCGGCGGCGGTCTCAGAATATCGCCTGATCGGTTACGAAACGCGCGCGCTGCGCCGCGAGGATTTCAACAATGATCGCGTGGACGCGGGCGACATCGGCTCGGGCCATACCGTGACGGCGATCTATGAAGTGACGCCGGTTGGCGCGCCGAAATTGGTTGATGACTTGCGCTACGCCGCGAAGGCGCCTGCAGAAGATGCCGCGCCGGGCACGGTGCGCATCACGCCAGAGACCCCCAAGGAACTAGGCTTCCTGAAGCTGCGCTATAAGCGGCCGAACGAAGACACGTCTCAACTTGTGTCGCAGCCCATCACGGATGGCGAGCACACGGTCTCTGGCATTCCTACCAACGATGTCCGGTTCTCGACGGCCGTCGCCGCCTTCGGGCAGCTTCTAAAGGGCGAGTCCTACACGCAGGGCTACACGTTCGACGATGTCCTGGCCCTTGCTCAAGGTGCCCGCGGCGGCGATCCGTTCGGTTATCGCGCGGAGTTTTTGAACTTGGTGCGCTTGGCGAAGAGTGCGCGGCCGTAGAGAAATGTCATCCCGGCCGGAGATGCGTGGCGACGCATCGAAACGCCGGGATGACAGATTTTGCAGTCCGGAGTTGCGGCACTCCTCACTTCTTCTTCGCAATCGTGCGTGCCGCGGGACGGCTCTTCACTTTCGCAGGCGCGGGCGGGGCCGCCTGTTCAATCACGGCCAGCCGGGCTGCTTGCACAACCTCTTCAACAGCCAGCGCATCGGTTGCAAGCCGTGTCGATGTCAGCTCTTCGCGCGTCAAGACATGAATGCTCTTATGCGGCGCCGCGCGCATCAGACCGTTTATTTTGTCACCAATGCCCATTTCCGAAAAATATGCCGCAAGTTTTTTGTATTCGGTTTCCGCCGTCTTCACCTGCTCGGTTTTCTCGCTGACCTTTTTGGACGAGATCAGGATTTTTTTCTTCGCCCCCGTCGGCACTCCTAAAAAATGACTTTGCGAGATTTTGTACTTCTGGAGAATTCTGATTGTCGTCCGGTAGGATGCGACTTCGTGCACGCCAACGAGCGACGCCCGCCCGACGATGCGCCGCGTACCGCCCGCAAGCGTAAATGCACAGGCCGATGCACATACCGCCAGATAAGCATTCGGCTTACCGGTGCGGATGCCCCGCACTTTGCGCGCAAGGCATATGGCGTCGCTTGCGTGCGCAGGTCTGAAGTTCCGTCTTGCTCACCGCAATGTCGAGCCCGTGGGCACGGATCAACCGGCCGAGCGCAAGCAATTCTTCAACCGCGCCGCCGGGAGACTCTGATAAGCATCGGAAGCTTTTGCTTGCCGAGTTGTTGGAGAACTTTCTTGAGCTTGGCGACCGCACCCGGTTTGATCGTGCCTTGGGCGGCAGATCCAGGCCGGGCAATTAGGTTCGCATCCCGGCTCAGAGCTTCGGACAATGAACACGTCCATGGGCGGCGGGGATTTTGGGGCCTTGGCTGATGCGGGCACGTCGCTGACACGATCCGGACGGGGCGCCGCCTCAACCGCAATAGTCAAACCTGCGAGGGCAAGTGCGAGGAAACCCGCCAAGGCCCGATGTTTTGCCCAATCCCTAAACGCCACAATCGCCATACGAGGCCGCCTCGCTCCGCCAAGAACTCACTTCGTCGTCACCGCCGGTCTGGTCCATTCAATCCGGTACACTAGTAAACTTCCGTTTCGAGGTCACCTTGAGAGTTGTCCTTTTCTGTGACCTGATCGAATTTCTCTCTGCCTTGGTGTCAGCCTCCGGGAGTATGCTAATCCTGCTTGAGTGTGCCTCGGCTGAGACTGAGTTTCGACGACACGACGTTGCCGAGTTTCTTGCAACTGTCCAGCGGGGCGGGACATCCCTTCCTTGCCTCCATCCGGCCGATGATCTTGGCGTTTTCTTCGCCGATGACTGTAGACGGTTTCTCAACGGCCGGATCGCAGGTCGCATCGTTGACGAAGTAGGAGTAGCCAATTGGCGTGAAAAAGCAGTAGTTCGAACGCACGTACATTTCGTTGCGCGCAACCCACAACGTCGGACAATCGAGTTTGCGAACTTCCTCCCACGTCAGTTTGCGCTCCAGGCTATTGGCAATGACGGGTTTCGCTGCATCGTAGGAATAGAGACATGTCGGCTGCCGCCCTAGCGCAAGCGCATAGAGAGCGACGCAACTGGCAACGCCCATCAACGAAAAGAATGCAGCAAGCGCCCATTTCGGCACAAGACTCGAATTCCAAAGGACTGCTGCCGTACCGAGTACGACTGCAATCAGTATTTGGTGGGGATCCCCGAGACCTGTGAAACCGGCCAAGTTGAGCGCGAGATTGACAATACTGTCGAGCGTATGGACCATGGATTATCCCGGTCGAAATCCAAAAAATCTTATAATCGCCATGCAAATATGCGGCGTGCCGTATCTTGAACAGCCGTGACTTGTACACTGGCGCCAAACATACCAAATCGCTGGCAGCGCTCTAGGGCGCGCGGGCCACAATGAGCGAGATCCGGCATGAAACTTTCAGAACCTATTGATACTGATGCCACGCGCCCTATTCATCCCGGCACGCGTATCGGGCATGTTCACTTGAAGGTCGCGGATCTTGAGCGCGCACTCGCCTTTTACCGCGGCGTCCTCGGCTTCGAACTTACCCAGCGCTATGGCCGGGACGCAGCCTTCATTTCAGCAGGCGGCTATCACCACCACATCGGCCTCAACACCTGGGAAAGCAAAGGCGGCTCGCCTCCGCCAGCCGGCACGACCGGCCTCTATCACACAGCAATTTTGTACCCCACGCGCGCCGCGTTGGCGGATGCCTTAAAGCGCTTGATGGCCGCCGGCATCCAACTAACCGGCGCATCAGACCACGGTGTCAGTGAGGCCCTCTATCTCAATGATCCCGACGGCAACGGCGTCGAACTCTACTGGGACCGTGCCGAGCCCGATTGGCCGCGCGACACTGACGGCGACCTCGCCATGATAACGCGACAGCTCGACCTGCAAGACCTTCTGGCTGCAGCATAAATTTGGAGCGAGGCAAGATTCTATACGGTTCTCCAGAGTTGCTATTGCCACCCGAATTGACAAAGAGAACGGTTATTCGCCTTGACGCTGCCAAAATTGTGATCCAAAGAAAACGAGCATTCGTTTTATGTCATGGTGAGCACAGCCTCGGCTTTAATTCTGAGGGAGCGGCCCGCCAAGTCTTTGGAGCCCGCCCCGTCCATGCCTAAGCTGAAACCCGAAACCGAGCAACTTCGCCGCCAGCACATCCTGGACGCGGCCGAAAGCTGCTTCAACCGCGGCGGCTTTCACGCCACCACGATGCAGGACATCTGCAAGGAAGCTGCCGTCTCGCCGGGCGCCCTCTACGTCTACTTCGGCAGCAAGGAAGATCTGATTGCGGGCTTGTGCGAGCGTGACCGCGCGGAACTCGCGGAACGCCTTGAGAAGTTAGTAGACGCCCCCGACTTCCTGGCGGCACTAACCGCAGTCGGCGAAACCTACTTCGTCGAGGATCCAGCCTCCAAACAGCGCGTCGCCGTCGAAATGGGCCTAGAGGCCACACGCAATCCGCGCGTCGCCGAAATTTTCCTGAGCGCCGACAAATTCTGCAACGACAGTTTTGCTGCCATGTTCCAGAGATTAAAAGACGCTGGCCGCATCGCGCCAGTCATTGACATCGAAACTCTTGCCAAAGTCTTCCACGTCATTGGCGACGGCATGTTCTGGCGCCGGGCGGTGGTACCCAATTACGACGTGCGCGAGGTTTTGCCTGTTCTAACCGCCATGATTGGCGCACTCGTCAATCCCGTAAACACCACAATAAGCTCCAGCAATTCCGCAGCGGATGGGCAGCGTTATGAGTAAAAAAGCCATACTCGCAGCACTTCTCGTCTTAGCTGGTGCGGGCGGCGGATATCTCTATTGGCAAAATCATAAGGCCGAGTTCGCGGCAGCGGCGGTCAATGCCGAATTGGCAAAGAAAGAAGATGCTCCGAAGGCTCCAACCATTTCCGTCACCCGGATCAAGCCCTCAGAGTTTGTTGAAATGGCACTCGTTACCGGCTCGCTCATCGCGCGCGAAGAAATTCTGGTCTCTCCCGAGATCGAAGGATTTCGCGTGCTCGAACTTTTCGCCGACGAAGGCAGCACCGTCAAAAAGGGACAAGTGCTAGCGCGCCTCGTCGCCGAGCAACTCGAAGCCCAAGTGGCCCAGAACGAGGCAAATATGGCGCGCGCCAACGCAGCGATCGCCCAGGCCAAAAGCCGGATCACGGAAGCCGAAGCGCGCAAGAGCGAAGCCGACGCGCAGTTGGAACGCGCCGTGCCCTTGAAGAAGTCCGGCTACCTATCAGGTTCGGTTTACGACCAGCGGGAAAGCGCCGCGCGCACAAGCGAAGCGCAACTTGCCGCTGCCCGCGACGGCCTTGCTTCAACCGAGGCCGAAAAGGCGCAGATCGAAGCGCAATTGCGCGAACTGAACTGGCGCCGCGGCAACACGGAAGTCAAATCTCCCGAAGACGGCATTGTCAGCCGGCGCAATGCCCGGCTTGGAGCGGTTGCGACAGCCGCAGGGGAACCGATGTTCCGCATCATCGCCAAAGGCGAAATCGAACTCGATGCGGAAGTCGTCGAGACCGAACTTGCCAAAGTGAAGGAAGGTCAAAAGGCGCTCGTCTTGGTTCCAGGCGGCGCTGAAGCCGAAGGCGTTGTGCGTTTGGTTTCACCAGAAATCGACCGCACCACGCGGATGGGACGGGCCAAGATTTTTCTCGGGTCGAAGCCGGGTCTACGGATCGGCGCTTTCGCGCGCGGCACCATTCAAACGGCATCGAGCCGAGGCTTAGGTGCGCCAACCGCCGCCCTCATGTTCGATCCGGCCGGCACATACGTCCAACTCGTTGACGGCGACAAGGTACACCGGCGCATCGTTAAAACAGGACTTGTCTCCGGCGACCTCATCGAAATCACAGAAGGCCTGAAAGAAGGCGATACGATCGTCGCGCGCGCGGGGACGTTCCTGCGCGATGGCGACATCATTCGCCCGGTCTTGCTCGACGACAAGATCAGCGCATCAGCGGCGGGAGAAAACTGATGCGTATCAACTTCTCCGCCTGGGCAATCCGCAATCCGGTCCCGCCGATCCTGTTGTTCACGGTGCTGTGCGTGCTCGGCATCATGAGTTTCATGAGACTGCCGGTCACCAAATTCCCGAACATCGACGTGCCCGTAGTCTCCGTGACGATCACGCAAAGCGGCGCGGCTCCGGCTGAACTCGAAAGCCAGATCACCAAGGAAGTCGAAGACGCGGTCGCGAACATCACGGGCGTCAAACACGTCGTCTCGACGCTGACCGACGGGAGTTCGACGACTGCCATCGAATTCCGTCTCGAAATCGACACCGACCGCGCCCTCAACGACGTCAAGGACGCAATCGAGAAAATTCGCGCGGACTTGCCGCGCAATATCGATGAGCCGATCATTCAGCGCATCGATGTCGAGGGTCAGTCGATCTTGTCCTACGCAGCATCCAGTCCTGGGATGACTCTGGAGCAGCTTTCCTGGCATGTTGATGACGTCGTCAAGCGCAAGCTGCAGGCGCTGAAGGGTGTTGGCCGCGTCGAGCGTTACGGCGGCGTCGACCGCGAAATTCGAATTCTTTTGGATCCCGACCGGCTTTTGGCATTCGGCATTACGGCCGCCGAAGTCAACCGGCAAGTGCGCGCAACCAACGTCGATCTCGGCACGGGACGCGGAGAAGTTGGCGGCCAAGAGCAAGCCATTCGCATGTTGGCCGGCGCGCGCAAGGTAGAGGACTTGGCGAAGACTAAAATCGTTCTGACGGGCGGACGCGAAGTGCGCCTCAGCGATCTTGGCCGGGTTATCGATGACGCCAGCGAACAGCGCTTTTTCTCGACCTTTAATGGCCAGCCGGTCGTCTCTTTCGGTTTATTCCGGTCGAAGGGCGCGAGCGAAATTTCGGTCTTCAATGTCGTCGACAAGAAACTTAAGGAGCTTGAACAGGAATTTCCCGACGTCAAGCTAACGAAAATCGATGACGCGGTTGCTTATACGGCGGGCAACTACAAATCGGCGATGATTTCGCTCATCGAAGGCGCGGCACTAGCCGTGCTTGTCGTCTTCATCTTCCTCGGCAACCTGCGCGCCACGATCATTTCGGCTATTGCTCTGCCGCTTGCAGCTATCCCGACGTTCTGGGCCATCTCGATGATGGGCTTCTCGCTCAATCTTGTGAGCCTGCTCGCCATCACGCTGGTAACCGGCATTCTTGTCGACGACGCCATCGTCGAGATTGAAAACATCGTGCGCCACATGAACATGGGCAAAACACCCTATCGGGCGTCGCTCGAAGCCGCTGACGAAATCGGCCTCGCCGTTATCGCGATCTCGATGACCATCGTCGCGATCTTCGTGCCGGTCTCCTTCATGGGCGGTGTCGCCGGGCAATATTTCAAGCAATTTGGTATGACCGTCGCCATCGCCGTACTTTTCTCACTGCTCTGCGCGCGGCTCATAACGCCTATGATGGCCGCGTACTTAATGCGGCCGATGAAAGAGCACAAACCGGGCGACGGCATAATTATGCGCGGCTACACAGCGTTGCTCCGTGGCACACTCAGAGTGCGCTATCTTACGTTGTTGACGGGCGTAGGATTGTTCATTGGGTCCATCTATGCGACGGCGCTGTTGCCAACAGGGTTCCTCCCCGACGAGGACAACTCCCGCGTTGTCATTTCCGCAGAATTGCCGCCCGGCACGCGCCTGGACGATACGCGCAAGGCAACGGCCCGCATGGTCGAAATTTTGCAGGCGATCCCAGAGGTAAAGAGCGTCGCCGTTCTTGGCGGCACGAGCCCGACGGGACAGACCGAACTTCGCCGCGCGGCAATCACTGTGACTTTAGTCCCCAAAACCGAGCGCAAACTGAAACAAAAAAGGTTGAAAAGCATCATTTCCGCGAAGCTAGCGGAAGTACCCGATGCGCGCGCATGGTACGTCAACGACCGGGGCGAGCGCGAGCTTGCCTTCACCATGCTTTCGGCAGATGGCGACAAGCTCGACGAGTCGGTCAGCCGCCTTGAAGGCGCACTGCGCCGCGTTCCCGAGTTCCGCAACGTGGCTTCAAACGCCGCACTCAAAAGGCCCGAAATCCGGGTTAATCCCAGGTCCGAGGAAGCGGCGCGTCTTGGCGTCACTCCTGACCAGATTGCAGAAACGGTACGCGTTGCAACCATCGGCGATGCCGACTTCAATCTCGCCAAGTTCAACGCCGGCGACCGGCTAATCCCCATTCGGGTTCAACTCGAAGAATCGGCGCGCGCCGACTTGCAGCGTATCCGCCAGCTGCGCGTTACAAGCACGTCAGGCAAATCCGTGCCGCTAACGGCCGTTGCCGATGTCAAATTTGGCGAAGGACCGAGCACGCTCACACGCTATGACCGTGATCGCAGTGCAACGATTGGTGTCGATCTACAGCAGGGCTTGGCGCTTTCGACCGCGCGCGACAAGTTTCTGGCGGCTGTTGACGAATTGAAGCTTCCCAAGGAAGTCAGATTGCAGCCGGGCGGCGACGCTGAAATCCAGGACGAGGTCGCCAACGGCTTCATAACCGCCATGGGTACGGGCCTGATGATCGTGCTTGGCGTATTGATCCTGCTTTTCAACAGCGTCACGCAGCCGATCACTATTCTCCTGTCGCTGCCCTTGTCGTTCGGCGGCGTGGTGCTTGCGCTCCTAGCAACTAACAATCCTGTCAGCATGCCGGTTTATATCGGCTTGCTCATGCTCATGGGTATCGTGACCAAGAACGCAATCATGCTCGTCGACTTCGCTGTCGAGAAAATGAAGGAAGGCATGGAGCGCAACGACGCTATCATCGACGCCGGCCGCAAGCGCGCACGCCCCATCGTCATGACCACGCTTGCCATGGTCGCGGGCATGATCCCGAGCGCTTACGCCCTTGGCGATGGCGGCGAATTCCGCGCACCTATGGCAATTGCCGTTATCGGCGGGCTGTTGGTCTCGACGATACTGTCGCTCGTGTTCGTCCCGTCATTCTTTACGGTGATGGATGACGTGGGCCGGCTGCTAACCTGGATCTTCGGCCGCTTCATCGGCGCAACCGACGAACCGGGTGAAGAGGCCCAAGCAGGTGCGCACAAGGCCGAAGAGAGCAAACCGGCCAAGCTTGCGCCCGCGAAAGCCCAGGCCGGGGACATAGCAATCGCTGCGGAATAATAATAATACTGGCACCTTCATTGAGATTTGCACGTAGCGCCACTACCTAACGGGCATTACCTATGCTGACGTTCTCATCCCCTTCTGGAGGCTATGCCCGTGTTCGACGCTAAATCTATTCTTGAATCCCTCGTCCGCGGCGCGGCCCAGTCTGCGCCATCACAAGGCCAAGGCGGGGGCGGCCTTGCCGACATCTTGGGCCAAGTACTCGGCGGCGCACAAAGCCAGGCCACGTCTCGCGGTCCATCCCAGGGCGGTGGCGGTGGTCTTGGCGATCTACTCGGCGAGCTTGAACGCAGCATTCAAAACAAGGGTGGAACGTCTCAGGGTGGTCAAGCCGGCAGCGGTGGACTAAGCGATATTCTTGGTCAGCTGCAGGACAAACTCGGCAAGAGCGGCACGCGCAACGCGGTAGAAGCGCCAACAGCACCCTCAGGCGGCGGACTTGAAGATATTCTCAGTCAATTAAAAGACCAGCTTGGAAAAGCGGGTGGGGCCATTCAAGGTGGTTCTGGCGGGCAAGGCGGCGGCGGTCTGATGGACGTGCTCGGCCAGGTCCTGGCACAGGCCACGCAAGGCGTAAAAGAAGGCGCTGGAAAAATTGATAGCGCGACCGGCGCCAGCGATGTTCTTGGCAAGGCGACAGGTCAAAACCCAGCCGACTTGCTCAAACAATTGCAAGACCTTGTTCGCGAAAATCCGCTCGCGGCCGGCGGGGCAATGGGTGGCCTCGGCGGACTGGTTCTCGGCACCAAGACCGGACGATCGATTGCCGGCAGTGCCGCCCGCATCGGTGCGCTCGCTCTCATCGGCGGCCTCGCTTACAAAGCCTTCCAGAACTATCAAGCAGGTAAACCTCTGATCACGGGCGCGACGCCTGCCGAGAGCGCGCCGCAAGGATCCGGTTTTGAGCCGGCCGCCGTGACCAATGACGCGGCGCAACTTTATATCCGCGCCATGATTGCTGCGGCCGCAGCTGATGGGCGCATCGACGGTGCCGAACAGGCGAAGATCATAGGCGGCCTGAAGCAAGCGGGTCTAGACGCGGAAGCTGAAGAATTTATTGCGAACGCCATGAACAATCCTGTATCGCCCGAAGACTTGGCCAATGCCGTGTCGTCGCCCGAAGAAGCGATTCAGGTTTATACAGCGGCGCGGCTTGCTATCGAACCCGACACACGCGGTGAACAACATTTCATGGGAGCACTCGCAGCCGCTCTCGGCATTGATAACAAACTCGCCGCCCACATCGACGCAGCGACGCGAGGTGCCGCGGCCTGATCGGAAGCGTCTTTTGAGATAATATAAAAAAGGGCGCTGATCTTTGCGGATCAGCGCCCTTACGATTTAATTGACTGCCCCCTTACGAGACCACTGCAAACCTAGAGTGCTTCCGGAAAAGTGGGAACCGGTTTTCCGAAAAGAAGCACGGCAAAACGGAGAGCTAGGGTCTGTCCATGATTCAATCAAAACCGGACAGACCCTAGTTCGTTTTTGCAGCCGGGGCGGCCGTGGCAGACGCATCTGGCTTAAAGAATGCGTCAACACGCATGCCGGTGAAAAGCGGCGGATTGCCATCGATTGCAACCATGACCTCCACCACCTCAACGTCGTTGGGACGGCGTGGCCCGCGCGTTGCGATGCGCGGCGTTCCAAGCGATTGTGAAATCGACGTTACGACCCCTGTAAATTCGCGATCCGGGAAGGCATCTGCGCGAATGATCACTTTCTGAGAGACGCGCACCTTTGCAGCATCACGCTCTTCAACTTCGGCGCGAAGACGCAATGAACTCAAATCGCCGAATATAAGGAGCGCGCTTTCGGGCGACGGCACCGCGGTCTCGCCTTCCTTACCGATCATGTTCAAAATTGTGCCGCTAGCGGGTGCGCGAACACGCGTGCGTTCCAATGCAATTTCGGCACCAGAAAGTTCGGCGCGCGCCATAGCGAGAGATGACTCAAGCCGCGTCTCAAGCGGCATATCCGGCTTGGCTTTTACGGCTGCAAGCGCTGCACGCGCGGCATCCAATTCAGATTTCGCCGATTGAACGGCCTTACGCCCGTCCGTCACTTTTTCAGGAGTTCCAGTATCATGCCGCAAAGCGCGAAGCATAGCGTCGAAGGTTTCGCGCGTGGCCGACAGATTGCGTTCGGCCTTGGCAACAGCGTCCTCGGCTTGTTGGCGCTCTTTCGCAAGACCTGTTGGCGGTTCGTCTTGCCGCTCTCGTTCGCGCACACCCGCCTCAGCGGTTGCGGCAGTGATCTTGGCGTAGATTTCCTGATCATCGAGCCGGGCCAGCAAGTCGCCCGCTTCAACATTATCGTTGGTCTTGGCCAGCACTTCCGCGATCTTGCCCGGCACCTGACTGGCAATACGAATTTCGCCATTGACCGGTTCGACGCGACCCGTAGCAGACGCCGCCCACTGCGGACCCGATGCCGTGTCGGCAAAAGCGGGACCGGCGATTTGATCAGGCCGGACACCCGATTGCGCGGCAATATTGCCAAGGCCAATACCGATGGCAACAGCCAACAATCCGGCCAGACCTATGGTCGTGACCGCAGGATCTAATTTAAGCATGGAGTTTACGCCTCTTCGTCAAATCCGTAATTTCCGGAGCATTGATGCCCTCGGGCCGGCGCTCTTCACCGACGATCTTGCCGTCTTCAATGCGAACAACTCTGTCCGCATAACCAAGCGTGCGCGGATCGTGCGTCACAGCGAGCACACTGCGCTTTTGTTCCTTGGCGATCCGCGAAAGCAACGCCATAACGGCATGACCGTTTTCACTATCGAGCGCCGCCGTCGGTTCGTCTGCAAGCACAATCGAGGGTGAACTCGCGATCGCACGCGCCACTGCAACGCGCTGCTGCTCTCCGCCCGACAGATTGCCTGGATAATTCGTCAGACGATGGCCAAGGCCCACATCGCGCAACACGTCTTCGGCACGGCTTGTTGCTGCATAGCCCGAAATGCCGCGCACATCGAGTGCAATACGCACGTTCTCGATAGCGTTCAGCGTGGGAAACAGATTGTACGACTGGAAAATAAAACCGATGTGGTCACGGCGGATCTTGGCAAGCTCTTCAGCCGAAAGCCCGGCGACGTTTTGCCCAGCGATTTTCAGTGTTCCGGACGTTGGCTGCATAATGCAACCGAGGATCGACAGCAGCGTGGTCTTTCCAGAGCCCGATGGCCCCATCAGCAGCGTCAACTCTCCCGGCACCAGCTTAATGCTCACACCCTTGAGCGCGATGACGAGCCCGGCACCCTGTCCAAGCTCCTTGACGACATTTTCGCATTCGAGAACCGGAGCCGGTTCCGGCGCAGATACTGGGACTGGCGTTGTTGTCATCGGCTGAACACCGTTGCGGGATCGATCTTTGTGACTTTGAAAATGGCTGAAAGCGCCGAGATTGCGCACATGGCAACAGTCAGCGCGAAAAGCCAGAATGCGAGACTAGGCGTCATAACCAGAGGCAACGCCGACCCTTGACTGACATAAACTATAATCAAAGCGATGCTCATGCCCAACAGGTAGCCAAACACGGCGCTCACCCCGGCCTGCGCCAGAATAACCTTGTGAATGTAGCTCGCCGACGACCCTAGCGCACGCAAGGTCGCAAACTCGTGGATGTGATCTTTGGTGCTCGAATACAAAGTCTGGGCAACGATGACCGTGCCAACGAGACTGCCGAGCAGCGCCCCGCCAATGAGCGCGATACCAGCGCCTGTGCGGAATAACCATTGCACCAGGCTGCGATCGCGAAATTCTTGTTTTGTCAGTGCTTCAGCCAACTCAAGGCGGTTAGATAGATCGGCTTTGACCGTTTTGAGATCGGCGCCCGGAGCAAGTTTTATCAAGAAAAACGTTGAACGGTCCGCGTCGGCCCCAAAGAGCTGGCGCGCGCGATTGAGTGTTGTGTAGGCATAAGGCGACTGGGTGAAAGAACGCACGCCCTGCGTTAAAGCCCTGACTTTGACGCGGCCCATCGCGGCTTGTGCGCTGTCACCGACACCGTTTATACCCAGTTCGCCAAGATAGCTCTTATCGACGGCGATTGCGTCTGGCGACTTGATGTCTTCAAGCGATCCTTCTACGAGCGCCCACGGGATCAGTCCCTTATCTTCAAAGTCACTGCCGATGACGACGACGCGTGTCGATCCGCCCGCAGGCTTGCGCCATTCTGCAAACGACACAAGAATCGGAACCACCGACTGCACCCCGGGCGTCGCCAGCGCTTGATGGCGTTCGCGGTCTGTCAGCAACAACCCGCCGTCTTCGAAGCTCTTGGCACCAAATGTCGTGAGGAAGAGATCGGCGTCCGAGTGATCGATGTTCGAGGTAATCATGCGGCTCGCACCGAGATACAAACCGAGCTGAACCGCAACCAGCACAATTGAGAATAAGATGCCAATCAGCGTGACCGCGAGCCGCACGCGGTCATGGAGTAGATTTCGAATTGCGAGTGTCAGGATCATCTGAGCAATTGGACCAATCGAGGGGTTCGTGTTCCGGCAAGTAGCGACAGATTGCTGTGACGAGGCAGCGTATCCGGGGAGATCACGACTTGCAGGCAATATGGGCCATACTTAGCGCAAAACACCCGCAACGGGGA
Organism: uncultured Alphaproteobacteria bacterium; assembly: GCA_963764605.1. Lineage (GTDB taxonomy): Bacteria > Pseudomonadota > Alphaproteobacteria > Rhizobiales > Hyphomicrobiaceae > Hyphomicrobium_B. Next base: position 223,703 of record CAVXTJ010000003.1, read on the forward strand.
GATATGATCTTTGCTGACGTCTAAATCATTAATCCTGATCTAGTGACTTGCCCTCTTCATTGTATCTTGGCTTATCGCCGCACGGCGCCACTTTCGCTATGCTAGAATAATGAAACACCAATGTTTTGCCGTTTTCGAGGCATTAGGTAGCGACAAGTTGATCCCCCTCTAAAAGGGGCCGTATTAAGAACCTGGCTCCAAAAACCAAGCATAGGGACTTCCAATGAAAAGATCCGTTCGCCCCCAACTCGCTGTTCTTGCTCTGGTCTCAGTACTCGGACTTGCTGGATCTGCGGCAGCAGGCGGCGGTGCTCCAAAGGAAATAGGTATTTGGTACGACGACACCGGCAAGGGCGCCGTGCGCATTGAACAATGTGAAAACAAGCTTTGCGGCAAGATCTACTGGCTCAAGGACACCGTCAACGCCGAGGGCAAGCCGCTCATAGACCGGCACAATCCCAATGAAAGTCAGCGGACGCGGCCAATCTGCGGTCTACAGGTCTTTGGCGGTGTCGCCAGTATGGGCGACGGCGAATGGGACGCCGGCTGGATCTATGATCCCAAGGAAGGCAAGTCCTACAGCGTCGCCATGAAACTCGATGGGCCCGATACACTCAAAGTTACGGGCTATCTCGTCATGAAGCTGATGGGAAGGACTTTGACGTGGAATCGCGCGCCGGCCAATCTTCCATCGTGCGCAGCCAACGCGGCCAAGCCCGGCAGCCCCTGCGGGCACTGGGGCTAAGACCGGTGCCGCCACAGCCCCAGCTGGCAAAGGCTGCCAGCAAAACCCGCTGCAACTGGCGAAGACCTGCCCTGGGCGGACGCTAAGGACGCGAAAAAGCCGGCCGCTGCTGCATCGAAGGTTGGCGCACCAAAGCCTGCGCAAGTTGCGCCTCAAGCGAAAAGCGTCGCCAAAACTAAAGCCACCGTGAAGAAGATTGCGCCTGCGGCCGTTACTCCGCAGCGCCCTGCAAGTGAGGCCGCGAGGTAGCAGGTTTCGCCTGGGTTTGACGGCTAGCAACACGGCTCATCAAGCGCTCGACGAACTCAATTGAGCGTTCGGCGACGTAATTGCGCTGCTTGTCCAGCGTGACGAGGTGATAGCTATCCTCAAGCACGCACGTCTCGACCGCACCGCTCAGCTTGCGCTGCAGAACCTGCGTGTTCTTCAGATCGCTCTGATCGTCATGGCGCGGATGAAAGATGAGCGTGTGCTGGGTAACGCGGCTCAAAAGCGGGCGCACGTTGCGAACCAAGCGGAAAAACTCATAAACGGTGCCGCCGTCGCGAACGGTAATGTCGGCCGGTGAAGCGCCTTCGCCCTTCATGGCTTCAAGTGCGAAGTTGCGCACGCGCTCGTCTTTAATGCCGTAAGGGGCAGGCGTGCGGAACGAGAACAGCCGCGCCGTCCACTTGTCGCTGATGAGATGGAAGAGCTTGATGGCGCGTGGGATCGCCCAGCCATTCACGGCGAGCGTCGGCGCATACAGCATGGTGCCAACGATTTCGTCGCCGCGAAGTGCGGCCAAGCGCAGGCTCAGCGTTGCCCCCGCCGACGCACCGCCGACGATGACATGCTCGCAGTGCGATTTGAGCTCTTCGAAAGCCACTTCGGCAGACGCGTACCAGTCGCGCCACGTCGACATGCCCGACACGTCGGTGCCAAACGTCAGGCCCGGCACAACCGGGCAATAGACGGTGTAGCCCTGCCGCGCGAGCGACGAGGCGACGAATTTGAGTTCAAGTGGTGAGCCGCCCAACGAGTGGATCAACAACACGCCCGTAGGGCCGCCTGGAATCACAAGGCTTCCGCGAGGCGCCTGAAATTTCTGAATGTTTTTCATACGTTACGTTGCACTCGTTGCTACATTACGCGAACACTACTACGACGCCACGGTTAACAATGCTAACGCAACTTTGTCGCGCTGCCGCAGATCCGTGCCTCCGAAAGTCCATAACCTCTTAAGATCAATGATGCGGTTCTAAGCCGAAGTGGCTGAAAACGCCAACTGTTTTAATTCCAAGAGTATGACTATTGGGTTAACTGGGTCTCGTTGCCGCACTGCAGCAATTCGAGCAAAACCCATGAAATCAGTTGGTTATTAATGCTGCAGTCGCAACATTTTGCGGCCCGGCTTCGCGCAACCGATAAGACTTAGGTCTAGCCCTGCCTATAGCGTAAAATGCCGTGGGCGGGATGGTCCATGTTGTGTGCGCAGAAGCGCACGGGTGAGACCCAATATTTGAGAGGCATTCCACACCAGACACGCCCCGTTGGGCCCGTTCTTGATGCCCTTGAGCAAGTCAGTTCCGCGCCGGGCTTACACCACCGACACTACAAATGCGCATTTTGAACGCTATATTCGAATGGTCGAAACCGTGCGCGTGCTGCGCCTGAACACTCACCAACCCGTGCCAGGAGGCACATCCATTGGCACGATTGCTCCGCTCCGGCGTCTCGCTTCTCTGCAGCCTCACGCTTGTGGCCCAAGGCTCCTTGCCAGCCTTTGCCGCGGCGGAACTGTCGCGCGCAACCTATGAGGAGTGCGCCTCGCAGGACGAAGCCGGGCTGAAGTCGGCGCTCGCGACCATATCTGCCGATGCCCTCAAATCGAGCATCGGCCGGATCGATTACAAGGGCCTCGTCGGCGACGCCTGGCGCAAAAACAGCCTCGACGAAATCATCGACAAGCGCGTCGATATCGCGGTCGAAGAGGTCAAAAACGAAACCAGCTGGGCCGATCTCATCAAGTCGCTCGGCAACACGGAAGTCTCGCAAAGAATTGCGACCGACGTCGCGGAGCGGGTTTACCGGTCGGACGCCGTCAAAGGTGCGCTCGAAAATCTGGCCGGAGACGTCGCCAAGGATATCGGCAAGTCCATGGAAGCCGCGACCGCCGATAGCGCCGCGCCCGTGCTTGATTGCCTCAAGGCGTTCGTTGGTCCGCGCTATGGGTCAGCCATTGCAACGGCGGTTGCCGGTGACGCAAGCAAGGATCTCAACGTCGATCCGGGCAAGGGTGCGGGCGAACCGACGGCCGGCGCCGTGCTCAAACAATCGGGCGAAGGCATTGCAGGCGCCACGATCCTTATCGTGCGCCGCCAACTTGCCAATCTCGCGACCCGCGTCGGGCAGCGCATCGCCGGCAGCGTGCTCTCGCGCCTCGTCTCGGTTGCCGTCGGCGGTATCGGCCTCGTGCTCATCGCCAAGGACATTTGGGAATTGCGCAACGGCGTTCTCCCCATCATCGCCGCCGAGATGAAGGCCAAGGCCACCAAAGACAAGGTTCAGGAAGAAGTCGCGAGCGAAATCTCAAGCCAGATCGGCGAACACGTCAAAGAAATCGCCACGGCCTCCGCCGAGCACATCGCTGAGATATGGCAAAGTTTCAAACGCGCGCACGCCATGGTGCTGCGCCTCGCCGATAGCGACGCAAATTTTCGCGGCTTCCTTGATGGCGTGAAACCTGACCGTCTCGCACGCGTCGATGAAATCGTCTCGCTGCTGGTTGCTGAAGAAGGCGAAGCCAGCGTCTCGCGCCGCCTCACCGACGGCACCTTGAACGAAGCCGTGCACATCATGCCGGATAAAGCCGTCGAAATTGCCCGCGAGACACGCTCGGTCGCGGCCGCACTCGGGTGGACGGCCGTTGCGGGCGACAATCTCGATGCGGTCGTCGAATACGACATTCACCGCCGCGCCAAGCCGGACGACTTTACACGCCAAGCCCTCGCGCGCGTGCTCTCGCTGCAGGACCGCGCGGCCATCACGCGCATGGCGGCTGTGCCCAGCGCTGCCCGCGAGATTCTATTCGGCCTGCAGTCATCCGACTTGAATGTACTAGCCAAGAACCTCTCGGAATCGGAACTGACGACACTGGCAAGCTACCTCGAAGGCTTGGCGCAAGCCCCGCGCGAGCGCGTGTTGCGCGCCGTGGCCACCAGCCCAAGCAAGATGCAGGTTCTAGCATTGCCCCGTGTGCGCGACGCGATCATCTCGAGCGCCGACCAGGGCGCGGCGGTTGGCATGATGCTCGAAACGCAAAGCGGGTTTTCTCCGCGCGTGTTTGCGCAGGACGCGATGCTGGCCGCTGAAGGAAAAGTCAGTCCCTGGCTCGTTTGGGACAAACACCCGGCCGGCGTCTTCATGCTCGGAGCACTGCTGCTCATGCTGGTGCTCTGGCTCGGGCGCTTGTTCCGCAGGCCGCGCGAAGAGGTCGCCGCCGGCGGAAGGGGCGGCTTAAGCCATCAAGTCCTCTAAGATCATGTCTCAGTCTTGATCAAGGCTTCGATCGCTGCTCGCAACTCGCGCAACTCAACCGTCACAATCTCCCAGACGATATCGCTATCGATTGCATGATAGGCGTGGCGAATGCGGTTGCCCATGTCGGCGATGCGGCGCCAGGGAATTTCTGGACGCGACTCCTTCAATGCATCCGGGATGTGCCGCGAAGCTTCGCTGATGATTTCAAGACATCGCTCGACGCCCAATTGACGGAACCGGTTGCCTCTGAATTCAACAAGCGTGAGCCCCGAGGTGTTTGTCTCGATGTCGCGAATCGCCGCCATGATGTGGGAAAGCCTCTCTGCTTGAGTCGGCTTCGCCATTAGAACACCGGCTGAAGATCGTCGGTAATGCGCGATTTAAAACCCGCCTCAGCCGAACGTTCCAGCACGACTTGGGTCGTGAGACCTGTCACGTCCTCGATGAGCAGACCAACGCCCGAAAGATTGAGTAGCGAAAACCGGCGATCAGGTGAAACCTCTATTAAGACATCGAGATCACTATCGCTCCGAGCATCGCCACGTGCACGCGAGCCGAAAATCGCGAGATGCACAACGCCCTCAGCGCGGATCGCGGCCTCGTTCTGTCTAATGCAGTCGATGATCTCAGAGCGGTTCATATGGGAAAGGTTGGCGGGAAGAACCCATTTGTCAAGCCGATGTGACCGGTTAAGTGAAAACAGTGCATTAGGCACACTCCACTGGGGATACTGCCCGGGTCGGGCCGCACCGCGCCGCCAGATGAAGGGCGGCTTAGAAATTCTACCCGCCCAAAAACACCAAAGGCCAGGATTTCTCCCGGCCTTTTGAAATTCGTCGAGACAAGGCGAAGGCCAAACCTCACATCGGCGACCCGAGCACCAGCGTCCAGAACGATTTGAATTCGGTCTTGGGGTCCTGCACGAGCGCGATGCCCATGTGCTCGGCGTCGCCAAGGAGCAGGTTCTTGTTATGGCCGGGGCTTTCTTTCCAGCCCTTCATGACTTCGGTGAAATCGATCTGCCCTGTGCCGACATTTTCAGCGGCGAGCCGTGCCTTGTAACCCGAACGCTTGACGCGATCCCATGGGTTCGAGCCGTCGGACCCGTAATGCGAGATGCGATCCCATTTTGACAAATCGCGCGAATGGCCTTTCGCGGCTTCCGTCAGCTCAGGGTTGAGCTTCAAAGGCTTCAAGCCTTTTTCCTTGCGGTAACCGTTGATGATGTCGCGCGCCATTTCGGCACTGAGCTGTGTGCGCGTGTAATCGCGATCGCTCAAAACGCCGGGCGCTGCTTTTTCGTAAGTGCCGGGAGGCGCCTTGTCGTCGAGCTTCGCCATCTGAATGGCGCGCGGGGCGGTTGGGTCGCCACCAAGTCCAACGCCTTTGACGGCGGGCCTGGTCACGGCCGCAGTGGTGGCTGGTCTGTCAGGTGTTCCTGACGAGAGTGAGGAAGAGCCGAGGCTGCAGGCCGTCAAAGACGCTGCCAGCACGGCGGAGAGTACAACGCGATACATAACTGCTACTCCCGGCACACAATGTGCGGATCGCGTGATCATTGCCGCAAATCCGTTAACTGCACGTTAACGCTAAGGAAGTGCGAATCGCCAAAGGAGTTGCTCGACAAATGTCGGCCGGTGGCAGGCATGTGATGCAAGTTCCCTCTTCGACGCGTACCCGTAACCCCGTCCCCGAACGCCTCGCGCCTCAAGATTGTCCAGCTGCGATATTGTTCAGGGCCAATTCAACCCCGGGCGTATTTCGCCGGAACAAGTTGTCGCCATTTTGACCAAGCCGCGGCGAAAGCCCGACGGACAAACGCAATTTTGAGCCAAACTCCTTCGTCTTTGCCCACTGTCCAATGCGTTCCGAGGCTTGGAACGGAGCGCCCTATCGCTCAGACTCCCCGTGCCGAATCAATCGATTCGCTAACGGAGGCCCGTCATGGCGGCAGTCCATAGCAAAGTTCAGCGCGCACCCGGCCCAGAACGGCCGGCGCTGACGATTGCCGATCTGGTACTCATTCGCGTTGCAGTGGGCGGAGCTACTCGCGCCGACCTGCAGCGTGAACTTGCAGCTTTTTTTGCGCCTCGGGTGTCTGGAACAGCCTTCCGGCGCGGGGCAGAACTCGCGATTGGCAATTTTACGGCCCAGGGTCTGATCAGCGATGTCAAAGGCAAGCTGACCGCCACCCCCGGGGGGCTGCGCAGCGCCGAGGGCTTGATTGCACCCATTCCAGTTGTAAAGACCACTTGGGAAACCTTGCGCAATCATGCGCTCCTGATGCGCGCACTGGGCCTTGCCCATTCGAGCAGCGCACTCGCCAAGGCCATCGAACGGACGGATGGGCTCTCCGCCCTCGTGTTGCAACGGCACTTCGACCTGCCGCTATCGCGAGCAATGTCGCACAACGACCTCCGAGCCGAACTTGCCGTCATCGCGCTCGAGCGGGCTTTTGGTAACAAGATCAAGACTGGTCTCGGCAAGGGCTCAGGACTGGCTGGAAGTACGGCGCGTTTGCTCGCGGGGCAGCTCTTCTCTAAGCCGCGCGAGTTCTCATCCGACGGCAAACTCGTGCGCGCGCTTGCCGCGGAAGTTGCGGGCGCTGCGAACGACACCGACGACGCGCTTCGTCTCGCTGTCCTGCGCCGTCTCACAGGACCAGCGGACGACAGCGAGCGAAGATGACGCGGACGAAACATCACCACCCGTTTCCCGCGCGCCAAAAGCGGCGAATGACGCGTCGCCCTTATCCTCAGCGCCGCCCAAGATGGCCGCTCCCGGCATGAGCGAATTCGCTAGCGCTGTGATAGATGCGGCACGACCCATCTCGGAGGGCTGGCCAGGCAACCGCAAGGCGTTTATTTCTCGGGTGTGGCAGACGATTCGCGTCGCCCGCCGTGAATGGGAACTCACTGAGATCGCTTTCAAAAGCATGCTCGCCGAGGCACATCGCAGCGGCCAGATCGTGTTGGCGACGGCCGATCTCAAAGACAAGACCAGCCTCAGGGACCTGGAAGACTCCAAGATCCTCTACAAGAATACCGTTTGGCACTTCGTACGCGTCGAAGACTGAGAACTTTTTTCCAGGGTCGAAATGGGCGTCGAAGGCAGTTCATTGAAGAAAACACCTTATGCTCCGTCACTCGCGCCAGATAAGCTGAGCGAGGCGTTCGAGCATTCAATCACTTGGGAAGACGACCTGTGGCGTGCCGATCCCGTCGACGTGCCGGAAGTGCATGCCAAGGCGCGCGGCAAATTCAACGATCTCGTAACAACGATTACGTCCGGCCGCGGCTTCCACGTACAGGACCGCATTCTGCTTTTCCACGGCCAATCGGGCGCTGGAAAAACCCATCTCATCCGGGCGCTTAGAACCGAAGCGCATCGCGCAGGCCGGGCCTATTTTGGCTATGCGCAAATGACGCCGGATGTCACCAACTACGCCGATTTCTATTTGCGCCGGCTCGTGCATTCGTTCGAAAAACCGTACGATCCCGACCGCTTCGGCGAGAGCGCGCTGTCGCGGCTGACGAACAAGCTGGTGCTGGATTCTCTGGTCATCTCGGCGGCCGATCTTGACACACTGCGCGAGGCGCAACTCGATGACACGGAACTTGCGCGTCTCATTCTGCGCCTTGCCGACGATATCGTCGCAAGCGACCGGTTCCAGACCTGGGAACTCGACATCAACATCGTGCGTGCGCTGCTCTACATGCAGCGCCGCGATCCGCGCATCGACCAGCGCATCCGCCAATATCTGCACGGCCGCCAGCTGACGCCCATTGCGCACGAAGCCGTTTGCGCACTCGACCCCAACGGCGGCGAAGACCGCTCATTCGAAATCATCACGGCGTTCGGTGCGCTGGTGTGGACTGTCGAGCGCTCGGCACTGGTGTTTTGCATCGATCAGGTGGAAGACTTGCGCTTCTTCGACAACGCCGAAGAGCGGTTCCAGCGCGCCGTGCGCGACGTCATCCAGATCGCCAACCGGCTGACCAACTCGATCATCATCATTTCATGCCTGGAAGATTTCTACGGCCAGGTTCGCTCCATGGTGGCGCAATCCTATATCGATCGCATCGAGAAATCGGGTCCCGTGCTTTTGCGCGAAGGCCGCACGCCCGAAGAAGCCCGCCTCATCATCGGCAAGCGGCTTGCCCATCAAGCCGAAGTCCATGGCGCGGGATTGAGTTTTCCAGACGCTTCTGCATTTTTTGGCCCGCAGTTCTTTGAGGAATTCGCAGGCCTTTCAACGCGGCGGCTGCTGGAACACGCGCAAACGCGGGTCCGTGAGGCAACGGCTACCGAACGCGACGAGCCCGGCAGCGAACCGGACAAACCATCGTTCATCGGGACATTGGCGCAGGCACTTGGGCAGACCAGTGGATTTGGCGACGAGCCGGAGCCATCTGCCGTATCGGCCGTGCAATTCCGTGAAATGTGGGAACGCTTCGCTAATGAGAGCGAAGCCGAAATGCCGGCCGACGACAACGAGCTTGTCGATTTCCTCTCGGCCAGTTTGATGCTTGCCCGCGACGAGTGGGGCCGGGCCATCGACGTTACTGTCAAACGGCTTGAGCTCGGCGAAGATCTTCCGGCTTTCGATCTCACCGTACGTCACCGCACAGGATTTGCGAGCGACATACGCGTCTTCTTGTGCAACCGGCCAACGCAAGGCGGTGGCTTGAAACGTCAGCTCGATAAGGTTCTCGTTTCGATGCAGGGCAAACCTTGCTTCATGCTGCGCGCCAGCGACTTCCCGCCGAACAAAAAGAACCAGACTGCGCAAGCGTTCCGCAAATTCCGCGATGGCGGCGGGCGCCAATTGCTCGTGCCGATCCCCGAGTGGGAACGCATGATGACCGTGCGCGAATTCACGGCGCATCATCGCGGCGACACGGGCATGACGCAGTGGCTCGAAGGCGCTAAGCCGCTCTCCAGCCTGATATCAATCATTCATTTGCTGCGGCTTGATCTGCTCGGCCGCCCGGTGCCGCGACTTGTTGCGAAGGAAATGGACGACCCGCAAGGCTCGCTCACTGGCATGGATCGAGCCAACGCAGTCATTGACGAAATCGCAGCCACGCCCGGCGATCGCAACAATCCGGCCAACGACGACGAACTGCCGTTGTCCGTCATTCTCGATGAGAACGGGGCCTTCGGTTCGAGCATCCTATCTGGCCGCGAGATCGGCAACCGTGGACGCCCCGTCACTCTGAACAAGAGCGTCTTGAAGCGGCATGCGGCCTTCCTCGGCGGATCGGGCTCGGGAAAAACGACGCTCGCCTTGTCGCTCATCGAACAACTGCTTTTGCGCGGCATTCCGGCCGTTCTGATCGATCGCAAAGGCGATCTTGCGAGCTACGCCAACCCGGATGTCTGGCGCTCAGAGATCAACGACTTGGCCGAACGCCGCGCCGACCGCGAAAAACTCGCCGACGCTATCGATGTCGCGGTTTACACGCCGGGACGCTCGTCTGGCCGGCCAATTTCGATCACGCTGCTGCCACACGGCATCAATGAACTTCCGGACCACGAACAGCAACTCCTCGCCAACTTATCGGCGGCGGCGCTCGGCGAAATGCTGCACTTGAAGAATTCGGCAACGCATCAAAAGCAGTCCGGCGTTCTAGCTGTGGCGCTGCGCATTCTCGGCGCACTATCAAATAGTGAAGTGACACTCGCGGATCTCATCCATTTGCTCGAAGACGAGCATCCCGAACTCACCGACCAAACCCAGCGCATGGACCCCTCGGGCAAGCTGCGCCGCGATCTCGTGGCGCAGCTCGACTCGTTACGGCTGCGCAATGCAGCGCTGTTCGAAGGCGGCGGCGAAAGCCTGCGCATGGAAAGCCTGCTTGGCCTTGGCAAGTACCAGCGCCCTAACCGTACACGGCTCTCGATCATCTATACCGGTTTCCTTGGCGATAACGAGAACATCCTATTCTGGGTTTCGCAGTTCCTGTCGGAAGCCCTGCGCTTCTGCCAGCGTAACCCGAACGACGAACTGCAAGCCGTCGTCTTGTTCGACGAAGCCGATCTTTACATTCCGGCCAATTCAAAACCGGCAACGGCCGAACCGCTGCAGAGCTTGCTGAAGCGTGCGCGCTCCGCAGGCCTCGGCATGATGCTCGCGACACAGTCTCCGGGCGATCTCGACTACAAGAGCCGCGATCAGATCACGAGTTGGTTCATCGGGCGTGTGCGTGAAGACACGGCTCTGCGCAAACTCAAGGCGGCATTCCAATCTGAATCGGGGCTGGAGCCGGCACAGGCGCTGCCTGGTCAAACTGTCGGCGAGTTCCATCTCGTGCAGGAAGGACTTGTCAGGCCTATGAAGGCCCATCGCTCGCTCATATCGGCCGAACAGGTGCCGTTTGACCGGATCGAACAACTGGCGGCCGAGACGCGCGGCCAGGATGAACGCCAATTGCGCCTGTTCGACCTCAGATAGCACAGCAGAACTCCGCAACCGCTTGACTTGCATGTAGCATTCGGGACACGGGCTGATCAAATCGTGTTTCAATCAGCGTACATCTCGTGTTGTCTGCGGTGCAGCATCGCATTAATCCGGCTCACCGGAACACGCTGAAGAGTGCAGATCAAGCCTCTGATTCAGCTTATTTATTTGACAATGCACGGAACCGCATTTTTGTCCCCTCGCGCGACCTCTAGTGCGAAATATCTGACATCGGAGGACCAAATCGCAAATCACTAGATCCGTCTGTCAAGTCTTTTCGTTCTGTGTATTATGGGGATGTCGAGTAGATGGGGGTTTGCTCGATCAGACAGTTCAAGAAGGCGGCTTCAAGAACTGTTTGGAAAATAAGCACGGGCGAACGGATGCTGACAGGCGGTCGGCATAAGTTCGGGGAGAAACAGGCAACAAAGGTTCGAGTGCGGGGTATAGTGTTATGGTATCAAAGTCGTTCTTCGCGATGCTATTCGCAACTCTCATGGGTCCAGCAATCGGCGTCGGTATTTTCGTCCTGCTGAATAACTTCTGAGCATTTTCTCAAGATAGCTTCAGCGCCAATATCTCATGCGTGGCGGCCGCAATGCCGCCGCGCCACAGTTTGATTGACGCCACAAACCCTTGATAGCGCTGGCCGGTAGCGAACATTGCTTAGTGCATGTTCAGAGCGGGCCGATGCGTAATCAATGCTCAAACTTGTGAGACTGCTGACCCAAATTGCAGAATTTCTGCTGCGCGTGCCCCGTCGCGCCGTGCGGCTCGTCATGCAGGCCGTCGCCTTCAATCCCAAGCTCGGTCCGCTGCGATACTTCGCAGTCGCCGCAATCGGCTACGTAACCTTTGCCTTGCTGCTCGTCTACGTCATCGCGCCGATACGCGGCTACATCGGCCAGATCACAATGCGCGACAAACTCGGCTATGATGCCGAACGCTGGCTCGCGACCGCACTTTACGATCCCAAGGGCAATTTCATAGGCACATTCGACGCCCGGTTCGATAGCCGCCGCGACGTTAACTACACTGACGCTGCGATAGAACTCGGCGACTACGTTGCCAACCCCGACCACAAGTCGATTCCCGTCAAGGAAGTGCCAGAGTTCTATTGGCAATGCCTCGTCTATCATGAGGACCGCTACCTCGGCGGCGCGCTAAATCCCTTCGGCATCGACTTGACCGGTGTCTTGAAGATTCCCTTGACCACGCTCACGCGCTCGATAGCACTCAAACGCCCGAGCCTCGGTGTCGGCGGGTCAACGCTGCCCATGCAATTCGCACGCGTAATCTATAAAACCCCGCCAAGCCGCTCGGAAGGCGGCATAACAAAGCTCAAACGCAAATTCAGCGAATGGTGGTTGGCACCCGTCATCTACCGCGAGCTTACCAAAGGCGGCGACAACACGCTGCTGAAGCAATGGGCGGCGAACCACATCTGGCTGGCGCAGCGCACCGGCGGTCAGCCGCTGCATGGCGTTGAAGTCACGAGCCGCATTGTTTTTGGCAAGGAAGCAAAAGACCTCTCGATCGCCGAGCAGTTTGTGCTGGCATCTGCCGTCAACAAACCCATCATCCTTCTTGAAGGCGACGAGAAACTCAACGAAGTGCGGCTCGACCGCTGGCGCTACATTACGGAAGTGCGCGCGCGCACGTGTGCTGAAAAACTCATTCCCGATGAAGCACAGCGAAAGGAAGCTGTATTCGAATTGATCGCGCTTGCAGGTGGGCCGCCCGATCCGAAGGTGCGCCCCAAGCTGCAGGAAGCACTTGAGAAGTACGCGCCCGATCTTGCAAAACGCGCGCAAGCAAATCCCGTTACGCGCGCCAACGTGCTGCTCCCAACGTCGCGCTACGGCATTCGCGAAGAAATGAAACAGCTGTACGGATTTGGCTGGCGCGATTACGTGCGCGGCGTAACGACCACGTTCGACGTCAGCGAAAATCTCAGCTTCAAACAGCGGCTCGAAACCAAGCTCGCAGAACTCAACACGACCTGGAACGCGAAGATCGACCCGGCCTTCACTCTCGATCCTGCTAAAGTGGCCGCCGATAAGAAACTCCCAAGCGTCGTCGTGGTCGCCGCAGACAGCGCCGGCAATATCGTGCGCTATTATGAGACAGGCCAAACTGCACCCTATTTCGGCTCGGCACCCGCGCGCAACAGCGAGACCGGTCTGTATGAGCCGCTGCGCGAAGGCCGCATGATCGCGTCTACGGGAAAAATACTGGCGGCCATTGGCATCGCGAACGAAGGCAAGGATACGCCAGACAGTCTCTACGTCGATACCGAAGCCCCGGCCCAAGGGTTGGAAACCTGTGAAAAGGGCGGCACGCAGAGGCATGGGCGCAAGGCCATCGTGGCATTCGCCTGTTCGCTCAACGGTCCACTTGTCAATCGCACGGCGCTCGTTGGTCAAAGCCGGATGCAAAAGCTGATCGACGGCTTTGGTTTCGCGATGCCGCCCGCCGCACAACTCGGCGGAACGCCACCCTCGACCGCTGCCGTCTTGGGCCAGATCGCAGGCGCACCACGGCGCGTGCATCAGATGTCGGGCGTCGTGCTCGCCTCCCTCATCGGCCGTGGCGCGACACCGCTCAAGATGCCGAGCCTGATCCGCTCTTATGACTACACCTTCAAAGGCGAAGGCGGCGCTGGCATTGAAGGTACGGCTGGCGCGGCCATCGTGCCGAACAATCTCATCCGGCGCGGCGCGGGCGGTTTGCTCAAAACACTCCTCGAAGCCCCGCTATGCTATCAGTCAAACGGCACCTCGCACGGCACTCTCAAGTCGGAGGCCCGCTGGTGCGCGGCGCGGCGTGGCGATCTGCGCCTGCACTTCGCAAAAACCGGCACGCAAGTCGGCAATGACCCGGACGCAACGGTTGATGCCTGGATCACGGGCGGACTGCAGTTCGCCAATGGCGCGGCTTATTCCTACGTCGTGCTGACTGGAACTGGCTACACCAAGTGAACCGTGGGCGCGGGGGTTGCATTCGGCACAAGTCGCAGCGCCTCTGCTCGACGAGTTGCTTGAGGATCTCGGCCTCCACGCCAAGGCCAATCCGCGCAGCGATCTCATCCCGCCAAAACCCCGGCACCCGTCCGCCGGCGCCCCGTCCCATGACGACGAGCAGCATTGGTGGCGTTGGCTCAAGTCCTGTGACACCAGCACGCGCAATGCCGCGTGGCCGCTCGACGCGTGACGCCTATTCGCCCAAGCGCGACGGCGCGTATTCTCCGGCCGGCGAAGCGATGCGGAATTTGATGGCGCGGTGAGGAAGGGGTGGGCCCAATCCACCCTCATCTCCAGCCCTCAACTCCGCAACCCCGGTGCCTCTTGCCCTGTGCGTTCGACGTATTCAGTGTAGCCGCCGCCGTACTGGTGGATGCCTTCCGGCGTCAATTCCAAGACGCGATTGGAGAGTGCGGCGAGGAAATGGCGGTCATGCGAGACGAACAGCATGGCACCCTCGTAATCTGAGAGTGCGGTGATCAACATTTCCTTGGTCATCAAGTCCAAGTGGTTGGTCGGCTCATCGAGCACGAGGAAGTTCGGCGGGTCGAACAGCATCTTGGCCATAACCAGCCGCGCCTTCTCGCCACCCGAAAGCACACGGCATTTCTTTTCCACATCGTCGCCGGAAAACCCAAAGCATCCGGCAAGGGCACGCAACGGGCCAATACCCGCTTGCGGGAACTGATCTTCGAGCGATTGGAACACCGTTTCCTCGCCGTCGAGAAGGTCCATGGCGTGCTGCGCGAAGTAGCCCATCTTGACGCTAGGGCCGAGCGCAACTGTGCCATCGTCAGGCTTGGTCGAGCCTGCCACCAGCTTGAGCAACGTCGACTTGCCGGCGCCATTGATGCCCATCACGCACCAGCGCTCTCTCCGGCGCACCTGGAAGTTCAGCCCCTCATAAATGCTGCGCGTGCCATAGCCCTTGTGCACGTTTTTGAGGTTCGCCACGTCCTCGCCGGAGCGCGGCGCGGGCGGAAACTCGAACGCAATCGTCTGGCGGCGCTTGGGCGGCTCGACGCGGTCGATCTTTTCCAGGCTCTTCACGCGGCTTTGCACTTGTGCTGCGTGCGAGGCGCGTGCCTTGAAGCGCTCGATGAACTTGAGTTCCTTGGCGAGCATCGCTTGCTGCCGGTCGAACTGGGCTTGCTGCTGCTTCTCGCTAAGCGCGCGCTGCTCGACGTAGAACTCGTAGCCACCGCCGTAGGTCGTCAGCGAACCGCCGTCGATCTCGACAATTTTGGTAACGATGCGGTCCATGAACTCGCGGTCGTGCGAGGTCATCATCAAGGCGCCTTCATAGCCCTTCAAGAATTGTTCCAGCCAGATCAAGCTTTCGAGATCCAAGTGGTTGCTCGGTTCGTCGAGCAGCATTGCGTCGGGGCGCATGAGTAGAATGCGGGCCAGCGCCACGCGCATCTTCCACCCGCCCGAAAGCGCGCCGACGTCGCCATCCATCATCTCCTGACTGAAGCTCAGCCCCGCCAGGACTTCGCGCGCGCGGCCCTCGAGCGCGTAACCGCCCAATTCCTCGAAGCGCCCCTGCACTTCGCCATAGCGCTCGATGATGTCTTCCATCTCGTCCGCGCGCTCAGGGTCAGCCATCGCAGCTTCAAGTTCGGCTAACTCCGCGGCGATTGCGCTGACGGGCCCTGCGCCGTCCATCACTTCCGACACGGCGCTGCGGCCAGACATATCGCCGACGTCCTGGCTGAAATAGCCGATGGTGATGCCGCGATCGGTCGATACTTGACCCTCATCCGGTTCGTCCTCGCCCGTTATAAGGCGAAAGAGCGTCGTCTTGCCGGAGCCGTTGGGGCCGACGAGACCAACTTTCTCGCCCCTGTTCAAAACAGCCGACGCCTCGATGAAGACGATCTGGTGGCCGTTTTGCTTGCTGATGTTGTCGAGCCGAATCATGTGTGCGCCTTGAACGTGTTTCGGCGCCCTTATGGCATGAGACACGGCTGCGGTAAGGGTTTCGAATGACCGGGTGACGGTTTGTCTTAGGGGTCGCGGGGAAGCGTACCGGGGGCAAAGCGCTGGTTCGATTTGAGGGACGGAACCTAGAGGACACAGGTGCGTAGATTTCTTCGCTTCGGCAAGTGCCACCCCAACATGAGCGTGTTATATGCAAAGAATACTAGCCGGCAATGTTGCATCGTCCATTTTGCGTGACGTTCATGGCAACGATCATCACCGTCCACGGTACGTTTGCGAGCGGCCCTGAAGCCGGATCTGCATGGTGGCAGACCGGAAGCGCGTTCGAAAATCAACTGCGCGAACTTGTCGAAGGCGAGGATGGCCGTCTCGATTTTATGCCGTTCGCTTGGGATGGGCTGAACAGTGAGACGTCGCGCCGGACGGCAGGTAAAGCACTGGCCTTGCGTCTCGACGAACTTGAGCGAAAGGGCGAGCCTTATGGCCTGATCGGCCATAGCCACGGCGGCACAGTCATCCTTTCGGCGCTCACTCAGACAACATACCGGCGTCGTCCGCTGCCCGGTCTGTCTCGCTGGATCACCGTCGGCACACCCTTCGTCGCGTTCCAACGCAAGGCCTTTCTGTTCTCGCGACTGGGCCTCATCGGACGTGCCGCCTACATCTCACTGATGACATATGCTTGTTTCTTCGCCATGGCATTCTGGCTCGATAACGCCAATAAGGATTCCAGGGCCGGCCTTTTTGTCATAATACTCATCGCTGCGGTGTTCTACGTGGCGCACCTTTTGATCGGTTGGGGAACCGATCGAAGAACTCGTCTTGTCAGGCGCATCCTTTTACCAGAGTACAGGCAACCGGTGGCTGCGGCCGCGGTTTGGCTTAGCAGGCAGGCTTGTCTACGGCGCGCTTCTGACCGTTACGGCCTTCGCCCTCCTCGCCACATGGGCGCCGGACGTTGACATCCCGAGCACGAACTTGCGCATCGTTGCCACACTTGGTGTTTTCGTCATTTTCGCATGCCTTCATTTTCTTATGGCATGGTTGAGCCGCAACGTGAGCCGCTGGTTCCGACGAGGAAAGAAGCGGCGTCAGGAACTTGCAGCCGCGTGGTGGGCCAATTGGCTGCCGCTCCGGCACTCACACGACGAGGCCGTCGAGGGCTTAAGGCAACTTCCGAGCGTCTCGTTTCCGATCTTCGGCAAGGACTTTGCGACAGCACCCTTGACCTTTGCCGCCGTGATGGCATTTCCAATAATTCTTGTTAGCGCAGTGCTGTCTCCCGAATTCATGAGTTGGCTCCTATCTACGATGCAGGGAGCGGATTTTATGGTCGATTTATCCGAGGAACGCATCAAAAATAGGGTTGGGAAAGACATTGTGGCCAACATGATTTTCGTCTTGTTTGTTCCGATGCTTCCCATTTTCTCGTCTATCAAAAATTACTTTTCGCAAAACTCGGTCGTCCTCGCTGCTCTCATGCTGGGACCGGTAATTTACATGGCAGGTGCAATTCTCATTGTGGCACTTGCTAACGTTCTCGCGCGTGTTGTCAGCCGATTTCTCAGCACGGCATTGGACAAGCTGGCATGGCGGCAGATCCGCGCCTCAGCTTACGGCAACGATACGCAGGGTGAAGACGCGCTTTCGGCGGCGGGCACGCCAGAGGCATCCCTTGGACCCAAGTTACCCCTCCCTGCCGCGTTGGAAGGCGAGATCAGCCAGTCTGCAGACGCAGCGGCCGCCACTTCCGTGTCCAAATTGCGGGCGTCGATCCACCGCCTCGCTTTCGCCGAAGACGAGCGCGCGCGATCGGACTTGGTGTCGGAATACTTGACCTGGGACGAACTCATTCACACAGCCTACTTCCGGGTACCGCGCTTCAACAAGCTCGTTGCCCATGCGATTGCCAACTCCAAGGGGTTCAGGCCAACGGCGCAGCTTCTTGCCGACCCCGATTACGTGCTTTTAGCCGAGTGGCACGCTGGACTTACGAAGCCCCTCCTGCCGGGACCAGCTGTGTGACCGTGCCGCATGACGAGGTAGCTGTCCAAACCGGTCATATTGGTTCCGTCCACTGCTCCCCGCACCAAAACCGCCTGGGATTGGCCACAGGCAAGCCTAAGTTCAAACATCAAAAACGCTCACGCCCGTCAGAGGGTTCGCCCCAATAGCTTCCTTTGGCTGGGCAGGATGCACAGGACGTCATCATGGGCTTGAGACGAGATCTTTTTTCGAAAAGCAGGCGCGGACCGGACGAAAGCCCGCCGCCGTATTCCCCGTATTCACATGACTCACGCGAAGATACGCCCGAGCGCGACTGGAAGCGCACGACGCTAATCGCGGGTCTCGGCGCACTGTCATGGGTTGCGACCTACGTCGGTATGCTCGAACTTATCGAAGCCAACATGGGCGATTTGCCCTTCATCCATAAAATCATCATCGGCTTCTCGGTGGCCATGTTGATGATTATGATCGTCTGGCTGCTCGATCAGCTGTTCAAGCCGCATCCGTTCGTCACCAAGATTTTGTACGCTTCGGGCTACGTGTTCCTGTCGTTGATCTCGGTCGGTTTTGGCTTTGGCTTTTATTGGAAAGTGCTGGAGAGCCGGGGCGAAGCCTCGCGTTCGGCTGAAAGCGCAGTTGGCCAAGTGCAGGGATCACTGCATGCAGCCTCGACGCGGCTCGAACAGCTGCAAGCGACGCTGATCCAGTTGACTGCCGTTTCCACGTCCAAAGCTGAAATCGAGCGAACCAAGGGAACGTCGTGCCCGAACTCAAAGCCGGGCGATGGTCCGCGCCGCAAAATGCGCGAGGAAGACGCTCAGCGCTTTCAATTCGCCTCCGAATTCGTCAAGGGGCGCGTCACGTCCGTCAAAGGCGATATGGCGGCACTCGACGGCGATTTGCTGAAAATCGCGTCAAGCGACGCATCAACAATTGATATCAAGAGCGGAAACCGCAACGAGTTCATGCGCGCGCTTGGCCGCAAGCTCGATATGACTGTCACAGGATTCAACGCCTTCCGCACCGACCCGCAATTGAAACAAATCCGCACCGATCTTGCCGACCGCGCCGAGAAGTCGACATTCGGCGACCCGAAGGGCGGCATGATTTCCTGCCCCGACGTGCAATTGCAGACGGCACTTCGTGGCGTGGTGAAAGCCATTGACCAGTTGCCAGAACTTGAGAAGCCGCAGATCGCGGCTGTTGAAGGTTCGGAAGCTACGATTGAAGCCTTCCGCCGTTTGACGACAACGTTCTACGGCGCGTTGTCGTTCAAGATGCCACCCTCAGCTGACGAGTTGCGCGACCTCCAGAAAAAGGCTGTTCAGTCTGTTGAAGGCGCAGCCGCCACCGAAGCGCGTCAGTGGGCCGGCGAGCAGGGCGGATTGTCGAAGCGCGATTATGTGCCTCTCGCGGTCGCGCTGTTCGTCGATCTTTGCCTGTTCCTGGTGTCGATGGTGCAAAAGCCTGCGAGCCGGCTATCCGGTCTTATGCCGAAGATGCACGCGGCCGAGCGCGGGCCTGTGATCCAGATTCTATCGCGCTTCAAGGATATCCACCGCGATAGCCAAATTCGCGAAAACTTCGAAATCTTCCGCCATGTCGTGTTCGATATGAATGGCGACTACTACGTCGCCGTACCGCTAGACGCGCCACCCAAACTTAATCCGCACGAACGCGAGGAATTGCGCGTCGAAGCGCAGTTGCTCGCCAATTTGTTTGCGAGTTTTGAGAAGGAGCGCATTTTCAAGCGCTCGATGCTGCCTACGACTGGGAGCATCCAAAAGCGCTTGAAGCGCCAAGGCTCGAAGTTTGCGAGTGCAGAAGCGTTTCGCGTCTATAAATTCACAGATGGCGCTTGGTCCGACATCATCCTCGGTGCTGTTATGGGTGCGGCACGCCGGGTTGACGAACAAAAGCGCTCGCAGGGCATTGATGTATCCATGGATGTGTCCATGAGCGGCGGCGCAAGAAACCCCGTTCCTTACGGCGTTCCGGGTCTTGCACCCGCTGCCCTACCCCCTGCATTCGATCGCCCACGGTATACAAACCAAAATGAGCAACAAGGAGTGCCTGGAGTTGGCCCCGTAACAGCGCCTGCGCGCATGCCAAGCCCATCAGGGATGCCACCACGGCGCACACCGGCGGCTACGCTTTCTATCGACCCTGAGCATAGCGCGCGCTTTGGCCCCTACGCTGGGAATGTTGCGCAAAATGCCCCCTACGATTCGCGCGCGCCCCAGTCTCCGCGCGTACCAAGGGGTGCACCACCGCCGCCGCCTGAGGCTGATGTAACGGTCAGGGTTGCCAACGCCAACACGGTCACTGTTGATCCGCTTCCGCAGCATCCTTTTGCAGCTCCAGCCCCACAGCAACAGCCGCGCGAGAGCAGCGTCGTTGTGGCGTTGCCGCGATCCAACAACGATACGGCCGGCCGGATGGCGCAGTCGGCGACACAGCCCAATCCTGCTGCGAGTATGCCTGCTCCGAACATGGTCGATGTTACTCTGGCGCGCGAAACGGCAACGTTCTCGGTTCCGGTGAGCGAAGCCATGGTGCCAGATTCTTTGCGCAGTGCTTTGGCCAAGGCCCGCCAGACTGTGGCGATGGATGCCGCCGTTGCCCAAGCACCCATGATCTCAATTGCTGGCGAGACCTCACGGGCTCTGCCGGATGCACAGACCGTCATTGAAACGGATGAGACGTTCGACGACGAAATCATTGAGCCAATTGAAAAAGACGACCTCACCGCCCGCGAACGTGCCTTCCTCAGCCGTATGGCGCCACCTGCTGCCGAGTAAAGAATGTGTTTGAAAACAACAGGTTTGACAGAGCCGTCCGATTTCGACCGGGTCCGCAACCGTTGTTTAACATTCTTAGCGTCTTAATGGCAGCAACGAAAGACAACCGGCCGCTTTTCGAGCGTCACTCAAGCGTCCGGCAACAAAGGGAATCATTTTCATGCGCTTGGCCACGTCACCGATTTTTTTGCAAGCCGGCCGGGACGAAAAGGAAACCAAACTTAAAGACTTTATTGCTGCGCATTTGACGACCCTGTCCGTACAAGAAAACGACGCTTCCAACCGCATCTATACGCTTGTCGCACGCGCGCCCGATAGCCCCGCCGCCAAGGCCTTGACGTTGCTTGCTTCCGAATTGGCAGCAGTTGGCATGACCGTGCGCGCGCTGTTGCTCGATACCGACAACGCGAGCGATGAAGCGGGCAAGACATCCATTCTTGAGCTGCCCAACGTTGAAATTCGCCTGCTAGGCGATTTGCGCTTTGCGGCCGCGCATGAGCAACTCGTGCTTGGCAACGGCCGCGTCTGGATTGGCGACTGCATGCGCCGCGATCCCAGCAAACGCGATGCGTTTGAAATGTTCCTCGCAGACGACGCCGTCGCAGCACGTCATGCGGACGTTTCTTTTGCCCGCATGTGGAAGATCGGCAAACCCGCCAAGCACATGAAACCCGTGACAACCGAACACGTCATTGCCGGCCAGAAGGCCGCCAATCCAGAAGGCCGCCCGGCAACCCGCCGCTAGGACATTAATTTCCCATTAACCGTTAATGGCTGTTTTTTAGGCCGGGGTTTTTTCCCCGGCCTATTTGCGCGTGGTATTCTTGGCTCATAGACGAACCAGCGGACGAACCCAAGGAGCATGCCGGCGTGAAAAAGGCGAATAAAAGCGGAATTCCCAGCAATTCCCTAATTGCTGCCGCCGTTCGGCCCTTCACCTTTGATGGGCTTCAGATCAGTTTTAAAATGGATAACTGTTTCCCAGGACACGCGCGGATCCTCCGCCGGGTTCTCGGGGTCCAATACTCCCAGGGTGGCAACATGCAATTTTCCTCGCACCTCGCTTTCCGTTTGATCGCCTCCTTCATGCTTGCGCTGGCTACTTTGACCGCGCCAGCCGCCGCTCAAGAGAAAAGCTTCTCGCACCAGGGCGTCGCTGCTGACGCCAAGCGCTATGAGACGTTCCTCAAAGCTAATTGGAAGTCTGACGGCAAGAAGCCCGCAGATTTGAAGATCGAAGCCGAGAAGGTTTACGCGACCGATGCGCGTGCATCAGCGCGGCTGCTCGCCAATGTTGTAGCGGCCGATGCCAAAGACGGCCCGGCATGGGTGCGCTTGGCGGAGGCACTTCTCGCCATCAAAGCCGATCCCGAGAAAGGCAGCGAACGGTATGACCTTCCAGTGCACGCGTCTGGCGCGGCCTATCGCGGCTATGAGCTGGCTAAGGATGCCCCCGCCAAAGCCAAGGCGCTGAGCGTCCTCGGTCAGACATTGGAGCGGCGCTCGTATTGGCGCCCGGCGATTGACGCTTATAAAATGAGCGTCGATCTCGCTGGTGCAGCCGGCGGCGATCAAACGACACGCGAAGCTTACGACCGTCTGCGCGCCGAGCACGGCTTCCGCATGACCGACTACAAGACCGAATCCGACGCAAGCGCGCCACGGCTGTGCATGCAGTTCTCCGAAGACCTGGCCCGCACCCAGAGCGACGTTGCCAAATTCATTTCCATCGACGGCAAAGACCCGCAATCGCTCGTGCAGGACGGCAAGCAGTTGTGTCTCGAAGGATTGAAGCACGGCGCACGCTATCAGGTCCAAATCCGCGCAGGGCTCCCATCTGAAGTTGGCGAGACGCTGAACAAGACGGCGGATATTGCCGTTTATGTGCCAGACCGCACAGCACTCGTGCGCTTCACGGGAAAATCCTACGTGCTGCCAAGCCGCGGCCAGCAGGGCATTCCTGTCGTCACCACGAACACGCAGAAGATCGACGTTGAAGTTTACCGGATCGGCGACCGGGGCCTAGCCTCACTCCTGCAATCGGGCGATTTTCAGCGTCAGCTTTCTAGCTACGAGGTCGACAACATTCGCGATAAGAGCGGCGTCAAAGTTTACGCCGGCGCGATGGACATTGCCGTGAAACTGAATGAGGACGTGACAACTGCGGTTCCCGTGACCGACGCAACCGGCAAACTTGAGCCCGGCGCTTACGTCATGGTCGCGAAACCTTCGGAAAAATCCAAGAACGACGACGGCCAGCGCGCAACGCAGTGGTTCATCGTGTCCGATCTCGGCCTCACGGCGTTTTCAGGTGCCGACGGCGTGCACGCGTTCGTTCGCTCGCTGGCCGATGCGACACCCGTTGCCGGAAGCGAAATCCGTCTTCTCGCACGCAATAACGAAGTTCTGGCCACCGCCAAGACCGACGCCAAGGGTTACGCCAAGTTCGACGCGGCAATTGTCAAAGGCGAGGGCGGGCTTGCCCCGGCTGTACTTGTCGCGGAAAAGGGCGCAGGCGAATACGCGTTTCTCGATTTGACGATGAATGCGTTTGACTTGTCCGACCGTGGCGTCAAAGGGCGCGATCCGGCAGGTCCCATCGACGCATATGTCTACACCGAACGCGGCGTTTACCGGGGCGGCGAAGAAGTTTCCGTCACCGCACTCGTGCGCGACGCGCAAGGCAAGGCTTCAACTGTACCAACAACAATGATCGTCGCGCGCCCAGATGGCGTGGAATATACGCGCGTTGTTTTGAACGATCAAGGATTGGGCGGACGTTCGCACGCGCTTGCCTTGGCCAAGACGGCGATGACGGGCACATGGCGGCTGTGGCTGCACACCGACCCGAAGCAGCCTGCAATTGCCGAGCGTGCGTTCCTGGTTGAAGACTTCGTACCAGAACGCCTCGACATGAAACTCGAAACGGCGGCACCTGCGCTGGTGCCTGATGAGGCGGGCACGATCAGCGCGGCCGGCCGTTATCTCTATGGGCCGCCCGCTGCCGCACTCGGTCTTGAAGGCGAAATCATCGTCAAAGCCTCGGGCAAAGATGTGCCGGGCTTTGCCGGCTATGTGTTCGGACAGGCAGACGAGTTCGTCAATCCGGTGAGGAAACCGCTCGACGCAAATCTCATCACGGACGCGGACGGCAAAGCAGCTATTCCGGTTCTCATCCCCGCCGTGCCGAAGACCGGCCGGCCGCTTGAAGCGCAAATCATCGTCAAGCTGCGCGAGCAGGGTGGACGCACGATCGAGCGCACCTTGACGGTTCCTGTCGATATGAAAGCCGCGCGGATTGGCATTAAGCCCGCTTTCAAGGGCACGAGCGTCGAAGAAGACGGAGAGGCCGCGTTCGATATCGTTGCGCTTGATGCTGCCGGAAAACAGTCAGCTTCGGACAAAATCGAGTGGACGCTGACGCGGCTTGATACGAATTGGCAGTGGTATCGCCGGGATGGCAACTGGACCTATGAAGCAGTGACGCTGAAGCGCAAAGTTGGAAACGGGACACTTGCAGCGCTTACAACCGAGCCCGCGAAGATTTCGCAGAAGCTCGGCTGGGGCCGCTATCGACTGGACGTGGCATCTACCGAACCGGGTGGACCTGCGTCCAGCTTCCTGTTCTCCTCCGGCTGGTACACGTCCGGCGAAGCAGCCGACAGCCCCGAACAGCTCGACGTTGCGCTCGACAAGGAAACCTACAAGGCCGGCGAAAAAGCCAAGCTGCGCATCTCTTCGAAGCACGGCGGCAAAGCCATGATCGCCGTACTCGGCAACGGCCTCTACGCGCTCCATGAAGCCGAAATTGCCAAGGGCGGCGGAGAAGTTGCAATCGATGTTGCCGCCAACTGGGGCTCGGGCGCCTATGTGACGACACTGCTCTATCGCGCCATGGACGAAGGCTCGAAGCGCATGCCGGGCCGCGCTATCGGCGTCAATTGGCTGGGCCTCGACCAGAGCGCGAAGGAACTGAAGGTCGCGCTGACACTGCCGGAGAAATTGAAGTCCGGCGCCAAGTTGACTGTTCCTGTCAAGATCGATGGACTGGCGGCCGGAGAAGACGCGCGCATCACAATCGCGGCCGTCGATCTCGGCGTGCTCAACCTCACGAAATACGAGGCGCCGGCGCCGGAAGCCTGGTTTAACGCGCAATCGAAACTCGGCTTTGAAATCCGCGATTTCTATGGCCGGCTGATCGACGGCATGCGTGCCGACCGCGGCAAGTTGAAGTCTGGCGGCGACGGCTCGGGTCCGGTCATGCAGGGCAATCCGACTGTTGAAACCGTGGTTTCGCTTTACTCGGGCATTCTCAAGGTTGCCGCCGACGGAACGGCGAAAGCCGAATTCGAGTTGCCCGATTTCAACGGCACCGTGCGCGTCATGGCCGTGGCGTGGAGTGCAGATAAGGTTGGTCACTCCTCCGCCGACCTGATCGTACGCGATAAAATTGCGCTGACTGTCGCTGTGCCGCGCTTCCTGACGCTTGGAGATGAAGTGCAGCTCGGTTTTGATGTGCACAACATCGAAGGCGCGGATGGCAGTTACAAAATTGCTCTTGCGCAAAAGCAGGGCGACGCTTCAGCCGAACGTCTGATCGCAATTGCCGATCGCACGGCCGAACTGAAGACTGGCGCGAAAAAGCTGGAGCGCATTTCCTTCAAACCGAAGGATGTTGGTCCTCTTACGCTCAAGGTGGCTGTGTCAGGACCCGGCGACATACTCGTCAAGCGCGAAATGACGTTCGATGTGCTGCCACCCGCCGGTGACATCAAGCGGACGACTATTTCGTCACTCAAGGAAAAGGGCGGCAAAGCTCACGGTCTCGAGCGATCTCGTGCAAGACCTGATCCCGTCGCGCACACGCATCAACTTGTCTGTTGGCCCGGCAGCGCGGTTCGATGTGCCCTCGCTTTTAACGCAACTCGACCGCTATCCGTATGGCTGCGCGGAACAGACGGTATCTCGTGCGCTGCCGTTGCTGTACGTCAACGCGGTCGCGAGCCAGGTTGGTATTGCCCAAGACAAAGCGCTTAAGGAACGCGTGCAGGGCGCAGTCAATCGCGTGTTCGAGATGCAGGATTCGTCCGGTGCGTTCGGGGTATGGGGCCCATCCACGGCCGACCTCTGGCTAACGGGCTACGTCATGGACTTCCTGACGCGTGCCAAGGAAGCGGGCTACAAGGTGCCGGGCGAAGGCTACAGCCGTGCGCTCGACAGGTTGCAGAACTTCCTCGCCTACGCCGAAGACTTCGACAAGGGTGGCGAGGATCGCGCCTATGCGCTCTACGTGCTGGCCCGCAATGGCCGCGCACCGATTGGCGAATTGCGCTACTACGCCGACACGCGCATCGAGAAGTTCTCGACGCCGCTGGCAAAGGCACAAGTTGGCGCGGCGCTCGCCATGATGGGCGATAAGGAACGGGCCGAGCGCGCGTTCACGAGTGCGCTTGCTGGGATGGCAACGGAGGCGGATAGCGGTTATCGCATGGACTACGGCTCGACGCTGCGCGACGGCGCGGCACTGGTGACGTTGGCGGCGGAAACCGGCATTGGAAAAAGCGAAACCCCGAAGCTCGCGAACGTCATTGCCAAGGCCTACGAGACGCGAAGCTATACGTCGACGCAGGAACAGGCCTGGATGCTCCTTGCTGCGAAGGCCCTCAATGACGAAGTGAAGGCGGCGCAGTTGGTGGTCAACGGGGCTCCTGTGCCCGCGCCCATCATGCGCGCGCTGACACCGGCCGAACTCAAGGATGGCGGGTTGACCGTCATCAACAACGGCGACACCGCCGTCGATGCGGTCATTTCCGTCATCGGCGCGGCGTTGACGCCGGAACCGGCCATCTCGAAGGGTTTCAAGATCGAACGTCAAGCCTACACGCTCGACGGCAAGAAAGTTGACTTGAAGAGCCTCAGCGGCGGCAAGGCGGACGTCAAGCAGAATGACCGCTTCGTCATGACTGTGAAAGTCTCGTCGGAAGAAGCGGGCGGCCGGGTGATGATCGTTGATCGATTGCCCGCTGGCTTCGAGATTGAAAATCCGAAGCTGGTGGAAAGCGGCTCGATCGCTGGCATCGATTGGCTGAAATCGACGGCGGCACCGGAGCACACCGAGTTCCGCGATGATCGCTTTGTGGCCGCGTTCAACTTCTCGGGCGCTAATAGCGAAGGCGACAACTCGAGTGAAGGCGAAGGTGAAGGCGGCGGCATTGAAGGCGGCGCAGAAGCCGTGCCACCAACTGGAACCGATGCCGTCAAGCCCGCCGTGTTGACCGCAACGGTCGCCTACATCGTGCGCGCGGTGACACCGGGAACGTATGTGCATCCCGCAGCTACGGTCGAGGATATGTACCGGCCCGAGCGTTACGCACGAACGGCCGCAGGTACGCTCAGCGTCGGCACCAAGGAGTAACGCGTCAATGCCACGCCAAACTCTCATCGGCTGGTTGCGCAGGCGTCAGGCCAAAGCCAAGGCCGCACGCCAAGGCTTGGCCGATGGAACAGGAGCATCGGCGGGCAAACGCTGGCCGATGGTTTGGCGGGCATCCCTCGCGATCGCAGTTGTGGCACTGATTGCGGTCATGTCTGCCTTTGCACTTTATGGCAAGGCGCTTCGAGAAATTGGGCCGTTGCCGCTGACGGACGCCGGGCAGGTATCGGTATCGGTTGTAGATCGCGAAGGCAAACTTCTGCGACCGTTCACGACGGCCGATGGCCGCTGGCGTTTGCCGCTTGAACCCAGCGACGTCGATCAGCGCTATCTCAAAATTCTGATGGCATTCGAGGACGTGCGTTTTTACGCGCATAAGGGCGTTGATCCGCATGCGGTGGCACGAGCCGTGCTGCAAGCCGCAAAGCATGGACGGCTGGTGTCAGGCGCGTCCACGCTGACGATGCAGGTCGCGCGCCTTGTCGACGGCAAGCACGAGCGCACGGGCAGCGGAAAACTGCGCCAAATGGCGCGGGCCGTCCAGCTCGAACAGAAATTTTCCAAGACTGAGATTTTACGGCTGTATCTTCGTCTCGCGCCGTTTGGCGGAAATATCGAAGGCGTGCGTGCGGCGTCACTCGCCTATTTCGGGAAGGAAGCACGGCGCTTGTCGATTGGCGAGGCGGCGCTGCTCGTTGCGTTGCCGCAATCGCCTGAAGCGAGGCGGCCGGACCGCCATCCATACGCGGCACAGCGCGCGCGGGCGCGCGTGTTGGATCGCGCGGTGGTGGCGGGCGTGATCAGTGCGGCGGAAGCAGAAAAGGCAAAAGCCGAGCGCATGCCGCTGGCACGGCTTGAGTTCCCCAAGCTCGCGCCGCATTTGGCCGAGGCCGAGATTTCAGCGAATCCTGCGCAGAGCGTGCACACGTTGACTTTGGATCGCGACCTCCAGAAAAGTCTTGAGACTCTGGCCAGCCAACAGGCAGCCCTGCTTGGCGAAAAACTCTCAGCCGCCATTCTTGTTGCCGATCACCACACCGGCGAGATCCTGGCGCAAGTAGGGTCTGCCGGATATCTTGACGCCAGCCGCGCCGGTGCCGTCGATATGGCGACCGCCATCCGTTCGCCCGGCTCGACGTTGAAACCTTTCATCTACGGCCTCGCGTTTGAAGCGGGCCTCGCGCATCCCGAAACGCTGATTGAAGACAGGCCCGTGCGCTTTGGCACTTATGCGCCAAAGAATTTCGATGAGGATTATCACGGCACGATTTCGATACGCGAGGCGCTGTCGCAATCAACCAACATTCCGGCCGTGCGCGTGCTGGCGCGGGTTGGCCCTGGACGATTGACAGGGCGCTTCCGCCGCGCGGGCGTGAACGCGCAATTTCCACAAAAGTCCGAGCCGACCTTGGCCATGGCGCTTGGCGGTACGGGCTTGACGCTGAGAGACTTGACGCAACTTTATGCGGCCCTGGCGCGCGGCGGCGAGGGCATTACTCTCACGCACCGGATCAGCGATCGCGGGAAAATAGCGGCACAAGGGCGCTTGAAGCCGCTTGTCAATGCGCGCCGCATGATGTCTCCCGTTGCGGCTTGGTACGTCAGCGATATTTTGAAGGATGCGCCGCCGCCTGCCAACGCCAAGGGCGGGCGCTTCGCCTACAAGACTGGAACGTCATACGGCTATCGCGACGCCTGGGCTATTGGCTACGACGGACGGCATGTGATTGCCGTTTGGGTTGGACGCCCCGACGGCGAAAGCGTGCCCGGCATGATGGGGCGCACAGCCGCAGCACCGATTTTGTTTGATTCGTTTGCAAGGCTTGGCGGCAAGCGCACACCGCTGCAATCCAAGCCGGAAGGCGCGCTGCAAGTTGCCGCTGCTGAATTGCCGCCACCCTTGAAGCGTTGGCGCGAACCCGGCGAAGATGTGCCAACGGGGCCTTACGCTGAAACACCCGTGCTCATTTCGTTTCCGCCCGACAGTTCCGAAATAGAGAGCTCTGATCTAGACGGCGAGCCGTTGACACTCAAAGCCGAGGGAGGTGCCCTGCCATTGACCTGGCTCGTCGACGGCGCACCGATTGTGTCTGACCCGCACGCGCGCGACGTGACGTGGCAACCGGCAGCAAGCGGTTTTGCCAAGTTGACAGTGATCGACGCCAACGGCCGCACCGACCGCGTCAATTTCCGTGTGAAGTGACACTTTGACGGTATAGGCTGCGACGGTACAGGCTGCGATAGCTAATCAGGTGCCCCCGGTTTAAGGTTGCCGCAAACATTGCGCGAATTTGGGGGACGGAACCTGTGCAATCTTGGAATGCTCAAGACCTGATCCGCAGCTTGTTTCAAAACTGGACCCGCATTCTAGCGCTTGTTTTGGCCGCGGGCGCGGCGGCGTACAGTTTGCAGCGCGCGCCCCAAACCTCCACGGCTGAGTTGCCAGCGCTTGGCGCCAAAATAGACGAGACATCGGTCTCTGGGATTTCATCCGGCGCCTACATGGCCGGGCAATTCCAGATGGCGCATGCAAAAATCGTCAAGGGCGCAGCGATCATCGCGGGCGGGCCCTATGGCTGTTCCGAAAGTGTATTTGCCGACGCCATGCCGGGCCCGGGCACGGCGTTCCTCAATCTCAGCAAAGCGATCAACGGCTGCATGTTGAACTTGCTGGGCGTGTGGGGCACAGCCGATCCGGTTGATCTTGCGAACAAGGCAAAGCGGCGCGCGGACAAAGACGAGATCGACCCCATCGCCGACGTTGCCAACGACCGCGTGTATCTCTTTTCGGGCCACTCGGATTTGACCGTCGTGCCGGCAATCGTTGCGGCGGCGGCAAAGTTCTACGCCAAGCTGGGCGTGCCCTCAGACAATATCAAACATGTCACGAATCTGCCGTCGGGGCACGCCTTCGTCACCGAAGACAAGGGCGGCGCCTGCGAATACACCGGCGCGCCGTATGTGGTCGATTGCGACTACGATCAGGCGGGTGAACTTCTGGGGCACATCTATGGTCCGCTCAATCCGAGGTCCACTCAGGCCGGCGGCGAATTCGAAGTGTTCGATCAGCGGCCCTTTACAGAAGGCTTCATGCCAAACGGCATGGCCGACCAAGGCGTCATCTATATTCCCAAGGCGTGCCGCGAGAAGGCCGGATGCCGCATCCACGTCGCGTATCACGGTTGTGCTCAAACGCGTGCGCAAGTCGGCGACGCCTTCATCGAAGGAAAGCGGGTTCGCCCGTTGGGCCGACACAAATAATCTTATTGTGTTGTTTCCGCAGACGGCGCTTGCGGCCTTCAATCCACAAGGCTGCTGGGACTGGTGGGGGTACACGACCCGCGATTACCTCGCGCGCAATGCTCCGCAAATTGTCGCTGTGCACAGGATGCTGGAGCGCCTTTCTTCACGCGCGGGCGGCGTTTGACGGGGATCAACGCTGAATTGACCGTCGGACTTGCTGCTTCAGCGGTTTACCTGCGCTGGCCTTTCTGGCAAGAAGCTCCACACAGATTGGGGAATTCTGACGTACATGGATTTGATTGCGCACCAGCGCTGGACGCTTGGCGCTCATGCACACCTGCATAGGCGCGGCGCGATGCTGTCCCTTGAACGGGCTGCAGCAGTTTGCGCCGCCACACTCATGATCGTTGCAGCCGCCATGCCGGAAGAACGCGATGACGCCGGCAACGCCGCGCGCGCGGCGGCGGGCACGGCACCAGCGCAGATAAGCGCGCCAGGACGCGAGACGGCGTTTGGCGCGTATCTCGGCGCACCGTATCATTACCCAAGCGACTACAAGCTCAAGCAAGCGGGCCGTCACGACGCGACAATCAAAAAGGTCGAATGGTACACGCAGCCGTTCGAGAACCCACTCTATTACGGCGCACGCATTCAACGCTGGTTCGCTAACGGACGCACGGGGTCGATGATCGACTTTGTGCACTCCAAGGCTTATGCGCCGTTGAAAGAGGACGCGAAGTTCGAAGGTACGATCGACGGCAAGCAGGTGCCCGAGACCGCGAAGATCGGCGATTTCTTCAAGCGGCTTGAGTTCACGCACGGCCACAACATGCTGACGCTCAATGGCCTTGTGCGTTTCGCCGGATTTTCGGCGCGGCTCATGCCCTATGCAGGGCTTGGCGCCGGCATTTCTCTGCCACATTCGGAAATGCACTTGGCGACGGATCCCGCGCGCACCTATGAGTATCAATACACCGGGCCAACGGCACAGGCGCTATTTGGACTTGAGTTCCGCACGCGCACGGGCTCGGTGTTCCTGGAATACAAATTTACCATTGCCGATTATCGCGCGCCGGTTACGCATCGCGACGGGAGCCTCTTGCCAATCGATCTCTGGAACCAGTTTTCACGCTGGTGGTCGGGCGCCGAACCTCCTGGCGGATGGGGCGAGACACGTTTGACCAGTCACCAAGTCGTTGGCGGGTTCCTGGTGCGCTTCGTGCCCGCGGGGACGGCAACCGCACAGTGACAGCAGGCGGGGCCCAAGAGAGGACGCAAGCCACATGAGCCCGGATCAAGACGATCTCCAAAATCACTTTCTTGATCCCCGCCCCGCTAACTTCGTGCCGTTATCGCCTATTGATTTTTTGAAGCGGGCCGCGCGCGTCTATCCAGATAAGGTCGCCGTCGTTTACAGCGAACAGCGCATCACCTACGCGGAATTTTACCGGCGCTGCCGCCGCTTGGCGTCTGCCTTGCAAAAGGCTGGCGTGGGCAAAGGCGATACTGTCGCCGTGATGGCGCCGAACATTCCGGCATTGCTTGAAGCGCACTACGGCGTGCCGATGGCCGGCGCCGTGCTAAACGCGCTCAACACACGGCTCGATGCTGGCGCTATTGCCTTTTGCTTGAAGCACGGGGAAGCAAAGGTGCTGATCGCCGACCGCGACTACGCCGGCATTGTGCGCGGCGCCCTTGCCACAATGGAGCAGCACCCGCAGGTCATCGAAATCGTGGATGGTGCCGGGCGCGACGGACATCCGAGCCCAATGCCAACGGCTGTGCCGATTACGAAAGCTTTCTAGAGACAGGCGATCCGGATTTCCAGTGGCAGCTCCCGGATGACGAGTGGCAGATCGATTGCACTCAACTATACGTCCGGCACAACAGGCGACCCCAAAGGCGTGCTGTATCACCACCGTGGCGCCTATCTGAACGCCATTGGTAACTCGCTTGCGTTCGGGTTGACGCCGACAAGCGTTTATCTCTGGACCGTCCCGATGTTCCACTGCAACGGATGGACCTTCACGTGGGCCGTGACACTCATGGGCGGAACGCACGTATGCCTACGCCAAATCGACCCAAAGCGAATTTTCGAACTCATCGACGCGGAACGCGTGACGCACTTTTGCGCGGCGCCAATAGTATTGAACATGTTGATCCATGCATCAGCAAAGCCTGCTCAAAAGTTTCAGCACCGCATCGATGTCGTGACTGGTGGCGCCGCGCCGCCGAGCATCGTTATTGAGCAGATGGAACGCATGGGCTTCAGCGTCACGCATGGCTATGGATTGACGGAAACCTACGGGCCCACAACTCTCTGCGCATGGCAGAGACGCGTGGGACGCGCTGCCAATCGAAGATCGCGCGGCAAAGATGGCGCGCCAGGGCGTTGCCATGCCGACGCAGCACGAGGTGCGTGTGATCGATACCCAGACGCTCAAAGACGTTTCGCCGGACGGGCACACGATTGGAGAGATTGCGATACGCGGCAACACTGTGATGAAGGGGTACCTCAAGAACGAGAAAGGCACGGAGACTGCCTTTTCCGGAGGATGGTTCCACTCGGGCGATTTGGCTGTCGTGCATCAAGACGGCTACATCGACATCAAGGACCGGATGAAGGACATCATTATTTCAGGCGGGGAGAACATATCTTCGCTCGAAGTCGAAGAGGTTCTCTACCGGCATCCTAATGTGATGGAGGCGGCTGTGGTCGCCAAGCGCGACCAAACGTGGGGCGAGACGCCGTGTGCCTTTGTCGCGCTGAAGCCGGGCGCTGAAGTTACAACAGGTGACGACATCATTGCGTGGTGCCGCACGCACCTCGCCGCCTTCAAGTGCCCGCGCCATGTCGTGTTCATCGACTTGCCGAAGACGCAGACCGGCAAAATCCAGAAATTCCAGTTGAGGGAATGGGCGGAGGCGTTGTGAAGCGGACGCACCCGCAACGGCGCAAGTCGATTAGAACCTGCGCAGGAGGCGATCGATGTAGTCGAGTTCGATGGGCGGACGCAGCGCTTGGCCTGAACGCTTGCGAAGCTCTTCCAGAATTTCACGCGCGCGCTGTGCGTCGATGGCGTCCGGCACCTTGACCGAGCTGCCAAGATCCGGACCTTCCGAACGCTGCGGACGATCCAGAGGATCGCGGCGCTTGTCCTGGTTCTTGCCGCCGCGCTTCTGCGCGTTCTCAGCCATCTGCTGAGCCATTTTCTCCGCAGTCTGGCGCATTTGTTCGAGCGCCTGGGCCTGAGATTGCGTAGCCTCGTCAAGATCGCCTTCTTGCAGCGATTCTTCGGCGCGCTTCATGGCGCCGTCGGCTTCGGCGAGTTTCTCCATATCGCCAGCGCCCAATTCTTCGAGTTCGCGCTGCAGCTTTTCCATGTTCTTGCGGAGTCTGCGACTGACGGTCTTTGAGACCGCCGCTGCCGTCGGCCTTGCTGCCCTGCGGTTCCGCGCCTTCTTCGCCACCCGGCCTACGCGGTTGCTGCTGGCTTCCCTGCTTGTCGGGATTCTGCTGCTGGCCGGCTTGCGAGTTTTGATTTTGACCCTTTCTGCTGACCTTTTGCTGAGCCGCTCTTTTGCTTCTTGCCCTTCTGGCCTTCGCTGAAGGTGTCGTCCATGAGCTTTTGCTGCTCGCCCGAGAGGTCGCTCAACTCGTCGAGCTTCTTCATCATTTCGTTGGCTTTTTCGTCGTTCTCCTTGGACTGCGCCGTCTTGCCGGACTTCAGCTGCTCCATCATTTCTTTCATTTCGGCGAGAAGACGTTCGGCTTCTTCGCGCGAACCGTTTTTGGCGTTTTCCTCAAGCTCCTTCATCATCTGGTCGATGTCTTCTTGCGACAACTGCTGCTGATCGCCCTCCTCGCCCTCTTCTTGACCATCCTTCGACGCGTTCTTTTGCATCTCCTCGAGGTACTTATTCATTGCCTGCTTGAGATCTTGAATGAGAGCCGCGATTTCTTTTTCGTCAGCACCGTTCTCAAGCGCCTTGGCCAGGCGGTCTTGCGCATCCTTCAATTCTTTCTCTGCGTTGGACAGCGCCCCATCCTCGATCTTCAACGCCAGATCCCACATCTGAGCGACGGCACTGCTGATGGCTTCACGCGAATTCTCGCGTTCAATGCGGTGATAGATGGTTCTGAAACCGAGATAGATCGCTGCGTCGTCGATAAAGCCTTCGGGCTCCAGCGTCAGCGCATCAAGCGCGCGCACAACGCTCGGACGATTGCGGGAATCTTCAGCAAGCTTGCGGCGCTGTTCGATGACGGCGCGTGCGAGCGGTTTCACGAAACGGCGCGCTGGAAGAGCCACTTCAATCGATTCGCTGCGGCCAACTTGGCCCGCAACGTCGGTTGCCTCAAGCCACAACTCAACCTTCTGGCCGGCCCAAGGGTGGGCGCCAAGATCCAACAACGAGGATGCTTCAAACGCTTTTGCCCCATTGCGCGGGATCTTCAAGGTGAGTTCCGGCGGACGTTCGAGAGGCAAGCGAGGGCCTTTAAGGGGCGCGGCGCGCGCCCACGCTTTCGCCGGATCGCCGCCGTCACTCTTCAGCTGCTTGACCTTGGCGACGGCCGACACGACACCATAGTCGTCTTCGCCTTTATAGCTGAGTTTCAACGAACCCTTAGGCGTGCGGCTCCACTGCTTGTCCATGGTAATCTTGGGCAGTAAGTCGGGCGTCACGTCGAAGGTCCAGCTTCCCAGTTCCTTGCCGCCAGCAAGTGCGCGAACACGCGCCGACGTTGCGAGCTCAAAGCGCGTCTCGGCGACGTCGAGTTTGTCTTTGGGCGCGTCGGCAGTAGCTGTCACGGGCTCTTTCGCGCCGTTGGCGAGAATTTCCAAAACGATTGGAGCGCCTTTGAAACCGGTGCCGCGCAGAGTCACCACGCTCTTGGCGGGCACTTCAATAAGCTTTCGCTTGATCTTCCTTGCTCTGTGCCGCGGCCTGCTGCGATCCATCTGCAAGCATGGTTGGCGGCAGCGCCGTATAGGCAGGCGGCGTAACCCAAGCGTCAACGCGCGTGTCGATACCCGACTGCGACTTGCCGAAACGGAAGGCCGATGACAAGCGATCATAGAGGCTACCGGTTGCGAGACCTGCGGCCGGTACTAGAAGAAGTACGGCCAGAGCGCGCATGGCGAAGGGATCAAAGCGATCGGCGCGCGGACTTGGGGATCCGACTTTGAGGCGCTGAATTGCGCGCGCGAGGCGTTCGCGATGTGCCTGCCAGAGAACTTTTGTGTCCGGATTGTCGGCAAACGCGGTCAGAGTGTCTTCATAGGACGTAGCCGGGCGATGCGCGACGCCGCTGCGCCGCTCGATGCGCCGGATGGCTTCTTCGCGCGTTGGCCAGGGCGCACGCGCGGCATAAACCAGCGCGGCAATGGCAGCGAGTGCAAAAATGCCCATGACCAATGCATGCGCGGACGTCGAAAGGGAGAGGAACACGCCCGCAAGAGACAGAATGGCCAGAACAGCGCACCGAGCCCCAGCAATAGCCATAGGCGCGGCCAGAGGCGTTCAAAGAACAGCGCCCACGTGCCCAGTCGCACCTTGCGGGCGAAAACGCGGGAAAGCTGCGGATCGGGAACTTCGGGAAGCGGTTCTGTCATCAGCAAAAGTTTAACATAGCTCCCGGCGCTCGCACCTTAATAAAGTGCAATACTTATGGACTATCGGGGTGTTTTCCCTGAGATTTCGCAAGCTCAGGCCGGGTCAATCCAGGGCGGTAAACGGTCTGCGCCGATCAAATCTTCGTAAGCCGGGCGGGGGCGGACGACGGCAAAGGCATCGCCTTTGACCAGGACCTCAGGGATGAGGGGCCGCGTGTTGTAAGCCGACGACATCACGGCGCCGTAGGCTCCGGCCGTCATGATGGCCAGAAGGTCACCCGGTTCGAAGGGCGGAAGCGCGCGATCCGTCGCGAGGTAGTCTCCAGTCTCGCAGACCGGGCCAACGATGTCTTGTGCGACGGGCGCCATCTCGGATTTCTTTTCCTCGACTGGCCAGATGTCGTGGTGCGCTTCGTACAGCGTCGGACGGATCAAGTCGTTCATGGCGGCGTCCACGATCGTGAAGGTCTTGTCGGCGCCCTCTTTGACATAGGTGACGCGCGTGACGAGGATGCCCGCGTTGCCGCAAATCATGCGGCCGGGTTCGAGCACGATTTTGAGGCCGAGATCGCCGAGCTGCTCCTTGACGACGCGCCGCGTATTCGTCCGGGTGCGGGGGCACGTCATTGGTGCCGCGATAGGGCACGCCCAGCCCGCCGCCGATATCGAGATGCGCGAGCGCGTGCCCATCGCTTTGAGATGGAGTGCGAGTTCGCGCAGCAGGCGGAAGGCATCGCGGAATGGCGCGAGATCCGTGATCTGGCTGCCGATGTGCATATGGATGCCGGAAACCTTGATGCCGGGTAGCTTGGCGGCTTCGGCATAAAGGGCGCGGGCTTCGTCATAGGGCACGCCGAATTTATTCTCGGCTTTGCCGGTTGAGATTTTGGCGTGTGTTTTGGCATCGACATCCGGATTGACACGGATGGCGATCGACGCGGTTTTGTTTAAGCCGGTTGCGACTTCACTAAGCGCGAAGAGTTCGGGTTCGCTCTCGACGTTGAAGCCAAGAATGCCTTCTTCGAGCGCGTAGGCCATTTCAGCGCGCGTTTTGCCGACGCCTGCGAAAATGATTCTTGAAGGCGGCACACCGGCAGCGCGGGCACGGCGCAGTTCGCCCTCGGAGACAACGTCCATGCCGCAGCCTAAACGTGCGAGAGTCGCCAGCACCGCCTGGTTGGAATTGGCTTTGACGGCGAAGCATATGAGCGCATTTTGGCCAAGGCCCTGTTTGGCGAAGGCATTGGCGAGCACTTCGTAGTGGCGCTCCAGCGTGGCGCTCGAATAGCAATAAAACGGCGTGCCAACTTCGGCCGCGATTTTCTCGATGGCGACGTCTTCGGCGTGGAGCTGGCCGGATGTGTAGTGGAAGTGGTGCATGGAAATCCGCGCATTGCCGGGCCATAATGTTCAGGCCGAGCTTCGGCCGAGCTTGTAGCGGCTGATACAGGAAATAGCAAAACGAAGAAACGTATGTTTGGATTAGCACCGCGCCCAGCTTGATGCTCCACTCGACGGCCTCAGAAGCGAAAGCGGCTCCATCCCACTAACGGCTAGAACCAAATTTTGCATTTGTTTACGAAGTCAAACAAACTGCCAAGGCGGAGATAATCAAAACTTAATGGTAAAAGATCATAGATTTCAATCGCTTCAGTGGACGGAGTGAGGCTTGGCAGCAAAGGCATTCGGTGGTCCGCGTTAGGATTTCTGAAACAGCTGCCGCAGTAAGGGTCCGCAATCATTTTTGATGAGGTCCAAAAGCAATGCGTCGATGCCACTTCACTGCCGATGACTCTGGTACAGTCTCCGTGCTCTTTGCGGTTTTAGCCACCGTGCTGTTAGCAATGGCCGGCGCTGGTCTCGACCTCGCGCGCGTTTACCGGACACAGAGCGATTATCAGAATGCGCTCGACTTTTCCACACTTGCTTCCCTTGCCGCCGGATCGGACCAGGACGCAGCAGAGCGCTTCAAAAGTTACTTGAGCGCAAAAGGCATTAATTCGAAGCGCGCAACATTCAGCCGGGCAATTTCCGGCAACGACGTCATTGCCAGCGGCCGGCATAGCGTGACCGTTCACACGCCGCTGTTGAGCCTTATTGGCTTCAAGCAATTTGAAGCCAATGTCATGTCTGAAGCTGCAGCGCCCATGCTGCCCGATACGATCGAGCTTAAGGTGAACCAAGCTTATGGATGGTCGAACAAGGATGTCCAGTTTTGGGTCCAGCGCCCCAACGGCGTCAAAGAAAATATCGCCACGTTGCAATACGTGATGACTGATAGGACCGGCGCCGCTTGGCGCGGCACCGGGATCACCACGATTTTGCCGTCCACCAACATCGATATCGGCGAATTCACTTCGCTTTGGGTCGAAATGAAGGTCGAAAGCGACACCGAAAGCACGGCGACTTACTCAACGCAAGATCCAGCAACGTCGGACCACGTTTTTGTCGATGGCAAGCAGATGCCGCTCGGGAAAAGTGTGCTGATCAGCTCGCTCATCCCGTGCAATTCGAAGGTTGAGCACAGCATGGAAGATACGCCGACCGGCAGCGGAGCCGTCAATTGGGAGAACCAGGACATCTTCTATGACGTCACGACGACGTGTTCCGGCGCGCGCACCGGTATGTCTCATTTAACGAAGTGATGTTGCTGCTCAGCGCGCGATTTGCCGTCAAGTTGATCAGCGCAACAACGGATCGAGGATGAAATCCTCGTGCGGCTTTGGCTTGGCGGCGGAGTTTTCGCCAGCGTCAGCAGATTCTGCAGATTTGGCTTGGCCTTCTGCCTGAGCGACAGGCGGAGGATCAAGCGGGCCGCGCACGCCGCACGCGCCAAGACCGCCAGCCGCAAGGCTAAGGGCTGCGGCGATCATCAGGTGTTTAGCGGTGCGCAATGTCAGCATCAGACGCTTTCGAACCTTTGTGCTCCCTCTCCCTTGGGGAGAGGGTTGGAGTGAGGGGATGGTCGACAGGGCCATAAAAAACAGCCCCCTCATCCGCCCCCCATGCTTTGGCGCCTTCGCGCCGGGCGGGGCACCCCGGATATAGTCCGGGGCAGGCTCTTCTCCCCAAGGGGAGAAGGACATGCGTACCTTCTAGCCCTTCCCCCGCTCCTTTTCCAATCTCTTGAGCCACTGACGGGCCATTTTTGTGACGTTCTGTGGCGCGGTTCCCCCATAGCTGGTCCGGCTTTTCACTGAGTTTTCAACGGAAAGCACCGAAAACACCGCTTTTGTGATGCGCGGCTCGACCCTTTGCATCTCTTCGAGCGAAAGGGCAGGCAGTTCCACACCCTTGGTTTCGGCCGCCTTGACGATTGATCCGGTGACGTGATGGGCGTCGCGAAACGGCATTTTGAGTTCGCGCACCAGCCAATCTGCAAGGTCGGTCGCGGTTGAATAGCCCCGCCCGGCTGCGGCGCGCATGGCGTCAACTTGGGGTTCGAGATCGGCAACCATGCCCGACATCGCGGCGACGACGAGTTTCAAACTCGCGAGCGCGTCGAACGTCGTTTCCTTGTCTTCTTGCATGTCTTTCGAGTACGCGAGCGGCAGGCCCTTCATGACCATGGCAAGGCCTTGGAACGCGCCCGCAATGCGCCCGACCTTGGCGCGCGAAAGTTCCGCCGCATCGGGATTGCGCTTTTGCGGCATGATAGACGAGCCGGTCGTGAATTTGTCGGAGAGCTTCACGAAACCGAACTGGGGCGTCATCCAGATGACGATTTCTTCGGCGAGACGCGACATGTGGATGGCGCAAATCGTGGCCGAGCTAAGCGTCTCAAGCGCAAAATCGCGATCGGAAACACCGTCG
Source organism: uncultured Alphaproteobacteria bacterium (assembly GCA_963764605.1). GTDB lineage: Bacteria > Pseudomonadota > Alphaproteobacteria > Rhizobiales > Hyphomicrobiaceae > Hyphomicrobium_B. The sequence continues at coordinate 263,315 of CAVXTJ010000003.1, forward strand.
AGCGAGTTCGCCATGGGCCGGTCAAAGCCCAGCGCTTCGGCCGTCATGTGCCGGTCAATCGGGAACGATGTGCCTGCAAGCGCGGCAGAACCGAGCGGGCTTTCGTTCAAGCGTTTACGCGCGTCAGACAGGCGGCCGCGATCGCGCGATATCATCTCGACGTAGGCCAAGAGATGATGACCGAACGTAACGGGCTGCGCGGGCTGGAGATGCGTGAAGCCCGGCATGACAGTTGCGGCGTGCGCTTCTGCTTTGGTTGCGAGCGCAAGCTGAAGGCCGGCCAGCGCGCCGTCGAGGCCGTCGATCTGATCGCGGACATAGAGGCGGAAGTCGGTCGCCACCTGATCGTTGCGCGAGCGCGCGGTATGCAGCCGTCCGGCAGCCGCGCCGATCATGTCCTTCAACCGGCTTTCGACGTTCATGTGCACGTCTTCGAGCTGGCGCGAAAATTTGAACGTCCCAGCCTCGATCTCGGCCAGCACAGCGTCCAGCCCTTTGATGATCTCGCGGGCATCTGTCTTCGTAATGATACCGGATTCAGCCAGCATGGCGGCGTGCGCCTTGGACCCGCGGATATCCTGGGGCGCCAAAGCCTTGTCGAAACCGATGGAGGCGTTTATCTCTTCCATGATCTCAGCCGGCGACATGGCGAAGCGGCCACCCCACATCTTATTGGCGGTTTTATCGGTCACGAAGGCACTCCTTTGGCGCAACCTTTAGGGAAGGCGCGGAACGAAAATGACGGAACGGGACAAGGACGGCAGCAGCGGCAAACGCTCTATACTTAGTGGATTTTGGACGTTCACGAGCGGACTTTGGATCTTCGCGCTGGCGGCGCTGCTCGGCTATGGCGCGGTATACGTCATGCGGGGCGCCCCTGACAACGCAGCTGTTGTGGAGGCGGGTGCGCCAAAACCGCAGGAGGCGGCAGCAAAAACCAGTCAAATGGCGGCGTTCGTGAAGAAAAAGGCACCTGAAGCATTGCCCGAAATTGCATTCAACGATGCCAGTGGCAAAACGCTGAGCCTCGCAGATTTCAAAGGAAAGACGATCCTGCTAAACCTGTGGGCAACGTGGTGCGCGCCGTGCCGGGAGGAAATGGGGTCGCTCAACCGGTTGCAGGAAGCGTTGGGCAGCGACAAGTTCGAGGTCGTGGCGCTGAGCCTTGACCGCAAAGGTGCGGAAGCCAGCCAGAAGTTCCTCGACGAAACAAAAGCAACGAACCTCAAGCTCTATGTAGATTCCTCGGCCAAACAGGGCACAACTTTAAAGATTATCGGCATGCCAACTACGATTTTGATCGACAAGGATGGGCGCGAGTTGGGCCGCCTATCTGGACCTGCCGAGTCGGGACTCGGAGGACGCAAAAAAGCTCATCAAAGCGGCGCTGGAGTAGCGGGGTTACAGGGCAGGCCCGTTTACAGCGCGCGGGCGATTTAGATCGAAAGCAGACCTACCCCGCCCGGCCAGCGATGGATTGACCCGAAGCGGCCCTCAAGGCTACCTTGCCCATGATCTCCCGCAACGGCCGCTATCGAATAAGGCGCGCGTCTTGATCTGCCACGATATCTTCAAGCTGCATGCCGAACCGAGTTTCTCTGGAGCTGCGAAAATATGCGCGATCTCTGTCATCGAGGCAGTCTAAGGGATCTTCATTTCTTCAAGCGCAATCGTGATCTTATGACCGTTAGGCGTCGTCCAGTAATAGAGTTCAATCATGTCTTGGAACTCGCAATGTTGTTCCGATCGCACCCAATCAGTGATGCCCAGTCAATGGTGAAGTGTTTCTAGATATTTCTCTGCATCAAGCGCGGCCATGCATCCTGTGGCAGCTGATGTGATCGCCTGGCGGTAGATGTGATCCATCACATCGCCGGCAGCGAAAACACCAGGCACGTCGGTGGCTGTTGAGCCCCCCGAGCTACCACTTCGAACTTTGATCCACCCGTCCTTCATAGCGAGCTGACCCCTGAAAAGCTGCGTGTTGGGCTCGTGTCCAATCGCGATGAAGACTCCGGTCAGAGGAATGTTCCGGCTGGCCCCGAAATGGACGTCTGCCACGCGAATTCCGCTTACGCCGCCAGCGTCGCCCAAGACTTCAGAAACGGTTGCGTTCCAAATGATATCTACTTTGCCCTGGGCGACACGCTTGAAAAGCCTATCATGCAAAATCTTCTCGCCTCGTAGAGCATCCCGGCGATGCACAAGCGTCACCTTACGCGCGATGTTGGCCAGGTACAGCGCTTCTTCGATAGCCGTATTTCCCCCACCGATGACCGCGACATTCTGATCGCGATAGAAGAAGCCGTCGCACGTAGCGCAGGCCGAAACGCCTTTGCCACGAAGGGCTCGCTCGCTGGCAAGCCCGAGATATTTGGCGGACGCCCCGGTGGCAATAATGAGAGCGTCACAACTGTATTCTGCTAACTCGCCCCTTAGTTGGAAGGGCCGTTTTTGCAAATCGACAGTGAGAATTTGGTCGATCGCAGCCGCGGTATCGAAGCGCTTCGCGTGGCGGCTCATGCGCTCCATGAGATCGGGGCCCTGCAGACCCTCGACATCGCCCGGCCAGTTGTCGACATCGGTCGTCGTCATCAACTGTCCTCCCTCGTCAGACCCTGTGATGAGGAGAGGCGCGAGGTTGGCGCGCGCTGCGTATATGGCAGCGGTGTAACCGGCAGGGCCCGAACCAAGTATGATCAGTTTATGATGTTGCATGTCACGAAGCGCCACAGGCTAATCAAACGGATGCAATGTCGAGTGACGCCTTCGCGGCGACAAACATCGTCGCGAAGGCTTGCCTCAATGGCGGCTAGACTACGAGTTATGCGGCGCCTGTATCGCGCGAACCATGATCGCGTACGGGACCTTGCCCACAAGCTGCTCGACGCGATGTCCAGAGCGGTAGACGAGAAGAGTGGGAAGGCTCTTGACGTCGTACTCCTTAAGCAAGTCCGCGTTGGTATCGGCGTCGACTTTCACAATCCGAAGATTGGGAAACTCGCCCGCGAGACGGTCGAGCATCGGGGCCATGACACGGCAAGGCGCGCACCATGTGGCCCAGAAGTCCACCATCAAAAGTTCGTTGCCGGCGATTTCCTTCTTCAGAGTTGCGCCATCTGCGTGAACGACCTGTTGGCTCAGCATCGAATGGTCCTCACTAATTCAGCGGCGATGTCAGTGCATTGGCAGCGCGTAACTCGCCTCCTGGATATTCCATTCCCTTCGTGTAGGAGCTCTCATCGTCAGAGTCGATCTGCATGGTGATGTTGAACTTGTTACCCCAATTGAAGATGCTGCAAGCAAACACAAGTTCGATGATTTCCTCGTCCGTGTAGACGGCCTTCAGCCGGTCGAAATAGCCATCGGGGATATAGTTGGGGTCTCCGGCGATGTACTCGGCAAGCTGCACAGCAAGTGCTTCCTTCAGAGGCAAGCGGTCGAAGTCAACCTTTCCGAAGACCGCGGATTCCTTGTCCTTGATCGCTTCGCGCGTGGATTCACAGCGAACGGCTTTGCAGTACGTACAGTCGTTTATTTCACCCGTCTTGAGACGCATCATTTCAAGGACGTGGGGCGGAATGCGTCCACCGCCGAAAAAGGCCTCAAAGACGGGAAGGATGGTTTTCAGCAAGGACGGCACGCGCGCGATGGTCCCGAACATCGAGGTGTCCATCCACCAGCCATTGCGGGCGCCTTCGAGAATTTCGTTGATCTTGGAGTCGGGTGATTCGCCGGGTTTCAGAGCTTTGAAACGGTTCATTTCTGCATCTCCTCCGCGTTTGTTTGACGCACAACCTCTTTTAAGGAAATGCGCATTTCCTTATTTAGAGCGACGTGCGCGCTCACGTCAACATCTAAATTCAAGCGGTGCAGAAGCTTATTTTTGGCAGTATTTCCGCGTTTTTTTCTGCAAACATACCGCTTAGAGGGCCAATGCTACTGAGGGCAAAGGCAAAATTGTGCTATGCACGCGGCGGGCAGTACGGATATGTTCGTTCCATAACAATCAGATGAGGAACGTAAAGTGGCTAGGCCTCGCGAATTCGATGAAACCGATGCAGTGCGCATCGCTGGCGAGACATTCTGGCGACGCGGCTACCAGGCTACGTCGATCAAGGAATTGGAAGAAGCAACAGGACTGACAGCGGGAAGCTTGTACAAAGCTTACGGCAGCAAGCGCGAGTTGTTCGTGCTGTGCCTTGAGCAGTACATGAAGGACCACTCCTATCTCGCGATTCTGATGCGCACGTTTGACAAGCCGCTCGAACAATCGTTACGACGTCTCTTCGACACGATCATCGAGAGCGCGAGCGCCAAGAGCGCGCGACCGGCTGGGTGTCTGGTAACCAACCTTGTCGCCGAACTCCTGAACGTCGATCCCGAACTTGGCGACGACGCAGCCAACGCGCTTGCTGAAATGCAGAAGGCTCTGAAGTTCCGTCTCAGATGGGCTCAAGAGCATGGTGATCTCGATGAAACACGCGATGCCGGAGCGCTGGCGGCGTACTTGATGGTCGTCATCCAGGGGATGCTTGTCATCTCGACCTCGACGAAGGACGCCGCAGCCATGAAGCAAGCTCGTGACGTTGCGCTCGCGACCTTGAACTAAGACCAATTTGCGCCCCGCCGTTTGCCATGCGGGCTAGCCAGATTTTGACTTGGTCACTCGCGAGACGCGAGTTTCACCTTCAGTGCGGCTTTGGGGTTCTTCCGTTTATGGCCCATAGCTTTAGTTTCCAATTGGCTGCTTTCGGAGCGTTGCGGACGGGCACACAATGATAGTCCAACAAAAAAGCTCATCAAAGCGGCGCTGGAGTAGCGAGCCTGATGAGCTTTTGAGACGTAAACTGGGTTAGCGTTGAATGGTCACTATTTCTTCTTGGTCTTCTGCGTGAGCGCTGAAGCTGCCGCCGACTTTGCTGCCTTGCTGGCTTTGGGATCGCGCATGATTTTCGAGGCAGACGCTGCAACGGCCTTGCCTGTCGTTTCTTTCTTGCTCTTGGTCTGCGTCAAAGCTGAAGCGGCAACTGATTTTTCTGCTTTGCTTGCGGACTTGCTCTTCAAAACCTTGGACGCAGATGCTGCGACCTTCTTACTGGTGCTTTCTGATTTCGCCATTGGTGTTTTCCCTGCTGATTAGCCGCGGAGGGCGCGGCTACCGAAGCGGTACATTGCCAGATTCGCTCGGGTTCGTAAGCGGGCGTCCGGGGACGGAACAACATAAACTTGGGAGTGAACCCCAGTACTCGCCCCCCCCATGAGCGTGATGCAGCGAGAACACGGCAAATGGCCCGTTTCATCGGCAAAGTGGGCGCCATCACGTTTCGGATTGGCCCAAGCGCGGAGAGCGCGTAGGAGCATGAAACGTCCCCATGCCCCAGCAATTCGACAACTTATGACAAGCAGGCCTCCTAAATTTGTACTTCGATCGATTGCCGCCGGCCTCATAGGGCTTGCGCCAGCCGGTGCCATTTCGGCCGATTTGGCTTCAGATTGCTGCGCCGATCTTGAACAACGGGTCGCAGAACTTGAGGCGATGAGCGCGCGCAAGGGTAACCGGAAGGTCTCTCTGACACTTTCGGGGCTGGTGACTTGGCCCATCATGGTTTGGGACGATGGAAAAAAGCGCGACGCTTATGTTGTCTCGAACGAAGTGAAGCGCCCGCGGCTGCGCTTTTCTGGCGAAGCGAAGATCGATGCTGATTGGTCGGCCGGGTTTGCCCTTGAGATCGGGCCGAACCCTTCGCCGTTTGCACCGATGGACCAGTTTGACTACGACCCGTCGAGTGATCTCCAGGAGATCCGGCACACGAATTGGTACGTGAAAAATTCGAATCTCGGCCAGATCACGGTTGGACATGCGTCGCAGGCAACCGACAGCGTCACCGAAGTCACGTTAGCCAATACGACAAGTGTAATGAGCCCGGGACTACCCATACTGCTTGGATATTTCACACGCGGCTGGTTCATGCGCCGCGATGACGGCACGCTTTCGGGGCTACGTTTCGGTGATTTTCTGTTCAAGGGCCGCAATGACGTTTTAGGCGAAGGGCATCGCTGGAATATCGTGCGCTACGACACGCCAATGATCGGGGGCTTCACGCTTTCAGGCTCCTGGGGCGAAGATGATGCAAAGGACGCCGCCATCCGTTACAGCGGCGCGGCGGCAGGTTTCAAGTTCGCAGCAGCAGCCGGTGCCGGCGAGTGGAGCGATGGTCAAGCCATCAACCAGCGCGGGTGCGCACTTGCACGCGGCACATCCGCCGACATCGATTGCTGGGAGCTTGGCGGCTCCGCGTCTCTCATGCACGAGGCGTCGGGGCTCTTCATCAACGCCGCTGCGGGCTATGGCAAAGACAACAACGCCTCGTTGATCTATGGCGGAATCCCCGGCGTCGACGACGACGAGACGTTCTACTACCTGGTCGGCGGCATTGAGCAGCAGTGGTTCTCACTCGGCAAGACCACGCTGTTTGGCCAATACTGGCACAAGGACGTTGGCGCCGGGATAAACTTCCGGGGTGGCCAGCTCGACGCCACGCCGCTCGGTGCCACACCACTTGGCGAAAATGCCCGGCTTTCCGGTGCGGACGTCAGCATTTATGGTCTGAGCGCGAACCAGACGCTGGCCGAGGGTGTGGATCTGTACGTATCCCTCAACCGGACTGAAACAGAGGTCCGCACAAGCAGAAATGGGGCCGCCAATGGGTCTACGGTGACTAAAATCGAGCCCTTCACCTTCCTGCTGGCTGGAATGGCTGTGCGCTTCTAACCTTCAAAGCGCGGCTGAGACGCGCGCCCGGTTGACACCCCGCCATGGAGCAAGCCACAAGGCTTCCAAATAGTATGACCAATCTGGAGCCCGTGAGCCGATGCCCCACGCCGATTTACAAAAGACGATCGATACCGCTTGGGAAGGCCGCGATGCCTTGACGTTCTCGACGAAAGGGGCCGTGCGCGATGCGGTTGAAACCTCGCTCGATCTCCTGGACAAAGGCAAAGCCCGCGTCGCCGAGAAGAAGGGCGGCGAATGGGTCGTCAATCAGTGGCTCAAGAAAGCCGTGCTGCTGTCATTCCGATTGAACGACATGGCCATGATCCCCGGCGGCCCGGCGGGAAGTTTCTATTGGGACAAAGTGCGCCCGAAGTTCGAGGGCTGGACCGAAGCCGATTTCCGCAAGGGCGGGTTCCGCGTGCTTCCAGGCGCGGTCGTACGCCACTCCGCCTACATCGCGCCGGGCGCGGTATTGCTTCCAGCTTTCGTCAATCTCGGCGCTTACGTCGATAGCGGTACGATGGTCGATACCTGGGCGACGGTTGGCAGCTGCGCGCAGATCGGCAAGAACTGCCACATCTCGGGCGGTGCCGGTATTGGCGGCGTGCTCGAACCTTTGCAGGCTGGCCCTGTCGTGATTGAAGACAATTGCTTCATCGGCGCACGCGCAGAAGTCGCGGAAGGCGTGCAAGTCGGCGAAGGCTCCGTGTTGTCGATGGGCGTATATCTTGGCGCATCGACCACGATCATCGACCGCTCGACGGGCGAGAAGATGTTTGGCCGTGTGCCGCCCTACTCCGTCGTTGTCTCTGGCGCGATGCCGGGCAAGCCACTTCCCAACGGAGAGCCCGGCCCGAACCTCTATTGCGCGGTCATCGTGAAACGGGTTGACGAAAAAACCCGTTCAAAAACAAGCATCAATGAATTGTTGAGAGATTAGGCAAAGTAAAGGCAGGGATTCCTTAATATTTACCGGGTTATTAAGTTGTTATCTTCGGCGATCCGGGACCGCGGCCGTGAGCATACTGAGAACACTCTTTTCGAGCAACGACGCTACCCCTAAGTCCGATACCGAAGTAACGGACACAAAGGCGTTCGACGCGGCGAACGCGGCGATTGATCGTGCGATTGCCGAGCGCCAGGCCAGTGATGCCGAACGCCGCCTCAACGAACCGAACCGGCGCAACGGATTACCCGATACCCGCCCGCCTGGTGCGCCAGACCGGCGCTCATCGCCGCAGCCCAATTTTGGACGGCGCCGCACGCCTGAGTAAAAATCGCCAACCAGGTTTTAAATCCGGTTGACGGACGGGCAGGGCTTCGCGCATTTGTTGCGCCATGTATCGCAGCCTTGAACCCCTCAAGATCACAGAGACGATTGAAGCGCTCGCACGGCGCATCAGTGAACGCTTTCCGGGCTCAGGTCTGTGGAACGTGTGCTCGGATCTCGTGCAAATATCGCGGCAGACATCGAGCCGGATCGAACATGTTTCACGCCCCCACTGGGGAATGCGGTGTGCGCTGGCCGCGGTGCAGCTCGCAACCCTGATCGGCCTCTATCTATTGGCCAAGTTCGCCATCACGCTGCGAGCCTCCGACGAACTCTCGGATTTCCTGCAGGGATTTGACGCCGCGATCAGCCTGGCCATCTTCGTTGGAGGCGCCGCCTTTTTCGTGTGGACATTCGAGGCCCGCTGGAAACGCGACCGGGCGCTAAAAGCACTCCACGAACTCCGATCGATCGTACACGTCGTCGATATGCACCAGCTGACGAAAGATCCGAGCATGCTGGGCGGGGCCCGGGTTTCCAGTTCGCCTGAACGGACGATGACCCCGTTTGAATTGATGCGCTATCTCGAATATTGTTCTGAAATGCTGTCGCTCACGGCCAAGCTTGCCGCGTTGTATGCGGAGAAGATCAGCGACCCCGTGGTCGTGGATACGGTAGGTGATATCGAGCGATTGACATCAAACCTCTCAAGCAAAATCTGGCAGAAAATTTCCATGGTACAAATTTTGGAAGGCCGCGACATGCCACACCCCGTCAGCGTCATGCCGCCGTTGGTTGCGAGGCCCCGATGACCATCAACGCGACCGACCCTGCCGCCTTGACGCAAGCCTTGATCCGCTGCGAAAGCGTGACGCCGCACGAAGGCGGCGCGCTGACGTTGCTGCAGAATATTTTGGAACCCGCCGGCTTTGAATGCCATCGCCTCGTTTTCGCGGAACCGGGTACTCCCGATATCGATAATCTCTATGCGCGGCTTGGAACCGGGCGCCCGCACCTCTCGTTTGCCGGACACACCGACGTCGTGCCGGTTGGCGATGAAAAAGCTTGGACCGTGCCGCCGTTCTCAGGAGAAATCCGCGACGGCATCCTCTATGGGCGCGGCGCCGTCGATATGAAGGGTTGCGTTGCGGCATATGCTGCCGCCGCGCTGAGATATCTTCAACACAACGGCGGCGCACTGCCCCGCGGTTCGTTATCGTTTCTCATTACGGGCGACGAAGAAGGACCGTCGATCAACGGCACCATCAAAGTGTTGCAGTGGCTCAAGGCACGCGACGAAGTCATCGACGCTTGCCTGGTCGGCGAACCGTCGAACCCCAAGGCGCTTGGTGACGAAATAAAAATCGGGCGGCGCGGTTCGCTGAACGCTGAATTGACGGTCTACGGCAAGCAGGGACACGCCGCTTATCCCAATCTTGCGGATAATCCTGTGCCCAAGCTCGCGCGCATTCTGGACCGGCTTTCCTCGGCGCCGCTCGACAGCGGGACTGCGAGTTTTCAGCCGTCAAACTTGCAAGTGACTGTGATTTCAGTGCCAAATACCGCGACAAACGTCATTCCGGCTGAGGCACACGCCAAACTCAACATTCGCTACAACGACGGTTGGACACGATCCAAGATTGAAGACTGGGTGCGGGAAACAGCGACGCGCGCTGCGGCCGAACTGGACAGTAAATTCAGCCTAAAGTTTTCAGGCACAGGAGACGTCTTTCTCACCAAGCCAGGCCCGCTCGTCGAAACGCTAAAATCAGCCGTCAAATCCGTGACAGGCAGAACTCCGGCGTTAACAACAGGCGGGGGCACGTCGGACGCACGCTTCATCAAGGACTATTGTCCTGTCGTTGAATTCGGCTTGGTGAACGCTACGATCCATCAGGTCGACGAACACACGAGCATCAAAGATCTTGAAGACCTGACAGAAATTTATGGCCGCTTTATCGAGAACTATTTCGCGAGCGCATGAAATAGTTCAAAGGCCAGACCAGCGGCGCACATGAAAAAGACCGCTCCTTTCGAAGCGGCCTTTTTCAATTCAGGAAAGTTCGAGCGGGTATTAAACCAACTCTTTCAATTCCTTGGAAGCGCGGAAAGCGATCTTCTTCGAAGCCTTGATCTTGATGGCTTCGCCCGTTGCCGGGTTGCGGCCCATGCGTGCCGGACGCTTGCGAACCTGCAGAACGCCGAGGCCAACGAGACGGATGCGCGCGCCCTTCTTCAGGTGCTTAGTGAGCTGTGCAATTAGATCTTCGAGAATTGCGATTGCCTGCTTCTTTGGCAATTCATGTGTTTCCGCCAACGTCGCAGCAATGTGCTTCAACGTCACGGTTTCTACTTTTGCGGCAGGTGCTTTGGCCATTTTGGTATTCCCTCTACAAATCGATAATGCGGCCGACAATACATCGATCGATTGAAAAAACTCGCGTTTTCTTGGTCTTTTCCGCAGCACCCCACAAAAAATCGCGATTTGTGGCCAGAAAACACGATTTTGAGGCGGCTTGCCGCGCCAGCCTGATAATTCTGCGATCCATTAGTGCTCTTGCAGCTGTTCAAGATATGCGGCCAAGCTGTTGATGAGCTCGCTCCGGCCCTCGCGACCAAGCTCTTCGTTGAAGACTTTGCCCCAGGCCAGCATCGCCATCATGCCATGGCTTGCCATGCCGCCATTTTCAATAATCTGTTTCACGCGATCAACGGGGAACACGCCGCCGTTACGCTGCGCGAGAAGCGTCAAATCTGGCGGCGCTTTCTGCAAAGCATCCGAGAGGGGGCCAAGCCCGGTGCCGCCGATGCCATGACACAAGGCACAGTATCGCAAGTAGGTCCGGCCTCCCGCATCTATGGATGCGGCCAACGTTCCGACATTGTCTTCGGTCGAATGCGCGCCCGTCGCGGGCATGAACATTGCCGCCCCAATTGCCACCCCAAGAGCGAATTGGAAGCAGGTGCGTTGAAGTGATTTGCGAAATTTCATAGCTGCAACCTCCAATGCGGGGAACCGGATGGTCCCCAGCCGGCAAAGGGGAAGGACGCCCAGCTGAGGACCTTGAGATACGCGCGTAACGGTGGAACAATGAACTACTCGAAGGGTCGCGGCGTTGATGCACGTCAAGCATGCGCCCAACATTGGTTAAATTCCGTCCATCGCGTACTGCGGTGCAGCCGGATTTGGCGTGCATGAGAATTGATGAGCGATCTACTAGGAGTAACCGGCGATGTCTTATGTTGATGGCTTTGTGCTTGCAGTGCCTGAGGACAAAATTGCGGACTACAAGAAAATCGCGCGCAAGGGCGGCAAGATCTGGCGTGAGCATGGCGCACTCGCCTATTTCGAGTGCCTGGGCGACGATGTGCCGGTTGGCAAGCTCACGTCGTTCACGCGCGCCGTCAAACTGAAGCCGGGCGAAGTCGTAATCTTTTCCTGGATCGTCTACACGTCACGCGCGCATCGCGATGCCGTCAACAAAAAGGTGATGGCCGACCCGCGCCTCAAGATGGATATGGCGAAGATGCCCTTCGACACCAAGCGCATGATCTTCGGCGGGTTTAAGACGATGATCGAGATGTAGAGCTGCCTTGAAGCGGCAGAACTATTTGAAATGCTTGGAGAGCTTCAGGCCCTGGCCTTGGTAGTTGGATTTCAGGCCTTGGCCGTAGATGATCTCCGGTGTTTCCGTCATGCGTTCATAGATCAAGCGGCCGATGATTTGTCCGTGTTCCAGGATGAACGGCACTTTGTGCGAGCGGACTTCCAGGACGACGCGCGAACCCTTGCCGCCTGCTGCCGCGTGACCGAAGCCGGGGTCCATAAAACCAGCATAATGCACGCGGAATTCGCCAACGAGCGGATTGAACGGCACCATTTCAGCCGCATGTGTCGGCGGAACGTGCACGGCTTCTTTTGACGCAAGAATGTAAAACTGATCGGGATCGAGGATCAGACGGTTTTTCCCGCGCGCGAAAATCGGATCCCAATAATCGGCGACTGGGCAACTGCCGGGCTTGTCGACATCGACAACGCCAGTGTGACGGCGAGCACGATAGCCGATGAGGCCGTCCTTATCACCTTTGAGATCGACGGAGAGCGCCAAGCCGCCGGCGATGTCAGCCTCTTCGTCGGACGTTATGAGCTTCTCACGCTTGTGCAATTCGATAAGAGCGGCGTCAGTGTCGGCGGCAGGTCCGACCCGGAAACGGATCTGGGATAGCCGCGACCCTTTGCGCACCACGATCGGAAATGTTTGAGGGCAAATCTCAGCGAACAGCGGCCCGTGATATCCAGCCGGCACCTGATCGAAGGCGTTGACGCCGTCTGCGATGACACGCGTGAACACGTCAAGACGGCCAGTGGAACTCTTCGGGTTTGCCGAGGCTGAAAGATCGGCAGGCAGTGCCAGGCTTTCCAACAGCGGCACGATATAGACGCAGCCCGTCTCCAGAACGGCACCTTGGCTGAGGCTGATCGTGTGCATTTGCAGATCATCAAGCTTCGACTGCACGCGGGTGTCGCGGCCCGGCAAAAAACTGGCTCGTACCCGGTAGGCAACGGCACCCAAGCGCAGATCGAGGCTGGCCGGCTGCAATTGGTTCTCGGCCAATGGCTCGGCAATCTGCAGCGCGCCCGACTGCAATGAGCCCGCTAATTGCTTGGCTTGGCAGGATTCCAGGTTCGGCCGCAGAAATTGCCTTCGGAGTAACCTTTTTCACCGTCGTTTTCACGTTTTTCGTCCTCTGCCCAATGCTTGCATCTATCTGAAGCGCCCCTTGACGCCAAGGGGTTCGCCCGGTAATCCCGGCATGGAATTCCGTGGTCCTTTGGCCGGCCGGCTTGCAGCCACGTAAAATAAGTCGCTAAAGGGCCGAGTGCGCACCCGGTTTCCCGCGCCCGGCTTCCCGTCCGGCGCTTGTGGTAAACCGGGTTTTTTATTGGCGCCGAGGACGCAATCTCGCATGGCAAACGACAAGACCAAACCGGACAAGTCAGGCGCACATAGAACAGGCGCACATAGAAAGTGGCGCCCCGAAACAGAACTGGTTCACGGCGGCACCATGCGCTCGCAGTGGGGCGAAACGTCGGAAGCGTTGTTTCTTACGCAAGGCTTTGTCTACGACAGCGCCGAGCAGGCGGAAGCGCGCTTCAAGCAGGAAGACCCTGGCTACCAGTATTCGCGCTTCGGCAACCCGACGGTTTCCATGTTCGAAGAGCGCTTGCGCATTTTCGAAGGTGCGGAAGACTGCCGCGCAACCGCAACCGGCATGGCGGCCGTTACTGCCGCGCTTCTATGCTACTTGAAGGCTGGCGACCACTTGGTTTCGGCGCGTGCGCTCTTTGGCTCGTGCCGTTACATCGTCGAAACCCTGTGCCCGAGATTTGGCATTCAATGCACGCTGATTGACGGCAAGGATCTCGATGCCTGGAAAAAGGCGATCAAGCCCAACACGAAGATGTTCTTTTTCGAGACACCTTCGAACCCGAAATCTCGAACTCGTCGATATCGCGGCCGTATGCCAAAATCGCCAAAGCCCACAACATCCTGACCGTCGTCGATAACGTGTTCGCGACGCCAATGCTGCAACGCCCGCTGGCGCTCGGCGCGGATATCGTTGTCTATTCGACGACCAAGCACATCGACGGACAAGGCCGCTGCCTTGGCGGCGCTGTGCTCGGCACAACGGATTTCGTGACAAAATACGTGCAAGACTGGGTGCGCCAGACCGGACCTTCGCTTAGCCCCTTCAATGCCTGGGTCATGCTCAAGGGACTTGAGACGCTACCCATTCGCGTCAAAGCCCAATGCGAGTCGGCTGCAAAAGTTGCTGACCACTTGGCCGGCCTCAAGGGTGTCACGCGCGTCCTCTATCCGGGCCGGGCCGACCACCCGCAGGCTGAGCTTGCCGCAAAGCAAATGCCGGGCGGCGGGCAAATCGTGACATTCGAAGTCAAGGGCGGCAAGGACGCCGCATTTCGATGCCTCAATGCGCTGACATTGATCAAGATTTCGAACAACCTCGGCGACGCAAAGAGCCTTGTGACACACCCCTCGACGACGACCCACCAGCGCATGGGCGCGGGCCCGAGGGCCGAACTTGGCATTACGGACGGCATGATCCGCCTGTCCGTCGGCCTGGAAGCCTTTGAAGATCTGGCAGCAGATCTGTCGGCGGCACTCGCAGCCGTTTAATTTAGATATTGAAAAGCTGATGTTGACCGCGGAAAGAGCACCCCTAAAGTGGCACGCAAGAAAACTGCCAAAAAAGCGGACCTACATATGTACGAGGCCATCACACGCGGCATTCGCATTCGCGTTGAGCCGCAGTATCTGGAAGACCAATCGGCGCCCGACGAAAGCCACTTCGTCTGGTCCTATGCCGTTGAGATCAACAACGACAGCAAGCAGCAGGTTCAGCTCAAAACGCGCACCTGGCGCATAACGGATGCACTTGGGCGGACGGAAGAAGTGCGCGGGCCCGGCGTCGTCGGGCAAACGCCAACAATTCCGCCCGGTGGATACGTTCAGTTACACATCAGGCTGTCCCTTGAAGACGCCGCAAGGCATCATGGTTGGCAGCTACCAGATGGCGGATGAAAAGGGCAAGCTGTTCGACGTCGCTATACCGGCGTTTTCGCTCGACAGCCCTTACACGCAAGCCGCGATGAATTAATGCAATGGCGGGCCCCACCTATACTCCGGTCGAACTCCTCGCGCGCCTCGTTGCTTTCGACACCACGAGCCACAAGAGCAACATCGAGATTGTCGCGTTCATAGAAGACTATCTGTTGCAGCATGGCGTGACGTCCGCCCGCGTCACGACTGGCGATGGACTGAAGGCCAGCCTTTACGCCACGATCGGCCCCGATGACGCGCGGCGGCATTGCCTTGTCGGGCCACACCGATGTGGTTCCGGTGGATGGCCAGACCTGGAGCAGCGATCCTTTCGTATTGCGTTCCGAGGGCGGGCGGCACTACGCGCGCGGCGCTTGCGACATGAAAGGGTATCTCGCTTGCATGCTGGCGGCGGTGCCAGACTTCAAGACGCGGAACCTGAAGACTCCAATCCATATGGCGTTCTCGTACGACGAAGAAGTCGGCTGTCTCGGCGTCCGGCCTATGATCGCCGAATTCGGCAAGACACTTGCCGAAGCCGCGCCTCGTCATCGTTGGCGAGCCGACCAATATGCAAGTTGTGGACGCGCACAAAGGGCCGGTGCGCTGGCAGGTTGAAGTTACAGGCCGCGCGGCGCACTCCAGCATGAGCCACCTCGGCGTCAACGCCATCACGTACGCCGCCCGTTTGATCAGCGAACTTGAGCGCATGGAAACGGAACTCAAGGTCACTTCGCGCAACGATAGGTTCATGCCGCCTTACGCTACATTACAAGTCACCAAGCTAGAAGGCGGCACGGCAAACAATATTATTCCCATTTTCTGCCGCTTCGGCTTCGAAGTGCGCGCGCTTCCGGGTGTCGATGTCGATGGCATCGAACGGCGCATCAGAACATATGCCGAGACGAGGTGTTTGCCCGAGATGGGGCGCGTCGCAGATGAAGCAGCGATAACAATTACGCGCGCCAACACCGTTCCGCCATTTGCCGCAGACGAGAATTCGGAAGCGACGAGCCTCGCCCTGAAACTGACGGGCCAGAACGGCACACACACCGTCTCATACGCGACCGAAGCCGGATTGTTCCAGGATGCAGGTTCTGCGTCGATCGTCTGCGGGCCGGGCGACATCGCCCAGGCGCACACGCCCGATGAGTGGATCGCAGATAGCGAAATCAATAAGTGCATGGCGTTCATGGGGCGGCTCGCCGATTGGGCGTCGGCCTAAGTCACGCTTTCCGTCGCCTGGTCTCGAACAGCCAGCGCCCTGCGATAAGGCCCAACAGCGCGCCTGCCAATTGTGCAGCGATGAAGGCAGCTACATTCGGCCGGCGCTATCCCAGCAAACGTATTGGTGAAGGACCGCGCGACTGTGACGGCAGGGTTTGCGAACGACGTCGAGGCCGTAAACCAATAGGCCGAGACGATATAGAGCGCGACGCACATCGCAACTTTGTCAGCCGCGAAGCGCAGCGATCCGAGAATTGTGAAGATCAATCCGAACGCGGCAACGGCTTCGGCGGTCCACTGGCCAACGCCATTGCGGGCGGTCGCCGATGTTTGAAACGACTGTCAGATCGAACATCACGTGCGTGACCAGAACGCCGGCAATACCGCCAGCAACCTGCGCGATGGCGTAGAACGCTGCGTCGCTGGTTGAGATCGTCTGCTTTAGCCGCATGACGAGCGTCACGGCGGGATTGAAATGAGCGCCAGAGATTGGTCCAAGAATCGTGATCAACACGAATAGCGCCGCGCCCGTCGCCAAAGAGTTCGCCAGCAGCGCCAGCCCCGTGTTCCCGCCCGATAGCTTCTCCGCCATGATGCCCGAGCCAACGACGGCGGCGAGCAGCAAAGCCGTTCCAAGAAATTCGCTGGCAAAGCGCCGGTTGCGATCGATTTCCATTACGACGAAATTCCTGTGCCAGAAGTCAAGTCTGTTGCGCCCTCAAGACGCGCAATTGCCGAGACGGCCATTTGCACGTCCTCCCGCGCCATGATTTCCACAGGCATGGCAACGAGGGCAGCCACACGTGCGTGTAGCCTGTCATAGGCTTGACGGAACGCCGCACGCTCCGCTTCGATGCCACCTGGCACGCCGGCCGGATCTGGAATGCCCCAATGGGCTTTGATGGGCGTGCCCGGCCAATAGGGGCATGACTCTCCGGCGGCCGCGTCGCAGACGGTAATCACGATGTCCATCTTGGGCGAACCAGCCGCGGCAAACACATCCCACGATTTTGAGCGCAGCGCGCCAACCGGGTGGCCACGCTGTTCCAGCAGTTCCAAAGCCAACGGATTAGGAACGCCGCGCGGGTGGCTGCCCGCCGAATAGGCCTGGAAGCGGCCCGCACCCAATTTGTTCAAAATGGCTTCGCCCAGGATGGAGCGCGCCGAATTGGCCGTGCACAGCACGAGGACGTTAATCATGGCAATCCCAAGCGAACCAAACTTTCCTATATGAGTGCAAGGCCATAGCCTTGGTTCCAAAGGCTGATAAGCATAAGTATAGGAATTGAACCAAGTCCCGGAGTTTCTAGTTACACCCTGTGACACCTTTGCGACACTAATCCCATAGAATATCCTCTCCCCAGCGGACTGCCGAACGGCGCCATGCGTTGGGTGCAATTCCCCGTTAAACGACAAGACTATTAAGAACCTCATTCAGAATTCGAACACCACGAGAGCGATACCCATGACGCCGAGAACATCTCCGGGACCGCCGCAATATTTGCGCTGCTCGCAGCCGCTGCCGTCTCAGCGTGCTCGTCATCGCCGCTTCCTTCAATTGGCTCGATCAATCCATTCAGCAAGGCAATCCCCGACACTGATCGCGTGTTCCTCATGGCGGCTGGAAGCTGGGATCGCAATCGCGACAACAACGTCACGTGCGATGAATGGAAAGCCTACGCCACGGAACTCTTCAACGGCGCCGACGCCAACGCCGACGAGAGCGTCGATGCAATCCGAATGGGGCAACATCACCAAAGTCGACCGCATGTTCGACACGGCTGATTTGAGCTATTACGACGCGAGCCGCGACGGAAAAGTGACGCGTGCCGAATTCGTCGAAAAGCCCAATCCTGCGTTTGCTCTGCTCGATCCGGGCAAGACATGCTCGCTAACGGGCGCACAGGTGGCCGGCGCGCGCTCCAAGACGCAATATGATCTGACGGCCAAGCCGAAGGAAGACGACGACGGCGGCAAGACGCCAGATGCCGTCGGCACGGGCAAGCGATACTGAGCGAAGGTCACTCAAAGTTAGCCGCCAAGGCACCAGGCGAGGATCGCCTTCTGCGCGTGCAGCCGGTTCTCCGCTTCATCCCAGATGACGGATTGAGGGCCTTCCAAAACTTCGGTTGAAACTTCGTGTCCGCGATACGCTGGCAGGCAATGCATGAAAATCGCGCCTTTGGCGGCCTTGCTCATGAGCTTCTGATCGACAGCATACGGCGCCAGGATCTTCTTGCGCTTTGCCGCATCCGATTGTCCCATCGAGACCCACGTGTCGGTCACGACGCAATCGGCGCCTTTGACGGCTTTCTCGGGATCATTTGTTAGCGTGATGGACGCTTTCTCGCGCCGCGCCCATTCCATGGCTTCGTCTTCAGGCTGAAGCGCATCCGGGCAGCCGAGCCGCAACGTGAACCCAAAGCGCGCGGCCGCATGCATCCAAGAGACAGCGACATTGTTGCCGTCTCCGATCCAGGCAACCGTGCGCCCTTTGATCGGGCCGGAATGTTCTTCAAAAGTCATGACATCGGCCATGACCTGACAGGGGTGGCTCTTGTCCGTCAGCCCATTGACGACTGGGATCGACGCATGTTTGGCGAGTTCGACGAGGGTCTCATGCGCGTTGGCACGGATCATGATGGCGTCAGCATAGCGCGAGAGAACACGCGCCGTGTCGGCAACGGATTCCCCGCGCCCCAACTGCAGATCCGTATGATTGAGCGACAGCGCGCCACCGCCGAGCTGGCGCATTGCAATATCAAACGAAACGCGCGTCCTCGTCGACGGCTTCTCGAAAATCATCACGAGCACGCAATCTTCGATGCCTTTCGGCTTCAAGCCGCGGGCACGCGTTTGCCCGCCTTTTTCATAGCGTGTGCGTTGTCGACAATGCGCCGCAAGGTCTTGGCGTCGATTGCGGAGATATCGAGAAAATGTCTCGTCGCTGTTTTTAATTGCATATTTGATGGCATGGGTTTTGGACTTTTTTGAGCTCTCGGTCTGAGCTAGAGAGCCAATTGTTTCTGAATGCTGGCCAATGATTTCGCGAGCCGCTCGGTGGCGTCTGCGATTTCTTCGTCCGAGACTGTGAGCGGCGGGATAACGCGCACGGTATTGTCGCCAGCCGCAACAAGAAGCAGTTTCTCCGCAATCGCAGCTTTGACGACTTGGGCAGGTGTCACTGCCGCTTTGAGCTTCAAACCCGTCAAAAGCCCAGCGCCGCGCACGTCTTCAACAACAAGCGGAAACCGGTCTTTGATACTGGCAAGACTTTGTTTCAGCCGCAGCGATTTCGCTTGAACCGCATCAAGAAATCCAGGCTCCGTCACGACATCTATGACGGCACTCGCGACCGACATGGCAAGCGGATTGCCACCGAATGTTGAGCCATGCGTGCCGGGCGTCATGCCTTTGGCAGCCTCTGCTGTCGCCAGAATCGCGCCGACAGGGAATCCGCCGCCCAGACCCTTTGCGACAGCCATGATGTCAGGCGTAATGCCAGCCCACTCATGGGCAAAGAGTTTGCCCGTGCGCCCGGCGCCGCATTGGACTTCATCGAGAACGAAGAGCAGGCCGTGCTCGTCGCAAAGTTCGCGAATGCCTTGCAGGCACTGCGGCGGCACGCTGCGCACGCCGCCTTCGCCCTGAATCGGCTCAATCATGATGGCGGCGGTCTCGGGTCCAATCGCGGCATTCAGCGCATCGTGATCACCAAACTCGACGTGATCGAAACCGCCGGCTTCCGGGCCGAAGCCTTCAAGATATTTCTCGTTCCCGCCGGCTGCCAGCGTTGCGAGCGTGCGTCCGTGGAAGGCGCCTTTGAAAGTGATAATGCGGTTGCGCTCGGGCCGGCCCGACACGAAGTGGTAGCGGCGCGCAATCTTGATGGCGCCCTCGCAGGCTTCCGCGCCCGAGTTACAGAAGAACACGCGCTCGGCAAACGTCAGTTCGCACAAACGTTTAGCAAGGTCTTCCTGCCCTTCGACCCGGTAGAGATTTGACGTGTGCCAAAGCTTTGCCGCTTGCTCGGTCAGAGCTTTGACGAGACGGGGATGGGCATGTCCAAGAGAATTGACAGCGACGCCGGACCCGAAATCGAGAAAACGCTCGCCAGAAGTTGTATAGAGCCAGGAACCTTCGCCGCGCGCGAACACGAGATCCTGACGAGCATAAGTGCCCATCACGGCGCTAGACGGCAGAACCTTTTCAGGCGCGGCGGAGTATTTCCCCCGGGCGCGCCCCGTGACGTTGATGCGACGCTGACATGGCAGCACCAACCTCGCGCAGAAAATCAAAAAAGCCGCCAATCCTGGCGGCCCTTTACAGTTCCTGATACGCGCACGCCGCCAAACTGTCAATAAATTGGCCAGGTAGCAACAGTGACGGCGGCCATTCGTCCGCGAAGTCAATCAGCCGTTGAGAACTCGGCGATGATGCGCAGGCGCCCTTCCTTACAGTGCAACTCGAATCGTTCTGTTGCGGATGCGCCACTTCTCCCTGTCAATGGCCCCTCTTTCGCCACGCTCGGCTTGTAGACGGAATTCAGCATGTTGTAACTTGCCTGACTGGACCACGACATGTGGCGGCTTGTTGGCCGACTTTGTCACTGTACTTGTAAGTGCATTGTACTTGTAAGTGCATTGGTCCAAACGTGCCATGAACCGCCCTTTCGGCGGCTTCGCGTATGCCGCGGCACGTAGTTCTGCGTTTCCATCGAGTTTGCGTCTACCACCCGGCCGGGATGTCCATCCCTCGTCTGCGCACCCTTACGCGCATCGAGGGACTGTCACGGCCGAAAAAGCGGGCACCGGGGGGTGCACCGCCGCACGCGCGGCTCGACAGGGAGCGACTGGAACATGTCTTGGACGGATGATCGCGTCGATCTTTTGAAGAAACTCTGGGGCGAAGGACTGAGCGCAAGCCAGATCGCCGGACGCCTCGGCAGCGTGACGCGCAATGCCGTAATCGGCAAAGTGCATCGTCTGGGCCTTTCGGGCCGGGCGACAACATCACGCATGAAAACGCATCGGCCACGCGCCCGCATTGCCAATGCCAAACGCGCTGTCCAAAAGCGCTTTGCAACGGCTGGTAACCCGGCCGTCCGCGCCCTCTACGTCGGCGACGCCGAGCCTTATGTGTCGCCGGTCGAAGAACTCGTCATTCCGATGGCCGAGCGTAAATCCATTCAAACACTGTCCGAGTGCAGCTGCCGATGGCCAATCGGCGACCCGCAAGCAGCGGACTTCCATTTCTGCGGAAAGAACAAAGTTCCGGCCTTGCCTTACTGCGAATTTCACGCTCGTCGCGCCTTCCAGCCGGCCATTCCGCGCCGCCGCGAACGCACCGAGATCGAAGCACCAGTGGCCATCACAGCACCAAAAGACGCGCTGCAAAAAGAGCGGGCTTGATAACGAACACTTGAGGGGACCGGGGCATTCGTGACCGGGGACGGGGATGAAAGCCAGCGGCCGGGGGGCCGCTGGCTTTCTCATTTCTGGACCCGATAATCAGGCAAATCCAGCCTTTTTAACTGAACCATCTGAGCCTTGGCGGGTGGCGTCCCGTCCGTGCTAGACATTTCCCTTCAGTGTCTGGAGAAGCGCGATGGGCAAGAACGACAAAAACAAAGACAAAGGCAAAGCAAAGCCGCCGGAAGCCACGGCACCAAAGCAACCAGCGCCAGCATCCGACAAAAAGTCCGCCGCCGAAACCTCGGCGTTGCCGCCGGGCTTTTCTTTGGACGATCCCAAATTTCCCAAAGACCTCGATGACGCATCAATGGCGTCCGGCGGGTACCCGTACGAAAAAAAAATGAAGCGCGAAGCATTTGCAGAGGAACTCGAACGCCTTCAGATCGAACTCTGCAAATTGCAGGCCCACAACATCAAAACGCGCGGCCGCATTTTGGCGCTGTTTGAAGGACGTGACGGCGCCGGTAAAGGCTCGTGCATCGGCGCCTTCACGCAGCACCTCAATCCACGCAACACACGTGCCGTAGCCTTGACCAAGCCGACAGAAACCGAGCGTGGACAGCTCTACTTCCAGCGCTACGCCGCGCATTTGCCAACCGCCGGCGAAATCGTTCTGTTCGACAGATCATGGTACAATCGCGCCGGCGTCGAACGCGTCATGGGGTTTTGCAACGAAGACCAACTCGCTATATTCCTTAGGGAAGCCCCGGAGTTCGAAGGCCTTCTCGTTCGCGACGGCTTCCGCTTCTTCAAATTTTTTCTACAGATCGGCCGTGAAATGCAGCTCAAACAATTCCATGAGCGCCGCCACGATCCGTTGAAGCAGTGGAAACTATCAGACATCGATATTGCGGCGCTGAACAAGTACGACGCTTACTCGAAGTCTCAGGCCGACATGTTCCGCTTCACACACACGACGATTGCGCCATGGATCGTGATCCGCGCCAACGATCAGCGCCGCGCACGGCTGGAGGCAATCCGTGTTGTTCTGTCCGCAATCGATTATGAGGGAAAAGACGCTAAAGCTGTCGGGACGATCGACAGCAAAATTGCCGGCTCGGGCCCAGAATTCTTCCAGACCGTGTGACCGCCTCCTTTCGGGACACCGGCAGAACTGATTGTTAACGACGTTGGAATTCCGTCGCGCGCAGTCTTTGAAAAGCGGCCTCTGAGAACCTTTCCTTTGCCCAATCCGCGCAACGTCTGTCCGAGACTTTAGCGGGATACGGAAGCGTGACGGTGCAGCGGCTAGGACCGGAAATTTAAGACAGACAGAAGCGTTTCGCTCCGACGAGCGTGGCGCTGTTGCTATTCTATTCGCGCTCATGGCTATGGCGCTTGTCGGCATGGCCATGTCTGCGATTGATATTGCCCGCATCGAGCGAATGCGCGCGGGAATGCAGGTTGCAGCCGACGCTGCCGCCGCCGCGGGAGCGCAACTTCTCGGCACAGCGGACGAGCAAGTTGATCCGATGGTTAAGGCCTATCTGATGGCCAATTTGCCGCCTGACCAGAACAATAATCCCTATAATTTGACCATAAGCCCAGACCGGAAAAGCTTGACCATCAACCTTCAGAACGAAGTTCCAACGACCATTGTCGGCCTGCTAGACATCAACAGCGTCCGGATTTTTGTCGAAAGCAAGGGTTATGCGCCGGTTGAAGTAGCTGAACTTCCGCCTGACGGCGAAGGGGAGAAAATCTTCGCCAAGAATAACCCCAAGCGAACCCCTGAGAGTCCGAAACCGCCGCGCTTATCGCATGGAACTTCGCGTATCGATATGCAGGCCAATCAAGAAAAAATCATCGAATACTTGCGCGCACTCGAGAAAAACGGCGATCCCGAAGTCCGCCGCCTTCTGGAAGCCTTCCAGAGCCTGCGCTAGAGGCTGTCCGGTTTTGATTGAATCATGGACAGACCCTAGCTCTTTATATTGCCGTGCTTCTTTTCAGAAAACCGGTACCCATCCCGGCTTTCGCCGGGACAAGCTTTTTCCGGAAGCCCTCTAGGTCAATCACCTGACCAGCAAGAACGGAGCTCTGGTTTTAGCGATGGTTCGCGACAAGGCCCGCCCTGTCGGCAGAACGGTGCCCCCGAAACGGCACACCACAAAGCTCGGAGCCATCTTGCGGAGCTTACTGTCATAGACTTCTTCTGCCCCAAATGACGGCTCTGTCAATTCGAACACGACGTCCGTTTTAGCCGGCATTGCCAACCTAGCGCGGGCCTCAAGATCGATGAGTTCTGCACGTGTGTTCGCGGCAAATAGAACATGAATACGGCCGAACATGCGCGTTAAACGGGCCGCGGCCCGTATCATTGCAGGCAACCGTTCAAGATCCTCGGCAACGACGACCACAGGGCCGACGCTGTCTCGGTCTGCGACTGCGTCGTTGAACGGCGCGACGACGACACCGGTTACGCCGCTGACATTGGCGAAGAGCGTTCCGACGGACGGCACGGCAGAGGAGCCTGCGGCCACGATCACATTCCAAGGCCCGCGAACGGTGCACAACTCCGCTAAAACGTCGATCGCATCGCCCGATGCGGTCGTGTGGCGGCAAACTACCCCATGGCGTCGCGCGCAATCAGCTACGTCACGCCGTTGGCGGCGCATCAACAGCAAATCCGCCATAGACGCCCGGTCAAAATGCGATCCGTTATCCGAATTTCCCACTCTCTGTTCATGCGCACTTCGCGGCACAAAACCAGTGGCAGAAATTTCGCCGCCAAGACCGATATCTCCCGCGTCAACCGTCACGGTTTCAATTCGGCGTGGAAAGCGGCGGCCAATTATGCCTGCGCTGGCAGCATTGGGGTTGAGCGGCGCATTGCGATCGGTCCAGAATAAAACCCGGCCGCTCGCTTCAGACGCTTCAGCAACGTGAGCCATCATGGCGCAGAACTCTTTTGCAGCTCGCGTGACGCATCCTCGATATCCGCCCGCCGGATGATGTCGGAACTGCCGGCAGACG